>NZ_BJVJ01000044.1 GCF_007989085.1 Pseudonocardia sulfidoxydans NBRC 16205
TAGAACGAGTCGCACGCGAAACCAACCTCCCTGAGAACACGATCGCGACTCGGGGACGCGATGGTGTCGAATTGTCGTGTGGAGACGAACGGCTCGGGTGGTGACCCGTGGCAACGGGGCCGCGAGCCACCACCCGATCGGCTCCTTCGGTGCCTCTGACCGGCGGGTCTGGCCTCAGACGGAGCGCACTCGCACCCCGGACCGTCCCGCCGCCTCCGGCTCCAGGCGGACACGTAGCTGTTCGGTCGCGTCGGCCCTGGCCGCAACCAGGAGTTCAGCCGTCGGGGCAAGCACGTGCCGTCGAAGTGCTCGCTGCAGGCTGCGTGCGCCGTGCACGGGATCGAATCCGACATCGACAAGCGCCTCGAGGGCGCCCGGGCGGCACTCCATCTCCACGCCGCGCCTGCGGAGGAGCTCTCGGGCCTCGTTCAGGTGGAGTTGAACGACGTCATGCGCGACATGCCGGGAGATCTCGTTGAACCGGAGCACCCGGTCGATCCGATTGAGAAATTCCGGATCGAAGAAGTCGCGAAGCGCCGCGTCGATCGTGGCGTGATCCTGGCTGCGACGCAGGCCACCGGTACCGGGGATGGCGTCGAGAACGCGTTGACGCCGTGACCCGCGCCGGCGAGCGATGTCGGCCGAGCCGAGGTTCGACGTCAGGAATACGAACGCGTTCCGGAACGAGATCCTCTGCTCGCCATTGGACAGCGCCAGCATGCCCCGGTCGAGCAGCCCGAGCAGCGCCCGGAGAACGACGGGGTGCGCCTTCTCGACCTCGTCGAAGAGCACGATGCCCGGGATGAACGGGCTGCCCTCGATCGCCGGGCGATCGAACACGCTGCTACCCTCCCGGCTCCCGGAGTAGCCGGGAGGGGCTCCGGACAGGGCCGCGGCATAGTGCTCCTGGGCCAGCTGCCCCATGTCGACTCGGCAGAAGTCGTCGGGACCCGACCGCAACTCAGCTGCGAGCCGGCGGACGATCTCGGTCTTCCCGACGCCAGTGGGCCCGACCAGTAACAATGTCGACAGCGGGCGTTCCCGGTCGTGGAAGCCTGCCTGTACGACGACGAGAGCCTGCCGAATCTCCTCGACGATGTCGTCCTGACCCAGCACCCGTCGGCCGATGCGCTCCGCGATCGCCGCTGCATCGAACGTGCCGGTCCTGTTCAGCCCGTTCAGTGCGGGGGTGCCCCCTTGCTGCTGGTCGTGGAAGCGATCGCTGAGGAACGGCAACCTAGGCCTCGTTGGTCTTGTCGTAAGGCAGATCGTAGACCGGCGCCGAGGCCACCCCGATGGTGTCGCGCGTGATCGCCTCGACCGCCTCCTGGGCCTTCTGCGCGTCGGTGACCCACAGCTTGTAGAAGTCGAAGGGACAGGTCGCAACACCCTTGTCGCCGTCGCCGGCTGCGTGGACCCCGGTGTAGCCACGGTGGAGCAGCTTGAAGAGATGGTTCTGAGACTGGTCGTTGGTCCGGGCGTCACGGATCGCGCTGACCGACAGCTGCGCGTACTGAATCCCGTTCTCTTCCTCACCACATTCGCCCAGGCTGCGGCCGTCGAACCCGATGATGGCCGAGTGGCCGAAGTATGAGTAGACCCCGTCGAACCCAGCTGCGTTCGCCACGGCCACGTAGCAGTTGTTCGCCCAGGCCATGGCCTTCGCCATCAGGACCTGCTGATCCTTGGCCGGATACATGTAGCCCTGCGGACGAACGACAAGTTCCGCACCCTTCATGGCGCAGTCCCGCCAGATCTCCGGGTAGTTGCCGTCGTCGCAGATGATCAGCGAGATCTTGAGGCCTTTCGGGCCCTCGGTCACGTAGGTGGTATCGCCCGGATACCAGCCCTCGATGGGTGTCCACGGCAGAACCTTGCGGTACTTCTGCACGATATCGCCGTTGGAGTTGATGAGAACCAGGGTGTTGTAGGGGGGCTTGTGCGGGTGGTCCTCGTGTCGCTCTCCGGTGATGGAGAAGACTCCCCACGTGTTGGCTCGCCGGCAGGCGTCGGAGAAGATCTCGGTCTCCTCACCCGGGATGATGGCAGCCGTCTCGTACATCTCCTCAGGGTCGTACATGATCCCCATCGTCGAGTACTCCGGGAACACCACGAGGTCCATGCCCGGCAGGCCCGACTTCATGCCGATCACCATGTCGGCGATTGCCCGGGCATTCTCGAGGACGTCGGCCTTGGTGTGCAACCGCGGCATCTTGTAGTTGACGACCGCGACTCCGACCGTATCGGGGCTGGACGAGATGTCACCGTGACGCACGGTTCCTCCTGCACTTGCTGTCGTTATAGACAGTACCGTCATGAAATATTCGAATCGGAACCTACGAGTTGACGGAGTGGTCGTCAAGACCTCCGGCTCCCCGACGATTCCAGCGCGCGGCCTGCTGCAGGCATGACTGCCTCCTGGGCGCCACAGGGACGCGCTGTCAAGGGGCCGACACCCACGGAGATGTTCGAGCTGCCATCACTGAGAGCGAGGACGGAGGGCGAATCCGTCAGGCGAGCCGGCAAGGAGACGCACCGCCGCGCATCGCGAAGGTCCCGCGGAGCGGGCTACCGCAGCCGGCCTCACGCCGGACCGGGCCGAGCCAGACGGGAGGCGAGTGCCGGGATCAAGGAGGTTCCCTCCGAGATGATCGCCGTCCTGCCGTCGATCTCGAAGCCAGATCAGGCGGATCGCCTATGCCCTGGGCTGTAGCAGTCTCGCCTTCGCGACCTGGCCCAGAATCTGGTACATCATTTTTGGGTCGACGCCGATCTCGACGAGGAACTCTCGCTCCACTCTCCGAGCCATGGGGCTGAGCCTGTGATAGACGAGCTGGCCGCGATCGCCGAGAAGCACCAGAACCCGTCGGCGGTCGGCTTGGTCTACGCGCCGATACACCAGCGATGCGTCGGTGAGGCGGTCGACGATCTTGGTCAGCGTTGCACCCGGAACCAATAGATGGTGAGCGATCCGCGACATGGGTAGCCCGACCCCGTCGGCGAGCAGCTCCAGTACCCGCCATTGGTCGATATTGAGGCCTTCGGTGGCCAGAACGGACTCGAGGTGCTGCGTGAGCTGCCGCTCCAAGCTGCCGAGAACCCGAATCAGCGATAGCACTTCAGCCCTCCTTCCGGCGGCCGGGCATGGCCCCGGACGCGCCGTCGCCTTCACGGTGTCGGCCCCCGCCGAGGGGATGCCTGGGCGAGGCTCCATGTGCTGCACCCGAGCCTCGCCCGCCAGTGGGCCGTTCCGTCTCATCGCCGGAGTCCGCTGCTTGCCCGGCACTCATCACATTAGAACACTTTCGGTTGACATACTATCTAAGGGAAGCAACTCTTCATGGGCGCGTCGCCTAGAGCTGCTGCCGCGGTACCGGGGCGCGCCTCACCGGATGCTGGAGAAGTTGGGGCGCGGTAGCCCAGACACGAGCGGTGCACGCACAACGCTAGTTCAATGCCTGCGGGGTTCGTTCAGATGATCAACGACTGCGGCGTACTGGTCGAGCTGCGTGCGCTGGTGGGATGCGTGGACGTCATGCGGGCGGTCCCGCTGTGCCGGCCCGCGAGCCGGGTGGCCCCCCTCGAGCAGGACCTCGCGATGATCCCGCTCCCAGCAGGCAGTTGCGGGGCGGTGGCGGGGTCGCGCGCGAAGATGATGCCGAGACTCGGCTTTAGGTGGATGACGCCCGGCGTCTACGCCGCACTGATCCACGCATCGTACCGCGGGCCGATCGGCTACTTCGAGATCGAATACACCGCCTACTCCGGCTGGGAAGCGGCCGCAGTCTGGGTCGAAGGCGTGCTCGCCTACGGGCCGGAGCACAGCGCTCCGCTTCGAACCGGCCCCCTCGGTGACGCGACTCCGGTGGCGGAGGCACTGCGACGTCTCGGCGCCCTGGTCGACGAGGTGCCTGACGAGGTTGTGACGGTCGGGCTCGACAGGTTTCGATGTACGAAGGACTGGTTTGCCGCGGCGTCTGAGCCTGCTCGGTAGCCCGGCCACGCCCCTTGTAGAGCGTGGTGCGACAGACCGGGTTGCCTCATCCGTCGCGGAGGTTCGCTGTTCTGGGGCAGGCCGGACGTGCCGGCGGCTGACGTCGGACAGCATGTTCCGGCGACCCGACACGGTCCTCCGCCCTGGACGGAAGCGCTACATCCAGAGAAATTTCCGTTGTGATGTATTGATATTGAGCACTGTTCGAGTAGGTTGCATCACAGCACAGCTCGTCACAGCGGGCGTGCGGACCGCGCTTCCCGAGACGGAAGGGGAGGCCGGAACCAGGGTGCCGCACCATCCCGCGGCCCGCCGGGGTTGATGACCCGGCCGCACCGAGAGGATCCTGGCTTCACCTCAACCGACGGGGCTGGGGGAGCCGAGCGGGCGCAGGTCAGGCGCCGGCCGCACTGACAAGCACTACGGCAGTCGCGCGGTGTGGGGGATTCATGGTCACACCTCCGCAGAAGGTTCCGTCGCGATCGCGTCAACATGAGGAATGGGAGATCGACATGACAGGTGCCAACGGCCACGGCCACGGGCACGACCACGCTCCGGTGACTGACCTGTCCCGCATCGAGGACCTGGTACAGCGTCGGACTCACGAGGCGGGAGACCACGAGGGCCCGTTCTCGATCCATGTCCTCGGGCTCGGGAAGACCGGCGCCAACGTGGTGGAAAGCTTCGTGCGCGCCGCCGCCGACTCCTCCCTGTCCGACGGCGGGTTCAGCGCCCTCGCGATCGACATCGGCGATGGCGACCTGGCCGGGGTGCGTGACGCCGCCAAGTCGTCCAGTGGCCAGGTCCGCACGGTGGCCCTGCCCGCTCTGGACTCGGAGACCCTCTTCAGTGGGCTGCGTCGGTACCGGGAGTACCTCAAGGCGGAGTTCCCGCGCTACTACTGGAACCCGAACTACGAGCCGTGGCTGCCGAACGACCTGGAGATCCCCGCGGCGGACGGGCACTTCGACCGCGCGCTGTCCAAGGCCATCTACGGGGTTGAGTACTACCAGGGGCACGAGGTCACCCAGGAGCTCGACGCCTTCGTCGCCGGCATCCAGGACAGCCAGGCCACGCCGATCGTCTGTGTTGTGTTCAGCCTGGCCGGCGGCACGGGTAGCGGCATCGTCGTCGACCTGGCCCGCCACCTGTCGAACATCAAGCTCGGCCGGCGCCCCTGGGTGCTCGGAATGGGCGTGCTGCCGTGCGACGGCGACCCCGACGAGGTCTTCGACGGCCGGCTGTTCCCGGCGATCAACGAGCTGGACTGCATGGTCGACGCCGAGAAGAACCAGGGCGTCATGACGGTCTGGGGCGACCTGTACAAGAACCCGTTCACCGCGGGCTTCTTCGCCATCCCGCAGAACGCGGTCTACGAGCGCACCGGCGACCTCGAGGCGACGCACAAGGCGGTCGACGCCGGCCTGGCTGCCTTCCTGGTCCGCGACGGCGGTAAGCACGTCTACGAGTCGATCAAGGCTCTGAACTGGCTGAATGTCGACGCCAGCAGCTGGCACCCCGCTATCCGCGGCGAGCAGAGCGACCGTTGGCTCAACCTGCTCGCTGTCGACGACGCGGACAACGCGCCGGCCATCAGCGACCGCGAGCTGGTCGACGGTGTCGAGCCGCCGTTCGCGGAGGTGCGGTGGTACGGAAAGTCGGCGGCCGGTGACACGGCTGCTGTCGAACTGCCCAAGACGAGGGTCGACGCGGCGGTGGTGACCTACGCGGACGCGAGCCCCGCGGGCGCGAGCGCCTTTGTTCCCAAGGTCAGCAAGCTCGACCTCCGGTGGTTCGCTCCGACTCGCGACGCCTACGACACCTTCGACTGGGAGCAGAAGCTCATGGCTCACTCCTGGATCCTCGATCTGGGTGTGCTGCTCTGTGAGCCGTCGACTCGCTTCGAGTCGATGGGCGGGGAATGCTTGCTCGGGTGCGCTTGCTGGGTTGTCGTCCCGCACGCCGCCATCCGTGGCGAAGAGCTCGAGAACGTGCCGCTCGCCTGATCAACTGAGGAGTGAACAGCGATGCCTTTGGACTGGTCGTACGTCCTGGAGCGTTACCGCGACGGCGCCGAGGTTGCCTCTCTTCCCGGCACCGCGACGCTGTCGGTGAGTGGTGCGGACGAGGAGAAGATCTACGTCAGCCACCGTCTCTGGAAGGCATCGCTTAGTCGAGGAAATCTCGAACGCGCGATCGACCTGGTCGAGAAGGGTGAGATGACCAGGAGCGCCGCAGATTTCATCGATCAGTACCGCACCGTCATCGCGGACGAACGTCCGACAACGGCTGCGACTGTTCTCAAAGACTTGGGTTATCTAGACTAGGAGCGAAGGCTAGACATGAGTGGTCTCTCTCTTTATCACAGCGCGACCGGGAAGCAGGCTCCGCACTGCATCCACGCCGTCGGTATCGGCAAGACCGGCGCGCAGATGATCGATGCTCTTCTGCGCACCGGTGAGCTCGAGGACATGCTTGACGACCCCCGAGCCCGCTTCACCGCGCTGTCGATCGACATCGGCGACGCCGACATGGCGCAGATGCGCCAGTACGGTGACTCCTTCATCGACCGACTCCGCGACCGCGAGATTCCGACCGACCGGGCTCAGATCCGCACGGTGAACCTGTCGGTCCCGAGTGCCGACGAACTCTACCGCTCGCTGTCGGATTATCCCGAGTGGCTGGGCAAGGAGTTCCCGCGCTTCGACTACCGGCCGGCGTTCCAGCCCTGGCTGACCTCGTCGACGACGATGCCGAAGGCCGACAAGCACTACGTCGGCCAGCTCGAGGTGCCCGGCGAGGAAGAGCACTTTCCCCGGGCAGTGGCGAAGGCCATCTACGGCAGCGCCTACTACGGCGCCGACCGCACGCTCGCCAACGAGCTCGACGACTTCGCCCGCAGCATCGACCAGACCCGTCTGCCGTCGATCGTTCTCGTCTTCTTCGGCATCGGTGGCGGCACCGGTAGTGGCATGGTCGTCGACCTGGCACGCCACCTGACCAACGTCAGGCTCGGGCGCCGGGTTCCGGTCGTCGGTGTCGGCCTGCTGCCGTGCTCCGGAGACCCGGAGTACCAGCGCGGTGCGAGCGTCTACGCCACGCTCAACGACCTTGACTGCATGCTCGACGAGACCAAGAACAACGCGATCACCTCGGTCTGGGGCGATCTCTACAAGAACCCCTTCAACGGCGGTTTCCTCGCCCTCCCGCAGGAGCACGCGTGGGAGCGGCTGCACCGTTACACGACCATCAAGAAGGGTGTGCTGCCGGAGGTTCGGCACCAGCAGGCGTTGCACGTGACGAACAAGTTCGTCGACGACTCGTTCTGCCGCTACGTGCTGCACGACTACGGCCGTGAGCTGTTCCGGGTGCTGCGCCCGTCCGGCTACACCGGCGCCCCGCACGAGCGGGTCAGCCCTGGTGCACGGAACTGGACGCTGTTCGACGTCGCCAAGCTGACTCACCCGGGCGTTCAGGTGCTGCCCGGCGAGCCGATGAGCAAGTGGCGTGACATGATCTCGACCTGGATCGGGTTCATTCCGCAGTATCTGGGCGTGCGTGAGGGCTTCAAGACCGACTACATCGAAGCCCACACGTTCTCGGCACGGTCTCGCTGGAACGACACGATGGAGAACAAGCTCCAGGACACCCTGAAGCAGTTCTTGCTGCCCGGTGAGGACGGCACCCTCACGACGAGCCAGGGCGAGTTCTTCGATGAGCTCACCGTGTACACCAACGTCGTCGTCCCCGGGGTTGCCCGGCCCGACCTGACGGCGTTCCACACCGGCCGTGACGCGTACGACGCTCTTCCGGAGCAGGAGCGCATCCTTCAGCACTCCTTCCTGCTCGAGCTCGGAATCGCGCTCAACGAGCGGAACCAGGAGTTCGGCGACTACGCCGGCATGGCGCTCGGCGAGGGCGGCATCCCCCCGATGATCAGCTATGACGACATCCGGGGCGAGGCCAGCCTCCCCTCGACCGGCGTGGAGATCCAGACCGCCAACATCGCGGCGGCGGTCACCACGGTGGTTCCGACGCCGTAACGCGTCCACCACCCGAGAAAGCACCCTCGCGTCCCCCAGCAGGACGCGGGGGTGCTTTTTCCAGACTGCCTGCTCACGCGACTTCCGATCCACTCGGCGCTTCCTGTGAGCGCTGCGCCACGAACGGGGGCGGACTACTCATGACACATCCCCTTCCACCTGCACTATCAGACGGTTTCCCCTCCGACTCCTACGACGACTGGCTCGATCGAGTTCGATCTACCTACGAATCGGTCAGCTTTTCCTGTATGCACCGGCTCGGGGATCGCCTTCTCGCCGACCGCGTCGGCGCCCAGGTCGTGGCTGGGATGCTCAGGAAACCTGGCGTGTTCAGGTTCTTCGGGCTTCCGTACTCGGCAAGAATCGGGCATCTCGCAGAGGCTCGTATCGCCGAGGCCAAGGCCGGCCGACGAGACCAGATCGCGGAGTGGGACAGGATCCTGCGCAGCCTTCGGTCGATCCCGGCTCCGGATCGCGATGCGTTCGTCCTGACGTGCGTGCAGGGACTAGAGGTGCCTGAGATCGCTGGCCGGCTTGGGCTGACAGACCAGGAGGCTCGCCGCCTGATTGACACAGCGCTCGGGCGGATGCGTGCGATCGCCGACGAGGAACTCGGAGACGAGACGTCGGCAGCGTCCCAGACCGAGTAGGTCGGCTCGCTGGTCTCCTCGCATTCCGCAGGGACGGCAGGTGGGGTCGCGAATGGACTCTCGCACACTTCAACTGACGGAGGCGTTCGTGCAAGTCACCGCAATGTGGCGGTACCCGGTGAAATCGATGCTGGGGGAGCCGATCATGGAGGGCCGGGTCGACGCTGAGGGTCTGCGCGCGGACCGCGTCGTCGCGGTGATCGATGAAGAGTCCGGGCTCGTTGCCACCGCGAAGCACCCGCGTTTGTGGCGGAACCTGCTCAAGTACTCCGCAACGATGGACGTCGACACGGTCGTGATCACCTCCCCGGCGGGGTGGAAGCTCAACGCCGCGTCCCCGGACGTCGACGGGCGGTTGTCCGCCGAGCTGGGCCGGGCCGTGCGCGTGGCCACCGACCGGCCCGACGGTGCGACCGTCGAGCGTCCCGACCCCGAGGACGTGCTCGCCGAGGGTGTCGACGCCGCCGTCCCGGCGGCCACGCTGGAGATCGGAATGGGCACGCCCGGGACGACGTTCGTCGACTACGCGCCCTTGCACCTGATCACCAGTGCGACGCTGGCCGAGGTTGGTGTCGAGCCCCTCCGGTACCGTCCCAACCTCGTGCTGCAGACACCGGACGGGACTCCGCCGTTCGTCGAGAACCAGTGGCTGGGTCGCGAGCTGCGCATCGGCGACGAGATCGTACTGCGGGTCTCGGTGCCGACGCCGCGCTGCTCGGTGCCCACCCTCGAACACGGCGACCTGCCCCGGTCACCGCGAGCGGTGCGGACGGTGCTTGTCCGCAACCGCGTCGACGTGCCCGGGTTCGGCGTCCTGCCGTGCGCGGGCTGCTACGCCGAGGTGGAGCAGGGCGGCACGATCCACGTCGGCGACGAGGTCACCCTGCACTGACAGGGCGCCTTGACCACCCCATGCCGAAGCGGGGATCGGCCCGTGGGCTCGAACCTCGCTCCACAGCTCGCCGGGCCGGCGTCCTGGTCAAATGTCCGGGCATATGACAGAACTGTCCTATGGTGACGATCCGCGCGGTTCGGCTGGTGGACGATCTGGATGGTTCCGAGGCGGTCGAGACCGTAGAACTCGGACTTGACGGCCGAGCGTTCGAGATCGATCTGAATGCCGCGCACGCCGCCGAGCTTCGCCGCAAGCTCGCCCCGTACATCGCATCAGCTCGGCGCGTTCGGCGAGATACCAGACCACGGCCCGGGGCAGGCACCGTACATAGCCGCCGAGAGGCCGCAGAGATGCGCGAGTGGGCCCGTCTCAACGGCATGGAGGTCGCCGATCGCGGACGAGTCCCGACCAGCGTGCACGTCGCCTACGCCAATCGCCAGGGCCCTGCTGAGCCGACGCCCCGCTCGCTACATAGCCGGTCGCACGACAGCGGTTCCGAAGCCCGGCGAAGTCGTACGCGCCCGATGGAGCCGAACGCCTGAGCACGGGCGTCTCCCTCAAGCGATGTCTGCAGGCCCCCCGAGGCATGTCCCTCAGGTTCGGCTGCATCAAGACGGCTCAGGGTATGTCGGCGCCTTTTCGCGCTCCGGTCCCCTCGGGTGAGGTTCTTTGTGCCGTCCGTCCACAGGAACGTCGTCCGCCAACGGGGTTCCGAGACCGGACGTCGACAGCCAGCTGACGACGGCCTCGAGGGCTCACGATCACCCACTCCACACGATCACGCACTCCAGCAGGAGGTTGGTAGGTGCGAACGCCCGGCTTGGCCCGGCCGCCCCGGGCCAGGCGGACACCCGCCACCCCACTGCAACATTGCTTCGTAAGTGAATAGGTTCTTGTCAATTACTTCATGTCGGAACTAACATGGTAGGAGAGGTGATGATCTAGATCACCTCGTCCGCGTGGGGCAGGGGGCGGGAGCCGCGGCTCGCGCTCACCACTCCGGCTGCGTGCGCGGGACAACCGGAAGTTCTCCGAACGTTACGAGCGACCCACATCTTGGCTCAGGAGACATCGATGAACCTTGGAAGACGCCTCGCCAATGGCTTCGCCTCTGATGATGCGGCGACCGAGACAGCTGAGGAAGTGCTCAGCCGCCTCGTGCCCGAGCCGTCAGTTGACTCGTCGTCACGCGACTACGAGGGAGCGCATTCGCCCGCGATGCCAGCCTCACCGCTGCCTGCCATTGCACCATGATCAATGGTCGCGGGACCCATGAACTTTCCAGCACCCCGCTGACCGGATACAAGATCGCAACTCCCATGATCTCGGCAGGGGGAGAGCGAACCGCTTTCACTGGGGTCGGAGCTGGCCGCAAACATGTCTATCTCGCGTCAGACACAGCGATCTGCATCAATGACGCCAGGCACGCTGTTCCGAACGCGGTCTGCAAATGCGGGTTCTACTGCCTCCACACGCTCAACGCGGCGCGAGATCTGACCTGCGCGCCGGAGAATCGCGGCACAGTACTGCTGGAGGTGGCGGTCTCGGGCCGCTACCGCCGCTACGAACAGGGTCTGCGCTTCGAGCATCAGCGGGTGCGGAAGGTGTGGACAGGACGGTGCGAGTGCGGACGGGCCGCGGAGGTCTTCACCGACTCCGGCGACGGAGTCATGGGTTGGCGGCAGCTTTCGCCGTGTTGCGCCTCGTGTGCCGCGGGTAAGCCGGTCCTCCCGTTGCCGACGTTCGCCCAGCTGACGGGCCAGGACGGCGTGGTCGCCGCGGTCGACCGTCAGCCGCTGCGACACTTCTGCTCGCAGTCCGGCCTGTTCTTCACCGACGACCGGGTCGTTGCCGAGGGCAACCTGCCCGGACGAGACCCCTTACTGGACGCTGAGCTCGCGGTCGTCAATGCGCGGCTCGACGAACTCCAACGTCAACTAAGTCGCTTGCTGGACTGCGAGTAGGCAGAACGCGCCGGCACCGGAGCCATGACCCGACAGCGGGTTCTCCGGTGCCGGCGACCGGAAGAGTCCAGGCGGCGGCCCGCCTCTCAAGAACGTCATAGCGCAGACCCAGGTCCAGTCATATGTCTACTTTGTCAGATGTTCAAGCAGTAAAAATCGAGAATCGTTTCTGAGCTCTGGTTCCACGAGCATGGAGGCTCAATATGCACATCGCCGAGGGTTACCTTCCTCCGCTTCATGCCGTCGCGTGGGGCGCAGCCTCTGCACCGTTTGTGGTGTGGGGCGCACGTGCAGTCGTCAAACAGATCAGAGACAACCCAGAGTCGAAGTTGCTGCTGGGCGCGGCAGGAGCGTTCTGCTTCGTGTTGTCGGCATTGAAGCTGCCGTCGGTCACGGGGTCGTGTTCGCACCCGACCGGCACTGGGTTCGGAGCAGTGCTGTTCCGACCACCTGTGATGGCCTTGCTCGGAACGATCGTACTGTTCTTCCAGGCGACTCTGCTTGCACATGGCGGGCTGACGACCCTGGGCGCCAACGTCTTCTCCATGGCGATCGCCGGGCCCTGGGTCGCGTACGGAGTCTTCGTCCTGACACGTCAGCTCGGCGGCGGCCTGATACCCGCGGTATTTCTGGCAGCCGCGCTCGGTGATCTCGCCACCTACTGCGTAACCAGTGTTCAGCTGGCGTTGGCTTTCCCCGACCCGGTCTCAGGGGTCGTGGGCGCGGTCGCGAAATTCGGCTCGATCTTTGCCATCACACAGATTCCTCTGGCGATCAGTGAGGGTCTGCTCACCGTGCTGATCGTGCGCCTGCTGTCGCGAGTCAGCCCCGCCGAGCTCACCCGCCTCGGCCTGATCAAGTCCGCCAACCCGGTCGTGAAGGAGAGTGTGGCGTGAAGCGGTCGACCATCGTGAACTGGCTGCTCGTAGTGGCCGTGGTGGCTCTTGCGGCGTTTCCGTTGCTGTTCATCAGCGGCGACTACGGCGGGGCGGACGGGATCGCCGCCGAGCGCATCGCGGCGGACCATCCGGACTATCAGCCCTGGGCCTCCTCGTTGTTCGAACCGTCGGAGGAGGTCGCGTCGGGGCTGTTCGCCGCGCAGGCCGCGATCGGGGCCGGCGTGATCGGCTACTACTTCGGGGTCGCGCGCACCAGGCGCAAACTCGCAGGCGCCGTCAACGCGCCTAGCGACGCGATCGACTGATGCTCGCTCTCGATGCGATCGCCTACAGCAACCGGTGGCGTCCCCGTCATCCGGGCGAGAAGGCGTTGCTGGCGCTGGGTCTGTTGGGCGCGGCCGTCGCCCTGCCACCCTGGCCTGGTGCACTCCTGACCGGTTCCACGGCAATGGTGTTGCTGTTGGGCCCGGCCGGCGTGACCCTGCGGCAGGTGTGGCAGGCAGTTCGAGTACCCCTCGGATTCGTTTTGACGGGTTCCGTCCCCCTGCTCGTGGCTGTGGGCGGCAGTCCATGGTTGGCTTGGGAGCCGAGCGGAATACCGCGAGCCGCCGAACTGGCCGGACGTGCCATGGCCGCGCTGCTGTGTCTGCTGTTGTTCGCCACTACTACCCCGCTCGCGGACAGCCTGCCACGGTTGACCCGTATCGGGGTCCCGCCCGCGATCACCGAGGTCGCCTCGTTGATCTACCGGATGGTGTTCCTGTTGCTCGACTCGGCGCGGGCGGTGCGGGAGGCCCAGGCGGGCAGGCTCGGTTTCCGTACGTGGGCCACGACCTATCGGGCGGTTGCAGGACAAGGCGGGGCGATCTTCGTGCGAGCCTTCGACCGGGCTCGTCGCCTCGAAGAAGGACTCGCGTTGCGGGGTTACAGCGGTTCTTTGACGGTGCAGGTGGAGTACCAGGCGGTGTCCCGGCGGTTCATCGCGGCCACGGTCGGGCTGTTGGCGGCGATCGTGACCGTGACACTAATGGCGAGGGTGGTAATGGTGTGAGCGTTCCAGTCTTGGCTGCTCGCGGCGTGTGTTTCAGCTACGAGGAGGGTCGCCCGGTCCTCGATGGAGCGGATCTCGACTTGTGCGTCGGGCATCGCCTGGCCGTGCTCGGTCCGAACGGCGGCGGTAAGACGACGTTGTTCCGTCTCCTGGTCGGGGCCTTGGCGCCGGCCGACGGGCAGGTCTTGCTCGACGGGGAACCGATACGCCGCAACCGCCAGGGGCTGACCGCGCTTCGGACCCAGGTGCAGCTGGTCCTCCAGGATCCAGACGACCAGCTGTTCGCCGCCAGCGTCTACCAGGACGTCTCGTTCGGGCCGGTCAACCTCGGGCTGCCGAGCAACGAGGTGGCCGCCCGGGTGGAGGCGGCATTGAAGGCACTCTGCATAGCCGATCTGGCCGATCGCCCCACCCATCTGCTCTCCTTCGGCCAGAAGAAGCGGACCGCGATCGCCGGGGCCATCGCCATGCGACCTCGACTGCTCGTCCTGGACGAGCCCACTGCGGGCCTCGATCCGGCCGGCGTCGAGGAACTTCTGCTGACCCTCGGCGATCTCCACGCCGCCGGGACGACGCTGGTATTGTCGACCCACGACGTCGATCTCGCGTACCGGTGGGCGGACGACGTCGCGGTCGTCGCTCGAGGCAAGGTTCATGTTGCTTCGGCCGAGGAGGCGCTGAGCGACGCGGCGCTGCTCGAGTCGGCTCGGCTGGGGCCGGCGTGGGCTCCAGCGGTCGCACGGCTGCTTGCCCAGGCGGGCCAGGACGCCAGACCACGCACCGCTGCAGAGCTTTACGCCTTTCTGGCGCGGACGGCCCTTCCGGTGTGATGCGCTCGCCCGTGTCGATGGTGCCGTCCGTCGCTCAGGACGTGCGGGGATCGCCGACACTCTGCCGTGCCCGGGCGCTGTGAGCGGCTACCTTGTTGCGGTTTCCGCACAGCTCCATGCTGCACCAGCGTCGGTTCCGGCTGCGGGACGAGTCAAGGAACATCAGAACGCAGGTGTCATGGTTGGCGCAGCGCCGCAGCTGCTGTGCCCGGCCATCGACCAGTACCCGGGCCGCGGCATCCGCGAGAATCCACGGCAGAGCGCTAGCGTCCCTGCCCAAGTCGATCCGCGGCCGACGCCGGAGAGCGCCGGCGTCGTCACGAACGAGCTCCGTCCCGGGATCGTCGGCGAGGACGGCGTTCAGATGAGCGAGCGCATCGTCGGACATCGGCTCGCCGGAGGCCAAGGCCGCAAAGCCCGCTTTCAGCGTCACTCGAAGCTCGACGGCCCGCGAGTGCACCGCCCGGGAGACACTGGTGGGCACACCGTAGTCCGCGCCCAGACTGGATTCTGCGACCCACGCCGCGAGCTCAGCGGGCTGCGACACCGTGTCGACGAGCGTTCGCTCCTGAACCATCACCGTGTTCACGAAGTCAAGAGCAACGTCACCTGCCAGGAACACGAACGAGTGCATGGTCCTCCTCACGCGGTCCGCAACGTCTTGTCGGACAACAGCTAACCTGCAATAGTGCCTCAAGACGGTTAGCCTAGTACATCGCAAATGGAGGGCATCATGGCACTTCGCACCGGCCACGTCGGCATCAACGTCACTGATCTCGATCGGTCTCGGCGGTTCTACGTCGAGCTGTTCGGTCTCGAGGTGCTGGGTGAGTCAACCGAGGACGGTCGCCGCTTCGCCTTCCTCGGCAACCCGGATGTGAGGTCCGACGTCTTCCTCGACCGTCTCGCGATCACACTGTGGGAGCAGAGCAGCGGGACGTTCTCGACGGGCACTCCCGGTCTGCACCATCTTGCGTTCCACGTCGAGTCGGTGACCGAGGTCGAGGCCGTTCGCGACCGAGTGCAGAATCTAGGGGTCGAGATGCTCCACGGTGGCGAGATCGTGCCGCACAGCAGCGACTTCGACTCCGGGGGCTTCTTCTTCGTCGATCCCGACGGCGTTCGTCTCGAGGTGTGCGCACCCGCCGGTGTTCCGACCGATCGTGCCGTCACCGAAGCCGCCCCGTCGTGTGGCTTCTTCCCGCCGTCCGCCGACTGACTGAGCCAGGGTGCAGTCCGTGCCTGACAAGGGTTTTCACGGCGGGGAACGGCTGGCGCAACACCGTGCCGGAGTCACCGCCGAGGCAGACCGCCTCGCCGGCATGCTCACCACGCAACACATCACCGAGGGCATGAGCCGATTTCTCGCTGATCAGGAGTTGGCATTCATCACAGGAGAAGACCAGGGTGGCCTGCTGTGGACCTCGCCGATCTCCGGTCCGCGGGGCTTCTGCACAGGCTCCGGGCCTGGCCTGCTGCTGGCCGGCGGCGCCGCCGACGGTGACCCGCTACAGAGCCTGCGCGATGGTCAGGCTCTGGGCGTGCTGTTCGTCGACTTCGCGAGGCGGCGTCGGCTGCGGATCAACGGCGTCATCAGCAATGCGGACGCCGGCGGGATTGATATCGCGGTAGAGCAGGCGTTCGGGAACTGTCCTCGTCACATCGTGCCCCGATCGCATCAGTGGAGCGGTTCCCGCAATGATGCCCGCGACCACTCGCGGCATCGCCGGCTCGCACCCGAACATCTCGCTTTGATCGCCGCAGCCCACACCTTCATCCTGGGCACGGCGCATCCGGCGCGCGGGGCCGACACGTCACACCGGGGAGGTGCCCCAGGCTTCGTGCGGTGGACCGGCAATGAGCTGTGGTGGCCCGACTACGTCGGCAACAATCTGTTCAACAGCATCGGCAACATCGTCACGCATCCATCCACGTCTCTGTTGTTCGTGGATTTTCAGCAGCAGGCGAGCTTACAGATCTCGGGTCACGGTGCGGTCGAATGGGAGGTGACGTCGCACCTCGAAAATGACGAGGAGACGGGCCGCAGGGTTCGGGTTGTTCCGGCCGCAATAGTGCATTCCCGTCGTTTCTAGGACGGGATAGGCCGGACCTCAGAATACGTCCGAGCGTAGGTGATCGCGGTGGTCCGTGTGGAGACGTCGACATGTCGGGTGTCTGTCACATCTGGCGGCGCAACTGGTCTGGTGTCGCTAGACTCCGCACGTGCACGACAGCGTCCGAGACTTCGTGATGCCGTCCGAGGACG
The DNA here is from genome assembly GCF_007989085.1 of Pseudonocardia sulfidoxydans NBRC 16205. GTDB lineage: Bacteria > Actinomycetota > Actinomycetes > Mycobacteriales > Pseudonocardiaceae > Pseudonocardia > Pseudonocardia sulfidoxydans. Next base: position 16,593 of record NZ_BJVJ01000044.1, read on the forward strand.
ATGTCCGTCGAGCAGTGGCGTCAATGCGCCTTCTCGCGGATCCGACTCGGATCAAGATCCTGTGGGCTTTACTGCAGTGCGAGACGTCGGTTGCGTGTCTTGCCGGTGTAGTCGGCGCTGCACCTGCGGCTGTGAGTCAACATCTGGGCAAGTTGCGGCTGGCCGGCTTGGTCGAGAGCAGGCGAGTCGGTTCGTACATCTACTACACCGCGGAGAGCCCGCGCGTTCGCGCTCTTCTTGCAGAAGCGCTGAACCAGTCGCAATTCATCCAGCAGGTCGCTGGCCGCCAGAGCTGACCGTGACGCCGGGTCGGCCGCGGCCGCTGCAATGAGGGCCGGAATTGACTAACCGTCTGGATGCCGCCGAGCCCACATCACGTCGGGCGACTTGATCGCCGAGCTCAGGGTCCGAGCCCGAGAGCAGGGGATGACCGACGGCCTGACCATCTGCCGGCTCGATGCTCCCGCGACTCGGATATGGCGGCGGCTCGCGAACTGCGGTTGTGGATCATCATGCAGGGTCGCTGTCGTGTGATTGTCGACGAGGCCGCGCGATGTTGCGGCCACTGACTTTTCTGGCTCTCGGTCGGGATCATCCCTCGAACTCGAGCACGAGCACGACCTCGTCGAGCAAATATTTTCCGACATGTTTGTTGAGCGACAGATCACCCCTTCATAGCTGGGCCATTGCGGCGCGGCGCTCTGCGCAGTTTCGCCGCTACGCTGGATCGGGACATGATGGACCCGGTCCTTCGTCTTCTTCGCGCGTTGTCGACCGGGACTGATCGGCGCGTCCTGGCTCCGCTCTACCTGAGGGAGATCATCTATCGCACTTTGGTGGCAGAGCAGCGTGTTCGACTGATCGAGAGCGCCGCCGAGCGAGAGCGCCAGCAATCCTGTCAGTGCGGTGATCGCCTACGTCCAAGAGCACATCGGTCAGCTACTGAGTGTGGACGATCTCGCCGAGCATGTTCTCATGCACCCATCGGCGCTCGCGGACCTTTTCCAGGATGTGACGGGCAAGCCGCCATGCCTGTTTTTCAGGAACATGCGTCTCAGTCGTGCTCGTGCCATGCTCATCGAGACAGACTCGGATGCTGCCCGCGTCTCACAAGCGGTGGGGTACCGGACCTTGTCACATTTCACCAGCGAGTTTCGCGACCGCTACGGCATGACGCCTCGGGCCTTAACGAGGCGTTCACCGTTCGCGAACAGCCGGAAGCGTGACGCGCGCTCCGTGGAGCGTGACGTACGTGGTGTGTGGCCTGGGCGGCAGCCAGCGTTGCGCCATCGCTGCCGGGGGCGTGGGTCGGGGGCCGTTGGATCCGACGGCGCCGTCGGCATGAACGCCGCGGAGCGACTTCACATGATGAGCGCACGGCCTTCGATGCACGTGGTTGAACTCGTTGAGAGACCTGAATAGTCGGACCTCGTGGTGTTAGTGGGAGTACGGGACGGACAGCCGTGTCCACGGCCATGCCACTGGGTGGACACGTCATGTCCGTCCCGTACCCGGCAACGCGCGGTGCACGCCCGGCGGCTTGCGCACCTCGCATCCCCTTTCGCGTGGCCCGAAGGTCGGTCGGCCCAGCAACCTCAACCTACACGAATAGTCGCCGATCGCAATACTTCGGTTCTGAACTACTAGTGGCGGTCTAAGGTCCCGGTGGCGTGAGCGTTATCCCACCGGGGGTCGAGTCCGCTCGCCGGCTTCGACCGCTCGCCGGCTTCGACCGCGCGCCAAGGGGGGCGACCTGAGCGCCGCGATGGATCGCAGGACGGTCGTTGTGACCGTCATCTGCAAGGCAGGGCTAGGCGAATCGCTTCCGATGTGAAAAGCTGAATACGTAGACAGTTCGACAGTGAAGCGCACGGATGCGACGACTGTTGCGCGACCGGGCGGAGCGAGTTCTGTGTCGGAGGCCGGTATGGACTGTGAGTCTTTACCTGACGGACTGTTCAAGTCAGACTTTGCCGGGTGTGGAGGGGTGGTCGAGAGGTGCGACGGTCGGTTGTGTCGCGACGAGCGTTCTTGCTCGGATCCGTCGGAGCAGCAGGTTTGGGCATCCTTGCAGCCTGCGGCGGGTCACCGTCGGGCATCGAGACGTCTGTATCCGGGCCGCCTCGAGCCGGCGGCAGGCTGCGCGTGGCGCTGGCGGGCCAGTCGCCGTCGGCCGACAAGCTCGATCCTCACGTCGCGGGATCGGCGGCAAGCGGGGCGCTGGGCAAGAACGTCTGGGACCGTCTCGTCTCCTACAACAACGACCTGACGCTGCGCTACCGGCTGGCGGAGGCGCTGGAGCCCGACGCCGACGGCACCGAGTGGCGGGTGCGGCTGCGCGCCGGCGTGCTGTTCAGCGACGGCACCCCGCTCACCTCGCGCGACGTCCTCTACAGCATCCGGCGGATGCTCGACCCGGCCAAGCCGTCGTCGGCCGACCTGTCGATGGTCGACCTCGCCCGCACCCGCGCCGAGGACGACCGCACCGTCGTCGTCGGCCTGAAGCAGCCGCTCGCCGACCTGGGCTCGGTCCTCGCAGGCTGGTACGTCTACGTCGTCAAGGACGGGTCCGACGTCTTCGACGCGACGACCCTGCCGGTGGGGACCGGCCCGTACATGCTGAAGAGCTGGTCGCCCGGCGACCGGTCGCTGCTGGTGCGCAACCCGCGCTACTGGGAGGCGGGGCTGCCGTACCTCGACGAGGTCGAGATCGTCCAGATCGCCGAGCCCGAGGCGCGGGTCAACGCGTTCCTGTCCGGCGAGGTCGACATGATCGACCAGGTGCCGGCCGTGCGCGCCTCGACGCTGCGGACCGAGCCCGGCGTCTCCCTGGTCGACGCCGAGTTCGGCACGATGGCCGCGCTGCAGATGCGCGCCGACGTCGCCCCGTTCGACGATGTCCGTGTCCGGCAGGCGATGCGGCTGGCGGTCGACAGGCAGGCCATGGCGGACACCGTCTACCTCGGGTTCGCCGAGCTGGGCAACGACCTCTACGGCCTCGGTGCCCCCTTCTACGCGGCAGACCTGCCGCAGCGGACCTACGACCCGCAGCGCGCCCGCGACCTGCTGCGCCAGGCCGGGCACGAGAACCTCGTCGTCACCCTGACCACGGCCGACTCGTCCCCCGGCCAGCTCGACTCGGCGACGTTGTTCGCGCAGCAGGCCAAGGCGGCGGGCATTACCGTCAACCTGGAGACGGTGCCTGCCGCGAACTACGCCGCGCAGGTGTCGGGGCAGAAGCCGTTGACGCACAACAACTGGTGGAACTACAGCCTCGACTACTACTACGGCCAGACCATGACCTCCGACGCCCCGGGCAACTCCGGCTGGCGGCGCCCGGCGTGGGACGCCCGCTTCTACCAGGCGCGTGGGACGCTCGACCGGCAGACGCGGGCCGGGCTCTATGCCGACCTGCAGAAGGAGCTCTACGACGAGGGCGGGCTGATCGTGCACAACTTCGTCAAGCAGCCCGCCGCCGTCCGGTCCACCGTGCAGGGCGTGCCGCGCTTCACCCTCGGGTCCGACGACTGGGCGAACTACCGCAGCGCCTGGCTATCGGCGTGACCCGATGACTGCGCAGACTTTCGGGACGATCCGATGACGGGGCAGGCCTCCGGCGACTGGGCAGCCGAGATGACGGGGCAGTCGCGGTGACCCGCTACATAGTGAGTCGTGTGACCGGGGCCGTGCTCGTGCTCGCGGTCGTCACCTGCCTGGTGTTCGTGCTGTTCGAGCTGCTGCCCGGCGACGCGGCGGTGACGGTACTCAACCGCGGCGGGGCGTCGGGGGCGATCCCGCCGGAGCAGCTGGCCGCGCTGCGTCACGAGCTCGGCCTCGATCGGCCCGCGGGCGAACGTTTCCTGTCCTGGGTCGGCGGGCTGCTGTCCGGTGACCTCGGCACGTCGCTGCTCTCGGGACGGCCGGTCGGCGACGTACTGGCGAGCCGGATCGACAACAGCCTGGTCCTCGCCCTGGTGACGGTCGTCGTCATGCTGCCGGTCGCCGTCGTGCTCGGGTTGTGGGCGGGCATGCGGGTCGGCGGCCGGGCCGACCGTGGGCTCAGCACCGCCGCCGTCGCGATCGAGGCGGTACCGACGTTCGTCGTCGGGGTCGTGCTCATCGCCGTCGTCGCGCTGGGGTGGCGGCTGCTGCCCGCGGTGTCGCTGGTGCCGGTCGGGACGAGCCCGTTGCGCCGGCCCGCGGTCCTGGTGCTGCCCGTCGTCTGCCTGGTCGCGGCGCTCGCCCCGCACCCGATCCGGATCATCCGCGCCCGTGCCGCCGAGCTGGCGGCCGGCGAGTTCGTGCGGACGGCGCGCAGCCACGGCGTCGGGGGCGTCCGGCTGGTGTCGCGGCACATCGCGCCGTCGGCGGTCGCGGCCGCGCTGCAGCCGATGGCCGGCTCGGTCGCCGGGCTGGTCGGCGGTGTGGCCGTGGTCGAGACGGTGTTCGCCTACCCCGGGCTCGCGCAGGAGCTGATCGGCGCGATCTCCCAGCGCGACTTCCCGATCGTCGCGGCGGCCGCGATCCTCATCGCGGGCTTCGGGATCGCGGTGTACCTGGCGGCCGACCTGCTCGCGTTGCTGCTCAGCCCGGTCGCCCGCCGCGCCGTCCTGACGGGACGACGATGAGGACCCGGCTCGTTCCCGCGGTCGTCGCGGTCCTCGTGCTGCTCGTCGTCGTGATCGGGCCGTTCGTGGCGCCGTGGCCGCCGGGCGAGACCGTCGGCCGGCCGTTCACCGGTGCCTCGGCCGAGCACCTGCTGGGCACCGACAAGCTTGGTCGCGACGTCCTGTCCCGGTTGCTGCACGGTGGCTGGCGGCTGCTGCTGATCACCGCGGCCGCCCTGACCTGCGCCTACGCCGTCGCCCTTCCGCTGGGTCTACTCGCGGGCCTGCGCCGCCGGGCCGACGGCTGGGTCATGCGACCCGTCGACGTCCTGGTCGTGCTGCCGTGGTTCCTGCTGCTCGCGGTGCTGGCCACCGTCGCCGGCCGCGGCGCCCCCGCGCTGCTCGTCGCCGGCGCGCTCGCGACTCTTCCGTGGGTGGTCCGGCTCGTGCGCACGGCGACCGTCGAGGAGGCGAGCGCCGGCTACGTCGAGGCGGCCGTCGCGCGGGCTGAGCCGTGGCGGCGCATCGCGTGGCGCGAGGTCGTGCCCAACATCGGGCCGGTCGTCCTCGCCGACGCCGGGATGCGGCTGACCGCGACGCTGTCGGTGGTCACGGTCGGCGGCTACCTGGGGCTCGGTCTTCCCCCGGACGTCCCGGACTGGGCCCTCGCCGTCGCGACCAACCAGTCGGGGATCACGTTGCAGCCTTGGGCCGTGCTGGCGCCGGCGCTGATGATCGTCGCGCTCGTCGTGTCGGTGAACCTGCTGGTCGACACCCGCGACAGCCGGGCGGTGCCCGCCGTCGCCCGCCTCGCGCGCTCCGGGACGGGAACGCTGAACGGCAGGATGGGTGAGGATGACACGGTCGTCGAGGTCAACGGACTGACCGTCCGGGGTGCAGAAGGACGGCTCTTGCTCGAAGGCGCCGACCTGGCGCTGTGCGCAGGTCACGGACTCGCCGTCGTCGGGGCCTCCGGCGCCGGCAAGAGCACCCTTGCCCGCGCGATCGCGAACTCGCTTGGTCCGGGCCTCGTCGCCACCGGCGACGTCCAGCTTCGACGACCAGGCGGAGGTCCCGGCCGCGTCCTCGGCTGGGTTCCCCAAGACCCCGCACTAGCTCTGAACCCCAGCCTGCGGATCTCGGCCCAGCTGCGCGACGTGCTGCGCGCCCACCGCCGTCCCGCCGACGCGGCCGCCGTCCGCGCAGCCCTGTCAGGAGTGGGGCTGCCGGCCGACCGCGAATTCATGCGCCGCTACCCGCACGAGCTCTCCGGCGGTCAGCAGCAACGCGTCCTTGTCGCGCTCGCGCTCGTCGGCGATCCCGCAGTCCTCGTCCTCGATGAGCCCACCACCGGCCTCGACCCCGCCGCCGTCACCGGCGTCCTCGACCTCCTGCGCAATCTGCGCGCACGCGGGATCAGCCTGATCATCGTGACTCACGCCCTGCCTATCGTTCTCGATCTGGTCGACGACGTTGCCGTCCTCGATGCCGGCCGCATCATCTCCGTCCTCCCGGCCGCGCCGAGGACTGGTCCGGCGGTGGTCCAAGAGGCGCGGCGGAGCGCGCGGCCCTCCGCCGCGCCTCTTCTCACTGTCCACGAACTCGCGGCCGGGTACGGCCAGACGCAGGTCATCGCGGACGTCGACCTCAGCGTCTGCGCCGGCGAGTGCCTCGGCGTCGTCGGCCGCTCCGGCTCCGGTAAGTCAACGATCGCACGCTGCCTCGTCGGCCTGCATGCGCCGTCGCGCGGCACCGTCACTCTTGACGGAACTGCGCTCGCCCGCCGCGCGGCCTCCCGCAGCCGGGCCCAGCGCGGCGCGATTCAGTTCGTCTTCCAGAACCCGGCCCGCTCGCTCAATCCCCGGCGCACCGTCGGTGAGGAGCTCCGTGCACCCGTCCGGATCTTCGGCACCGCCGAGGAGCCCGCCGATCTGCTGCACCGCGTCGGGCTCGGTGTCGAACTGCTCGACCGCCGCACCGACCGGCTCTCCGGCGGCCAGCAGCAACGCGTCGCGGTCGCCCGCGCGCTCGCCGCCCGCCCCCGGCTATTGATCTGCGACGAGGTGACTGCCTCGCTCGACCCTCAGAGCCGCCAGGTCGTGATCGACCTCCTCGATCGCCTGTGTAACGAGTCAGGCCTTGCCATCCTGTTCGTGAGCCACGACGTCGAGGCGGTCGCCAGCCTCACCGACCGCATCCTCACAGTTACAGAAGGTCGGCTGGTCACTCCCAGGCTCATACAACCAGCGCGCACCAGATGACGGCTAACGGAGCCGCGATCAAACCGCTTCGATCTCTTGTTCCTCGTTGAATGGCGGGACGAGGGCACCACGAAGCGGGCTACTCGCCAGTGATGGGGTGAGGCCTCGACCATGGCCTCCCCAGGGGCGGCGGGGGAGCAGCCGCGCAAAGAATCTTGTTGACAGTAATAGTGTCATCATGAATATATGAGCACCTGCACAGTTGGGTGATACTCGGTTTCCGTAGGAGTTCAGATGACGAGGGACGCATCGCTGTTGCCGTTGACTGCTCGAACACCGTCACCATTGATCGTGGACGGTCGGCCCGGGCCGCGCTTTCTTCTGTCCGCTGGCCACACGGCGGGAATGACACGCTGCAGCAACCTCGATCCCGAGGCCTTGAATCATCTCGTCGACGCTGTGGCGGCGCTGCGCGGAACTTCGAACCGGCCGGTTGCGGCCTCGTTGTGGATGTCCCAGTGCGCGAGCTGGATAGCCAGCCCTGCAGTCGCTCAACGCTTGCACGACCAGATCCTTCGGGCACCGCTGTCCGCGGTCCGGCTGAGGGTCTACGGCGGAGTGATCGAAGCCGCCACGTTCAGCGAGCCCCCCTACGCCGGTGTCGGCGACATCGCGGCGGACGACGAGGCGATGCTGACCGACCTCATTGATCGCAACCTGAGCGTTCTCGCCAGCCGATTGCGAACCCAGATCCGCATCAGCTCGCGGACGTTGTCAGGGAACATCGCGGCAGCCATCGCGACCGGCACTCGAGTCATGTCCTGGTGCGCCACACCCGACGACCAGGTTGCCGACGCGTCATTTGCTGCCGCCTTCGCCCTCCGCCTACTGCGTCGCCGCAACCTCGACCACCTCTGCGACGTGGATATACAGACGGTCGAGGACCGCTCCTGGCTGGTCGTCCAGCGCCGATCCTGCTGCCTCGCCTATCGCACTCCGGCGGCCTCCTACTGCGCGACCTGCCCCCTCATCAGTAGAAGCGACCGAACCGATCGCCACCGTCGCATGATCCTCGACCACATCCAGGAGAGCCGATGACCCACCCAGCCCACTCCGCCCGCCGCGGCGCACTGCGGCTGCTCCTCGCCACGGCCGTCGTCGCCCTCGTCGCGGGCGCATGCAGCGCGGCCCCGCCCGGCTCGGGTAGCAGTGCCGCCACCACCGCGACCGACGCGCCGCGCCGGACCGAGACCGTCATCGACGACCAGGGCCGCGCTGTCGAGCTGCAGGTCCCCGTCCGCAGCGTCGTCGCGTTCAACACCTTCAACGTCGAGTTCATCCGCGCCGTCGGCGCCTACGACACCGTCCTCGGCCTCGACGGCGGCTCCGCCGGCGCCGACTACACCGGCTACTGGCCCGGCCGCGACACTTCGACGACCGTCGGCAAGGGCCAGGCCGAGCCCAACTACGAACAGCTCGCCGCACTCAAGCCCGAGGTCGTGATCTTCCCGCGCAACGGGTCCTGGCAGGACGCCGAACCCAAGCTCGCCGCCTTCGGGATCAAGACCCTCGTCGTCACCGGCTGGGACCAGGCCAAACACGTGTTCAACGTCGACCTCATCGGGAAGATCTTCGACCACCGCGACAAGGCGACCCAGCTCAACGCCTTCTACACCCGCTACAAGGACCTGCTCGCCACGAGGCTCGCCGGGGTCACACCCAAGCGGGTCTACCTGGAGAACGACAAGGACTACGGCTCACCGATCCCCGGCTCCGGTTGGCACGACATGATCGTCTCCGGCGGCGGCACGAACATCTTCGGCGACGTCGTGTTCGGTACCGACGGCGCCGCCCGCGGCTCGGTGCACCAGTTCGACATCGAGCCCGAGGCGGTTCTCGCCCGCGACCCGCAGCTCGTCATCCGCAACACCGGCGGCGGATACGCCCTCGCCTCCGCTGACGACCCCGCCACCGTCGGGCGCGCTCTGCTCGCCCGGCCCGGCTGGGACCGGATCTCCGCGGTACGGGACAACGCGATCCAGGTGACCAGCTCGTTCCCGATGAACGCCTGCTCGAAGATCATCGGCTCGCTCTACGTCGCGAAATGGCTGCACCCGGAGAAGATGACCGACATCGACCCCGACGCCGTGATGCGCGAGTGGATCGAGACCTACCAGGGCGTGCCGCTGCCCGACCCGGGCGCCTACCACCGCCTCGCCACCCGGTGACCGCGGCGCCGGGAACCACCGTGACGGGGGCGGCGGCGCCCCGGCCCGCCGGCCGGTGGCGGCTGCTCGTCCTACTGGCCGCCGTCGTCGCCCTCGGGGTGCTCGTCGTCGCCTCGGTTGCGCTCGGCTCCAGCGGCGTCGGGTTCGCCGACGCCGCCTGGGCCATCGGCGCCCGCATCCTCGGCTCAGACGTCACCCCCGACGGCGAGCGGGTACAGGCGGTCGTGTGGGGGCTGCGGCTGCCGCGCGTCGTGCTCGCCGTCCTCGGCGGCGCCGCGCTCTCTGTCGCGGGCGTCGTCATGCAGGGGATGCTGCGCAATCCGATGGTCAGCCCGTTCACTCTCGGCATCTCGTCGGCCGCGGCGTTCGGCGCGTCCGTCGTCATCCTGTTCGGCGGGGCCGCCTCGGCGGGTGGGCGGACCGACCCGCTCGTCGTCGCCGGCGCACTCATCGCGTCGGCCGGCTGCGCGGCGCTGCTGCTCGGGCTGTCCTGGATACGCCGGGCCGCCGCCGTGACGCTGATCCTCGTCGGCATGGCGCTGAACTACCTGTTCAGCGCCGTCACCGCAGCTCTGCAGTACGTCGCCACCGACCAGCAGCTCGCCCAGATCGTGCGATGGACCTTCGGCAGCGTCAACGAGGCCGACTGGACGCAGGTCGCCGTCGTCGGGTGCGTCGCCGCCGTCGCGTTCCCGCTGGTCATGGCCCGCGCCGGAGCCCTCGACGCCGTCGCCTTCGCCGGTGACGACGCCGCCCGCGGCCTCGGCGTCGACGTCACCGGGCTGCGGATCGTCGGCAGCATCACCGCCGTCGCGCTCGCCGCGGTCGTCGTCAGCTTCACCGGGGTCATCGCGTTCGTCGGGCTCGTCGGACCGCACATCGCCCGGCTGATCATCGGCGCCGGGCACCGCTACCTCGTGCCGTTCGCCGCCGTGTCCGGTGCGCTGCTGCTGCTCGCCGCGGACACGGTGGGGCGCACCGTGTTCGCCCCCGTCGTCATCCCGGTCGGAATCGTCGTGTCGTTCCTCGGGGCGCCGCTGTTCCTTAACCTGGTGCTGGCCCGGAAGCGGTCGTTCCTGTGACCCGTTGCGACGAGCCACGCGGGACGCTGCAGGTCACCGGCCTGCGCGCCGGGTACGGGCGCACGACCGTCGTGCACGACGTCGACCTCGTCGCCCGCGGCGGGCGGGTGCTGGGAGTGCTGGGGCCCAACGGATGCGGCAAGTCGACGCTGCTGCGCGCGCTGTGCCGGATCGTGAAGCCCACCGCCGGCGCCGTCGAGCTCGACGGCGTCGACCTGGCCGGGCTGCACCGCCGTGACCTCGCCCGCGCCGTCGCCCATGTCCCGCAGGCCACCGCCGGGGCGTTCTCGCTGCCCGTCGCCGAGGCGGTCCTGCTCGGGCGCATCCCTCACATGGGGATGCGCCCCACCGCCATCGACCACGCCCACGTCGACCGGGCCCTCACGATGCTCGACCTCGACGCGCTCGCCGCCCGCCGCGTCGACGAGCTCTCCGGCGGTCAGCAGCAACGCGTCGGCATCGCCCGAGCCATCGCCCAGGACCCCCGGGTCCTGCTGCTCGACGAACCGACCAGTGCGCTGGACCTGCGCCACCGCATCGACGCCATGGACCTCGTCCACCAGCTCGCCCACGAGGCCGGGCTCACCGTCGTCGTCGCCGTGCACGACCTCGACCTCGCGGCCGGCTACTGCGACGAGGTCGCGTTCATGCACGCCGGACATCTGCTCGTCCAAGGCACACCCGCGGAGACGTTCATCCCTGAGACGATCAAGCGTACCTACGACGTCGAGGTGGTCGTCACCTCCGCCGACGACGGAACTCCGCAGGTGCGTCCGGTGCCCACGGCGACCCGCCCGCTGCTGCCAGCGTTGCGCGTGACGTGCTGACTAATCCCTGCAGTCTGCTCAGTCGGTCTGCCGGAGAGCCTATCGATACTGATCTCGTCTCTTCGAAATTGCGCGATGGTCAGGGCGACGGAGCCGACGAAGCGATTCCGATTTATCCGTGGGAGGAGGGGGCACAGCGCACGTCGTTGCCGACAGATGGGCCAACACCCCCTGCTCGACGGGACCCGCCGACGGGGTGGGTAGTGATCGGCCGCAGCACACCCCGCTCAGGAGTTGGTGGGGAAATGCAGGCTTATGCTTTCTCGTGTGGCTGGCTCCGGCCACCGGGTCGTCACGACTTTGCCTCGCGTGAAGAAGTGAAAGCCGTCCATCCCGTGCGCGTGGGTGTCGCCGAACAGCGAGGACTTCCAGCCTCCGAAGGAGTAGTAGGCCATCGGCACCGGGACGGGCACGTTGATGCCGATCATGCCGACCTCGACCTCGTCCTGGAAGCGTCGCGCAGCGCGACCGTCGTTGGTGAAGAGGGCGGTGCCGTTGCTGTACGGGCTCGAATTGATTAGCGCGATGGCGTCGTCGAGCGTGGCCACCCGGACGACCGACAGCACGGGGCCGAAGATCTCGTCGGTGTAGATGGACATGTTTCTGGTGACGTCGTCGAACAGTGTCGGGCCGACGAAGAAGCCGGGTCCGTCCGCGTCGTAGTTCGCGCGACGGCCGTCGACGACGAGGGTGGCGCCGGCCGCCTCGCCGGCGTCGATGTAGGCGGTGACCCGCTTCTGCGCCGCCTTCGAGACCAGGGGGCCCATGTCGTTGGAACGGCGTCCGTCACCCGTCTCCAGTACCTTCGCGCGGTCGGCGATGCGCCCGACGAGTGCATCGGCGATGTCGCCGACCGCGACGAGCGCCGAGACCGCCATGCAACGCTCGCCTGCCGAGCCGAACGCGGCGTTGACGGCCTGGTCCGCAGCGAGGTCCAGGTCCGCGTCCGGGAGGACCACCATGTGGTTCTTGGCCCCGCCGAGCGCCTGCACCCGCTTACCCTGCGCGGCACCGGCCTCGTAGAGGTGCCGGGCGACCGGAGTCGAGCCCACGAAGGACACGGATCGGACATCGGGGCTCGTGAGCAGCGCGTCGACCGCGGTCGCATCTCCATTCAGGACGTTGAACACGCCGTCGGGTAGTCCGGCCTCCTGCCAGAGTTCCGCGATCCACAGCGCGGCCGTCGGCACCTTCTCCGAGGGCTTCAGCACGACCGTGTTCCCGGCGGCGATCGCGATGGGGAAGAACCACATCGGCACCATGGCGGGGAAGTTGAAGGGGCTGACGATCGCGCAGACGCCGAGTGGCTGACGGATCGACGACACGTCGACGCCGGTGGAGGCGTTCATCGTGGCCGACCCTTTGAGCAGGTGGGGCGCCCCGCACGAGAACTCCACGACTTCCTGGCCGCGAGCGACCTCGCCCGCCGCGTCGGAGAGGACCTTTCCGTGTTCGGCGGTGATGATCTCGGCGAGGTCTCCGGCACGGGCGTCGAGCAACTCCCGGAACCGGAACAGGATGCGGGTGCGCCGGGCGAGCGAAGTGTTGCGCCACATCGTGAACGCGGCGCCGGCGACGGTGATCGCGGCTGCAGCCTCCTCGGCTGAGGCCAGCGGCACGCGGGCGCTGACCCGGCCGGTGGCGGGGTCCGTGACGTCGCCGTAGCGGCCGGATGTTCCTCGAACCTTGCGGCCGCCGATCCAGTGATGCAGGTCGTTCGTGCCGTGGTGCTGCGCAGGTGGTTCGGTGCTCAGCACGTCACGAATACCTTCCGCACGGTTTCGACGACGTCCCAGCGTCCGCTCCAGCCTGCCGGCAGCACGAGCAGGTCTCCGGCCGAGATCTCGAAGGTCCGACCGCCGTCGCGGTCGGTGATGCGGGCCCGGCCGGACAGGATGACGCAGGTCTCGGTGTCGAGGCGGTTCTCCACCGCCCATCCACCTGGTGCGCACTCCCAGACCCCGATCCGCTCAGGTCCGCCGCTCGTGACCGGGCGCGACCTCACCTGGGGGTCGCCGGTGTCGGCGCCGGGTCGGCGCCCGGCGGGTGCGAGATCGCCCTCCACCTCGCGTCTGCTCAGCCGAATCGCAGCCGGCACGTCCTGCCTCCTGTTCGTCGGAACCGTCGTGGTCGTGGTCGCTCGGGGAGTGCTCACCTGCGGGTTCCGACCCTCACGCCGAGCTTGCGTGGGAGGTCGGCTCCGATCCGTGCCCACAGCGGTGGTCGTGTACCCGAGTCGGCGCTGCTCTCGATGCGCATGATGGCGGTGCGGACCGCGCGCCCACCGAGGTAGCGCAGCGGTTCGGGCGGCAGCGGGGGCGCCGACGCCCGGCAGAGCGGCAGCGACGTCCACTCGTCGGACCTGCCGGTCGCGAGGGACGCCAGAACCTGGCCGACGATCCATGACGGGTTCACCCCGTGGCCGGACAGGCCCATCGCGTAGTGGATTCGCGTGCCGGGCTTGGTGTGGACGATCGGGGCATGGTCGGAGGCCATGTCGATCGGCCCGCCCCACGCGTGCGTCAGTTCGACGTCCCGAAGCGCGGGGAACAGCTCTCGGAAGTCGTTGCACATCCTCGCGACGGTCGCCTGGTCGTAGGACATCTTGTCCGCGTTTCCGCCCCGGAAGCCGATGGGTCCCGATCCGGCGCCGAATGCGATGCGACCGTCGTGTGTGGCGCGGAAGTAGTGCAGGAACATCCGGGCATCCCGGATCCCCTCGCCGCCGGTCCATCCGAGCTCCGCGAGGCGGTCGGGGATCGGCTCGGTGACGCACATGTAGCTGCTCAGGTTGACCATGGATCGACGGCCGACCGGGTCGGTCGTCAGCGCCGAGTTGGTGGCGAGGACGACCTCGCGGCACCGGATCTCTCCCAGCTCGGTGACGATCCGGTTCGATGAGCCCTCGACGACGTCGATGACCCTGGTGCCCTCGTGGAGCCGCACACCCGCGTCGACGACGGCACGCCGCAATGCCCGCGCGAGTCGTGCGGGCTGGACGGTGCCGGCTTCGCGGAACAGGACGCCGCGGCCGAAGGCCGAGCTTGCGCAGCGGGCGGCCACGTCGTCGTGTGTCAGTGCCTCGACCTGGTCGGGCACTCCGAGGCGGGCGGCGTTGTCGATCGCGCGATCCAGCGCGGCTTCCTGTGCCTGCGACGTCGCGACCATCATGATGCCCGCCTGCGTCGCCCAGATGTCCTCGTCGCGTGTCTTCGTGAACTCGACGACGGCCTGCTGGGCTGCGGATCCGGCGTAGGCCAGCTCGAGGGCAGCACTCTTACCGAAAGCCTCGACCAGACCGGGAAGCTGCTCCCAGTAGCCGTGGAGGAAGCCTCCGTTCCGGCCGCTGGGACCTGCTCCGACGATGTCCCGTTCCAGGACGGCGACGTCGAGATCGGGGTTGCGCTCACGCAGCGCCAGCGCGGTCCACAGGCCCGAGTAGCCGCCGCCCACGATGACGACGTCTGCTTCGGAACGCCCGATGCACGGTGGTGCCGGCGCTTCGTCCGGGCCCGACGACAGCGCCTCCTCGAGCCACCACGGGAAACTTGGGTTCAGCATTGTCTCTGCTTTCGTGGTCGTGTCGGCGGGGGAGCCCGAGGGGGTCAGCCCTGCGCCCCGAAGTGTCTGGTGGGTCGTTCTTCCGACGGAGTCCCGCGCGGGCTGCGGTGTGTACAGGAACGTGGTGCGAGCGGAACCCACGCGCCTGCGCCCGGGCAGCCTCCCGCGAGGTAGGCGGACTCGCACTCGGCACATCGCCGTTCGGGCCTCGGGTCCGGGGGGACGAGAACGTCGCCGAGGGCATCGAGGAGTCGTCTGAGCCGGGGGTTCATCAGGGTCTCCGAGGATTCGTGAGACAGCTCGGAAGCGAACGGTCGATCGATGTCCAGGTATCGATGAGCCGAGCGCGGCGGAACGGGTGCCGAGGACCCCGTTCCGCCGCGGCGAATCAGTTGACCAGCTCGCCGTACATCTCGGGGCGACGGTCGCGCCAGAACGGAACCTTGCGGCGGGCATCGCGCACCGTGTCGAGGTCGATCTCGGCGACGAGCAGCTCCTCCTTGTCGACCGACGCCTCGGCGATCACCTTCCCGCCGATCGGCGAGATGATCTTCGATGAACCGGTGCTCTCACGGTCTCCTTCGACGCCGGCCTTGTTCGGCAGGACGGCGAAGAAGCCGTTCTCGTAGGCCCGGGCCTGGGTGAGGATGCAGAACGCATCCTTGCGGTAGTCCAGGCCGTAGGTGGAGTAGTTGACCGGAAAGGCCACGATCTCGGCACCCTTGAGCGCGAGCGCCCGCGACCCCTCGGGGAAGAAGCGGTCGTAGCAGATCTGCACGCCCACCTTGCCGTAGCGGGTCTGGAAGACCGGGAAACCGTCGCTGCTCGGCTTGAAGTACAGCCGTTCGTAGCTGCCGGTGGCGCCGGGGCGGTCGGCCGGAAAGTACGCGGAAATGTGCGTCTTCCGGTACTTACCGACGACGCTGCCGTCGGCGTCGAACACGAGCGCCGAGTTGTAGTACTCGTAGCCGGCCCGCTCCGCGTACGGGAGGATCACGACCATCTCGTGCGACCGCGCGACCTCGAGCAGCGGCTCGATCAGTGGCGATGGCAGGTCGTCGAACTGCTCGTCGAAGTTCGCCTCGTCGAGGCCCCCGAAGAAGCCCTGCGAGAGCGAAAGCTCCGGGAAGCACAGGACGTTCACCCCGGCGGCCGCAGCGCGCTCGGCGAGCGCGGTCATCCGCGCGACGGTCTCGGTCTTGTCCTTGGTAGAAGGGCCGAGCTGGACGGCCCCGATCGTGACGGGCTGCATTGCGTCTCCTGGGTCTCGTTGCTGCCGGTGGGTGAGGACAGGGCGGTGCGTGTGCGGGCCGCTGTGTCGACCGCGATCAGGCCGGGTCCGGGACGGGCGAGGCGGTCGTCGGAGCGGGATCGGTGGTTCTGGTCTCGCGCAGGAACAACGTCACCCCGATCAGGGAGATCAGACAGAGCCCGGCGATGTAAAACCCGGGTGCCGTCGTGCTGCCGGTCTGAACGGTGATCAGGATCGCGACGTACGGCGCGGTGGCGCCGAAGATGACCTGCGCCCCGTTGTACAAGACGGATCCTCCGGTGTAGCGGACGGCGGGCGGGAAGTTTTCGACGAGAATCGCTGCCGTCATCGACGCCGACGCGGCCATCGGCAGTGCGAGTAGAATCTGGCCGACAACCGCGCCGGAAATGCTGCCGCTGCTGGCCAGCATGAGTGCCGGCACCGGCATCACCACGAATCCGGCGGCGCCGATCTGCAGCACCCGTCGACGTCCGATCCTGTCCGACAACGATCCGAAGAGGGGTAGGCAGAGGGCGCAGACGACGACGGCGACGGAGTTGGTGATCAGGGCGACTGTTCGGCCGAGCTGAGTCGTCTGTTGGATGTAGGTCGGGAGATAGGTGAACAGGATGTAGAAGCCGACAGCGGTCGGGATCACGCCGAGGAAGACCGCGAGCATCACGCGGCCGTGTTCGGAGAAACATGTCCGAAGCGGCCTGGTCTCGATGTCGTTGTTCTCCTGAAGTTCCTGGAAGGCAGGAGTGTCCTCGAGTCGGAGCCGGATGAACAGGCCGATCAGGCCGAGGGGGAGTGCGAGCAGGAACGGCAGTCGCCAGCCCCATTGCTCGAATGCAGGCCCGGTCCAGACGGAGACAACCGTCACGACACCGAGAGCGAGCAGCAGTCCCACTGATGTGCTGACCACGAGGAAACTGGAGAACAGTCCCCGCTTCTTGCGGGGGGCGTGCTCCACGAGGAACGCGGCGGCGCCCGCGAACTCGCCGCCGGCGGCGAATCCCTGACCGAGCCGGCACGCCACGAGCAGGATCGAGGCGACGACTCCAGCAGTCGCGTGGGTCGGGAGCACGCCGATCAGTGCAGTGCAGCCACACATGATCAGGATCGCGATCGACAGCGTGGCGCGCCGCCCGATGCGGTCACCGATGATTCCGAAGACCACGCCACCGAGCGGACGGAGGAAGAACGCGATGCCGAAGACCGCGAACGTCGTGAGAAGTGACGAGGCCTCGCTGGTGGACGGGAAGAACAGCTTCGCCATCGTCACGGCCATCAGGCCGTACACGGCGAAGTCGAACCACTCGACCGCGTTACCGATGCCGGCCCCGACCACGATCGCGGTTCTGCTCGACCGCTTCTCGCTGGATCTGCTCGAATTCATCAGGACGACTCCCTCTCATCGCGGCACTGCGTTCTCGGGTGTTGTCTCTTCCGGTCGACCGGGTGCGTGTCGTGCACTTGCCACCGAGTGGGACTCGGCCCCGGCTACTACGCTTGCTGAGGAACGGTTGCCCGGACGTCGCTGCGAACCGTGAGAAGGCGCTGCGGGTTGTCGGTGAGCATTATTTCGACGTCGCGCTCGGTCAGTCCGTCGTGGAGCAGTAATGGGACGATGTGCTCGTGGACGTGTGCGAATCCCCACCCGCCGAACTTGCGCAGCCGTGTCAGCACAGCAATGTCGTGGGAGAGGATGACGCGGTCGGTGAAGCCCATCTTTCCCAGCCGGACGACGGCCATTGCGAGGTCGTGGTCGGACGGGGGGTACTTCCCGTGGCTGTGCATCGAATGGTCGTAGCCGAAGAGGTCGAAGCCCAGTGTGGGCCCCCGGTCCAGTAGGGACAGTTGGTAGGTCTCGTCGTCGAAGTCCATGCTGACGTGGTTGAGGAGGATTCGGGTGGGGTCCGCGCCCTCCGCGAGTAGGAGGTCGAGTACCGAGTGTCCTTGCTTCGCCCACGGCTGCAGGTGGATCGACAGCGTCAGTCCTGTCTCCTTCTGCGCCCACGCGGAAGCCATGAGTACGCGCCGCTCGGTGTCGGAGACGGTCGCGCTGGTCCCGATCTCCCCGATGATGCCGGGACGGATCCCCGAGCCGTCGGCGCCGTCGGCGTAGTCGGCGATCATCTCGTCGGCAATGGACTCCGCGCTGCGGTCGGCCAGGCCGTCGGGGTGGTGGCGCTGGATGTAGTACCCGGCGCCCATCACGACATGGACACCTGCGCGCTGAGAAATCTCTGCGAGGGCGGCGGGATTGCGGAACGGGCGGGGGGTGCAGTCGACGACGGTGCGCCCGCCGGCGGCGACGAGCGGGCCGAGCTCCTCGGCGACCAGGGCGATGTCGGTGAAGCGGCGGTTGCTGACGAACGCGGATGGGTCCCAGCGTGCCTCCGCGAGGTCGCTGGTCGTCAGCAGTTCATCGCCGAGCACGCGCTGGTCGTCGAAGGCGAGTGCGCCGAAGTCGGCGTACAGGTGTTCGTGCATGAGCGTCTGCCCGAGGTCGGCAGCATCGATCGGGCCGCACACCGTCATCGCCGCGCCCGGGAGCGGCGGCTGCGGGTCAGGGCTGGTCACGGTCGTGCCTCCTGCTCTCTGGGGTGGGTGTTCACCGGAACCGGCTGATGACGTCGTCGCCGAACGTCCGAATGGCGGTCTCGGCCTCCTTGCGCCCGATCCCGGGAAGCCACATGCGCGGGTGGAAGTGGAAGTCGCCGATGCGGTCCTGCATGCGGCGGATCTGCTCGTAGACCTCTGCGGGTGTGCCGAGGATCGCGGCCTCCTGTTGCAGGCTCTCCCTGATCGCGGCGTCGTCGGAGGACGCGGAGTAGAGCCCCTCGAGCTCTCCGGACGTCAGCGCCACGTACAGCCGATGGATGTAGTCGTAGCTCTTCTTGTACTTGCCCCATGCGTCGCCGTCGCGGTCGACGAAGCAGTACTTCGTGACGCAGACGTCGAGGTCGTCCCTCGCCCCGGCGGCACGGACCTTGTCGATGCGCTCGGCGAGGGTCTCGAAGTCGCTTGTGCCGCTGGACAGAAACCCGTCGGCGCCGCGGGCGGCGCGCATGACGGCCTCTTCTGCGATGCCGCCCAGGTAGATGGGGACCGTTTTCGAGCCGGGTTTCGGCGTCACGTCCACTCCGTCGTAGGAGTAGTACTTGCCGTGGTGGTCGACCGGCCCGCGCCAGGCGGCCCGGAGGATCTCGACGATCTCGTCGAGGCGGCCGCCGCGTTCGGAGCGCTTTACGCCGAATGTCTCGAACTCCTCCTGGCGGTAGCCGACCGCGAGACCGAGGTCGAATCGCCCCTTCGAGAGGATGTCGAGCACCGCGGCGTCCTCGGCGAGCCTGATGGGGTCGTAGAACGGCGCCACCGCGATGCCGGTGCCGATGCGCAGGCTGGTGGTGCGGGCCGCAATCGCCGCGGCGACGGGCATCAGCGACGGGAGCCAGCCGTCGGGCACGCCGTGGTGTTCGGAGAGCCAGAACGAGTCGAAGCCGACCTGTTCGGCGAGGACCGCCAAGTCGAGGAGGTCGTCGTAGATCTGCTCGAAGGAGCGCTCGTCGTCAGGGTGTTTCTGAAAGCTGACGCAGGCCAGGCCGAACTTCATCGCCATCGAGAGGTCTCCCTGCTTCCGTCGGTGTCCATCCCCGCAGGAAGCACGCGTCGTACGACCGCGCCGTGACCAACGGCGGTCCTCCGACGACCAGCTCCAGATCGTGCAGTGGATGTTGCAGTGGCGGTGCAATGCAACGACTGTTGCTTACACGGAGGGTCGTGTCAATGCTCCGAGTGGCTGTGCGGGCACCGAAATCCAGAGCGGTGCCGCAGATCGGTGCGACGCCCGCGGCGCCGGCCCACACAGTCGGTGCGGCGCCGACCGTGCGTGCATCAGAGCCGCTGAACTGCAGTAACAGTGCGCAGCCGGCATGCAGCTGCGCGTGGGATCTCGACGACGATTCGTCCCGTCGACGAGAAGGTCAGGCGAAGCGTTGCAGTCCATGCCGTTCTGCAGCGAACGTTGCACCGGGTCCCGCCCCGCCCTACGCTGCAGCGCGTGACTCAATCGGCCAGCGCTGCAGCAGACGATGCGCCCGGCGGCTCGACCGCGGTGCCGGCGGCGTCCCTGAACGACTCCGAGCCGGACTGGCTGACCTCGCTGGTCGAGGACGCACGGCTCACCCCGAAGGGACGCACGGTCGCGCACTCGCTCGCGTCGAACCCACGGCTCGGTGCCTTCGGCTCGGTCGCGGAGTTCGCCGAGAAGTGCGACGTCAACGCTGCAACGGTGATCCGGTTCGCTCAGCGGCTCGGGTTCAAGGGCTGGAGCGACTTCCAACTCAACTTCCGGCACCGCTACCTGGCGAGCCTGCTGCAGACCGACGCCGAACAGAACCCCGCCGATCGTCAGGGCAGCTCCGTCTTCAGATCGGCCGTTCAGCGCGACATCGAGAACCTCCACGCGACTCTCGACTCGGTCGATCCGGGGGAGTTCGACAAGATCGCGGAGCTCATCGCGCGCGCACCCAAGACGCTTGTGATCGGTGGCGGCACCTACGGACTGCTGGCCAGGGTTCTTGCGCACCACGCCTCGTACATGGGTTACGACGTGAGGTGCGAGGCCCATGACGGCGCGCGGCTGGTGGTGGCGCTGTCGCAACTCGACCCGGGAGACATGCTGGTTGCGGTCAACTTCTGGCAGCCCGTTCGCCAGATCCTCGACGCCGTCGAGTGGGCCCGCGAGCAGAAGATCGAGACGGCGGTCGTCGTCGATTCGCGTTTCTCCCCGCTCGCGGATCGGGCTGACCACGCCTTGATCGTTCCGTCCGAGGGAATCGCGTACTTCCAATCGCTGAGCGCAGGAATGTCTCTGATGCACGCGCTGCTAGCGAAGCTGCACGAACTCGGCGGTGAAAGGGCGACGGAGCGTATCCGTCGAGGGGAGAAGCTCTGGGGCAAGCTGGGCGTCCTTCGTTGATCATGACGGTTTCGGCCCCATGGATGATGTCGCTCAGTAGTACGAGCCCTTCGCGGACGGAACGCTGATAACTGAGACGATCGAGGAACCATCGGCTGTGTAGCGACGCGAGACCGTAGTGAGACCGGAACCGTCGCCGTCGGTCGAGGCTCGCCACTGTTATGTACAGCAGCTGGAGCGAGAAGACGGCGAACTGATGGTGGTGCCGCCTGGCGGCGGCGGGCCTGATGGCCCTTTGGCTGGCACGGCCTCACTCACGGTCAAGGGCGCTGCGCTGCGCTCCGCGTCGCTGCGCGACAGACCTTCGGTCTGCCCGTGGACCGTGAGCCTCGACGGCCGTGCGGGTGCGCCTTACGGCGGCGGGGAACACAGCGCCCCGCCACCCCAAGGGGACAGGGCCACCAGGCCTGGTTCTCTTCGATGCCGGGAGGCCGCCATGACCACCACCAACACCCCCGACACCACCACCGGGCGTGCCGCTGGGGGCGCGCGGAAGGGCCGCCGCCGTGCCGACGCGGACGGCACCCTGCCCGCGGACGTCCCGCAGACGGTCGAGGCGCCGGTGGGGGCGTGTGCGGTGATGGGTGTCCTCGTCCGGGTGGCCGGGGCGGTCCCGATCCGGCTGGACATGTCCCACGTGGGCACCCACGAGATGCAGCTCGGCCTGTCCCTGGGCACGATCCTGATCTACCTGCGGACCGCGATCACCGCGCACGCGATCGCGGACGGCTGGGCGAACGCGGCGCTGCTGGCTCGGGGTCTGCCGATGAGCGCGGTGGGGAAGCGTCCGATGCCGGTCGGGCCGTCGACGGTGGGGGCGATGGCGCGGATGGCCGGGGTCCCGCGCGTGGTCACCGGGTGGCAGGACGCCGTGGCGGGGACGACGCGTCCGGCGTTGTTGCGGATTCAGGCGGGTCCGGTGACGTGGGAGGTGTGTGACACCGCTGCATATCGGTCGATGTTGCGGGGGTGGCGGCAGGCTGCGCAGATGCTCGACGCGGGCGCCACCCTGGACACCGAGGATGCCGACGGCGGCGAGTGATCCGGGGCGGGGTGGTCAAGGGCTGATGGGCGGGGTGTGGATGGCTGGGCCGGGTTGTGGACAACCCGGCCCGGCCATCACCGTCGCAACGTCGAACGAGGTGAGGATGCGGCCATGGACGACATCACGGGGACAGCAGGAGACAGCGCAGGCAGAGGTGCGCGGTGGTCGGTGGGGGTGCTCGCGTCGGGCGTGGAGAACCTCGAGTGGCTGGACGGGGGGACCGCGCCGTCGGTCGGGGCGGCGTGGGCGGCGGCGACCGCGGCGATGATGGCGGCGCTGCAGGTGTGGGGCCGTCAGGAGTTCTGGCTGTCGGTGGCCGGGGCGCCGGTGATGATGATCCCCGGCCTGACTGCCGATGGGCGGGTGGACGTCGACGACGTCCGCGCGGGCCTCGACGAGCTCGCCGCCCACGCCATCTATCCCTGACCGTCGACCGGTGGGGTCGGGTGTCGCCGGGGTGTTCGTGCGGGGTGCGCTCAAGGCCGCGCGGGCCGAGAACCGATTGCGGACCGGCCACAGGCCGGCGGCCGGCATCGCAGTGTGTCGGTGGCTGGTGCCGCCGACAGGGCGACGCGCCGGCAGGCCTTGCACCTCTACGATGCGAACAAATGTTCGAGCGTGAGTTGCGGGTGTGGGTGAGGTGTGGGGTGCGGCGGGAGGTGTGGGTGAAGCTGGAGTTCCTGTACCGGCAGCGCAACTTTCCACCCCGCCGGCCGGCGGACACGCGGTTGGTGGTGGATGCGTCGGGGGAGGTGCCGGGGGTGTTGCACCGGTGGGTGCGCCAGGGCACGGGGGAGTGGCTGGCGGTGGTGTCGTTCTCGGTGCCGTACGTCGACCGTGACCCGAGCGTGGGGCTGGAGCTGGTGGAGCAGCTGGTGCCGTCGGAGGCGGTGCGTCCCCGCAAGTACGGCGGCTCTCGCCGCGCCCGTTGAGGACCCGACCCGGCCTGGCTGCCGCGACCGACCGTCACCGGGGGCCGGCCGCGGCGCCTCGCCTGCGCGGGGCTCTAGTGGTCGGCTGACTGGTAGAGGCTGTAGCCGAACTCGCCGATCGGGACCGCGTACCACGCGGGGCCGTTCTCCTCGTGGGAGCTGGTGACGGCGACGACTGTGCCGGCCCCGGTCGCGGGGTTGAATCCGGTCATCCAGGGCCCGCCGGAGAAGCCGGGGGTCATCGCGCACGGCATGGTCAGCGCGTTGTTGACGGTGGGGGCGACGGCGATCGCGCGGGTCGAGCAGCGCCGCAGGCTGCGTCCGTCGAATGGGGGCTCGGCGGGGTAGCCGAGTGCGGTGACCGCGGTCCCGGCCGGGGGCGGGGTGAACGAGATGCCTTGGGAGCCGACGACGTCTTGGAAGCTGCGTCCGTTTTGGCGGGCCAGCTGAATGAATGCGACGTCGTAGGCGGGGTCACCGGACTCGCGCCAGCGTGAGTCGACCCAGGCGGCGGTGATCGGCCAGCTGCCGTAGGGGGCGTCGTCGCCGGCGCGGCCGGGGATGAACGCGTCGAAGTCCTGGCCGTAGGTGGAGAAGTAGCGGGCCATCGGCCCAGTCTTGGGGTGGTAGACGCAGTGGGCGGCGGTGACGGCGACGTTGCCGCTGTTCGAGGTGACGACGGTGGCGGTGCAGGCGTAGTCCTTGGACTGCATCTGGCCGACCGAGACCGCCCCTTCGGCCCGGTAGAACCCGGCGCTGGCATCGCCGGCGGCGCGCGGAGGCGCCTTGACGGCGGCGGTCGTGACCGACGAACAGCGCTCGGGCGAAACCGTGTCGTCGGGTGATGTGGTGCAGCCGGTACCGCGGGCGTCGAGCGCGAGACGGTCCGCGACAGCTTGGGCGTCGCGCCCGAAGTCGTCGGGCTGGGAGGTGGACAGCGCACCGGGCACCGCGGCCGACACCCCGGCGGGCAGAGCCTCGGCGGGAAGCCGCGCTTGGTCTGATGCCCCGGCAACCGCAGCGGAGGGTGTTGCTGCGGTGTCCGGTGCAGCTGCAGAGTTCACCGCCGCGGAGGTGGCGATGGTGGAGGTGGCGACGGCGGGTCCGACCGCCGCGAGGAGCGCCAGCACGGCTGGCAGGGCGCGACCGGCGACTCTCGCGGGTCTCGACGGAGAACGCCGCGTCGGGGTCGTCATGTGAGCCGGTCTAGGGCAGTGGTCTAGCGGGGGGTCGGGCCCGCGATGCCGCCGGCCTCGATACTGCCGCAGACGCGTTGCGGCGCAGGGGGTACACGCAAACCAGCTCCTCGAGGGTTGGCCGCGCAGCGCGGCGCACCGTGTGCAGGTCGTGATCATCGAGGCCGTCGCGGCGTGGCGGGCCCGGTTCGGCCAAACCGTTCACAGTCGCGACGGCGGCTCGCCGGTGCCGTTCGTCGCCGGTTTCGTTGCCGGCCTGTGGACCTCTGCCCGGTCAGGCGGCCTGCAACCGTCGGCCTGGGAAGACCGTCGGACGGCCGGGCTCCGGACCGAACCCGTTGCGCCCGCGCTCCGCGACCCACGCCGGTGATCAGGGCACGGCGGTCGAGACGTCGAACATGGACGTGATGATCGCCTCGGGGTCGAGCGCTTCGAGGCGCGCTCGCTTGCTCGGCTTGTGGGCGAACGCCACTGCCGGCGAGCCGACCAGGTGCGCGACCTCGATGTCGGTCTCGGAGTCGCCGATCATGACGCACTCGGCGGCGGTTGTGGCGAGTGCGGTCATGGCTTCCCGCAGCAGGTGCGGGTGCGGCTTCATCAGGTCCGGGCGTCGTGGCACGCGGCCCGCGACCCCGGCGACGAGTCCAGTCAGGCCCGCTCGTTTCAGGTAGGCCCTGACTGCGTCGGCCGAGTTGTTGCTGACGATGGTGATCGTTCTGCCCGCCGCGACCAGCGCGGACACGGCCTGGGCAGCGCCCGGCGTGGCCGTTGCGGTGGCGACGGCAGCGACCTCCTGGCCGACGAAGTCCGACTCGATCCGGGACAGGCACCCCGCGTCGATGGTCGCGGCGTGGCGGAGGACGTCGAGCGGGTCGTCGGTGGCGGCAATGTCTGCGGGAACGGGTGCCCCGCCGTCGCGGAGGCGTTCGCGGAGGTGGTTGGCGACCACGCGGGAGGAGGTGCCGCCGTAGACCGCGCACACCGGCCCGTCGAAGTCGAGCAGCACGTGCGGGCGCGCGAGCAGGCCCGCCAGGTCCTCAGGCAAGGCCCGCCACCTGGGCGATCGCGACGAGGGTCTTGTCGTCGTGGCGTTTCGCTCGCGGGAGGACGCGGCCGTCGGGGTCGTCCTCGGCCTCCCACCGGTGAAACTCGGCCAGGAGCGCGTCGAGCTGGCGCTCGTCGGACCAGGCGATGTCCTGCCAGTCCCGACCTGTGTGCGTGATGAGGTCGGCGGCGCCGTCGCTGGCCACGACCGCCCACTCCATCGCGGCGCGCTCGACCTGCTCGACCACCCCGTGGTGCGCCGCGTCGGGGTCGGTCTCGGCGATCCAGTAACCGCCCTCGGTGTTGCGGGCGCGGCGCTCGGCTCGCTGGAGCTCGGCGAGCGTGGCCCGATGCTCGTCGTCGTAGCCGCCGCCGGCGATGAGCCTGTCGCGGTACCGGTCCCGCACCGGCACGGCGACGCGGGCGAGTCGATCGTCGGACAGATGGTGGGCCGTCGAGCCCCCGCCGCGGCGGGTCGTGCCGTAGACGATCGGGCTGTCGCCGAGGACGTAGAGGTCGACGATGTCGCGACGAACACGCAGGACCGCGACCGTGCTCGACGGCGATGCGCGGGGTGTCAGGTGCAGCTCGGCGGTGGTTGCGGCGATGGCGGTGGCGACCGCATCGGCGACGGGTATGTCGTCGTGCTGCTGCAGGGCTGCGGTGATGCGAGCGGCGAGGGACTGCACGTAGGTGACCGGGGAGACGTCGACCGGTTCGAACGCGCTCGCACCGTCGAGCAGGACGACCCCGAACGGAGCCACGATCGCGAGATCGGCGTTATCGGCGTCGTCGCCGCCGGGGCGACTGCAGGGTAATCGCGTTCATGTCGGGTCCTCAGCGGGTCGGGGGCGAGATCAGCTCGCGGCCTCGTGCGGGTTGTGCAGTCGAGATCGCCGACGGCGATCATGGGCGAACTGTGGCGGGCCGCGACGGTGCCGCCCGCCACCTGAACATCGGATCGGTGGCTGGCGGCCAGCGGAGGGTGTCGGATCTACGGCCAGCGGGTGATCCTCATTGTGGGGCGGCTGCGTGTGATTGGTGGCGGGGTTCAGCCCTCGTTGTAGGGACGGAGACCGACTGCGCCGGTGCAGTGGGAGACCGGTCCGTCAAGGAGCTCGACGTCGGCGACTGCGGCGTAGCCGTAGGTCCGGTGAGCGGGATCGTGGTAGGTCACCGTGATCCCGTACCGGTACGGGGTGAAGTCGGCCGAGCCGACGTGGTGGCTCCAGCAGTCCACGCTGACCCGGTCGGTGGCGCCTGCGTGGGCGATCACCGGGCACGTGGCGCGGGCGCACTGGTAGATGGCGACGTTGTTACCGGTGAGCTGGGCGGCGGTGGGTTCATGGGCGTACTGCGGGCCGACGGGGACCACCGGGGCCGGTTGCGCAGCGGCCGTCGACGCCGCGAGAGGGAGGGCGAGGACGGCGACGAGCGCGGCGATCAGGCAGGTGAGGGCCAGTGCGGCGCGGCGCGGCAAGGACATGCGGATCAGCTCCTCGAGACGGGGGCGCGTGGCTGCGCGGGGCGTGATCATCACTGCGGCCGCGAGCTTGTGGGGTCGGTTCGACGATTCCGTTCACGGGTGCGATCGGAGCCCACGTGCTCTGCTGGCGCTGCCCCGTCGACGTCGGCCCGACTGCCCAACTCCACGCGCTCGGCTCGGCGTGGTGGTCGGATCAGCTGGGGCCGATGTCGGTGGGGGTGAGGTCGACGCGGACGCGTCGGTAGGTGACGGGGTGGCGCCAGCGGCCGTGGTCCCAGCACACGTCGGCGTCGACCTCGACCACCACCTCGGGTTCGACCTTCGTGTAGACGAGGGGTCCGGCGCCGTACTGGCCGAACCTCGCTGCCGGGATCACCGGCGGCCACGGATGCGCCCCTACCGGCGCGCGCAACACGGCGGCGAGCTCGGCACGCTGCCCGGGCGCGAGCGGCCGGCTGCGGCCGACGACCCGCAACCTCCCGTCTCGGTCGTGGCGGCCCAGGACCAGCGCGTCGGGGTGGTCGAGCGGGCCGATGACGCCGCCGACGATGGCGTCGGTGGTGTGGTGGATGCGGACCTTGTCCCAGGCGTGGCGGTCGGGGCGGTAGCTGCGGCGCCGGTCCTTGACCACGACCCCCTCGATCCCGTTGCCGCCGTGGTCGGCCATCCACGCTTGGGCTCCGGTGAGGTCGCGGGTGGCCGGCATCAACGCCAACGGCGGCGCAGCGTCGTCGAGGAGCCGGCGCAGGGTTTTGCGCCGCTTGCGGTACTGCTCGGGCCGCAGGCCGCGGTTCTCGGCGACCAGGACGTCGAAGACGACGAACGTCGCCGGGGTGGCCTGGGAGCGGCGGGCGGCGTGCATCGCGGAGGGATGGATGCGCCGCTGCAGGGCGGTGAAGTCGAGCCGGCCGCCGGTGCGGATGACCAGCTCCCCGTCGAGGACCGTCCCGTCCGGAACCTGCTGCAGCAGGGAGGTGGTGATCTCGGGGAAGTAGCGGGTCAGGAACCGCTGCTGACGCGATTGCAACACCACCCGCCCGTCCTGCACGAACGCGAGCGCGCGGTTAGTTGACTGAACTTGCGAGCGGCGCCGAAGCCGACCGGCTCAGGTAGGTCTCTGGCCCGCTCCAGGGCCACCGTGTCCAGCGATACTTCTTCCGTACCAAACGGGGCAGATGACCTACGCGAGGGACGAACGCGATGACGGCGCACATTGCAATTGATCACGAGCAAACGCCACAACATCCGTCGCGGTGCTGGTGTTGCGGCAGGCTCGAGGACCCGGACAGGTTGGTGTGCCTGGGCAGCCGCCCTGAGGTCGGGGTGTGCGTCCGCTGCGCACACTCGTTGAGCAAGTGGGCCTGGGAGATCGAAGACCAGTCTCGCAGCGGGCTCGCCGTCCGCGTCCGCGAACGCTTTCGGCGGCTGCGCAAGTACGTGGTCCGCCGGGGCTGGCACAACCGCAAGTTCATCGGCGGCCTGCTCCGTTGGGTCGGACGGTTCACGCCCTGATCAGTGCCTCTCGCAGGGCCTCAACATCCGGAACTCCAGCCGGACCGCCGGCCGTCGCATACAGTCGGCACGTCACCCCGGTCGGCGCATCCGGGACGGCGAACGGGTCGACACCGTCGATGAGGAACGTTGGCGACCCGATGAAGCCTCGCCGCTGTGCCTCCGCGGCCGAGTCGATCACCGTGATCGTCACCGGAGCCGCCTCCAGACCCGCCGCCTCAGCAGCAGCGTGCACCACCTCCAGCGCTGCGGCCTCGTTCGCGCATTCCGGCACGACCAGTAGTTCGATCACCACAGCGCCACTATCTACCTCGCTGGGGCCTCGAGGCCACTAGAACTCAACCCGCTCTCCTGCTGGGTCGGGTGAACGTGTCGGCGCGCCTGAGCCCCTCGGCGGGTACGGCTGGCCACGCTGGGCTGATGGCGTCAGCCGGGCGGGTCGGTCGGGTCGAGCGACGACGGGACTCCAGCCTGGGCTGGCTGGTGGTATTCCCTGACGTTGAGCACCATGCGGGGTCGTCCTACCTGCGCGAGCTCGCCGCGTCGGACTGCAGCCCGGCCACAATCCGCAGCTACGCCTACGCGCTGCTGCGCTGGTTCCGGTTCCTGCACGAACGGCTCGTGCGCTGGGATCGGGCCGAACGAACCGACGTGCGCGCGTTCGTCGAGCACCTGCGCGAGGTCCCGAACCCGCAGCGGCGGCGCGGCCGCCCGGACGCGCCGCCGCTCGGGGTGGTCAACCCGCGCACCGGCAAGCAGGCGCCGGGCAGGCAGTACGCGGCCCGCACGATCAACCACCAGCTCAGCGTGCTGTTCGGGTTCTACGACCATGCCTGCGCGGCCGGTTTCGGGCCGCTGGTCAACCCGGTCCCGGCGCAGCGAGGACGAGATGGCGGGCGAGTGCTGGCTCACCACAACCCGATGGAGGACTTCGTCGTCCACCGACGGGCGACCTACCGGCAGAAGCAACCGAAACCGACCTGGCGGGCGATCCCGGACCAGGCGGCCGAGCAGCTGTTCGGAGTGTTGCGCTGCCACCGCGACCGCGCGCTGATCTCGTTCTGGCTGTCCTCGGGGGTCCGTGCCGCGGAGCTGCTCGGGCTGCGCCACGGCGATCTCGACGTCGGCGCCCACACGATCACTGTGGTCAGCAAGGGCAGCCGGGCCCGCGAGGAGGTCCCGGCGAGCGTGGACTCGTTTGCCTGGTTGGCGCTCTACCTCGCCGAAGACCGCCCACCACTGGTCGAGGGCGGACCGCTCTGGTGGACCCGCACCCAGCCGCCGCGGCCGTTGACCTATCACGCCGCCCGCGCCGCCCTGCAGCGCGCGAACGCCGTGTTGGGCACTAACTGGACGCTGCACGACCTGCGGCACACCGCGGCGCAGCGGATGCTCGCCGACCCGGCGTTCACCCTGGTCGACGTGCAGACGATCCTGCGCCACGCGAGCGTGACGACCACCCAGATCTACACCCAGCCCAGGCTGGAGGACCTGATCGAGAAGGTGCTTGAGCACTACGCTCGACCGCCGGCGCCGGCGCCGACGCTCGACCCCGGCTACGACGCGTCCGCTGTCCACGAACTACTCGGCATCCGGCGATGATCCCGCCCTCACAGATCCCGCCGTCACGCGCGATCGCCGCAGCGACCCGACGTGGGAGCAGCCCCCGCATTCAGCTGCTGTCTCGGCCCGGGTCGCC
Source organism: Pseudonocardia sulfidoxydans NBRC 16205 (assembly GCF_007989085.1). Taxonomy (GTDB): domain Bacteria; phylum Actinomycetota; class Actinomycetes; order Mycobacteriales; family Pseudonocardiaceae; genus Pseudonocardia; species Pseudonocardia sulfidoxydans. The sequence goes on from NZ_BJVJ01000044.1 coordinate 46,252, forward strand.
GGTTGCGGCAGCGATCCCGCCGGATGACCGGTTCGGCGCGGACGGGAAGGTCCGGCTGATGGTCGCCTACGACGCCGGCCAACCACCGCCCCCGCTGCCTGCCCATGGGGCCGGCCACGCGGTGCAACACCTCGACGTCGATGACACCACCGCCGCGGTGCTCGATCGCCTTGACCCCGACCGCAGGTCTGTCTTGATCGGCAAGACTGTTCCCCGACGCTGCCGGGTCTTGTTGGGCTGGCTCGATCGTTTCGAGGGTGACACGTGGGAACAGCGCTGGCTCGCATCTGGCGCTGACGCCGCCCCGAAGACCTGGGCGACCACGGCCTTCCCCGACTTCACCTCGACCTGGCAGCGCGCCGATCTCAGCGGCGGGCTCTACATGCTGATCCAAGCGCGCGTGCTGCGGCCCTCCTACGGCTGGCTGCTGACCTGCAGCCGCGTCTATGTCGGGCTCGAGCGGTTCCTGCAGATCAACGCCTCTGACGACCTTCCTGGCCTCCGCGACCTCCAGCCCTACCGCCACGCACTGGCCCGGCACCAACGCGACGCCGAACACGGCATCGCCCGCGTGATGATCCGGACCGGCAAACCGCTCGTCGACCTGCAGGGCGAGGACCTGCTCCACTATGCCGACGTCGTCCGCACCTCCGGCCGGAGCCGCCGCGAACACCTCGCCTGGGAACTGCTCGTCACGCTCGGGGTGTTCACCAACGAACCACCGACGCTGCGCGCGGCGTGGTCGGCCAAGGGCAACACCCGCCAGCACTCCGTCGCCACCCTCGTCGACCGCTACGGCATCGCGCCATCAGGCGTGCGTGACCTGCTCGTCGACTACCTCAACGAGCTCAAGCCCGGCATGGATTACGCCTCGCTCAGTGGCCTGGCCTACCGCCTGGTCCGGCTGTTCTGGTGGGAGATCCTGCAGATCAACCCCAGCCAGGCCGACCTGCGGCTGGACCCGCACACGACTGCGACCTGGCGAGAGCGGCTGGCCGTCACCAGCGACGGACGACCGCGCCGCGAGATCCACTCTATCCTGTTCGCGATCCGAGCGCTCTACCGCGACCTCGCCGAATGGGCGCACGACGACCCGGCCCGCTGGGGCGTGTGGGTCGCACCCTGCCCGGTCCCACGCGCGCAGTCCCGCGCCGCCGCGAAAGACAAGCGCCGGCAGAAGGCCCAAACCCAAGCCCGCACCCGCGCTCTCACCCCACTGCTGCCGGCCTACCTCGCAGCCGCCCACGCCCGCATGGACTGGGGCCAACGACTGCTTCAGGCCGCTCAGGACACGCCGGAAATCGAGACGTTCGTCGTCGACGGCGTCCACTACACCCGCCGCCCGACCACCAGCCGCTATGACTACCTCCGCCCTTCCCAGACCTGGGCCGACGTCCTTCACATCGAGCCCGGCGCCCGGCCCGTCCCGCTCGACCGCGGACACGTCAACATCTCCAAGCTCGAGGAGGACGCCTTCTGGGCCTGGGCCATCGTCGAGACGCTGCGCCACAGCGGCATCCGGATCGAGGAGCTCCTCGAGCTCACGCAGCTGTCGCTGCGCCACTACACGCCGGCGACGACGAATACCCTCGTCCCGCTGCTGCACATCGTCCCGTCCAAGACCGACGCCGAACGACTCATCCCCATCAGCCCCGAACTGGTCACCGTTCTGCTCGCGGTGCAACGGCGCGCTAAGAACGGCGCCGACCAGGTCCCGCTCTCGGTCCGCTACGACCCGCACGAGAAGACCCACGGCGAACCCCTGCCGCATCTGTTCGCCCGCCGCCTAGGCACCCGCCAGGAAGTGATCTCTCCGTTCTACGTCCGCACCCTGCTGGGCGGCACCGCCGCCTGGGCCGGCCTGCGCGACGCCGACGGCCCCGTCCACTTCACCCCGCACGACTTCCGCCGCCTGTTCACCACCGAACTCGTCGGTTCCGGGCTGCCACTGCACATCGCGGCCAGCCTGCTCGGCCACCTCAGCCTCGACACCACCCGCGGCTACACCGCCGTGTTCCCCGAGCACGTCATCGCCGCCCACGAAGCGGCCATCGAGCGGCGTCGAAAGCTGCGACCCGACGGCGAACTGCGATCCGCGACCAGCGACGAATGGGCCGAGTTCGAGCAGCACTTCCTGCTCCGCAAGGTCGCTCTCGGCAGCTGCCACCGCCCCTACGGCACACCCTGCGTCCATGAACACGCCTGCACCCGGTGCCGCTTCCTCCGCGTCGACCCCGCCCAGATCGGCCGCATCGAGGACATGACCGCCAACGCGGAAGCCCGCCTGTCCGAAGCCCGAGACAAGGTCTGGCTCGGCGAAGTCGCAGCGCTCGAAGAGAGCCTCGGACACCTCCGTCGACGCCACGCCGAAGCCATAGCCCAGCAGAACCAGGACACCCGAGAGTTCAGTTAAGGAAGCCATCGAACTTGGGCTCGAAACTGAACCGCTCCGCCCGCTCGACGTCCGGGAGCGCGTCGGCGGGCCGGGCGGTCATCGGCCGCACCGGCGGCCGCAGCACCACCGCACCTGCTCCCGTTCCCGCCATTGAACGAGGGTAGGCACGTCACGACGGGCTGACCTGCAGCGGACCGACCGTCACCACCTCCGGCGAGCACTCACCCGGAGCGGGATCGCGCCGATGGGCGAGACGTCACCCTCTCGAACGCTTGTTCGATCATGGTGGTCGGCGGAGCATGGTCGGGTGCGTGCGCATGAGGAGAAACGGGATCGGGAACGCCGCGAGACCCGGGAGCGGATCGAGGCCGGCGCGAAGGCGTTGCGCAAGCTGGGCAGCGCCCGGCAGTTCGCCGACAACTACCGCGAGGCCTACATGCTGTTCTGCGTGGCGGCGGTGTTCGACACCCTGGCCGGGCACACGGAGCGGGTGCCGTCGGTGATGGTGTCGGATGCGCTGCGCGCGTGTCAGTATCTGCTCGAGCCTCTTCCGGGTGATCGACGTCGCGAGGCCGGTCGGCCGGCGGGTGTTCGGCCGTTGGACCAGTCGTGAGCGACGAGCAGACTGTGCCGACGGTCCGTGACCGCGCCGTCGGCGCCGGGATCTCCGAGGCGAAGCTCCTCGCCTACGTCGAGGGTGGGCAGTTGTTGCTCGATGGGGACGTGGTGTGCGAGCTCGACCAGCCCGCGCCGCCCGGGACCCGGATTCTCGTCGCCGGAGGCTGAGTCCTGCACCGTCGCCGCGGCTCCGTTTCGGGCGCGAAACGCCTGTCCCGTTGCGTCTCGGCCGGCCCGGCCCGCGCCTCGTGGTCGGGCGCCGGTCAGCGCGTCCCGCCCTCACCGACCGGCCGGGGCGACCATGAACGCGAGCGTCGCACCGACCGCAGGTGCGGCGGTGACCTGGTCACTGTCGAGCAGGCGGCGGAGAGCTGTCCGGACTGGCCGATGACGTCGTTGCGGCTCCTCGCCCGCCGCGGCGAGCGCGTCGGGTCGAACCAATACGTCCCCTGGTAGAGCTGGTCGAGGCCCGTCTCGGTGGGCGGGTGGCTGCTGGGTTATACGTCGAAGGCGGTGCAGCTGGTGGGCAATGGGGTTCGGGTGTGTAGGGCGGTGGTGGCGGTCCACCCGGCGAGGTCGACGGTTTCGATCTTGGAGTAGGCGCCGAACTGGCACACCACGGTGACGTCCTGGCCGCGGGGTATCTGTCGGAGTGGGGGCGGGTCGCCGGGTTCGCGTCGTGCGGTTGGGCGGCAGTCGAACTGCCACGCGCACGCCCACCACCCGTCCGGGGACTGCGGGTAGACGGGGCTGTCGACGACGACCCGGGCGGCTTGGGCGTCGACCTGCAGCGGCCCGGCGGTGGCCGTGCTGAACGCGCCGATGGTGGCGATGGTGGCGAGCCATGTCGCGACCGCGGCGCCGATCAGGAGCCATCGCCGCCGTCGGGTGGCGGGCGGCGGGGTGTGCGGGGGCTGCATCGTGGGGTCTCGACCTTCTCGGCCCGGTCGGGGCCGGCTCGATCACGAAGGGGCAGGACGCGCGACGGCACGCGCGACGGCACGGCCGCACGCCCGAGTGCGGGCCCGGCGCCCGGGGACGGCGGCATAGTCGACACGACCGGGGAGGGCCGCGGCGGGCGTCAGAGGTCGAAGGTGGAGCACAGCGGCGGGGCGCCGAACAGGCCGTGCACCTCGCGGCTCGGGGCCCACCCGTCCCGGTTGCCTTGCTCGACCTTCGAGTAGGCGCCGAGCTGGCACACCACCCGGGCCCAGGCGGTCCGTGTGCCGATCCAGGCCGGTTCGGGATCCCCGGGGAGCCTTGCGGCGTTGGGCCGGCACCCGCGCCTCACCGCGTCGTCGTCGACCTCGTCGAGCCCGCCGCTCGCTGTGCCCGTGCTCGGTTTGCCTGTGCTCGCTGTGCCCGTGTTCGGTGCGACGGTGCCGATCGGGTGGTCCTGGCTGCAGGCAGACCATACGTCGGGCGAGCTCGCGTAGACCGGGACGTCGGGGCGGGTGAACCACCCGGGCTGGCCCCGGTGCGGCGCGGTCGTGGTGCCCAGCAACGGGAGCAAACCGGCAAACACCAGCGCTCCCGCCAGCACGATGATCTGGAACTCCCACCGGCCGCAGCCTCGGGGCCGATCCTCGTACCCGAACTCACGCTCGAACTCGGCGTCGTGCTCGTGGTCGTGGTCCATGACTGCCTGCGCCCCGTCCCCACGTCCTTGGCCCCAGCCGTCGCCGGGCGTGTGAGGCGGAGAGTCGCAGCGCACCGGGGTCGACCGCCGGTGATCACAGTGAACTGTGTGCGGGTGCGAACCCGCGCCCCGACAGGAGAGGCCGCCGCGCACATCTGGAGTCACCGCGAGGTAGCCGCGGGTGCTGCTCGGCGAGACGAGCGCGGATGGGCGCGATCGGGGTGATGACCGGTGTGCGGGCGGTCGGGTGACTGTGCCGTCGGGGATGCTGCGCTCAAGGCCGCGCGGGCCGAGAAAGTCTTGGTGGTCACGCCTTCGGCGTGCGGCGTGGTGCCCCTGAGCTTGTCACGGCCGCTCTCCCCATCAAGGGCGCTGCGCTGCGCTCCGCGTCGCCTGCGGCGACAGACCTCCGGTCTGCCCGTGACGGCGAGCCTCGGCGGCCGCGCCTGGGCGCTCGCGCGGTGGAGGGGCACGCCCCACCACCCCGACGGGACGGGGCACCACGCCTCGCATCCCCCAGAGACTGGGAGCTGCCGCCATGAGCGAAACCACCACCCCCGCAACGACCACCCCCGCAATCCCTACTGCTGCATCGACCACTGCCGCAACGACTTCTGCTGCAACAGCTGGGGGTGTCGAGCTGGTCGTCGTCGACCCGGCGACGCTGATCTTCGCCGCGAACGTGCGCGTCGACGCCCGCCTCGACGCCGGGTTCGTGAACAGCGTCCGGGAGCAGGGGGTGCTGCAGCCGATCGTGGCCCACCGCGACAGCGAGGGTGGTTTGGTGGTGCGGTTCGGGCACCGCCGCACCCTGGCCGCGATCGAGGCCGGCCGCGCCCAGGTCCCCGTCTAGGGCGTGTCCTGTAAGTCAG
>NZ_BJVJ01000045.1 GCF_007989085.1 Pseudonocardia sulfidoxydans NBRC 16205
GGGTGCCCGCCGTAGGCGACACGACGCAGCGCCTCGACGAATGCGGCGGTGGTCTCCTCGGGGACCGGGGCCAGCAGACGCTGCTGGACCAGTCCCACCCGCCGGGTCACCTCTCCGAGGGCCGTGCGGGCCAGCGGGGTCAGACTGAGCGACTTCCGTCGCCCGTCGCCCGGGTCCTTGGCGAACCTCAGCCAACCCTGCCCCTCCAGGCGCGCGACGATGTCCGCGGTACTGGACTTGTCCAGCGAGGCGCGTTCGCCGACCGCGCGCTGATCGAGCGCCTGGTCGGAGCCGATGGCGCTGATCACCGCATACTGGGGACCGGTCAGATCCCCGTTGAACTCCTGGCCCCACAGGAACGTGTGACGTTGTTGTGCCCGTCGGATCAGGTGGCCGGTGGCCTCGTCGAGGGCGAGCATCGGGGCCGACTCGCCCTGGGGCTCACGATTCGCCAACGGCTGCGACACCTGTCGAGGTCCTCTGCTTCGGCGGACACGGTGCGAGAGGTGGTCCTCCGCCCGCCAAGCATACCAGCGGGGCATGGTCGATGCTGTACGTAGTATTTGTGTCGCGCTGCGTCCGGCATTGCCTTGTAGGCGAACGATGCTCTTCATGCCGGTAAGTCGATCGTTGACAGGGGGGACCGCCGGCCGTAGCGTCTCGATTTGCTCCGTACACGTTGTATTGGAAGCGACCAGGATCGGATGGCAGCGAACCATCCGCCACGCAACGAGCACACGGGCCCGTGCGCCGTCGAGGAGGACGCCGTGACTGCAGGAACCACCACCGGGACGAGCCGCGCCGATCAGTCCGCCGTGCGGCACCCGGTCTACAACGACCGCAAGCTCCACCTCGGGACGTTCTCGTCGAACCTCAGCGGAGGCTGCGCGATCTCGACGATCGACGGCACCCTGGAGGCGACGTGGGACCAGACCCAGGCCCTGGCCACCATGGGCGACCAGATGGACTTCGAGGCGCTCGTCCCCGTCGGACGCTGGAGAGGTTTCGGCGGCGAGACCAACTTCAACGGCGCCGGCTTCGAGTGTTTCACCTGGGCGGCCGGCATGGGCAGCGCGACCGAGAAGGCCGGTCTGTTCGTCACCTCGCACGTGCCGACGATCCACCCCGTCCTCGCGGCGAAGCAGGCCGCGACGATCGACCACATCTCGGCGGGCAGGCTGGCCCTCAACATCGTCACCGGCTGGCACGCGCCCGAGATCGAGATGTTCGGCGTCAAGCAGCTCCCGCACGACGAGCGCTACGACGTCGCCCAGGAATGGGTCGACATCATCCGGCAGCTGTGGACCTCCGAGGAGCCCATCAGCGTCGACGGCAAGTACTTCACGGTCACCGACGCGTCCATCGCCCCCAAGCCCGTCCAGACGCCGCACCCGGTTCTCATGAACGCCGGCGGTTCCGGCGCGGGACGCCACTTCGGCGCCCGCAACTGCGACGTGGTCTTCGTCAGCTCCGACCTCGCCCAGCAGTCCCCGGAAGCCATGCGCGCCAAGGTCGACGACTTCAAGCGGCTCGCCCGAGAGGAGTACGGCCGCGAGATCAAGGTGTGGACCAACGCCTACGTCGTCCAGGAGGACACCGAGGCCGAGGCCGCGCAGTTCCTGGACTACTACGTCAACCAGCGTGGTGACTGGGAGGCCGTGGAGAACCTCGTCACCAGCATGGGGATGAACTCCCAGTCCTTCGCCCCCGAGACGATGCAGGCCATGAAGTACCACTTCATCGCCGGCTGGGCCGGGTACCCCGTCGTCGGCACCAAGGAGCAGGTCGCCGACACCCTCATCGCGCTCGGTGCGGAGGGCGGACTCGACGGCGTGCTGCTGTCGTGGCCCCGCTACATCCAGGACATGAAGCGTTTCCAGGAGGAGACCTACCCGCTGCTGGTCCAGGCCGGGGTGCGCTGATGCCCGCGAACACGCTGGAGGCCAACGAGAAGCGGGTCGCCGAGCTGCTGGACCGGCAGTGGCGGCTGCTCGTCGGCGGCGAGCTGGTCACCTCGGTGGGCGGCCGCACCTTCCCCGTGTCCAGCCCGTACTCGGGCGAGGTCATCGCCGAGGTGCCCGACGGCACGAAGGACGACGCGAACCGGGCCGTCGAGGCCGCGGCCGCGGCGTTCCCGGCGTGGGCGGCGTTGTCCGCCGGAGCGCGGGCCGACGCCGTGCGCGCGCTGGCCGACGCGATCGAGGCACGCGGACACGACCTCGCGCTCCTCGACACCGTCGACGGTGGCGCCCCCGTCGCCGTCATGTCCGCCGACGTGACGATGGCGGTCGACGCCCTGCGCTACTTCGCGGGCCTCGCCCTGGAGAGCAAGGGCTACACCGTTCCGGCCAGCACGAACCTGCACTACACCGAACTGCAGCCCTACGGCGTCGTCGCGAAGATCATCCCGTTCAACCACCCGATCATGTTCGCGGCCAGCAAGATCGCCGCACCGCTCGTCGCGGGCAACACGGTCGTCCTCAAGCCGGCCGAGGCGACCCCGCTGTCCGCGCTGCTGCTCGGCGAGATCTGCGGAGAGGTGCTCCCTGCCGGAGTGGTCAACGTCGTCGTCGGCGACGGCATCGAGGTCCCGGACACGCTCGTGCGCCACCCCGACGTCTACCGCATCGGGTTCACCGGCAGCGAAGGTGCGGGCCGGGCGATCCAGCGCGCGGCCGCCGAGTCGGCGGTCAAGACCGTCACCCTCGAGCTGGGTGGCAAGAACGCACTCATCGCGTTCCCGGACGCGGACCTCGACGAGGTCGCCCGCGCCGCCGTGCAGGGCATGAACTTCACCTGGTCCGGGCAGTCCTGCGGCTCGACGTCGCGGCTGCTGCTGCACGAGGACATCGCCGACGCAGTGGTCGAGCGCGTCGTCCGGCTGCTGCAGGGGCGGACCTACCACGCGCCGCTGGACCCCGCGGCGATCCAGGGCACGATCGTCAACCGGACCCAGTACGACCGGGTGCTGGGCTACGTCGAGGCCGCCCGCGCCGAAGGTGCGCGCGTCGCGGTCGGTGGCGGCCGTCCGGAGGGCGTCGACGAGGGGCTGTTCATCGCGCCGACCGTGCTCGACGACGTGCGGCCGGAGCATCGCGTCGCGAACGAGGAGATCTTCGGCCCGGTCATCTCGGTGCTGCGCTGGCGCGAGGAGGACGAGGCCGTCGCACTGGCGAACAGCGTGCGCTACGGACTCACCGGCAGTGTGTTCACCAACGACATCCGGCGAGCCCACCGCGTCGCCCGCGCACTCCAGACCGGCTTCGTGTGGATCAACGCAGCCGGTCCGCACTACGCCGGTGTGCCCTACGGCGGGTGGAAGAACTCGGGCACCGGCAAGGAGGAGGGCATCGAGGAGCTGCTCAGCTACTCCCAGGTCAAGTCCGTGAACGTCAACCTCGCAGGCGGGTCCTGAGCCTGCGCAGGCCGACGCGTCGCGAACCGGCCGGCTGTCGCCCCCCGCCGGGCGACGGCGTCAGGGGGAGGGGTCCGGCTCACGGTCCTCCGGGTTGACGTAACCGGGTTCGAGCAGACCGTTGCGGTGCACGACCTTGTCCAGGGCGGCAACCCAGTGCTCGTAGTACTCCCATCGCCCGCGGGAGTCGGTGGGCGCGTTCTCCCAGGCGCCGATCTCACTGATCAGCTCCTTCTGGAACGCCTCCCACGGGTAGTGGCCGAACTCGGAGAGCGCGACCGCCAGACCGAACGCACGCCGCTGCCACTCGGCGTCGAACGTCGGCTGGTTGCGATCGGTGACGCAGGACGGGTGCAGCTGCGAGCCGGTCGTGACCGGCGCAGCGACCGGTTCGGGGGCGGGTGTCGTCGTCACGAGCGGGCCGGCGTCTCGACCAGGGCGACGCCCATCATCGACTCCGTCGTCACCAGCTCGGCGAGCTCGGCCTCCGACATCCCGTCGGTACCAGCGGGTCGCTGCGGCACGACGAACCACCGCGAGTGCCCGCTGACGTCCCACACCCGGATCTCGGTGTCATCGGCGAGATCGACGCCGAGCTCGGTCAGGACGGCACGCGGCTCACGCGCGGCGCGGGCGCGGAACACCGGGTCCTTGTACCAGTAGGGCGGAAGTCCGAGGACCGGCCACGGGAAGCACGAGCACAGGGTGCAGATGACGACGTTGTGGACTCCGGGTTCGTTGGCCACCGCGGCGAGGTGCTCGCCCTCGGCACCGGCCATGCCGATCGGCAGGTCCAGTTCGGCGATGGCGGCCGGGGTGTCGCTGACGAGGCGCTGCGCGAACTCGGCATCGGACCAGGCTCGGGCGACGATCTTCTTCCCGTTGAGCGGAGTCATCTCCGACTCGAAATAACCCAGCACCTTGTCGACGGTGCCGGCGGCGATGATGCCCTTCTCGATGAGCAGTTTCTCCAGGGCCCGGACCTGCGCGGCGCTGGCCGCCTCACGGTCGGACGGGTACTCGAAGTGCGAGGTCATGACGTGGAGTCACCTTCGGGAGCGGTGGCAGCGGGGGAGAGGTAGGACTCGTAGAGCTCGGCGTACAGCGGGCCCGAGCCCGCCTCGGCGGCCGCGCCCCAGAGTGTCGCGGGGTCGAACCGGACGAGATAGACCGGGACGGGCTCGCCGAGGCCGTCGGCCCCGGTCGAGAAGAAGTAGGAGTAGTTGCCCTCGAAGATGCGCTCGACGACGCCGTCGTGACCGCGCAGGTAACCCGGGAGCCGCGTGTGCTCCGCGGCCGGGGGATTGCGCACGGTGACGGTGTCGCCCACCGCGAAGCGCGGCGTCGCCGGCCCGCGGCGAGGTGAGTCGCCTCCGCGGAGATAGCGGATGACCTGCTCGTCGATGGCGGGATTCTCGATGTCGGGCAGCGGTGCAGTGGGCTCCTCGCGGAACCGGGCGGTCGCGTCGTCCAGCTCCTCCTGGGAGATGTAACCGCTCGCGACGAGGTGAGCCGTGATGCCGCCCAGCCACTTCTCGTAGTAGCGGTACTGGAAGTAGGCGAACGGGTTCATCGCCTCGGCGCCCGCCCGCAGATCGCCCCACGTCCAGCGGGAGTCGAACGTCGTCGGGACGCCGTCGATGTCGTAGCCGCCCGGTGAGTCCCGCAACGAGCTGCTCAGGCCCATCATGGCGGTGTGGATCCCGAAGATCCGTTTCTCCCACTCCTGGACGAAGACCTGCTTCTCGAAGTCGATCGGGTCGTCGAGACCTTCGAGGCCACCCAGGGTGTGCTGGAGCTTCACAGGCCCTCCTTCGACGGTGAAGAGTTCTCGGCAGACCAGATGTGCTGCCGCCGACGAATGATTCTGGTGAGCAGACACGCCACCAGGAGTAACGGCGGGATAACGGTCGTCGCAGGACCGGCCATCCATGCCACGGATTCGGCCATGTGCGTGTGGCCGGGCACGCTCTAGGCTCATCAGGTGACGAACGAACTGGTCCGGATGTCGGCGCCGGTGTGGAGCCCGGTGTGACGCTGAGCGACATTCCCGCGCGCCGGACGCACACGGTGGCCGTGCTGGTCTACGACGGGGTCCGCCTGCTCGACGTCGCCGTGTCGATGGGCGCGCCCTACCAGGTGCTCGTCTGCTCACCCGACGGGCGTGACGCCCGGACTTCCGGAGGCCTGCCGCTCGGGGTCGGCTACGCGGCCGACTCCGTGAGCGACCTCGACACCCTCGTGGTTCCCGGTGGAGAGTGCCTGGTCACGGGTCCGACGCCGACCGGGCTGCTCGATGCGGTCAAGGTGCTCGCCGCCGGCGCCGGCCGGGTGACGTCGGTGTGCGCGGGGTCGTTCGCGCTGGCCGCCGCCGGCCTTCTGGACGGCCGGCGCGCCACCACCCACTGGCGACACACCGCAACGCTGGCCCAGCGGTACCCGGCCGTCAGTGTCGACGAGGACTCGATCTACGTCCGGGACGGAGAGGTACTGACCTCCGCCGGAGTCAGCGCGGGCATCGACCTGGCCCTCGCGCTGGTCGAGGACGACCACGGTGACGAGCTCGCGCACGCGATCGCGAAGGACCTGGTCGTGTTCACCCGGCGGCGCGGCACCGCGCCCCAGATGCCGGTCCCGGCCTGGACGACCCGGCCCCGGCGGCCACAGCTGCGCACGTTGTGCGACGAGATCGTCGCTGACCCGGCCGCCGACCACAGCCTCGCGGCCCTCGCCCGACGCGCGGGGCTGAGCGTGCGGCACCTGAGCCGACTGTTCCGCCAGGAGGTCGGCTGCAGCCCGACGGCGTTCGTCGCGACCGTCCGGCTCGCGGCCGCGCGCACGTTGCTGGACTCGGGGGAGACCGGCGCGAGCGCGGCACGCCGTAGTGGCATGGGCAGTGAGGAGACGTTGCGTCGTGCACTGCGCCGGGGGCCGACGGCCGAACCGCGTCGCTGAGGCCCGGACCCTGCTGGACGGTCTGCTCGGCGCGCCCGGCGGCGACACGCGGCACGCCCTGCGCGGCCGAGCCGAACCTCAGGTCCGCGAGCTGTGGTCCACGGTGCGCGACCACAGTAGACCCTCGACACCGCCGAGGAACGTGGTGCGGACCGCGTCCGGGTCCGCCAGACAGCCGGCCACCATCGCTCCGTCCCGCAGCATCACGAAGTGTCGGGCCGGTGGCTCGGCAGGGCCGTCGCCCACCTGGTCGTACAGCTCGGTCATGGCTCCGAGGAACCAGTCGCGGTGCTCCATGACCTGGCGGTGCACCGGGTGCGTCGGGTCGGGGTACTCGGCTGCGGCGTTGAGAAAGGCGCAGCCGCGGAAGCCCGCGCGCTGGATGTCCGCGGCGATGTCGCTCGCAACCGCACGGATCGCATCCTCGGGCGCCGTGCTGTCCGCCAGTGATCGGGCGAAGCGCTCCCGCAGCGCATGGTCGGCCTCCCTCAGGTAGGAGGTGACGAGGTCCTCCTTGCTCGGGAAGTGGCGGTAGAACGTCGCCCGGGTCGTCTCCGCCTCGGTGATGATCCGGTCGACCCCGACCGAGTGCAGTCCCTCGGCGTAGAAGATCCGGCTCGCCGTGTCCAGCAGTCGTGATCGAGCCTCGGACGGTCGTCCGCTCCCGCCTTGCGTCATGCGCCCATGCTAGATAGAACGTTCATTCTTGACAACCGCGGAGCCGTCCTGCCACTCTGACGAAGGTCCGAGACCGAACGTTCTATCTCGGATTTCCGTCTGCCGTTGAAGGAGCTTCTCGTGAGCACTGCTGTCGCCCCCGTCGTCGCCGGATTCGCTCCGGCGCTCCGGCGCCTGTACTTCGTCCGGTTCGCCTTCGCGATCGTGTGGGCGGCTCTACTGCTGCTGACAGGGGGTTCGATCGGGGCGGTCACCGCGGTCCTCGTCGTGCTGTACCCGCTGGTCGACGTGGCCGCAGCCGTCGTCGATGCTCGGGCCTCGACCTCGGACTCGACCGTGTCGGTGCCGCGCGGTCTGTACCTGAACATCGCGATCAGCGTCCTCGCCGCGATCGGCTTGGTCGTCGCCCTGACCTCGGGGGTCCCTGCCGTCCTGCGTGTCTGGGGGGCGTGGGCCGTCGTGGCCGGCGTGATCCAGCTCGTCGTCGGGATCTCCCGGCGGGCCCTGGGCGGCCAGTGGCCGATGATGCTCAGCGGCGGCATCTCCGTGTTCGCGGGCACCGGCTTCTTCCTGATGGCGGCCGGGCCGGAGCCCACGCTGGTCAATGTCGCCGGCTACGCCGCGCTCGGTGGCATCTTCTTCCTCGCCTCGGCGCTGCGCCTCGGTCGTAGCGCACAGGTGAACTGACACAGCCTCGCGACGCTCACCCGACGTGCGGGGCCGGGTCAGCTGTGCGCGCTGCCGTTCGCGAAATGCGCCACCATCGCGTCGCGGGCGCCGGCCAGGTGGGCGTGCATCCGTTCCTGCGCCTGCGCGCCGTCGTGGTTTCCGAGGGCCTCGAGCACGGCGTCGTGTTCGGCGACGATCCGGTCGCGGCCGAGGATCAGCCGGGACTGGACCATCGACAGATGGATCTCGCCGCTCAGGCGCTCGTAGTGCGCGGCCAGGCGCGGGCTGCCCACGGCGTCGACCAGCGCGCGGTGAAAACGCAGGTCGGCGTCGACGAAGGCGCTGTGGGCAGCGGTGGCGGCGATCTCGCGCAGGTCGTCGACCGCCTGGGCGGCCGCTGTCAGGGGTGCGGCCCGACCTGCCACGAGGCGCACGGCCTCGAGCTCGAGCGGCATCCGCACGAGGAAGAGATCCTCGACGTCGGCAGCGGCCAGGCGCGGCACCCGGGCAGGTTGCTGGCGACCGGACCGACGCAGCAGGCCTTCGCGCTCCAGTTGCGTGATCGCGACCCGGGCGGTGGGGCGGGACACGCCGTACTCCGCGGCGATCTCGTTCTCCGACAACGCACGGTCCGGCTTCAGGTCGCCGTCGAGTATCTCGGCGCGCATCGTGGTGATCAGCGAGGTGGTCACCGTCATCGCCTTGAGCCGGCCCACACGCTCCCGCTTTCGTCGACGCTCTGCGACGGTCAGGTTAGCCGAGCCGCCGGGAGGCGGACCGCGGTTGACCCGCGCGGCTCATTGTCATACAACTAGACAATGCTGCGCAGCCGAAGCCCCCGATCCGACGCCGGGACGACGACGTCGTTGCAGCCTCTGCAGGAAGCCCTCCGCGACGGCGGCTCCGTCCACGACCGCCTCTCGGACCGGCTGTCGCACGCCCACGACGCCTCGCACTTCCGTCTCGTACCGGCGGCCGTCGCACGCCCGCACGACGCGACGGCGGTTGGGCGCCTGTTCGCCGCGGCCAAGACCGTCGGCCTCCCGCTGACCTTCCGATCCGGCGGCACGAGCCTGTCCGGCCAGGCCGGAACCACCGGCGTCCTCGTCGACACGCGAGCACGTTTCCGCAGCATCGAGATCCTCGACGGCGGCCTCCGGGTCCGGGTCGGGCCCGGCGCCACGATCCGCCAGGTCAACGCCGCACTCGCCCGATTCGGACGCAAGCTCGGGCCCGACCCGGCGAGCGAGGTCGCCTGCACCGTGGGCGGTGTCGTCGCCAACAACTCCAGCGGAATGGCCTGCGGGACCGCCGCCAACAGCTACGCGACCCTCGAGTCGATGGTCGTCGTCCTGCCGTCCGGCACCGTCGTCGACACCGGTGCACCGGACGCGGACGCGACACTGCGGGCGCTCGAACCCGAACTCCATGCCGGACTCGGCCGGCTTCGTGACCGCGTCCGCGGCTCCAGCGACCTGCGGGCCGACATCACCCGACAGTTCTCGATGAAGAACACGATGGGCTACGGCATCAACGCGCTCGTCGACTTCGCCGAGCCGGCCGACATCCTGGCCCACCTCGTCGTCGGCAGCGAAGGCACGCTCGCGTTCATCGCCTCCGTCGTGCTCCGGACCGTCCCGGCACTGCCCCACGCCCGCACCGGACTGCTGATCTTCGAGAACCTGTCCGCCGCCACCGGTGCGCTCCCCGATCTGGTCGACTCGGCACCGACCGCCATCGAACTCCTCGACGCCACCTCGCTGCGGGTCGGGCAACGCGACTCCGCCGCAGGCGACATGCTGCGCGGCCTCGCCGTGAAGGAGCATGCCGCGTTGCTCGTGGAGTACCAGGCCGCGACCGCCGCAGAGGTCGACGAGCTCGCCGCCGCCGCCCGGTCCACCATCGAGAAGCTGCCGGTCGCCGGGCCCCGCCGGCTCAGCGCGGACGCGGCCGGCCGCGCCGACATGTGGCACATCCGCAAAGGCCTCTACGCGATGGTCGCCGAGGCTCGGCCGAGCGGCACGACGGCGCTGCTCGAAGACGTCGTGGTCCCGGTACCGCAGCTCCTGCCCACCTGCCGGCAGCTCACGGCCCTGTTCGACCGCCACGGCTACCGCGACGCCGTCGTCTTCGGCCACGCCAAGGACGGCAACATCCACTTCATGCTCACCGAGCAGCTCGCCGGCGAGCATGCCTCGCTCGACCGGTTCCGACGCTTCACCGACGACATGGTCGACCTCGTCCTCGACCAGGGCGGGTCCCTCAAGGCCGAGCACGGCACCGGCCGGATGATGGCGCCGTTCGTCCGCCGCCAGTACGGCGACGAGCTCTACGCCGTCATGTGCGAGATCAAACGGCTCTGCGACCCCGACAACGTGCTCAACCCCGGCGTCGTGATCTCCGACGACGCCCAGGCCCACCTGCGCGACCTCAAGACCGCGCCGACGATCGAGCCCGAAGCCGACCGCTGCGTCGAGTGCGGGTTCTGCGAACCCGTCTGCCCCAGCCGCGACCTGACCACCACACCTCGCCAGCGCATCGTCCTGCGCCGCGAGATCGAACGGGCGCACCTCGACGGCGACAGCGACCTCGCGGCCCGGCTCGAGGCCGAGTACACCTACGACGCCGTCGAGACGTGCGCCGCGGACGGGATGTGCCAGACCGTCTGCCCCGTCACGATCAACACGGGCGATCTCGTGAAGCGGCTCCGGTCCGACCGGGCCGGACGCGCATCCGCAACCGCGTGGAAGGCCGCGGCGCGCCACTGGGGCGTCGCGACCCGCGCCGCGTCCACGGCCCTGACGGTCGCGGCCGCGCTGCCGGCCCCGGCGGTCGAGGCGGCCGGCCGGGTGGGCCGCGCCGTCGCCGGCCACGAGACCGTTCCGCTGTGGTCCCCGGACCTGCCTGCAGGAGGGAGGGGCACCGATCCCGCGGCCACACACGCCCCCGCGGACCACACCGCCGACGCCGTCTTCTTCCCCTCGTGCACCGGCACGATGTTCGGTCCCGCCACGCCGGGTACACCGGGGGCCTCCGCAGCGTTCACCGCCCTGTGCCGGCGCGCCGGGATCACCCTGCGGCTGCCGCCCGCGGCGGCCCGCCTCTGCTGCGGCACCCCGTGGCGGTCCAAGGGCATGAGCGGCGGCTACGACGAGATGGCCGCCCGGGTCCTCCCGGCGATCTGGGAGGCCACCTCGAACGGGCAGCTACCCGTCGTCACCGACGCGTCGTCGTGCACAGAAGGAGTCCGGCAGCTGGTGCAGCACGCCGGCGAGCGCTACCACTCGATCGAGGTCGTCGACGCGGTCGAGTTCTGCGCCGCGCGGGTGCTGCCGCGCCTGACCGTGACCGCACCCTTCGCCGACGTCGCGCTGCATCCCACGTGTTCGGCCACGCGAATGGGTCTGCTCCCCGAGCTGCGCGCCGTCGCCGATGCCGTCGCGGCGACGGTGCACGTCGCGCAGAGCTGGGGATGCTGCGGCTTCGCAGGCGACCGCGGACTCCTGCACCCGGAGCTCACCGCGTCCGCGACACGCGAGCAGGCAGCCGAGATCACCGCCGAGGCGCACGAGGCCTACGCCTCCTGCAACCGCACCTGTGAGCTCGGGATGACCCGCGCCACCGGGCAGCCCTACGTCCACGTCCTGGAGCTGCTCGAGCAGGCCACGCGACCCCCGGAATGAACGCGGTGCCCGCAGGACACTAGCGCTGGGCCGCGTCGCTCGGGTCGATCCCGAAGGCGTGCAGCTTGCGATAGAGCGACGACCGCGACATGCCGAGTTTCGCCGCCGCGCTCTTGCGGTTCCCGTCCGTGTCGACGAGAGCCGCGACGATCGCGTCGCGTTCGAGGGACTCGATCGGTGACAGAGCTCTACGGCTGGTCGTCGACGACGTCGGGGGCAGGTCCTCGCGTCGGACGACGCCGACGGGGCGCCGCCGCAGGGCAGCGGCCAGCACGGTGCGGAGTTCGGTGACGTTGCCGGTCCAGGCCTTGCGCGCCAACGTGTTCATGGCGTCTTCGCTGCACGCCGAGCCCCGGCCGGGGGCGAGCTGCTCGAGCAGCGCGGGCACGATCTGCTCGAGGTCCTCGATGCGGTGACGAAGCGGCGCCACCGTGACGGTGGAGTCGAAGCGCCGCAGCAGGTGCTCCGGCACGTCGCCGAGGCTTGCGGCGGTCGCGACCACCCACGGCGCCGGCCGCTGCGCGAGCAGGTCGTCGACGAGCGCATCCAGCTGCAGCACGTGGCGGGGATCGATGCGGTCGAGATGTCGCAGCACGACGGTCTGCAGTGGCGCCGGGCCGCGCAGCCCCAGATCGGCCGGGGACCAGGGGACCGCGGCATCGCAGTCGACGAGGACGAACCGCCCGGTCGAGTGGGCGGACAGGTGAACACCACGGACCAGGGTCGTCTTGCCCACCCCGGCTTCTCCGGACACGAGCAGCGGGAGCCGGCGCGCCGCAGCCTCCCGCGCGTCGGCCGACGCATCCACCCACGCAGGCGACTGCCCCGCGGCGCCGGGAAGGGTGACGGGCACGGACCTCTGGGCCGGGCGAGGCCGCGGGTGCGGCTCCTGCAGACGCAGCTCGAACACCGTTCCGGCCTGGGCGGAACCGTGAACGACGGGGTGGCACCGGACCTGGGCCCAGCTTCCCTCGGCCAGCGACATCCCCAGCGGTGTGTCGGGGGTGTCCGCGGGCAGCTCGGTCGCCATCGCGCGCAGCAGCGCCTCGTCGGTGGGAGTCAGGAGCGCCGACGCACGCTGGTTGGCCATCACGACGTCGCCGCACACCGACAGGACCGCTCCCGTGCTGCGACGCGACACGGACAGGAACGCCTCGAGCACCACGCGCTGCCGTTCGCTCCCGTCGTCCAGGAGCAGCCGTTCGATGTCGAGCGCGGCCTCCTGGACGAGGACCCGCATCATCGGGTGAGCGTCCTCGGCGAGACAGCTGAGGTCGATCAGGCCCTCGATCCGCCGCGTGAGCGGGTTGCGGATCGGCGCTCCGGCGCAGGCGAAGGCGATGCTGCGTTCGTTGAAGTGCTCCGGCCCGGACACGAAAACCGGCCGGCCCTCTTCGAGCGCCGTCCCGACGCCGTTGGTACCGACGTGCGCTTCGGCATAGCAGAAGCCGGGCGCGAAGTAGACACCGTCGAAGATGCGGGTGAGCCGACGTTCACTGTCCTCGCGCTGCAGCAGCCGACCGCGCTCGTCGGTGAGCACGATGCTGACGGGGATGCCGGCGAGCCGGTCGTGCAAGCGCTTGATGACGGGGGTGGCGCACCGCACCAGCCGGCTGCGCAGGTCCAGCGCGTCGCCGTACGGGACGTGCGGAGTGCCGATGTCCACACCGGCGAAGCGGGAGCGGCGCCACGAGGTGAGAATGGCGTCCTCGACCGCGGCGTCGGCCACCGCGCCGGAGGTCAGGAACTCCGCGCGAGCCCTGGCGACCTGCCGTCTCCGATCGGGTGTGGGCATGACGGAACCCCTTTTCAGCAGGGCAAATGTAGCTTGCGGCGACGAGCGTGCCCAGCTCCGTTCGGCCGATTGCCGCCGCGTCGCGCTGCCGTCGAGTTGTGCGGCCGTCACAGCTCGTCGGTGCCGACGAGGCGTTCGAGCACCTGGCGTAGGGCCGTGCGGGCGAGGCCGGGTTCGTCCCAGAAGACCATGTGCCCGGCACCGGGGACCGCGAGGAGCGAGGCTCGCGGGTTGCGGCGGGTGAGCTCGGCGATGCTGTCGGCAGGGACGACGGGGCTGTCCGCGCCGTGGATCAGGACGGTGGGCGCGGGGACGTCGGGCCAGGTGTCGAAGAAGTCCTCGGTTTCGAAGCCACGATGGGTCGCCACGATCGCGTCGACGTCGCAGGTGCCCAGCCATCGTGCCCGGAGCTCCTGCTCGCGCCGCGGCCAGCGTGGCCAGGAGCGCGCCACCTCGTCGGCGCTCGTGCCGCGGTGCGCCTGCGCGATCTGGCCGAGGAACGCCTCGACGGTGGTGGGATACGGACCGCGCTGGGGCCCGCTCAGCGGGGGGTCGACGAGGACGCTCGCCCGCAGGGGGGTGCCGCGTGCGGCGGTGACCGCGGCGATCCTCGCCCCCATCGAGTGGCCGAGCAGCACGGGCCGCGTCAGGTCCAGTCCCTCGATCACCGCGACGGTGTCGTCGGCGTAGTCCCCGAGCGCGTAGGAGGGGCCGCTGTCGGAGAACCCGCGGCCACGTACGTCAACGACGAAGGGGTGGACGATGTCGGTCAGCTCGCGGGCGACGAAGTCCATCGTGATCGCCGGGCTCGTGATCCCGGGGATCATCACGAGCGGTGCGCCGGCGCCCCCGTAGTCCAGGACGTGCAGGCGGATGCCGCCGGAGCGGACCCAGCGGGAGGTGGCGGGCACCTCTGCCAGGTCGGCGACGGCGGCCTGCGTCACCGTGCGGACGGGTGCGGCGGTCACCTGGCCACCCCTTTCGTGAGCGCTTGCAGGTAGGACGTCGCCGTGTCGAGGTCGATGACGTCGCCGTACTTCGCCTGGATGTCGAACAGGTTGGCCTCGTGTGGCCCGGGGGCGCGGTCGCCGACACACTCGCGGGGGACGAGGACGGAGAATCCGCTCTGCACGGCGTCGACAGCTGTCGCCCGCACGCAGCCGCTGGTCGTGGCGCCGCACAGCAGCACGGTGTCGACGTGCAGGCCGCACAGCAACGACGTGAGGGTGGTACCGAAGAAGGCGGACGCGCCCTTCTTCGTGACGAGGTGGTCGCGAGGGTCGACGGGCAGGCGTGGGTCGAGAGCGACGGCGGGCGTGCCTTCGCGCAGGACGCGCATCCCGGGCGCCTTGGTCAACCAGGTGACTGCGTCGCCGTCGGCCTCGGCAGCGGTGTAGGCGATCGTGGTGTACACGACGGGCACCTGCGCGCAGCGTCCGTGACGGATCAGCGCCGTCGTGGCCGCGACGACGTCGGTGAGGTCGGCACCGGACGGGTAGCCGGGGTCGGTGAAGCCGTTGGTCAGGTCGACCACGACGATGGCGGGCCGGGACCCGCGGCGCACCGCCTCCCCGAAGCCGGCCGCGGCGTAGGTCTGGTCGGTGCCCGGCCCGTACACGGCGTCGGTCACGGGCGTACCCCGGCGAGCAACCTGCCTGCGCCGGGGACCTCGGGTGGTAGCCCGAGCTCCTGGAGGATCCGGTAGGTGGTCGCCGTTGCCGCGGACAGCACCGGGATGCCGAGCTCGTCCTCCACGGGTTGGATCGCGGGCAGCGAGGGCATCTGCACGCAGGCCGAGAGGACGAGGGCCTCGGCACGCGACAGGTCGAGCTCCCTGCGACGGGTGCGCAGGTCCGCGGGGTCGAGACGGGCCACCGCGAGGTTGTCGGGAACCTCCAGCGACAGGGAGTCGACGACCTCGATGCCGGCCGACTCGAGGTACTCGACCACGGCCTGGGTCAGCGGCTTCATGTACGGGGTGATGATCGCGACCCGGGACACCCCGAGGGCGCCGATCGCGGCGAGCAGCGCTCCGGCGGAGGAGATCACGGGCGCGGTCGAGCCTTCGGCCCGCAGCGCCGCGGTGATCGACTCCTCCGCGGTGCAGTGATATCCGGGTCCCTGCGCCATGATCGCGACGAGGCAGGCGGTGGCGACGACGTCGGGGCGGGCGTCGGCGAGCTCGGTGGCCGCCCGCTCGGCCTGCGCGTTCATCGCGCGCAGCTGGTCGGGGGTGACGTGCTGCATCCGGGCGCGTGCGGCGTGGAAGACGAACCGGTCGCCCGGGTGGGCATGCTCACGGGCGCGCAGCATCCGGGGGAGCTCGGTCTCCATGGTGAGGTTCGAGCTGGGCACGATCAGGCCCACATGGTGGTCGCGGTGTTCGGCGGTCATCGGCGGGTCACCGGCCGCATCTGCGCGACGGTGAGCTCCCCGGCGTCGACGACCAGCTCGTCGTCGAGGTAGAGGCTGTTGCCGCGCATCGGGATGTCGAAGTGACAGGCGGTGTCGTTGGGCCCGCCGAGCTCGTTGTTCGGGCCGATCGAGAACATGACGTTGCCGTAGAAGCTGCGCAGCTCCATGCCCATGCCGCCGCCGAACTGCGTCAGCCCGTGCCAGTGCGCACGCTCGTCGAGGCCCCAGCCGACGTGGCTCATGCCGTAGCCGCGGGGGTCGTCGAAGGAGTCGATGTAGCTGCGGAGCAGGTCGGCGTCGAGCCCGGACGATCCGGCGCCACCGCGGATGTCGCGGATGAAGCCCTCCTCGATCGTGATCTCCACCGGGGTCTGCACGTAGGTGTTGAACGGCAGCAGGACGTCCCCGGGGGCCAGCACGATCCTGCCGTCGACCCCGTCGTCGGCGCCGCCGGTGAACACGAACGCGGCCGGCCAGTGGTCCCAGCGACCGGGCTGGTCGGTGTAGCCGTACTCGCTCATCGTCGGGTAGACCCCGAGCCGGTAGGTGACGTCCGTGCCGTGCGGGCTGGTGATCCGCATGGTCCTCGCCTTGGCCAGCAGCTCGGCGCCGACCTCGACCCGCTCGCGCAGTTCGGCGGTCGGCATCAACCGGGCCAGCAGCGGTGCGGGCTCGACCGCGGTGAGGATCCGGGTACCGGCGGCCTGGATCTCGAACTGTTCGGGGCTGAACAGCAGGAACGTGCAGTCGACGACCATGTCGACGCTCTTGAGGGCCTCGACGGCGAGGCGGTTGTCGCGCAGCCCGGAGTCGCCGACGGCCCACGCACCCGAGGCGCTCGACGGCGCCGGCAGGCGCAGGTGGAAGCCCTGCGCGCCCAGCCTGCCGATCGCCCACAGGAACGCGTCGGCATACTCCGCCCGATCGTTGCCCCGGGTGAGTACGGCGACGGTCTCACCCTCGTGCACCGCGGACAGGGTCAGCTGTCGGAGACAGATCTCGTTGAACAGGTTCTGGTCCATCACCTATGTCACCTTCCTGGGCTCGTCGGCTGCCGGGGACGTCGAGCCGGCCCGAGCCGGGTACGCGCACGTCGCGCCGCCGAGGTGATGACAACCGATCCGGGCCGACCCGCGTGTCCCAAGATGGGACACGCACGGTTGCGCCACGGATGTCTGATGACCCGCAATCTCCGATGGGACCGGACGGCGCATGGAGGACCCGTGAAACCCCCGACATTCGACTACGTACGGCCGGCCTCGGTGGCCGAGGCCATCGACGCTCTCGCCGCGCACCCGGACTCGAAGGTGCTGGCGGGTGGTCAGAGTTTGATCCCGATGATGAACATGCGGTTGGCCCGCCCCACCGCGCTGGTCGACATCGGTCGTCTCGACGAGTTGGCCGGGATCGAGGCGAACGGGTCGCTGCGGGTGGGGGCGACGGCCCGGCAGTCGACCGTGCTCGAGAACGAACAGGTCGGCCGCCGGTGGCCGTTGATCACCGCGGCGCTGGTGCACGTCGGGCATCCGGCCACCCGGGCGCGGGGCACCTTCGGCGGCAGCATCGCGCACGGCGAGCCCGCCTCGGAGCTTCCTGCGGTGATGCTGGCCTGCGACGCGCGCTTCCTCCTGCGTGGGGGCAGCGGCGAGCGTGAGGTCGCGGCCGACGACTTCTTCGTCGGGCACTACACCACCGTCCTGGCCGACGACGAGCTGCTCGTGCAGGTCGAGGTGCCCGACCCGGCGGGCTCCGCATGGGGGTTCGGCGAGATCGTGCGCCGCCACGGCGACTACGCGCTGGCCGGCGCCGCAGTCAGGTTGGCCGTCGACGGGGACGGGACGGTCGAGGAGGCTCGGGTCGCCCTGTTCGGCGTCAGCGGCCGCCCGATCCGTGCCACCGCCGCGGAAGAGCACCTGCTCGGGACCCGGCTCGGTGACGAGCGGGCGGCGGCCGAGGCCGGTCGCGCCGCGCTGTCGGGCACCGAGGTCACCGACGACTCGTTCGTCAGCGCCACCTACCGACACGACGCTGCCGCCGCGGTCGTCGAACGCGCCCTGCTCGAGGCCGCGCTGCGCCGAAGGGGAACCAACTGATGGAGACGAAGCAGGGCACCGTCGCGGTGACGTTGACGGTCAACGGCGAGAAGCGCGTCGGGGTGGCCGAGCCGCGGATGTTGCTCAGCGACTTCCTGCGCCACGGTCTCGGCATGACCGGCACCCACGTCGGTTGCGAGCAGGGGGTGTGCGGCGCCTGCACGGTGCTGATCGACGGACAGCCCGGACGGTCGTGCCTGGCGTTCGCGGTACAGGTCGAAGGCGCGACGGTCGACACGGTCGAGGGCATGGCCGAACCCGGGGAGCTCTCCGACGTCCAGCAGGCGTTCCGTGCCGAGCACGGCCTGCAGTGCGGGTTCTGCACCCCCGGGTTCCTCGCCAGCACGCAGGCACTGCTCGAGCAGAACCCCGACCCGACCGACGACGAGATCCGGGAGTACCTGTCGGGCAACGTCTGCCGCTGCACCGGCTACCAGGGAATCATCGCGGCCGTGCGCCGGGTCGCGACCGAGCGGAAGGCCGCCTCCCATGACGCTTGAGTCCACCGCGACCGATCCCGCAGCCACGTCTGCCGCGTCCTCGGCCACGACGCCGCAGCAGCCGCGGCCCGCCCGCTACGTCGGGCGCCCCGTCCAGCGTGTCGAGGACCCACGGCTGCTGTCGGGGCAGGGCCGCTACATCGACGACGTCGCGCTGCCCGGGATGCTGCACGCCGCGTTCGTCCGCAGCCCGCACGCCCACGCCCGCATCGTCGGGATCGACGCGACCGAGGCGCTCGCCGTCGAGGGCGTCGTGGCCGTGTACACGGGCAAGGACCTCGACTGGCTCGCGCCGATGGTGTCGGCGGGCCCGATGCGCGAGGGGGTCCTCGCCCAGTCGCGCTCACCGCTCGCCGTCGAGGTCGCCCGCCACGTCGGTGACCCGGTCGCCGTCGTGCTGGCCCGCTCGCCCTACCTCGCCGAGGACGGCCGCGACCTCGTCGACGTCGAGTGGGAGCCGCTGACGCCCGTTCTCGACCCGTTCGCGGCGCTCCACCCGGACTCGCCCCTGGTCGACGAGGCCCTGGGCACCAACAACATCTCCCACCTGGAGCAGTCGGCCGGGGACGTCGACACGGCGTTCGCCGAGGCCGACCACGTGACCCGGATCCGCTTCCACTCCGGCCGGTCGACGGCCGCCCCGATCGAGTGCCGCGGCGTCGTCGCGGAGTACGAGGACCGTGCGGGCGGGAGGTTCAACGTCTACTCCTCGACCCAGATGCCGCACCTGCTGCGAATGCTCATCGCACCGGTGCTCGGTGTGTCGCAGGGACAGCTGAGCGTCAAGGCGCCCGATGTCGGCGGCGCGTTCGGCCTCAAGTGCACGGTCTTCCCGGAGGACATCGTCGTCCCGGCGGTCGCCCGGATGTCGGGCCGGCCGGTCAAGTGGATCGAGGACCGCTGGGAGGACCTCGCGGCCGGCGTGCACTCCAAGGACATGCACTGCTCCATGGAGATCGCGGCCACCGCCGACGGCACGATGACCGCCTTCCGCGGGCACTTCGTCACCGACTCGGGCGCCTACTCGTCCATCCCGTTCACCCCGCTGGTCGACTCACAGGTCGCGGGTGTGTACCTGTCCAGCTGCTACGGCGTGCAGAACGTCGCCTACTCCATCGACAACCCGCTGACCAACAAGTGTCAGATCGGCGCCGTCCGCGGTGTCGGGTGGGTGCCCGGTCAGCTCGCCCGCGAGGTCGCCATCGACCAGCTCGCCCGATCCCTCGGCAAGGACCCGGTCGAGCTGAGGCTGCAGAACATGATCGGTCCGGAGGTCTACACCACGCCGTTCGGTCAGACCTACGACGGTGGCAGCTACGCCGCGGCCCTGGAGAAGGCCCGCGACGCCGTCGACTACCCCGCGTTCCGGCAGCGGCAGGCCCAGGCCCGGGCGGACGGACGCTACCTCGGTGTCGGGTTCAGCCCGTTCGTCGAGCCCACCGGCTGGGGGACCGCCAGTGCCGCCGCCGGCGGGCTCCCCAACGGCTTCTTCGACACCGCGAGCGTCACCGTCGAGCCCGACGGCTCGGTCACCGTGACGACCGGTCTGCACTCGCACGGGCAGGGCCACGAGACGACCCTGGCCCAGGTGACCGCCGACGAGCTCGGCGTGGCGATGGACAGCGTCCGCATCGTGTTCGGGGACACCGACAGCTCCGTCTTCGGCATGGGGACCTACGCCAGCCGCAGCGCCGTCCTCGGGTTCGGGTCCATCCAGGAGTCCGCCGTCCAGGTCCGTGACCGGCTGGTCCGCCTCGCAGCGGCGATGCTGGAGGCCGACGACGCCGACATCGAGCTCGTCGACGGCGTCGCCGCGGTGAAGGGCGTCCCCGGCAAGACGGTGCCGCTGCAGCAGATCGCGCTGTTCGGCTACTTCGGCGGACCTGCTCGTCCCGAGGACGTCCAGCGTGACGGTCTCACCGCGACCTCCGGCTACAACCCGGGGGAGACCTACGCCAACGGCTGCGCCGCGGCCGTCGTCGAGGTCGACGTGCGGACGGGCCTGGTCAGCATCGAGCAGCTCGCCGCGGTGGAGGACTGCGGGGTCGTGCTCAACCCGATCATCGTCAAGGGCCAGGTCGCCGGTGCGCTGGCCAACGGCATCGGGGTGGCACTGCTGGAGGACCTCGCATACGAGGACAACGGCGAGTTCGTCTCCGGCAGCCTGATGCACTACCTCTACCCGTCGACGACCGAGGTGCCGGACCTGACCCTGCACAGCATCGAGACACCGTCGGCGGTCAGCGTCGGGGGCGTGAAGGGCGTCGGGGAGGCCGGCACCATCTCGGCGCCGGCGGCCATCGTGAACGCCGTCATGGACGCCCTGTCCCCGTTCGGGATCGTCATCGAGAAGACCCCGATGACGCCCGAGTACATCCGGGGACTGGTGCGGGCGGCCGAGGCCGCCGCGACCGGGCCGGCCCGGAGCTGAGCGTGGCCACGCTGCCGGTTCCGTCGTCGAGAACCATGCCGCCCACCGGATGCCGCTCAGCGGAGCGTCACCCGGCCGGACGTCGCGGGGCCGGGTGCGGAGAAGGACGAGGGAGCCGATCGTGTCCGTAGCCGAAGCCGGGGTCGCCTTCGAGGTCCGCGGCGCCGACAACCCGACGCCACTGCTGTTCGTTCCGCCCCTGGGCCGGGGTCGGGCCAGCTGGGCGTCGCAGGTCGCCGCGCTCGAGGACTCGTACCGGTGTGTGCTGTTCGACCCGCGCGGGATCGGCCGGTCCAAGGACGTCGCGTGCGCCGGATACTCGGCGGCGACCATCGCCGACGACGCACGTCACGTCCTGGACGAGAGCGGTGTGGAGCAGGCGCATGTCGTGGGGTGGTCGCTGGGTGCCGCGGCCGCGATGCTGCTCGCCCTGCAGCACCCCGGACGGGTCGCCTCGCTCGCCCTGCTCACCCCCTGGGCGCGCACCGACGCCCACCTCGCACGTGCTTTCGAGATGCTGCGCGACCTGGTGGTCCACGCCTCGCCCGAGTCCGCGGAGGTCGCCACCATGTGGCACATCCTCTCCCGCGAGGCGGTCAACGCCGCCGGCACACACCTGCTCGACGGGGCCCGGTCCGACGTCGCCGACCCCGGATACCCGGCAGCGTCCACGATGGTCGACTACCTCGACTCGGGCGCCGAGCTCGACGTCCTCGACCGGCTCGGCGACCTGGCGATGCCGACGCTGGTCGTCGGCGGGGCGGAGGACCGCCTCGTCGACACCGCCCACGCCCGGGCGACCGCGGCCGCGATCCCGGGTGCCGACCTGCGCGTCCTGACCGGACCCGGCGCGACCCACGCTCTGCCGGTGGAGCGCGCCGACGAGGTCAACGCCCTGCTCCGGACGTTCCTGACCGCACACGACACCTCGGTCGGCGCGGCCACCACCTGACACCACGCCCCGCGAGAGGGCGCGATTGGAGACAGTTCTGTGAGCATCCCGAACCCCGGACGAGCCGAAGCGGGACTCGCCGCCGACGGGAGGACCGTCGCCGACGTCGGGGCCGGTGTCGGGGCCGACGCCGCCGTGGACACCGATGTCGTCGTGATCGGCGCGGGCTTCGCCGGCCTCTACGGCGTCCACCGGTTCCGCCAGGACGGGCTGTCCGTCCGCGGGTTCGAACGCGGCAGCGGCGTCGGCGGCACCTGGTTCTGGAACCGCTATCCCGGCGCCCGCTGCGACATCGAGAGCATCTACTACTCCTACTCGTTCTCCGACGAGCTGCAGCAGGACTGGACCTGGACCCACCGCTACGCCACCCAGCCCGAGCTGCTCGCCTACCTCAACCACGTCGCCGACCGCTTCGACCTGCGGCGTTCGTTCAGCTTCGACACCTCGGTGACCAGCGCGGTCTTCGACGACGACACGCAGACCTGGGTCGTCGGGACGGACCGCGGCGAGACGGTCCGGTGCCGCTTCGTGGTCATGGCCACCGGACCGCTGTCCACACCCGTCGACCCGCAGATCCCAGGCCTGGCCGAGTTCGGCGGGCAGGTCCTGCGTACCAGCGACTGGCCCGCCGACGTCGACCTGGCCGGCAAGCGGGTCGCGATCGTCGGGACGGGCTCGTCCTGCATCCAGTCCGCGCCGATCATCGCCGACCAGGCCGAGCACCTCTACGTCGTCCAGCGCACACCGCAGTTCTCCATCCCCGCCTGGAACCGCGCCTACGACGAGGACGAGATCGCCCGGATCAAGGCCGGCTACCCCAGGATGCGCGAGGACGCCTGGGCCACCGTCGGCGGCATCCTCTACGAGCAGCCCGATCACGATCCGTTGACGGCCGACCCGCAACAGCGAGAGGCCTGGCTCGAGCGGACCTGGGCGCGCGGGGGCTACCTCATGATCGCCAGCTACCCGAACGTGGTGTTCGACGAGGAGGTCAATGCGCTGGTGGGGGAGTTCGTCAAGACGAAGCTCCGCGCCCGAATCCGGGACGAGGACGTCGCCGGCCGGCTCATGCCCACCTACCCGTTCGCGGCCAAACGGCTGTGCGTGGACACCGACTACTTCGAGATCTACAACCGGGACGACGTCACGCTCGTCGACCTGCGGGAGAGCGGGATCGACCATGTCGAGGCGGCCGGCATCGTCCGCGACGACGGTTCCCGCATCGACCTCGACGTGATCGTGCTCGCCACCGGGTTCCACGCGTTGACGGGCGCGATCCTCGCCATGGACCTGCGCGGGCGCGGGGGCGTGCGGATCCAGGACAAGTGGTCGGGTTCGGCGTCGAACTACCTCGGGTTCGCACTCGCCGGCTTCCCGAACCTGTTCATGGTCAACGGCCCCGGCAGCGTCGGGGTGCTCTACAACATGATCCCGGCCGCCGAGCAGCACATCGACTTCGCCGCCGACACGATCGCCTACCTCGACGCCCATGGACTCGCCTCGGTCGAACCGACCGAGGACGCGGAGAAGTCCTGGTCCGCACACGTGAACGAGGTCGCCGAGCAGTCGGTGTACCCGAAGGCGAACACCTGGTACATGGGCGACAACGTGCTCGGAAAGCCGCGGGAGTTCCTCGCCTACGCCGGCGGGGGGCCGGCCTACTTCCGGCACTTCGCCCAGGAGGCCGCCGACGGCTATCCCGGTTTCGTCCTGCGGGAGAGGTCCTCGTGACACGCCCCCGCTCCTGCGCGGCTGCGCTCGCCGACCCCCACCGGTGCCCGCCCGGGCCGCGCGGGCCAGGGGGCGTCCGACGGATCACTCGCCCCGCCAGCTGAGCGACTGTCCGCAATCTCGGACCGCCCAGTTTTCCGGGGTCCGGCAATCAGGGTGGCCGATCCGCTGGGCTGTGGTACACGTGATGTCACGGATGTTGCAGCGGCACTCCGGCACGTCACCGTGCGCCCGGAACGGGCGGCAACCGGCCGACGTGGCGGATCGACGCCACCAGGCTTCCTCCGTTGAGCACGGCCCGACACGTCCCGGGTCGTGCTCATTCCGCTTTAGCGGGCCCCGCGCGCTGATTCCGTGGTCCGGGCCACCCGTCCTGGGCGATTCGAGGAGTGGAACGATGACTGAGCAGGTTTGGCTGGCGGAGAGTGCATACGAGCGACTCAAGGGGGAGCTCGCTGCCCTTCTTCGCCAACGCGACCTCGGTGTCACCGGGGCCGGCACCGAACAGTTCGTCGGCGACAGTGCCGGCCAGGACACCGACCAGCAGTTGCTGACCGCTCAGCGGGAGCGGCACAACCGAATCCGGAAACTGCAGGAACTGCTCCAGAATCCTTCGGTCGGCCAGGATCCGCCCGACGACGGGGTGGCGGAGCCGGGAATGGTGCTGACGGTGCGCTACGACGACGGCGAAACCGAGACCTTCCTGCTCACCCACCACGAGGACGGCGCCTATCCCGCGGACCTCATGACGTGTTCGCCGGACTCCCCTCTGGGACGTGCACTCCATGGCCGCAAGCAGGGCGAGACGGTGCAGTTCGGCGTCCCGGACGGGCAGACGATGGAGGTCGTCCTGCTCCAGGCGGTGCCCTACCGACCCGAGGTGTCGCACGCGGCTGCACCGGCGGGGGACTGACACGCACCACTGAACCGGTGTGAACCGCAGGTGCGCGGTCCGTCCCGACCCGGGCGTTCGGGCCGGTACCGATCCGCATCCGCATCTGCCTCGGGGCCGGCCGGACCCCGCGCTGCGGGGCCGTCCCCGACGACGTGCCCGACCGGGTGGAGGATCGAGCCCGATCACCGAGACACCCACGGATCCGGGGTGAGGCCCGGAGCCACCCGGTCGGGTTCAGGGAGGCCCGGCGAGGGCAGGCGCACGGATCGGTGATCCCGCGTGCCGGCGCCGCGGCACGGATGGCTGCCGGCGGCCCGGGGGCCGGGCGCCGGCCCGACCGACATGTCGTCGGCGGCATCGAGGAGGCGACGAATGCAACCTGGTCACAAGGCTCGTGTCCTGGGCTCGCCCACCTTCGGCAGCGACGACCCGGGACCGACGACACCCACCGACGCACAACCGCTCGTCGGACCCGGCGGCCCGGCGGCGCACGAGCCGCCGCGGGCAGCCGATCCGTCGCTGCTGTGGCTGACCCGGCTCCTCGGCGCCGCGGTGCTCGGCCCCGCCGGCGAGCACCTCGGGCACGTGCGCGACCTGGGCATCACCCGGACGGGCGGCGGCACGTTCGTCGACGCCGTCCTCGTGGACGGCGGCGGCCACCACGTCACCCTGCCCGCCGAGGCCCTGGTGTCCATGCGGTACGCGACGGTGCGCGTGCGCGAACCGCGAAAGCCGACGGCAGCCTCGCGCCTGTCGATCGAACCGCAGCGCGAATGGCTCGCCCGGTCCGTACTCGGGCGCCCGACCCTCGCCGGCTCGACACAGACGCCCGCGACGCGCGTACGCGACGTCGGACTGCGCAGGAACCGGGACGGACGCTGGATGGTCTCGAGCGTCGACACACGCCCGGCCTGGCTTCGACGCCTCGGATTCCCGCGGCGGACCACCCCGTGGCCCGTCTCGACGACCGCGGGCCGTTTCCGGTCCCGCCCGAGGCGGCAGAGAGGAAGACGTCATGTGGATCTACCGCGGTAGGTCCGGACAACGAGTCGTCCAGGACTGGTGCCGACAACGCCTGGCGTGCTGGACCGTCCCGCACCGGCACCACGTCATGCGGGGCGGCGACCCGCAGGACTCCCACACCGCCCACGCCGTGATCTGCGGCGAGGAACACCGGGACACCCTGGTCGTCGTGCCCGGTCGGCACGCCAACGCCGCCGTGCTGGTCCCACTGCTCGAGGTGCTCGCGACCCGCTACCGCGTGATCGCGGTCGACCTGCCCGGCGAGGCGGGCCTGGGATCGGGCGGCCGACCCAACACCGAACGACTGCGGCACTACGGGGAGTGGTTCGACCAGGTCCTGGCGACGGCGGCGACCGACCGCGAGGTCACGGTCCTCGCCCACGGGTTCGGCGCCACCGTCGCCCTGGCCGCGCGGCCGGCCCCTCACGTCGCCGGGCTCGTGCTGCTCGGCCCGAACGGCGTGGTCCGCCCGGCCGTCCGTCCCGCCGCTGCCGCGGCACTGGCGCGCTGGCGGCTCGCACCGACCGCGGCGTCCGCCGAGAGGCTGCTCGCCCGGCTCGGCGGTCGCGACTTCGTCGCTCCGCACGCCCTGGTCGAGTGGATGTGTCTGGTCGGCCGACACGTCGCCATGAGCAGCCAGCCGCCGGCCGACCCGGAACTGGCACGTGCCTGGGCCGCGACACCCTGCACGGTCGCGGTCGGCGAACAGGACCCGCTCTTCGGTGACGGCCGCCTCGACCGCGCCGTCCGGTCGACGCTGCGCACGAGCGTGCTCACCGTCCCCGACGTGGGCGCTCTGATGCCGTTCGAGGACCCGTCAGCGGTCCTGGCGGTGCTGCGCCACCATGAGACGGTACGGCCGCACCCGATCCGCTGGGCGAACTGACGAGCTGGTTCGCTCCACAGCGCCCATCGCCTCCGGGTGCCGCACCCCCGGATACCTCCGCGAAGGCATCGTGGTGCACCGTGCTGCTGGACTTCGGCAGTTTCACCGCTCGGCCGGAGAACGTCCGAGAAGGGGCATCGCGAGAGAGTGGGGACCGATGGCACCTCGGCCTGAGAAGGCACCTGCGTCGCCGGCGCGACCCATTCCGGCCACCGACACGGCGTGGCTGCCGCGCGTGGCGCGGGAAGCCAGCCGTGGCGCCGGTGGGGTGCCCGTCGAGCTGCTCGGTGGATTCCTGCCCCTGCTCGTCGAGGCCGCCACCACAGGGCGGCGGCCGGACAAGATCGAGCTCGACGCGGTAGCCGTCAACGGCCGCCGGGCCGCCGAGCTCGGGGTGTCGGCGGGCAACGCGGTACAGCTGTACCTCTCCGCAGCGTGGCGTCTGTGGCGCGAGCTGCCGGCCGTCATCGAGTTCGACGACACCACCACCACCGCCACAGCCGCCGAGGCCGTCATGCGGGCGGTCGACGGTGCGGTGGCGAGTCTCGCCGAGGGCTACACCGCCGCCCGCCGCGACATGATGCGCAGCGAGGAGACGTTGCGCCGCGAACTGATCGAGGACCTGCTGCGCGGTGACGGCGACATCGGGGCGCTGGTGGAGCGGGCCGAGCCGTTCGGGCTGGACATGGCGCAGCCGCACCAGGTCGCGCTGGCGGCGCCCTCCGGGCGACCCGTGGATCTCGACGCTCCGCTGAGCAGCCTCGAACGCGCTGTCGTGCAAGGTATCGGCGACCGCGACGTGCTGGTCGCGACGAAGGACGGCGGCATCGTGGTCGTCGCCCCGGCCACGCCTTCGTCGTCGAGCCCGGTGCGCGGCCTGGGCGCGCTCATGCACGCCGATCTGAGCCGTGCGCCGCGCGGCGGTGCGTGGCGGATCGCCGTCGGCAGGCCCTACCCCGGCTCCTACGGAATCGCCCGCTCCTACGAGGAGGCTCGCGAAGCACTCGCCATGGCGACCCGGCTGCGGCTCGACGGCCCCGTCGTGCGCGCCGAGGACCTGTTGATCTACCGCGTCCTGCTCCGTGACCAGCCCGCCATCATCGACCTCGTACAGGCCGTGGTGAGTCCCTTGGCCACTGCCCGAGGAGGAGCCGGGCCCCTGCTGAACACACTGGATGCGTACTTCGCCACCGGTTGCGTGATCACGGAGACCGCACGACGGCTGCACCTGTCCGTGCGCGCGGTCACCTACCGGCTCCAGCGCATCGCCGAGCTCACCGGCCACGATCCGACCGATCCCGCTCAACGGTTCACGGTGCACGCCGCAGTTCTCGGCGCACGGCTGCTCGGCTGGCCGAAACGGGACCTGCCCACGCCGCACTCGGCCGAGTAGACGAGCGTGCCCGCCGCGGGGCACGGCGTTCGGACGACGCATCGCGACGCCACCTTGCCGGAGCCCGGCAATCCGGCGCGTCGTTGTTGGTGCGTCAGCGCCCTCGCAGCGGCCCGGTTTCCGGGGCATCGTGAAGCTGTCCAGATGGTTCCCGCACACCCTCGGGCAGGGCTCGACGTTGTCGCCCCGACCCCGGTCTCGTACCGCGGTCCGCCGAGTACAGGAAGTAGAACGATGCCACGATGACGTGTGCCCGCCTACGGCTATTCCGCGGCCTCGGCGCGACGACACAGTCGCAAGCGCTCCCGGTTCCGATCGACGCCGCCGGAGCTCTGCGCAATGGCAGACGTTAGTGCGGTGCTGCGACTTCGCTTTCCCTCCGGCGTCCTGCGCTCCCACGCCGAGAACCTGGCCCTCGCCGCGATCGCCATTCACGTCCCCGCCACTCTCGAGCTCAACTGCATCGGTGAGGCAGTAGCGGACCTCGGATGCGGGATCGGCGCACAGCCGACCGAATCCAGCACGTACATGTTGATCCTGCGTGCGGCACGGCTGCGTGCGCACCTCGATCCGAACCAGCTCGTCGACGCGGCGGGGCATGCCGCCGACCAGGTGCTCCGCGGCGAGTGGGGCAACGAGGCCGGCGCGAGTGCCGTTCTCGCACAAGGCGACGACGCGGTGATGTCCCGACGCACCGTGCCCCGGCGGCGCTGCAGCCCCAGGAGCTGACGGGGAACCCGTCCCACCGATCGCGTCCTGGCCGCCGCGCGGCGCGCCCGTGAGGAGCGCCAGGACTCGTCGGGTCAGGGCGGTCTCAGGTCAGGGCGGTACGGACAACGCCGTGCGCATGTGTCGGAGCTGGGTGCGGTGCAGGCGACTGAGCTGGGCGAGCAACGTCTCGCCTGCGTCGGTCAGCTCCACGCGGACGACCCGGCCGTCGTTCGAGTCGCGACCGCGCTGGACCAGGCCCTGCTTCTGGGCCCTCGTGATGAGCTCGGCGGCGCTGTGGGGGCGCAGTTGGAGCTGTTCGGCGAGTTCGCCGACCGTCGCCCACTCGCGATGCGGGAACCCTTTGAGGGCCAGCATGAGCTGGTACTGCTGAGGCGTGAGGCCGTGTTCGCGCACGGTGTCCTCACTGAAGCGCAGGTAGCGGCGGATGGCGAAGCGGAACTGGGCGAGGGCTTCGAAGTCCTGCTTGGTCAGCGCCCCGTCCGGCGCGACGGCGTCGTCGGCGGGGGGCGACCGGTCGGGACGTGTCGTCACCGCGCCATCACACCATGTGGACGCCGCCTCCGCATTTCTGTCGTGTTACGATGCGATTTGTCCGTTGTAGGAGGTGGCGGGAATGTTCGACGACGAGCAGCGCGCGCTCACGGACATCGAGCGCGAGCTGGAAGCGGATCAGAAACTCTCGGCAGCATTCGATCGGCACGAACGCGACCTGCGGGACCGGGGCCACCGGCGCGGGGCGCAGGTCGCGGCAGGTGTGGCCGTGGTGGCGGGGCTGGGCCTGTTGATGATGGGTTCCGTGCTGGGCGCGGTGGCGACGATGGTCACCACCGGACTGATCTGGCTGGCGTGGCGCTGCCCCGACAGCACCAGCCCCCAGTAGGCGTCGGCACCCTGGACCGGTGGTGGTCGTCGGGTGCCGCCCGGCCGGTCACACGGGCGTGGCGGCGACTCCGGCCAGCTCGAGTGTCGTCGCGGTCGGGCTGTGGGGCCGGGACACGACCTTCATCGCCAGCCCGCGGTCCGCGAGCCGGTCGCGCAGCGCGATCAGCGCCTCGGCGGCTGCCCCCGGCAGGTCCTCCGTTGCCCGCAGGTCGACCACGAGCAGCGAGAACGACAACATCGCCACCGCCCGCAGGCCCGTCTCGAACTCGCCCAGCGATCGCCGCGTGATCCTCTCGGCCACCGACATCCGCACGGTCACACGTTCGAGATCGGCTGAGGTGACTACGCGGACACGAAAGCTGCCGCTGCTCGATGGCATCGTCTCCCCCTCGGATCGGCTCTCCGACGATCATCTCGCACCCCCGCACCCGCAGCGATCCGGGTCCTTGCCGACGCAAGAGGCGCCGGCGCCCCGGGCGACAGGTGGGCAGCCCGCACCGCGGCCCTACCCGCTGTGCTCCGAGGACCGTCCGGCCACCTCCTGGGCCCGGCGACGGTCACCGGTGTCCAGTGTGGATGGCCACCACACCCTCGGACCGATGTCGAGGGTGAGCGCGGGGACCAGCACCGAACGGACCAGGAGCGTGTCGACCAGGACGCCGACCGCGACGAGGAACGCGATCTGGAGCAGGAACAGGATCGGCAGCACGGCCAGGGCCGCGAAGGTCGCCGCCAGCACCACCCCGGCGGAGGTGATCACCCCGCCGGTGACGCGCAGGCCGCGGACGACACCCTCGCGCGTGCCGACCAGGCGGGTCTCCTCACGGACCCGGCTCATGAGGAAGATGTTGTAGTCGACGCCGAGCGCGACCAGGAACACGAACGCGAACAACGGCACGCTCGGATCCGCGCCGGGCAGCTCGAGCACGTGGTTGAACACCAGGGCACCGATGCCCAGGGTCGCAGCGAACGACAGCACCACCGTCGCGATCAGCAGCAGCGGCGCCACCACGGCCCGCAACAGCGCGGCGAGCACCAGGAACACCACGACCAGCACCGCCGGGACCACGACACGCAGGTCGCGCTCCGCGGCGGCCTGGGTGTCCAGCTGCGTCGCGGTCACCCCGCCGACCAGTGCCGACGAGCCGGGAACGGCGGCCACCGCCTGGCGCAGCTGTGCGACCGTGTCGACGGCGGCCTCGCTGTCGGCGGGGTCGGCCAGCACGGCGTCGAGAAGTACCCGCCCGTCCACGACCCGATCGGAGTCGGGCTCGACCGACACGATCCCCGGTACCGCCCGCGCGGCGGCGAGGACCTGGTCCTGGGCCGGGGCCGCGACGACGATCACCGCGGGCGACCCCGTTCCTCCGGGGAAGTGCCTGCTCAGCGCCTCCTGGCCCTGGACGGAGTCGACCGAGGACTTGTCGACGAAGAAGTCGGACTGCGCGACCCCGGAGGCCTGGAACTGCGGCACGAACGCGGCCAGTACCCCGAGTGCGAGGGCGGTGACGATCCACAGTCGCCGCGGACGCCGGCCGACCGCCTCGGCGATCCGCGCCCACAACCCGCTGCCGGCCTCGCCGGTGCCCGCGCGCGGGCGGAACGGCCAGAACGCGGCGCGCCCGAACAGCAGCAGCGCGGCGGGCAGGAACGTCAGGGCAGCGAGGACCGAGGCGACGATCCCCAGTGCGGCAACGGGGCCGAGGCCGCGGTTGGAGTTCAGTCCCGACAGCAGCAGGCACAGCAGACCCAGCACGACGGTGCCGGCCGAGGCCAGTACCGGTTCGACAGCGGCCCGCCACGCCGAACGCATCGCCGCCCGCGTCGACTCGGTGCGACGCAGCTCCTCGCGGTAGCGGGCGATGAGCAGCAGCGCGTAGTCGGTCGCCGCGCCGACCACCAGGATGAACAGGATGCCCTGTGTCTGCCCCGACAGGGTGATCAGCTCCGCGTCGGCGAGCAGGTACACCGCGATCACCGCGAGGCACAGTGCGAGACCCGCCGACAGCAGCACCAGCACCGGCAGCAGCGGGCTGCGGTAGACGATCAGCAGGATCAGCGCGACGACGCCCGCGGCGACGGCGAGCAGCAGCCCGTCGATGCCCGCGAACGCGGCGGAGAGGTCGGCGGCGAGCCCGGCGGGGCCGGTGACGTGCACGGTCAGCCCGGCGGGCAGGTCGGCGGCGAGGAGCTCGCGCAGCTGCGGGATCGACTCGTCGAGCTCGCCGCGAGCCTGCGCAGGGTAGGAGGCGATGAACTGGGCGGCCGCGCCGTCCGGGGCCGGGATGACGGGGGACACCGACTCGACGCCCGGCGAGCGGGCGGCGTCCGCGGCGTGGGCGCGGATCGTCCCCAGATCGTCGGCCGTCAGCCCGCCTGCCCGCTCGTAGACGACCACAGCGGGCAGCGGTTGGGCACCGGTGAACCGCTGCTGCTCCTGCGCTGCCCGGGTGGACTCGGCGTCGGCGGGGAGGAAGGTGCTGCTGTCGTTGGTCTGAACCTCCGCGAGCCTGCCCTGGAACGGTCCGCCGATGCCGCCGACGGCCAGCCACGCCAACAGCACGAGGGCCACCGCCGGCCACAGCCGCCACGTCCCGGCCCCGCCCGAGGCCCGACCGGCCGGGCCCTCGGAACGATGCGGACCTCGTTCAGGTCGTGTCGGTGCAGTTGATGAACGCGGCGAATCGCCCGAAGCTGGACACACGTCCAAAGCCTAAGGGGCGGCGGCGCCATCGGCCTGTCGACGATGGACGTCACAGGTTGCGGCAGGCTCCGACGCGGCCGACTCGCGACCGTCAGAGGCTCGCCTGTTCGGTGAGCAGTTCCCCGATCCCGACGCGTCGGTAGAAGTCGGCGCGGATGCGGTCGTACACGGTGGACACGACCTCGCTGCCGTCATGGCTCGGGTCGATGTGCACCCGGAAGGGGCGTTCCCCGTACGGGAGGTCGGTGATCCTGACGATCTCGTCCGCGACCTCGGAGGCGTCGTGACCTTCGGGAAAGATCGCGGCGAGAGAGCCGGCGAGGTTGTCGCGGAGCTCCCCGTACTGTTCGTCGTAGGCCGCGGCCGCGGTGGTGTCGGCGGGCACGCCGGAGTGGGCGAAGTGGTTCGTGCCGCTGGTGTAGGCGCCGGGGACGACGATCACGGAATCGATGCCGAACTTGATCAGCTCGGCCGCGTAGCTCTCGGCAAGTGCATCCATGCCGGCCTTCGCGGCGAAGTACGGGGCCAGGAACGGCGGATGTCCGCCCCGGGTCGAGGACGACCCGACCCAGACGACGAGACCCGAGCCCTGTGCCCGCAGCACCGGCAGGACCGCGCGGTTGACGCGCTGGGTGGACACGACGTTGACGTCGTACTGCTGTGCGAGCTGCTCAGGGGTGAACGCCTCGGTCGGGCCGAGCACCATGTGGCCCGCGTTGTGGACGACGACGTCGAGGCGGCCCTGCTCGTCGACGATCCGTGCGATCGCGGCGTCGACGGACGGCTGGTCCTGCACGTCCATCTCGATGCCGCGGACGTCGACGTTCTGTGTGGCGGACAGCTCGGCGAGTTCGGCGACGCGCGGCGCGTTGCGGTCGGCCGTCGCGCGCATCCCGGCGTAGACGGTGTGGCCGGCCCGGGCGAGGGCGCGGGCGGTGAGGTTGCCGAAGCCGCTGGAGGCTCCGGTGACGACGACGACCTTCCGGTCGGACATGGCGGTGCACCTTTCGATGTGGGCGTGGGAGGCGGGCGGGCGGGAACGGTCGGGGCGGTCGGCTCCCGACCTCGCTCAGGCGAGACCGCCGTTGACGAAGACCGTCTGGCCGTTGACCCAGCGTGCGGGGCCGGCGAGCTGGGCGACCGTGGTCGCGATCTCCTCGGGGCGGCCGAGGCGCTCGAGCGGGGTGACGTTGGTGAGCGCCGCGATGGTCTGCTCGTTGTTGCTGTCGAAGAACAGCGGCGTCGCCGTCGGGCCGGGGGCGACGGCGTTGACGGTGATGTCGCGGCCACGCAGCTCCCGCGCGAGGATCAGGGTCAGCCCCTCGACGGCTGCCTTGGTGGCGACGTAGGGCCCGTACTTGGGCAGCTGGGTGCGGGTGACCGAGGTCGAGAAGTTGATGATGGCGCCGCCGTCGCGGACGTGGCGGGCCGCCAGCTGGGAGACGACGAACGCGCCGCGGAGGTTGGTGCGCACGATCTGGTCGAACTGGTCGAGGTCGTAGTCGGCGATGGGGCCGAGGACCATGATCCCGGCGGTGTTGATCACGACGTCGATGCCGCCGAAGGCGGTCCGGACGGTGTCGAAGGCTGCGGCCATGGCGTGCTCGTCGGCGACGTCGCCACCGACGGCGACGGCCTGTCCGCCCGCGGTGGTGATCTTCTCGACGAGGGCGTCGGCCTTCGCCTTGTTGCCCGCGTAGTGCACGCCGACTGCGAACCCGTCGGCGACGAGCGCGTCGACAACGGCTTCGCCGATTCCGCCGGTGCCTCCGGTCACGAGCGCGACGCGGGGGGTGTTGTTCGACATGGGACCACCTGTTCCGTTCGTTCGGCCACGGCCGAATCGTTGATATCTGCGAACAGGATCGACGATACGACTGGCGTATCGCCGTGTCTATGTGACACGTATCATCGATACGGAACGGGCTCGCACGGGTCGCCGCTACACCTCCTGACGTAACGTCGAAACGTGACTGTCACAGCCCCTACGCTGCGTCGGCGGATGCTCGAGGCCGCCGAGGAGCAGCTGGCCGCATCGGCCGACAACGACATCTCGACCCGTGCCGTGTGCGAGGCGGTCGGCGTCGGCCAGCCGGCGCTGTATCGCATCTTCAAGGACAAGGCCGGACTGCTCGCGGCTCTCGTCGACCACGGGTTCGAGCGCTACGTCGAACGCAAGCGCAGCCTGGAGCAGACCGACGACCCCGTTGCCGACCTGCGCGCCGGCTGGGACGACCACATCGCCTTCGCGCGGGAGAACGCCGCGACCTACCGGCTGATGTTCTCGCCGACCCTGACGCGGCGACCCGACGCACCGCAGGTGATCTTCGATCTCCTGTGCGCCACCCTGGAACGGTGCGCCCGCGTCGGGGCGCTGCGCCTGCCCGCCCCGCTCGCGGCCCAACGGATCCTGTCCGCCAACGTCGGGGTCGCGCTCGCGATCCTGGTCAGCCCGGAGATCTACTCCGACCCCCAGCTGTCGGTGGGCGTGCGCGACGCCGTCTTCGCCGCGTGCCTGGACACGGCCGCCGCCAGAGACGTGACGGGGGGCATCGGGGCGACCGCGATCCAGCTCGCCGCGCAGCTGCGCGGGGCGGCCTCGGGGGAGCTCGGTGACGAGGAGCGACAGCTGATGCTCAAGTGGCTGAGCCGACTGGGCGCCGACGGCGCCGCGGACCCGGCATGAGCATGCGCCGACGCTGCCGGCCTGCAACGAGCGCCCCCGGCATCCGGACCGCGGCTCAGGGGAGCTGAGGGGCGACGGCCGAGGCGATCAGCTCGAGGTGGTCGAGATCGGACGCGTCGCCGAGCCGGAGGTAGACACGTGTCGCCCCGGCCTCGGCGTAGTGGCCGAGGGCCTCGACGACCTGCGCGGGGGTGCCGACGACGCCGGTCTCCGTCAGCCGGGTGAGGTCGTCGCCGGCTGCGGCGGCGCGGCGCGCCACGTCGGAACCGGTCGTGCCGACGCAGGCGTCCACGGTCACCGAGTACACGAGGTCGGGACGGTAGTCCGCGAATCTGCGGACCTCCTCGATCTGCGCCCGGGCGGCGGCCGTCGACATCGGGGGGGCGTTGAACTCGTGGGCGAAGTCCGCGGTGAGAACGGTCGCGCGAGGACTGTCGAGACCGCTCAGGATCACCGGGATCTGGTGCTGCACGGTCGACGGGACAGGGAAGTCGACCAGCTCGAAGTACCTGCCCGCTGCGGAGTGGGCGGATCCGGCCGGACGCTGCCACAGTGCATGCAGGATGCCCAACTGCTCCTCGAAACGGGCATCGCGGTCCTCGGGCAGGGTCGTACCGAAGGCCCGGTGCTCCCTCGGGTCGCCGCCGGGGCCGATGCCCAGCTCGACACGCCCGCCCGACATCCGGTCGACCTGGGCGACCTGGACGGCCAGCAGCGCCGGCGGTCGGAACGTGGCGTCGGAGACCAGGGTGCCCAACCTGATGGTGGTGGTCTCGCGGGCCAGTCCGGCCAGGGTGGTCCACGCGTCGGTCGGGACCGCCGCCCGACCGCCCCTCGGCAGGTGGTGATCGGAGCGGAAGTATCCACTGAACCCGAGGGACTCCGCCGCCTGTGCGAGAGTGAGCTCGGCGTCGTAGTCCGCGCCGCGACCCGCGTCGATCATGATTCGCAGTTCCATGATCGCCATCATGGCCCATGTGGCGCGGCGGCGAAACGATACCGTGAGGTATCATCCGTTCGTGACCGGCCGCCACGACGCACGCGACAGAGCCCTCGACGCCACTGTCGAGCTGCTGCTCGAACGAGGATGGACCGGGACCACCCCGGCCGCGGTCGCCGAACGTGCCGGCGCCGGCAAGATGTCGCTCTACCGGCATTTCACGGGCAAGGACGAACTCGTCGCGGCCGCGCTGGCGCAGTTCAGCGCGACGCAGCGCCGCTGGTTGCTCGGCCCGGACGGCGACCCACCCCGGGACCGTCTGCTCGGTGCCTTCACGCGGATCGGGGACCGGGTCAGGAGCGGAAAGCTCGCTGTCGGCTGCCCCTTCGTCGCCACGCGGCTGCAGAGCCCGGACAAGGACGGGCCGGCCGCCATGCAGGTCCTGGCGCACAAGAACTCCGTCGCCGCCGAGTTCACCCGGCTCCTCCAGCAGCTGGGACATCCCGACGCCGCCGCAACCGGCGAAGCGCTTCTCCTCCTCCTCGACGGCGCGATCGTGCACGCCGCGATGTCGGGAAGCGACCGCCCCGTGCTGGTGGCCGCCCGCGCCGCGGCGACCCTCATCGACGCGCACACCCTCAGTGCCACCGACCAGTAGCCCCCGCACCTGCGGGGCACCGCCACAGTCTCGACGAAGGAGCAGTACATGAGTGCCGACGCCCCCACCCCCGACGGCCGCCCCGACACCCGCGACCAGCGGCAACCCGGCACGGCGATCGACGTCGTCCACAACTTCTGGGCCGAGGTCTGGCAGGCCCCGCACAACGTCGACGCGATCGACGAGCTCGTCACCGAGGACTTCGTGATCATCTCCGGCGGAACCGAGATTCACGGGCGCGCCGCGTTCAAGGAGTGGGTCCGAGCCTTCCACGGTGCGATCACCGACATCCACCTCGAACCCGTCGACACCTTCCAGAACGCCGACGGTTCCCGTGTCGCGTCGCGGT
This sequence comes from Pseudonocardia sulfidoxydans NBRC 16205, assembly GCF_007989085.1. Classification (GTDB taxonomy): domain Bacteria; phylum Actinomycetota; class Actinomycetes; order Mycobacteriales; family Pseudonocardiaceae; genus Pseudonocardia; species Pseudonocardia sulfidoxydans. Next base: position 36,466 of record NZ_BJVJ01000045.1, read on the forward strand.
GGGTACTGACCGGTACCAACAACGGTTTCGCCGGCACCGAACCGGACGGACAGCAGGTCCGGATGACCGGAACCGCTGTCTGGCACGTCCTGCCCGACGGCCGGCTCACGCACAACTACGTCGAGCGCAACGCGCTGGAACTCCTGCGGCAGCTGACCTCATAGGCGGACCGGTGTCAGGCGACGAGCCCGGCCAGGGTCGCGTCGACGATCGCGCGTAGCGGCGCGCGCCCGGGCCGGCTCTTCGCCAGGACGTTCATGCCCTGTGCGACCGCGACGAGCAGCGCGGCGGCCTCCGGGCCGGCGCCGGGGCGCAGCTCGCCCGCCGCGGCGGCCCGTGCGAGCGCGGCCTCGAAGGCGGCCCGCAGGTTCGCGAGGTGCAGCCCGACCAGGCCCGCGAGCTCCGGGTCGCGCTCGGCGAACTCGACGAGCGAGTTCGTGATCAGACAGCCCCAGCGGCGGTTCCCGTCGACCATGGCCTCGATCAGGTGGTCGAAGTAGTCGCGCAGCCCTTGCAGTCCGCTGACGGGTGTCGTGATGCGACGGACGGCGTCGGCCGACACCGTCTCGGCGTAGCGGCGCAGGGCCGCGACGAAGAGCGCGCGTTTGGGGCCGAACGCGGCGTAGGCGCTCCCGGGCTGGACGCGCATCGCGTCGCACAGCGTCTGCATCGACGACGCCTCGTACCCGTGTTCCCAGAAGGTGCGCACCGCCGCGTCGAGCGCGTCGTCGATGTCGAAGCCCCGGCTCCTGCCCATCGGGTGATAGTAGGACAGGCCGCTGCCCGGCAGGACATCTCCACAGGCTGGACCTCCACCCGCACCGCCCCTATATTTGGCGGACCGTTCAACAAAAGGAGGCCTGGATGCGGATCGCCGTGATGGGGACCGGTGGGGTCGGCGGCTACTTCGGCGCGCGGCTGGCCCGAGGCGGACACGACGTCGCGTTCATCGCGCGCGGGCGGCAGCTCGCGGCGCTGCGCGCCGACGGCCTGCGGGTGCGCAGCCCCCTCGGTGACGTCCACCTCCCCGACGTCACCGCCACCGACGACCCGTCCGAGCTCGATCCCGTCGACCTCGTCGTGTTCGCCGTCAAGCTGTGGGACACCGAGACGGCCGCCGCGCAGATCCGCCCCCTGCTCCGGGAGGGGACGGGGGTGGTGTCGTTCCAGAACGGGGTGGCCAAGGACGAGGTCCTCGGCAAGGCCCTCGGTCCCGGGCACGTCGTCGGCGGCGTCTGCTACATCGCCGCGGAGATCGCGGAGCCCGGCGTCGTCCGCCACTCCGGACCACTGCAGAAGCTCGTCGTCGGCGAGTACGACGGCTCCCTGTCGCCACGCGTGGTGGCCTTCCGGGAGGCGTGCGTCGACAGCGGCATCGACGTCGAGATCAGCGACCGGATCGAACAGACGATCTGGGAGAAGTTCGTCTTCCTCGTCGGACTGTCGGGAACGACCGCCCTCACACGTGGCCCGATCGGCCCGGTGCGGGAGAACGCGCGGTCGCGGCGCTTCCTGCGCGAGGTGATGGACGAGGTCGTCGCCGTCGCGCGGGCCCGCGGCGTCGCACTCCCGGCCGACTACGCCGACGACCGGCTCGCCTTCGTCGACACGGTTCCGTCGACGATGACGTCGTCGATGCACAACGACCTCGAGGCGGGCCGGCCCCTGGAGGTCGAGTGGCTCAGCGGGGACGTCGCGGCACGTGGCGCGACCCTCGGCGTCGCGACGCCCGCGAACAGGGCGATCGCGGACCTGCTCGCCGTCCACGCCGCGGGGGCCGCGCGGTGAGCTCGCCGGTCGTGCGCGACGTCGAGGCCCGGCTGGTCCGGGTGCCGATGCGCCGGCCCCTGCACACCAGCGCGAGCCGGGTGACCGACGCCCCCCTCCTGCTCGTCGACGTGCACACCGAGGACGGGCCCACAGGTCGCTGCTACCTGTTCTGCTACCTCGACGCGGTCGGCCGCGCCGCGGCCGCGATCACCCGGTCGCTGGGAGAGGGGCTGGTGGGGACGCCGGCCGAGCCGGCCGCCGTGCGCGCCCAGCTCGCCGACCGGACCCGGCTCGTCGGCGCGTCAGGGGTGGTCGGGGGCGTCCTCGCCGCACTCGACGTCGCCTGCTGGGACGTCGTCGCCCTCGCGGCCGGCGTCCCGCTCGCGCGACTGCTCGGTGCCCGGCCGGTGCCGGTACCCGCCTACAACAGCAACGGGCTCGGTCTGGTCGATCCCGCGACCGCGGCCGACGAGGCGGTGGAACTGGCCGGCGAGGGCTTCCGCGCGGTCAAGATGCGGCTCGGCCGCGCCGACCCGGACTCCGACGTCGCGGCGGTGCGCGCGGTCCGGCGCGCACTGGGCGACGACGTGGGGGTGATGGCCGACTTCAACCAGGCGCTGAGCCGTGCCACGGCGCGGGAGCGTTGCCGCGCCCTCGACGACGAGGGGCTCACCTGGATCGAGGAACCCGTGCGTCACGACGACCACGCGGGTGCCGCCGACCTCGCTGCGACGCTGCGCACACCCGTCCAGCTCGGCGAGAACCTCGCCGGTCCCCGCGACGCCGCGCGGGCGGTCTCGGCGGGTGTGTGCGACCTGCTGATGGTGGACCTCGACCGCATCGGCGGCGTGACCGGCTGGTCGGCGGCCGCCGCGCTCGCCGACCAGCACGCCATCCCGCTGTCGAGTCACCTCTACCCGGAGGTCTCGGCGCACCTGCTGGCCGCCTCCCCGACGGCGCACTGGCTCGAGTACGTCGACTGGGCCGAACCCGTCCTACTCGACCCCGCGCCGGTGGCCGACGGCGCGATGTCCGCCCCGGAGCGTCCCGGAACCGGGCTCGTCTGGGACGAGGAGGCCGTGGCCCGGTACCGCATCGGCTGACCGGTACCGATACGCACCCCACCACGACGGTCGGGTTTGCCCCCCTCCGCTGCGAACGCCCGCCGAACGCGGCGTTCCTAGCGTCGACGACGAGCCGATCGACCACCAGGCCGACGGCACCGTCGTCGACAGGAGTCCGTCGTGTCCACCGCCACCGGGTCCCCGCGCGCCGTGCCGGCGCAGGCGCCGCTGCGGCCGGTCGTGCTGCGTGCCGCGGCCGACGCGGTGCCGGTCATCGCCGCCTACGTCCCGTTCGGTCTGACCCTCGGCGCCACCCTGGCCGCCTCGGGCATCTCACCGCTCGTCGCCTGGTCGTCGTCGCCACTGCTGTTCGGCGGGGCGGCCCAGCTCCTCGCGGTCCAGCTGCTGGGGGCCGGCGCGAACGTGGCCGTCGTCGTGCTGGGCGCGCTCGTCGTGAACTCCAGGATGCTGCTCTACAGCGCCTCACTGGCCCAGCACGCCGACGGCTGGTCGCGACGGGCCCGCTGGGCGGGGGCCTACCTGCTGGCCGACCCCGTCTACGCGCTGGCGCTGGGCCGGTTCACCAGGCCCGACGGCGGCGGTGACGCCCGGACCCGGCTCGCCTACTACCTCGGCGTCGGCAGCACCCTGTGGACGGCCTGGATGGGCGTCACCGCCGCCGGTGCGCTGCTCGCGGGCGTATTGCCCGACGGGCTGCGCCTCGACGTCGCCGCGCCGCTGACCTTCCTGCTCCTCGTCCTGCCGATGCTGACCTCGCGCCCGGCGTGGGCCGCGGCCGCGACGGGCGGCGCGGTCGCCGTGGCCGCCTCCGGGCTGCCGCTCGGACTGGGCCTGCTCGTCGGCTCCGCCGCCGGGATCGCCGCGGGCGCGCTGGTGGGCCGCCGCCATGGGTGAGCTGCTGGTGCTCGTCGCCATCGGCGTCGGCACGTACCTGATGCGCGCGGCCTTCCTCGCGACGGCCGGGGCGCGCCCGCCCGCCGCGGTCGGGCGGCTGCTGCGCCACGTCGGACCGGCGGTGCTCGCCGCGATCGCGCTGCCCGCCCTCGTCGCACCGCAGGGCCGCGTCGCCCTCGACGCGACGGTGCCCGCGCTGCTGGCCGCAGCCGTCGCCGGGGTGGCCTGGAAGTTCACCCGCAGCCTGCCGCTCGCCCTGTTCGGCGGGCTCGTCGTGGCGTGGGCCACGACCTGGCTCCTGACCTGACCTGCACGACGCAACTCCGGGGGGAGAGAAGTCATGATCGCGATTCGAGAACTGCACGACGGGGAGTTCGACGTCCTCGACGCCGTGTTCGACGGCCTGTCCGAGGAGAGCCGATTCCGGCGCTTCCACGCACCGGTGCGCGGGCTCACCGCGAACGCCCGGCGGGCGCTGGCCGCCGTCGACGGGCACCGCCACGTGGCCGTCGCCGCTTTCGCCGACGGCCGGCCGATCGGCATCGCCCGGCTGATCGCCGACGGGACCGGGGTCTGCGACCTCGGCGTCGAGGTCGTCGACGACGTGCAGCGGGCCGGCGTCGGTGCCCGGATGCTGCGAGCGGTCGCCGACCTCGCCGTCGCCGCCGGGCACCTGCTCGTGCAGGCCGAGGTGCTCAGCACCAACCGGGCGGCGATGCGGCTGGTGCTGTCGGTGTTCCCGGACGCGGTGGCGTTCCCCGAGGGCACCACGACACGGCTCGTCGCCGCGCTGCCCGTGTGCACGTCCGCCACGGCCGGCACCCTGCCCTGCGCGGCGTGACCGTTCGGCCGTCCGGCGGTGCCCGGGTGAGCCGATCAGCCCTGGCGGCACCGGAGGCGGCCCAGCAGGCTGATCCGGGAGGGCCCGGAGGAGCCGCGATGCTGCAGGTCAACCTGCTGGGGGAGCAGTCGGTCACCGACGACGACGGACGCGTCCGGGCGCGGTCGTCGCGGGCGTTGCTGCTGGTCGCCTACCTCGTCGTGCACGCCGGTGTGCCGCAGACCCGTCAGCACCTGGCCGCGCTGTTCTGGCCCGACTCCGCCGACGACCAGGCGCTGACCAACCTGCGTCGCGAGCTGCACCGCGTGAAGGCGATGCTCGGCGACGACCCCGCGCTCGTCGTCACGGCCCGCGACCTGTGCTGGACCGACTCGCCCACCTGCCGGGCCGACGTGCGCTCGTTCGCGCTGGTCCGGGCCGCGGCCCGCGCGGCCGCGGCGGCCGGCGACGAGGAACAGCAGCTGGCCAGGGCGGGCGCGGCCGTGGCCTGCTACCGCGGTGAGTTCATGCCCGGCGGGTTCGACGACTGGGTGCTCGACGCGCGTGCCGAGCTGGAACAGCAGTGCGTCGACCTGCTGGACATGATCGCCGGCCGCGACACCGGTGACGCCGCGATCGCGGCCGCGCGCAGGCGGGTCGGGCTGCGGCCCCTGGAGGAGCCCGGCTACCGCAGGCTGATGGAGCTGCAGGCCGCGGCGGGGGACCGGGCGGCCGCCGTCAGCACCTACCACCGGTGCGCGTCGGTGCTCGAACGCGAGCTGGGCGTCGACCCCGACCCGCGGACCCGGGCGACGCTCGAGCGGCTGCTGGCACCCACCGCGCCGCAGACGGCCCCACCTGCCCGGGTGCGGTCCGGGCCCGCCGCCGCACGGCTCGTCGGACGCACCGACGAACTGGCCCGGCTGCGCGCGGCCTGGCGGGCCGCGGCCGACCGGCCGGGGCTGGTCGTCGTGCGCGGCGAGCCGGGCGTCGGCAAGTCCCGGCTGGTGGCCGAGCTGGCCGCCGAGTGCCGGCGGGCGGGCGCGGTCGTCGCCGTCACCCAGGGGTTCGGCAGCGCGGGCAGGCTCGCGCTCGCGCCGGTCGCGGACTGGCTGCGCGCACCGGAGATCCGGGCCGCGACACAGCGTCTCGACCCGGTCCGCCAGGCCGAGATCGACCGGCTCGTCCCGTCCGCGGGCACCCCCGAGGCGACGACCGACACCTGGCAGGGCCACCGGCTCTTCGACGCCGTGACCCGGGCACTGGTGGCCGTCGACCGGCCCCTGCTGCTGGTCGTCGACAACCTGCACTGGTGCGACCAGGAGACGCTGGCGTTCCTCACCTTCTGCCTCGGCGCCGCCACGGGCGCGCCGCTGCTGGTCGCCGCCACCGCCCGCGATGCCGACCCCGACCAGGAGCCGGGGCTGCCCGAGTGGCTCGCCCGGATGCGCACGACGCAGGGGCTCACCGAGATCGAGGTCCACCCCTTCGAGGTCGCCGACACCGCCACGCTCGCCGCGGCGGCCACCGGGCACCCCCTCGACGACGACGCCGCGGCCCTGCTGCAGGCCACGACCGGTGGCTTCCCGCTGCACGTCGTCGAGGCGGTGCGGTGTGTCGACCCCGGCGACCCCGGCGACCTCGGCAGCGTCCTGCGGCACCGGCTCGACGCCGTGAGCCCGCCCGCCCGCGCGGTCGCGGGCCTCGCCGCCGCGGTCGGCCGCGACTTCACCCTCGACCTGCTCGGTGCCGCCTCCGACCTGCCCGACGACGCCGTCGTCGCCGCCGTCGACGAGCTGTGGCGGCAGCGGATCCTGCGCGAGACCTGGGACGGCTACGACTTCGCGCACGACCTGCTGCGCGCCTGCGCCTACGAGCAGGCCGGCCCACCCACGCGCTGGCTGTCGCACCGCCGCGTCGCCCGGGCGCTGGAGGTCCTGCACGCCGGCGACCTCGACGCGGTCTCGGCACAGCTCGCCGAGCAGTACGCCCGCGGCGGACGCGGCGCCCGCGCCGTCGGCTGGTACCGGCGCGCGGCCGCCGTCGCGAGCGGCCGGTACGCGCACGCCGAGGCCGTCCGGCTCCTCGACGAGGCACGCTCGGCCCTGGCCGCGGCCCCGGCGGGCCGGGGCCGCGACACCGACGAGCTCGCCGTGCTGGAGGCGACGGCGGCGCCGCTCAACGCGCTCCACGGCTACTCCTCGCCGCGGCTGCGCGACACCCTGGAACGCTCGGTCGAGCTGGCCACCGCACTCGGCGACCGCGGGGCGACGCTCTCGGGCCTCGTCGGGCTGTGGTCGTCGCAGTTCGTGAGCGGCGACGTGACCGCCGCGCACGTCACCGCCTCGCGCGCCCTCGGCCTCGTCGACGCCGGCTCGGAGCTCGCCGGGCCGGCCCACTTCGCGGTGGGTGGTTCGGAGCTGATCCTGGGCCGTCCCGCGGAGGCGCTGCGCCACCTCGACCGGTCCGCCGAGATCGGGGGCAACCCACCGCTGTCGGTCGGCACCCGCTCCGACGTGCACGGCCGCGCATTCGCCGCGCACGCGCACTGGCTGCTCGGCCACGACGAGGCGGCGCTGACGACGTGCCGGGACGCGATCGAGCTGGCACGCACCACCGGCAGCTCCTACGGCCTCGCCGTGGCGCTCGGCTACGGCGCCGTCACCCACCAGCTGCGCGACGACCGCGACGCGCTGCGCGACACCGTCGCCGAGCTGCGCGAGCTGTGCGCGCGCTTCGACTTCACCTACTACCGCGAATGGGCGATGGTCCTCGACGGCTGGTGCCGCGGCGGAGCGGCCGGTGCCGACCTCGCCGACCGCGGGATCGAGGGGCTGACCGGCAAGGCCGCGCTCGTGCGGATGCCGTACTGGCTGTCGCTGCGCGCCGACCTCGCGGCCCGCGACGGTCGCACCGGTGAGGCGCGGACGACCCTGGACGCCGCCGTCGCCGGGGTCCGGGCGCGCGACGAGAGCTGGTGGCTGCCCGAGGCGCTGCGGATGCGCGCCGCCCATGACGACGACCACGACACCGCCGCCGAACGGCTCGCCACCGCCGCCCGGCTCGCCGCCGACCAGGGCAGCGTGGCGCTGTTGCGGCGCTGCCTCGCCGATTTCACCGCCCGCGGTGTTCCCGCACCCGAGGTCGGTCTCCCCGAAGCGGGCTGATCCTCGACGGAGGTTCCGGTCGACGGAAGACCCGCTGGCGCGCAACGGCCACGGAACGGATGATCGTCGGGTGACGAGCGAGACCCGGACCGTGCCCGCCCCGGACCGGACCCGTCCGCCGCTGCGGCAGATCGTCGCACTCGGCGGGCTGTCGATGTTCGGGCCGCTGTCGATGGACCTGTACCTGCCCGGTCTGCCCGAGCTGACCGACGACCTGCACACCAGCGAGGCGACCGCCCAGCTCACGATGTCGCTGTGCATGGTCGGGCTCGCCGTCGGCCAGCTGATCGCCGGGCCGCTGTCGGACCGCCGTGGCCGCCGGACACCGCTGCTGGTCGGTGTCGCCCTGTTCGCGGTGACGTCGCTGGCCTGCGCGTTCGCGCCGTCGATCGAGGTGCTGCTGGTGCTGCGGCTGGTCGGCGGGCTCGCGGGCGCGGTCGGGATCGTCGTCGCCCGGGCGATGGTGCGCGACCAGTGGGAGGGGCGGGCCGCCGCACGGGTGTTCGCCCTGCTCATGGTCGTCAGCGGGGCCGCACCCGTGCTCGCTCCGGTGATCGGCAGCCAGCTGTTGCGCGTGACCGACTGGCGCGGCGTGTTCGTGGTGCTCGCCGGCATCGGGGTGGTGCTGCTCGTGGCGGCGTGCACGCTGCCCGAGACGTTGCCGCCCGCCCGGCGCCGCACCGGCGGGGCGCGGGACACGCTGCGCGCGCTGGGCACCGTCGCCCGCGACCGGACCCTCCTCGCCCCGGCCGCGGTCCTCGCCCTCGGGTGCTGCTCGATGTTCGTCTACATCGCGATGGGCAGCTTCGTGCTGCAGGGCGACGGGTACGGCCTCTCCCCACAGCTCTACGGGATCGTGTTCGCGGTCAACGCGATCGGCATCGTCCTCGCCGGCCGGCTGTCGGCGTGGCTCGTCGACCGCGTCGGACCGCACCGGCTCCTCGGTGTCGCCGTCGTCGCGGCGCTGGTCGCGGCGCTGGTGCTCGTCGCCGGGGTGCTCCTGACCCGCTCGGTGTGGGCGGTGCTGCCGCCGCTGTTCGTGATCGTCGGGGCCGTCGGGATGATCATGCCCAACGCCACCGCACTGGCCATGTCCGGCCAGGGCGCCGCGGCCGGCGCCGCGTCGGCACTGCTCGGGCTGGGCCAGTTCCTGACGGGTGCGCTGATCCCGCCGGCGGCGTCGGCGGGCGGGGTGAGCCCCCTGGTGATGGCTGTGACGATGGCGGGCACCGCCGCGGCCGCGGTGGTGCTGGCCGTCCCGGTCCTGCGCGCCCGCACCGCCTCACGCTGATCCGGTGCGTAGGGCGAGGTCGCCGTCGCCGTACGCACCGGATCCGGGTGGGTCAGGCGGTGGCGCGCTCCGCGCACTCCACGGCGTTGCGGAACAGCATGGCGACGGTCGTCGGGCCGACACCGCCGACCCGCGGGGTGATCGCGCCCGCGACCTCGGCGACGGCGTCGTCGACATCGCTGAGCAGCTTCCGCCCCGAGTACCGGACCCCGCCGCCCACGACGACCGCGCCCGGTCGCACGTGCTCGGGCCGGATGATCCCCGGCACGCCGACCGCGGCGACGAGGATGTCGGCCTCGCGGGTGTGCCGGTCCCAGTCGGGCACGTGCGAATGCACGACGGTGACCGCGGCGTCGGCCGTCGCCCGCTTCTGCGAGAGCAGCAGCGCCAACGGGCGGCCGAGCGTCGCACCCCGCCCGAGGATCACGACGTGCCGGCCCGCGACCGGGACCTCGTGGTGGGCCAGCAGCGCCTCGATGCCCGCGGGCGTGCAGGGCACCGGCCCGGGCAGCCCGGCGGCGAGGCGGCCCAGGTTGAGCGGGTGCATCCCGTCGACGTCCTGCTCGGGGTCCATGACGGCGAGTGCGGCCTCGTGGTCGAGATGGGCCGGCAGCGGGTGCTGCACGAGCAGCGCGTGCGCACCGGACTCGGCGCCGAACGCCGTGATGACGGCGTGCAGGTCGGCCTGCGACGCCGTCGCCGGCAGATGCTCGTGGAACGACTCGAATCCCAGCTCGGCCGCGGTGCGCTGCTTGATGCGGATGTAGCCGGCCGACGCGTCGTCGTCACCGACGAGGATCGTGGCCAGCCCCGGGGCGGTGCCGCGGGCGCGCAGCGCGGCGACGCGCTCGCGGACGTCGGCGAGGACTGCCTCTGCGACGGGAGCTCCGGGCAGCAGGCGGGCGGTCGTGGGCGCGGACATCGCGGCTCCTCGGCACTGCGGACCCAGGCGGTCGATCCGCGCGTCGATCAGCTCCCCGGTGGTTGCCCACCCGCCGGCCGCCAGTCGCGTTGCCGGACCAGTATGGCGACCGGGCACGACGGTGGCGACATCCGGACGACGTGGATCACAACCTCACGGTCAGTTCAGGTGGTGACGCCAGTCGGCGGGGACCCGGTCGGCCGGACCCGGAACGGCCTGGTCCAGCGGGCGGTGCTGCGGATCGGCCAGCACCGGGCCGGCGACGGCACGTTCGGTGCTGAAGTCCCAGAACCAGTCCTCACCGGGCTCGTAGCTCCGCATCACGTGGTGCCCGGTCGCGGCGGCGTGCCCCCTGGCGTGCCGCGACGGTGACGAGTCGCAGCAGCCCACGTGCCCGCACGACGCGCAGCGCCGCAGGTGCAACCACCAGCCACCGGCCTCGTCGCACTCGACGCAGCCGGGGCCGGACGGTGCGACCGCCGGATCGATGTCCGTCATTGCGTTGCCTCCTCGGCTGCCTCGTCCGCACTGGGCTGCAGCGGCAGCCGCACCCGGAACCGGGTGTCGCCCGGCACCGACTCGACGCCCATGTCGCCACGGTGGCGGTTCACCACGATCCGCCACGAGATGTCCAGGCCCAGCCCGGTCCCCTCGCCGAACGGTTTCGTCGTGAAGAACGGCTCGAAGATGCGGCTCCGGATGCCGGTGGGGATGCCGGGCCCGGTGTCGCCGATCTCCACGAGCGCCCGGTCGCCGTCACGCGCCGTCCGCACCGTGAGGGTGCCGGCGCCGCCCATCGCCGCGACCGCGTTGTCGATGACGTTCGTCCACACCTGGTTGAGCTCGGCGGCGTAGACGGGCACCGGCGGAAGCGACCGGTCGTAGTCCTTCACGACGCGGACGTCGCCGATCTTGCGCGCCAGCATCACGAGCGTGGAGTCGAGCAGCTCGTGCAGGTCCGTCGTCCGGTACGGGGCGCGGTCCATCTGCGAGTACTGCTTGGCCGCACCGACGAGCGTCGACACCCGGGTCGTCGAGTCGGCGATCTCGTTCATCAGCAGCTCGGTCTCGACCGTGTAGTTCAGCCAGCGCACCGCGCCCTCGAGCGCACCGGACAGACCCGCGGCCTCCGCCCGGGCGACGACCTGCTCGAACCAGTCGATGTCGAGCCCGGCCTGCACGAACGTCGGCGAGAGATCCCAGCCGTCGGCGATGCCGTGGTCGTCGAACCAGTCCGACAGGGCGTCCTCGCGGTCGCCCGCCTCGATCGGGGTGAGCGTCGGCGCCTTCGCGACGCGCTCCGCCGCCTCCTCCTGGATCTCGGTCAACGCCTGCAGCGCGACCCGGTTGAGCGAGCCGCCCGCGATCATCCCGAGCTTGTGGCGCATCCCCGCCACCCGCTCGCGCAGCAGCGCCGTCGCCCGCACCGCCGCGGCCGCGGGGTTGTTGAGCTCGTGGGTCAGCCCCGCCGACAACGACCCCAGCGCCAGCAGGCGTTCACGCTGGCTGACGGCCTGCTGCGTGTTCTGGATGCCGAAGAACAGACCCTCCAGCAGGTGCAGCGCCATCGGGAACCACTGGCGCATCATCTCCTGCAGCGCGGTGGCGTCGAGGACGAAGAACGTCGACGGGCGCGTCACCCGCAACGTGTTGTTGTAGGTCTGCGGCACCCGGTCACCCAGGTAGGCGTGCCACGCCCCGGCGTACACGCCGGGTTGCTCGGTCCGCTCGACCTCGACGTCCTCGTCGCCGGAGCGTCGCTGCAGCACCACCGCGCCCTCGACGAGCACGTAGAAGCACGTCGCGACGTCACCCTCGGTGTAGACCGGCCCCACCGGGAACCGCTCGACCGAACCCTCCCGGCACAGCCAGTCGAGCTGGTCGTCGGACAGCTTCTCGAACAGGAACAGCCCACGCAGCAACGAGGGCGTGCAGTCGGGCACCACCTGCTCCGGGGCGCTCACGACCGCTCCAGGTACCGGTGCACCAGCGACACGGCCATCGCCCCGTCGCCGACCGCCGACGCGACCCGTTTCACCGACTCGGCCCGCGCGTCACCGGCGACGAAGACCCCCGGCTGGCTCGTCTCCAACAGGTACGGGTCGCGGTCCAGCGGCCAGCCCGCCGGACGCGCACCGCCCGACAACAGGTCCGGGCCGGCGAGCACGAACCCCGCCCGGTCACGGGCGACGAGCCCGTCGAGCCAGTCCGTCCGCGGGGCCGCGCCGATGAACACGAACAGCCACGGCGCGTCGACGACCTCCTCCGCGCCGGTCTGACGGTCGCGCAGCCGCAGCCGCTCCAGGTGGCCGTCGCCCTCGGCCTCGACCACCTCGGTGCCCGTGCGCACCGTGATCTCGGGGATGCCCGCGATCTGCTCGATCAGGTAGTGCGACATCGACGCCTCCAACGACGGCCCGCGCACCAGCAGCGTCACCGACTTCGCGTGCCGCGAGAAGTACACCGCCGCCTGCCCGGCCGAGTTCGCGCCGCCGACGATGTACACGTCGTCGCCGGTGCAGCTCGACGCCTGGCTCAGCGCCGACCCGTAGTGGACGCCGCGCCCGGCCAGCTCCGCGAGCCCCGGCGCGGCCAGCTCCCGGTAGGACACACCCGTCGCCAGCACCACCGCGTGCGCGGTGATCGCCGACCCGTCGGCGAACCGCACCGTGCGCCCCGACCCGTCGACGTCGAGGCCGACGACGTCGCGTGCCGTGAGTACCTCCGCGCCCATCCGCACCGCCTGCCGCCGGGCCCGGTCGGTCAGCTGCGCGCCGGACACCCCGTCGGGGAAGCCCAGGTAGTTCTCGATCCGCGAGCTCTGCCCGGCCTGCCCGCCCGTCGCCGTGCGCTCCACGAGCACCGTCCGCAGGCCCTCCGACGCCCCGTACACCGCCGCGCCCAGCCCCGCCGGGCCACCACCGATGACGACGAGGTCGTAGAACTCCGACGCCGGCGTCGTCGACAACCCGACCCGCTCGGCCAGCTCCGCGTCGCCCGGGGCGACCAGCGTCTCCCCGGCCGGGGTCACGACCACCGGCAACGTCTCCCCGTCGAGGTTCGCCGCCGCCAGCAGCCGCGCGGCCTCCGGGGCGTCGCACGGGTACCAGCGGTAGGGCACCTGGTTGCGCGCCAGGAAGTCCCGCACCTCGTTGGAGCGCGCCGACCAGCGGTGCCCGACGACCCGTGTCTCGCACACCGGGCGCCGGTCCGACGACCGCCACGCCTCCAGCAGCGCGTCGAGCACCGGGTAGAGCTTCTCCTCCGGCGGGTCCCACGGCTTGAGCAGGTAATGGTCGAGATCGACGACGTTGATCGCCGTGATCGCCGCGTCCGTGTCGGCGTAGGCCGTCAGCAGCACCCGGCGCGCCACCGGGTACAGGTCCATCGCCGCCTCCAGGAACTGCAGCCCGTCCATGCCGGGCATCCGGAAGTCGGCCAGCAGCACGGCGACGTCGTCACCGCGCAACGTCATCTCGCGCAACGCCTCCAGCGCCTGCTCGCCCGACTCGGCGCGCACGATCCGGTGGTGCTCGCCGTACCTGCGTCGCAGGTCGCGGGCCACGGCACGAGACACCGAGGGATCGTCGTCGACCGTGACGATCGCGGGCCGGGCCGGGATCAGACTCGCCGTCATACCGTCGAGTCTGCCAAGCCCGTCCAGCCCCTTCCCGCCGAGTTCGACAGGAGACTGGTTCGATCATGGTCCGGGGCAGTCTCAGGTCGAACTCGGTGGAGGTGGAGTCGGCCGTTCCCGGCGAGCCTCCTCATGGGAGCAGGATGCCGGTGAGCGCGGACCGCACGACGTCGCCCGCGGCCGTCGGGCAGCAGCACGGCAGACAGGTCGTTCACGCGTACCCCTCTCGTCCGGTCCGGACGCTGGGAGCGGCAGACGCGAGGAGAGGGCGTTCGCGACGTGATCACCCGAGCGGGCGACGGGCCGCCGCCTCGTTCCGCGACGACGTCGAGAGTGTCGTGAGCGCTGTGGCGAAGCGCTGGTGTCACGCTCGCCGTGTTCTCCTCCACCGAGCGTGTGACCAGTGCGCTCGAACAGCGCTGCTCACACGTTCGAGCGGCGACGAGGTCCGGTCCGGCGCGTTCGCGAGGCGCGGCGGGGCGCGGCGGGGCGGGGCGGGG
>NZ_BJVJ01000046.1 GCF_007989085.1 Pseudonocardia sulfidoxydans NBRC 16205
GGGTTCTGGGGTCCACTCCGCGCGCGGGATACGGTCGGCGGATGAGCGCGCCCGGTTTGCCGTTGACCGGCGAGCGCACCGTGCCGGACGTCGCGAGCGAGAACTACTGGTTCCGCCGCCACGAGGCCGTCTATTCGGCGCTGGCGCCGCGATGCCGGGGGCTCGTCGTCGATGCGGGGTGCGGGGAGGGGTACGGCGCCGATCTACTCGCAACGACGGCCGATCGGGTGCTGGCCCTCGACTACGACGGGCCCGCGCTGCGCCACATCGCGGGCCGGTACCCGCGTATTGCTCCCGCGCGTGCGAACCTCGTTGCCCTGCCCGTCGCGTCGGGGTCGGCGGACGTGGTGGTCTCGTTGCAGGTGATCGAGCACCTGTGGGAGCAGGAGAGGTTCGTCGCCGAGTGTGCCCGGGTGCTGCGTCCGGGCGGTGCGTTCCTGGTCTCGACGCCGAACCGGCTCACCTTCTCCCCCGGTCGTGGCGTCCCGCTCAACCCGTTCCACAGTCGCGAGTTCGCCCCCGCAGAGCTCGCCGATCTGCTGCGCGGCAACGGGTTCGGCGACGTTGAGATGCTCGGTCTGCACCACGGACCGCGGCTCGCCGAGCTCGACGCCCGGCACGGGGGCTCGATCGTCGACGCCCAGGTCGCGGTGGCGGTCGCGGGCACCGAGATGCCCGATCGGCTGGCCGCGGACGTCGCGGCTGTGGAAAGCAGCGACTTCGTCCTCACCACGGACGACCTCGAGACCTGCCTCGACCTCGTCGCGATCGCGGGATGACCGAACCGGTCGGCACCTTCTGCCTGGTCCTGCACTCGCATCTGCCCTGGCTCGCTCATCACGGGCGCTGGCCGGTCGGGGAGGAGTGGCTGTACCAGTCGTGGGCGCACTCCTATCTGCCCGTGGTGGACGTGGTGGGGCGGCTGGCCGCGGAGGGCCGTCGCGACCTGCTGACGCTCGGCGTCACCCCGGTGCTCGCGGCGCAGCTCGACGACCCGCATTGTCTGCGCGGCATGCACGACTGGCTCGGGGGCTGGCTGCAGCGTGCCCACGAGGCGGCCCCGCGGCTGCCCGACCTGGCGCTGCGCGAGCACCGTGCGGCGACGGCGGCACTGAGCGGGTTCGAGGCGCGCTGGCGCCACGGCGCCTCCCCCGTGCTGCGGGACCTGGCCGGCTCGGGAGTCGTCGAGCTGCTCGGCGGTCCGGCGACGCACTCCTTCGGTCCGCTGCTCGACGACCGGGTCCGTGCCTTCGCCCTCGACGCGGGCCTCACCGACCACTCCCGGCGCCTCGGGGCGCGGCCCGCGGGGATCTGGGCGCCCGAGTGCGGCTACGCCCCCGGCATGGAGACGGGCTACGCGGCGGCGGGCGTCGAGCGGTTCGTCGTCGACGGCCCGGCGCTGCACGGCGACACCGCGCTGCTGCGGCCCGTCGGCGAGTCGGGTGTGCTCGTGGCCGGGCGCGACCTCGACGTCACCTACCGCGTGTGGTCGCCGCGCGCCGGCTACCCGGGGCACGCCGACTACCGCGACTTCCACACCTTCGACCACCCGTCGGGGCTCAAACCGTCACGGGTGACGGGCAGACACGTTGCGCCGCAGGACAAGCATCCCTACGACCCGGACCGCGCCGCCGTGGCCGTGGCACGGGATGCGGCGGACTTCGTCGCGGTCGTCCGCGAGCGGCTCACGAGTGTCCGGGCACGCCTCGGAAGGCCCGGCCTCACCGTCGCCGCGTTCGACACCGAGCTGTTCGGGCACTGGTGGCACGAGGGGCCGGCCTGGCTGGAGGCGGTGCTGCGGGCGCTGCCGGAGGCAGCTGTGCGGGTCACGACGCTCGCCGGGGCGGTCGGCGCCGGGCTCGTCGGGTCGCCGGTCGAGCTGCCGGAGTCGTCGTGGGGGCTGGGCAAGGACTGGCACGTCTGGGCGGGTGAGGCCGTCTCCGATCTCGTCACGCTGGGACAGACGGTCCAGCGCGACCTGCGGGGTGTCGCACACGCGGGCCCGACCCGCGACCGTGAGAAGGACGCGCTCGCCGAGCAGGCGCTGCTGGCGTTGTCGAGCGACTGGGCGTTCATGGTCAGCCACGACTCCGCCGCCGACTACGCGCGCGGACGCGCCCGCGGCCACGCGGAGCGGGTCGCGCTGCTGGCACGGCTGCTCGCGGCGGGCGCGCGCGACGCCGCGGCAGCAGCCGTCGCCACCTGGGAACCGGGCCCGTTCGGCCACATCGACGCCCGCCGGCTGCCACGTGCCGGGTCGCGCGACACCGTCGTGGTCACCGGGGACGGACACGACGGGTCGCTCAGGCAGGCGGCTCCTGCAGCGGCGTCAGCTCCGGGACGTTGACGACGATGCCCTCCTGGGTGCTGCGCGAGATCACGACGACGGCGGGCTCGGCGGGGTCGGGGTTCTCCTCGCGGTGCGGGACGTAGGGCGGTACGAAGATGTAGTCGCCCGGGCCGGTGCTGATCCGCACTTCGCCGTGGCCGTCGTGGAAGACGAACTCCGGGTGTCCGCTGACGACGTAGATCGAGGTCTCGGCCTCGCCGTGGTGGTGGTTGCCGGAGTTCGTGGCGGGCGCGACGTGGGTCTCGCCGGTCCAGATGCGTTCGGAGCCGACGGTCTTGCCGCTCACGGCCTCGAGCCGGGTCATGCCGCTGGTCTGCGCGGTGTCGCCGACGAGCTCACCCGCGCGGACGTGGTGGATGTGCGCCCGCGACGGCGCCGCGGTGGCCGCGAGGTCGGGGTGGAAGCTCATCGGGTCTCCCCCAGGGTCTCTCCCACGATCTCCACGCGGGCGATCGCGGGGACGTCGGCCCCGAGCCGCAGCCGTTCCAGGAACAGCACGATCGACGCGGCGGCGGTGCGGTGGGTGGCGTCGTTGAGCGCGTCGTGGCGGCCGCCGCTGATGGTGACGAGCTCGCCGCGCGCCACACCCGCGTACCAGGCGCGGGCACCGGCGACGGGGCTGACGGTGTCGGCGTCGCCGTGCAGGCCGAGGACCGGCACGCCGATGCGCGCGGCCTCGGCGGCGGCCGGCCATCCGGCGGGGACGCGGTCGGCGAGGGCACCGCGGCGGACGCCGGAGTCGTCGCCGAGCCGCGCCTGGTGGGTCGGGCAGGCGGTGCGGGCGGCGAGCTCGTCGTCCCAGGCGACGGGCGTGGCACCCCCGACAACCGGGAGCCCGGCGAGGACGAGCGCGTCGACACCACCGAGCCCGCCCGCGACGAGGCCGGCGGCGAACAGTGCTCCGGTGTCGGACCCGACGAGGACGACCGGCCCGGGTTCGGCGGGCAGCAGCGACCGGATCTGTCCCTCGGCGCGGTCGGCGTCGACGGCCGGATCGGCGACGGCCCAGACCCGGTACCCGTCGGCGCTGATGCGGCGGCCGAACCGCTCGTAGACGCCGGCGTGCTCGCCGCGCCCGGGGATCACGACGACGGTGCCGCGCGGCACGACGCCGCTCGGCTCGCGCCAGGAGGCGACGACGGGAACAGCACTGGTGACGCTCACGTGAGGACCTTTCCGTTCGGGGCGTGCGCGAGCTGCGCCCGCAGTTCGGCGCGCTCGGCGCGGCCCATCCCGCCGCCGTCGACGGTCGGGGCGGAGCCGATGAGCAGCCGGGTGTAGGGGTGGCAGGGTGCGGTGACAACCTGCTCGGTCGTGCCGGTCTCGACGACGTCGCCGTGGTGGAGCACGACGAGGCGGTCGGTGATCCCGGCGACGGACCCGAGGTCGTGGGAGATGTAGAGCAGCCCGATGCCGTGCTCGGCGCACAGGCCGGAGAGCAGGTCGAGGACCTGGACCCGGGTGGCGGCGTCGAGGGCGCTGACGGGTTCGTCGCAGATCAGCAGCCGGGGCCGCGCGATCATGGCCCGGGCGATGGCGGCGCGTTGCCGCTGCCCGCCGGAGACCTCGCCGGGGCGGCGGGCGGCGAGCGCCGGGTCGAGCCCGACGGCGAGCAGGGCGTCGGCCACCCGGTCGCCGGGGTCGGTGATCCCGAACCCGACCGAGTCGCCCAGGGTGAGGTCGGGGTCGAGGCTGCGCAGCGGGTCCTGGAACACGTACTGGACGACGCCGGAGCGCCGGAAGGCCCGCAGCCGCGCACCGCGCAGCGCGGTGACGTCGGTTCCGGCGACGCGCAGGGTGCCGCGCTCGGCGCGGTGCAGGCCGACGACGGTCCGGGCGAGCGTCGTCTTGCCCGACCCGGTCTCGCCGATGAGGCCGACGCTCTCCCCTGCGCCGACGGTGAGGTCGACGCCGTGCAGGATCGAGCGGCGTTCGCGGCCGCGGCCGAGCCGCACGACGAGGCCGGACACCTCCAGCAGCGGCTCAGCCATGGTTCGCCTCCTGCAGCCGGAAGCGCTCGATGCCGTAGCGGGCGTGGGCGTCGACGAGCGAGCGGGTGTAGGGGTGGGTGGGCGCGTTCAGCACGTCGGCGGCGGCGCCGCGTTCGACGACGGTGCCGTCGCGCATGACGACGACCTCGTCGCACACCTGCGCGACGACGGCGAGGTCGTGGGACACGAGGACGAGCGCGAGCCCGGTGCGTTCGCGCAGGTCGGCGAGCAGGTCGAGCACCTCGGCCTGGACGGTGACGTCGAGGGCGGTGGTGGCCTCGTCGGCGATGAGCAGGTCGGGTTCGGCGCTGATGGCGACGGCGATGAGGACGCGTTGCAGCATCCCGCCGGACAGCTCGAACGGGTACTGCCGGTACACGAGTGCGGGGTCGCGCAGCCCCATGTCGGCGAGCAGGGCCAGGGCCCGGTCGCGGGCGGCGCGCCTGCCCAGCCCGACCCGGACGCGCAGCACCTCGGCGAGTTGGCGGCCGACGGCGATCGACGGGTTGAGGTAGGACGCCGGGTCCTGGAACACGGCGCCGATCCGGGTGCCGCGCACGCCGAGCCAGCCGCGGTCGTCGAGGCCGCGCAGGTCGGTCCCGTCGAAGGTGATGGCGGTGTCGTCGCCGCCTCGCAGCCCGGCGGGCAGGATGCCCAGGACCGAGCGGCAGGTCAGCGACTTGCCGCTGCCGGACTCGCCGACGATGCCGAGGGCCCCGCCGCGGGCCACGGACAGGTCGACCCCGGACACGAGCGTCGTGTCCGCGGTGTGGACGGACAGGTCGCGCACGGTGAGCAGTGCGGGAACTGCGGCGTCAGCCGACATGGGCGGCCACCTTTCGCTCGGCGGAGAGGGCGGGGGCGTCGCGCAGCGCGTCGGCGATCCCGTTGCACGCCCACACCGTGGCGACGATGAGCACCGCCGGCACGAACGGGCCGAAGGGTCGCTGGAACAGGTACTGCAGGTCGGTGGCGAGCATCCCGCCCCAGGTCGGGGTGGGCGGGGTGATGCCGATGCCGAGGAACGTCAGCGACGAGACGATCACCAGGCTCGCCCCGAGCAGGCTCGCGGTGCTCACGGCGACGGCCGGGACGACCTTGGGCCACACGTGCCGGCGCAGCACCGTCCAGGGCGACGCACCGGCCAGCACGGCCGCCTCCACGTACTGGGCGGTGGCGACGGGCAGTGCCGCGGCTCGGGTGACGCGGTAGAACCCGGGGGCCACGAGGACGCCGACGGCGAGCATCGCCTGCTGCAACCCGTTGCCCAGCAACGCGGTCATCGCCACGGCGAACACGAGGAAGGGCAACGTCACCAGGGCTTCCATCAGCCGCAGCGACAGCCATTCGACGGCGCGGCCGAGGTGCACCGACAGCAGCGCGGGCACGACACCGAGCACGAGCCCGACGGCGACGGCCTCGAGCGCCGCGACGAGCGACAGGGTCGACCCGGCGAGGAGCCTGCTCGCGACGTCGCGGCCGAGGTTGTCGGTGCCGAGCCAGTGCTCCGCCGACGCCCCGGCGAGGATGGCCTGCGGGTCCTGCAGCAGCGGGTCGTGCGGGGCGAGCCAGGGCCCGGCCACGGCGAGCAGGGCGACGAAGACGAGGACGGCGACCGAGACGGTGCCCGTCCGGCTCGCGACCACCGAACGCAGCATCACGACCTCCGGCGGGCGGCGGGGCGCAGCCGCAGCAGCAGGGTGTCGACGACCAGGTTCGCCGCGAGCACGACCACGACCGCGACGACGAGCGTGCCCTGGACGACGGGGACGTCACCGCGCAGCGCACCGTCGGCGGCGAAGCGCCCGAACCCGGACATCCCGAAGATCGACTCGGTGACGACGGCACCGCCGACGAGCATCGGGATGCGCAGCCCGAGGACGCTCAGCGCGGGGCCCGCGCCGTTGCGCAGCACGTGGACCAGCAGGATCCGCCGCGGCGAGAGGCCGCGCACGACCGCGCCGAGGACGTAGTTCTCCTGGTAGGCGCTGACGAGCCCGGTCCGCAGCTGGCGGGCGATGTCGGCGACGGCGTCGAGGCTCAACGCGATGGCGGGCAGCGTGATCAGCGTGAGCCACATGCCGGGGTCCTGGGAGAAGGGCACGTACCCGGCCGACGGGACCAGCCCCAGGAGCACGCTGAACACCACGATCAACGCGACCGCGACGACGAACGGCGGCAGCGCCGACACGACCGAGCAGAACCCGGTGACCGCCCGGTCGAAGATGCTGCCGCGCCACACCGCGGCACCGATGCCGAGCAACGTCCCGGCGACGACGGCGATGAGCAGCGCGAACGCCGCGACGGACAGGCTGACGGCGAGCCGGTCCCCGATCTGGGACGTCACGCTGACCCCGTTGAGCCAGGAGCTGCCCAGGTCACCGCGCACGACGTGGGAGAGCCAGTCGACGTACTGCACGACGACGGGGCGGTCGAGGCCGAGCTCGGCGCGGACGCGGGCGACGTCGGCGGGGGTGGCGGAGTCCCCGAGCAGCAGCCCGGCGGGGCTGAGCCCGCTGACCGCGCCCAGCAGGAAGGTCAGGAACGTCGCGAACAGGAACACGGGGATGGTCAGCGCGACGGTGCGCAGCAGCCACCGGGCGGCGCCGCCGAGCGCGCCGGTCCGGCGGGGCCGCGCCGGGCGGGCCACGGCGGCGGCCGTGTCCCACCCGGTGCCGGCGACGGACACCGTCACGTCGTGCTCCCGACGGTCACGCCCTCCCAGCGGTACTGCGACAGGAAGTGCGGCAGCGGCGAGACCTTCTTGTTGCGCACGACGACGCGCGGCTGGGTGCCGAGCGAGAAGCTCGGCGACATCTCGACACCGGTGCGGACGGCGGCCTGCAGGACGCGCGGGTAGTCCGGCGAGTCGAGCGGGGTGCGGCGCACCGCGTCGAGGGCGGCGAGGAACTCCGGCGTCGACACCTTGCTGGTGTTCATGAGCCCCTCGGGCCCGTAGACGACGGTGAGGTTCTGCACCGGCGACTCCCGGCCGACGGTGCCGTCGAGGGCGAACTGGGCCTTGCGCCCCAGGTAGACCTCCTGCTGCCAGGTGGACGAGCCGGGCGGCACGACCTTGATCGTCGCGTTGACGCCGACGGCCTGCAGCTGCTGCTGCACCAGCTCCGCGGTCGACTGGGAGATGGAGTTGACGGTGACGGTCAGCGCGAGCTGCCCCGGTGCATAGCCGGCGTCGGCGAGCAGCTGCCTCGCCTTGGCCGGGTCGTAGGCGAACGCGGTGTCCAGCGACGGGTCGAAGGCGACGTAGCCCTTGGGGAACGGCTGGTAGACGACGTCACCGACGCCGGCGTTGACGACGTCGATGATCTGCTGCCGGTCGACGGCGTACTTGAGGGCGTCGACGACGCGGCGGTCGGTGAGCGGGGCGAGGCCGCTGTGCACGTCGACCTGGTTGACCTGCAGCGAGTCGATGACGTCGACCTCCAGCCCGGCGGCCTTCGCCTGCGGGATCTGGTTGCCGGGGATGTAGGAGACGTCGAGCGCGCCGGACTGGACGGCCGCGATGACGGTCGCGGCGTCGGTGGTCGGGGTCAGCTCCAACCGGTCGATCTTGACGTCGGCGGCGTCCCAGTAGCCGGGGTTCTTGACCAGGACGGCCTTCGACTCCGGCACGAAGCTCTCGAACTTGAAGGGGCCCGCCCCGACGGGCGCGGTGGGGATCGCGGCGGCGTCCTCGGTGAACGCGGTCGGGCTCACGATCGCGCCGGTCTTGCCCGCCAACAGGTTCGGCACCTGGTAGTCGGGGGCGGCCAGCACCAGGGTGACGTCGCGGTCACCGGCGACGGTGATGTCCTTGATCGTCGCGAGCTGGTCCTTGAGCAGCGAGTTCTGCTGGGTCTTGCCGCGCAGCAGGCTCTGCTTCACCGCGTCGGCGTTCAGCGGGGTGCCGTCGGTGAAGGTGAGGTTCGGCCGCAGCGTGAACGTCACGGCGGTGCCGTCGGCGTTGTACTTCCACGACTCGGCCAGGCCCGGGACGGCGGTCGCCTTCTCGTCGAGCTGGGTGAGCGAGGCGTAGACCAGGCTGATCGTGTTGATGTCGTTGCCGGTGCTCGACGTCACCGGGTCCCACGAGGTGGGCAGCGCGAAGCCCCATCTCAAGGTCGCGCCGGACGCCGAGCCGGCGCCGCCGCCGCACGCCGTGAGGGCGACGGCAGCGGCCGCGACGACCGCGGCGAGTCTGAGGAGGGTGCGGGGGCGGGACATGGAGTGGGTCCTCCGGGGACTCGGGATCAGACGTGCGCGGGGGTGGGGACGCGGGCCTCGCGGGCCGCGGTGTGGACGTTGCGCGGGATCGGCAGGCCGAGGTTGCCGCGCAGGGTCGTGGCCTCGTACTCCGAGCGCACGACGCCACGCTCGCGCAGGATCGGCAGCACCTCGTCGGTGAACCGGGCGAACTCGCTGGGCACGGTGATGTGCACGTTGAGGCCGTCGAGGCCGCGGCCGGTGAACCAGCGCTCGATCTCGGCGGCGACGGTGGTGGCCGACCCGACGAACGGCTGCGGCGTCGACGACATGAAACGTTCGACGGTCTGGCGCAGCGTGAGCCGCTCCTCGCGGGCGACCTTCTTGATCTGCTCGGCCTGGGTGCGGAACGAGTCCGCGCCGAGGTCGCCGAGATCGGGGAAGGGCGCGTCGAGGTCGTAGCCGGAGAAGTCGTGCCAGCCGAAGGGCCGGCCGAACTGGGCGAGGTTCTTCGCGAAGTCCTTGCCGAGCCGGTTGGCCCGCTCGATCTCGCGGGCCTCGTCGTCGGTGTCGGCGACGACCGGCGTCACCCCGGGCATGATCAGGACGTGCTCGGGGTCGCGGCCCTTCGCCGCGGCCCGGGCCTTGATGTCGCGGTAGAAGGCCTGCGCCTTCTCCAGCGTGGGTGAGTGGGTGAAGATCCCTTCGCCGATGCTCGCGCCCAGGTCGCGGCCCTCGTCGGAGTCGCCGGCCTGGAAGATCACCGGCTGTCCCTGCGGGGACCGGGAGATGTTGAGCGGGCCCCGGACGGAGAAGTGCTCGCCCACGTGGTCGAGGCGGTGCTGGCGGGTCGGGTCGACGAACACGCCCGTCGCGACGTCGCGCGGGAACGCGTCGTCCTCGTAGGAGTCCCACAGCCCCTGGCAGACGCGCACCGACTCCAGCGCCCGGCCGTAGCGGGAGGCGTAGTCGAAGTGCTCGTCGCGGCTGTAGTTCGCCGCGGTGCCACCGTCGCCGGTCGCGACGACGTTCCAGCCCGCCCGGCCACCGGAGATCAGATCCAGCGACGCGAGCCGACGGGCCAGGTTGAACGGCGTGTTGTACGACGTCGTCAGGGTGCCGACGAGCCCGATGTGGGTGGTCGACACCGCGAGCGCCGACAGCAGCGTCAGCGGTTCGAGGCGGTTGAGGTAGTGCGGGGGCGAATCAGGGGTGATGAACTGGCTGTCGACGATGAAGACCAGGTCGAACAGGGCGGCCTCGGCCTGCCGGGCCCGCTCGGCGTACCAGCGGATGTCGATGCTGGCGTCGCCCGGGATCTCGGGGTGGGTCCAGGTGTCGTGCTGGCCGGGACCTCCGACGCCCATCAGGACGGCACCGAGCTTCAACTGCCGGACCATGGGTGCGGCCTTTCTCGCGCAGGGGTCACCGCCCCGGGCGTGACGGCGCGCGGGCGCGGTGCAACGGATGCTGGGAACGGGGACCGGTCCGGTCGGGGCACACGTGTGCCCGACGGGCACTCAGCCGACGGGACCGGTCAGGCGGTGTGGCGACGACACGTCGCGGTGGACGTCCGGCCGAGATCGACGGCACGGCGTCGGGTGAGCAGCACGGCGCCGGCGCCGCACCCGAGGGTGCGCACGGTTGCCGGGCGGTCTGCCATGCCTCGATCGTGTCATGGCGGGTTCCGCGCGGTCCAACTCGCAGTTCCGATCACATTCGATAGGAAACGTTGATCGGTGTGTGCTTCCCTCTCGATGTGGGCGCCACCCTGGACCTGACGCAGCTGCGCAGCCTCGTCGCCGTCGCCGACTGCGGGGGCTTCCACCGGGCGGCCAACGCGCTGCACGTCAGCCAGCCCACGGTCAGCCACCACGTCCGCAGGCTGGAGGCCGTCGTCGGCCGGCCGCTGATGGTGCGCGAGGGCCGCACCTCCCGCCTCACCCCCGCCGGCGAGCTGCTGCTGGGCGAGGCCCGCCGGATGCTCGCCATCAACGACGAGACCCTGGCCCGGCTCGGCGCCACGCACGACGCCGACGAGGTGGTCGTCGGATCGACCGAGCACGCCGCCGACCAGCTCCTGCCCGAGCTGGCCTCAGCCCTGCAGGACTCCCTCGGGGTGAGCCGGGTGCGGTTCCGGCTCGACCGGGGCGCGGTTCTGCGGTCGGCACTCGACAAGGGCGACGTCGACCTCGCGCTGCTGTTCGGCGCCCCCGACGACGACCGCTCCACCGGCTCGGGCCGGCTCACGCTGCGCTGGTACTCCGCACCGACCTGGGCACCGCCCGTCGACGGCACCGACATCCCCCTCGTCGCCTTCGACGAGCCCTGCGCGATCCGCAGCCGCGCGCTCGACACCCTTGCCGCGCACCGGCTCCCGGCCGCCGTCGTGTGCGACGCCGCCTACCTCGGCGGGGTGCTCGCCGCCGCCCGGGCGGGGCTGGGTGTCGCGCTGCTCGCGACCGTCGGGCGCACCCCGGAAGGCCTCGTCCCCCGCGACGACCTGCCCGTCGTCGACCCGATCCCGCTCGCCGTGCGATCGCGGCGCGGCCTGCGGCCCGACCTCGCCACCGAGGCGGCACGCTCGATCAGGCAGGTCCTCGACGTCGACGCCTGAGCGGCCTGCCACCATGTCGCGGATGCGTGTACTGGTGCTGAGCTGGGAGTACCCGCCGGTCGTCGTCGGCGGCCTCGGGCGGCACGTGCACGCACTCGTGCGGGAGCTGGCCGCGGCCGGGCACGAGGTCGTCGTCCTCGCCCGGCGCGAGACCGGCACCGACGCCGCGACCCACCCCACCACCGACGGCCCCGATCCCGACGACCCGCGCGTGCGGGTGCTCCACGTCGCCGAGGACCCCGCCCACCTGCGGTTCTCCGACGACATGGTCGCCTGGGTGCTCGCCATGGGCCACGCCCTGCTGCGGGCGGCGCTGACGCGGCTGGCCGACTGGCGTCCCGACGTCGTCCACGCCCACGACTGGCTCGTCGCCCACCCCGCGATCGCGCTCGCCGACACCCTCGGCGTCCCCCTCGTCGCGACCATCCACGCCACCGAGGCCGGTCGCCACGGCGGTTGGCTGACGACACCGCTGAGCCGGCAGGTGCACTCGATCGAGTGGTGGCTCGCGCGCCGGGCCGACGCCGTCGTCACCTGCTCGCGGGCGATGCGGGCCGAGGTGGCCACCCTGTTCGACCTCGACCCCGACACGATCTCCGTGGTGCACAACGGGATCGCCCCCCGGCGGTGGAGCGTCCCACCTGCCGCCACCGAGGCCGCGCGTCGCCGCTGGGCACCCGGCGACGTCCCGCTGCTCGCCTACTTCGGACGCCTCGAGTACGAGAAGGGCGTCCAGGACCTGATCGCGGCCCTGCCCCGGATCCGGCGCGCGCACCCGGGGACGCGGCTCGTCGTCGCCGGGACGGGGACGCAGCAGCAGATGCTCGTCGACGAGGCGCGCCGGCACCGGGTGCGCCGGTCGGTCCGCTTCGCGGGCCACCTCACCGACGACGACCTCGCCGCCCTGCTCACCGCCGCCTCGGCGGTCGTGCTGCCCAGCCGCTACGAGCCGTTCGGCATCGTGGCCCTGGAGGCCGCGGCCGCGGGTGCACCGCTCGTGGCGTCGACGGCGGGTGGGCTCGGCGAGGTCGTCGTCGACGGCGTGAGCGGGGTGTCGTTCGCACCGGGCGACGTCGCGGGCATCGCCGGCGCCGTCCGTCGCGTGCTCGACAACCCCGATGCGGCGCACGAGCGCGCTCGCGTCGCACGGGCCCGGCTCGTCCCCGACTTCGGCTGGCCCGTCATCGCGGTGCGCATCGCGGAGATCTACGCCACCGCCCCCGCGGGCGGAGCGATCGAGGCCGGGCGGCCGAAGATTCCGACGGGGAACGTCCTGTCCGCCGGGGATCTCACGCCGCCGAGGTGACGTGCTCGTCCGGGCGCACGGGTCAGGTCCCGTCGGCGACCCGGCGACGGACCGCGGCCTCGGTCTTGCGCGCGATGTCGGCGATCGCGGCGCGGTGCGCGGCGGCGGCCTCGTAGTCGTCGACACGGTTGCGCACGACCCGCGCCGGGGTGCCGACCGCGATCGAGAACTCCGGGATGTCGCCGCGCGCCACGGCGTGCGCGCCGAGGACGGTGCCGCGGCCGATCCTGGTGCCGCGCAACACCGTCGACTTCACCCCGAGCCAGCAGTCGGGCCCGATCCGTACCGGCGCCTTGACGATGCCCTGGTCCTTGATCGGGACCGTCACGTCCTCGACGCGGTGGTCGAAGTCGGTGACGTAGACCCAGTCGGCGACGATCGTCGCCGCCCCGATCTCGACGTCGAGGTAGCAGTTGACGGTGTTGTCCTTGCCGAGGACGACCTTGTCACCGATGCGCAGCGAGCCCTCGTGGCAGCGGATCGAGTTGCCGTCGCCGATGTGCACCCAGCGGCCGATCTCGAGGCGTCCGTAGCCGGGCCGCGCGTGCAGCTCGACGCCCCGGCCCAGGAACACCATGCCGCGCAGCACGACGTGCGGGTTGGCCGCCCGCAACCGGAGCAGCCGCACGTAGCGGACCAGGTACCAGGGCGTCCAGGCCCGGTGCCGGACGACCCAGCGCAGCGACGCGAGCGTGAGGAACCGGACCTGCTCGTCGTCGCGACGGCGGGCCCAGCGGCGCCACACCGGCGCCCCCCACATGCTCGTCATGCGCCGAGCTTAGGGACCCGCCGCCCCGAACCCTGTGAGCGGCGATAGTCGCTATAGCGACTATCGCCGCTCACGACGTCTGACCTGCGGTGCGGCACGGCACGGCACGGCACGGCACGGCGCGGCGTCTCAGGCCAGTCCGTTCTCGATCGCGTACCGCACCAGCGCGGCCCGACCCGCGAGACCGAGCTTGCGCACGATCCGGTGCACGTGGTTCTCGACGGTCCGGGGTGACAGGACGAGCCGGACCGCGATCTGGCGCGCGGTGAGGCCGTCGACGACCAGCCGCACGATGTCGAGCTCCCGCTCGGTGAGCGACACGGGATCGGCGGCCGCCGTGCCGTAGGAGTCGAGCACCAGGTCGGCGACGCCGGGCCCGAACACGACCTCGCCCGCCGCGACGCGGGTGACGGCCTCGGCGAGCTCGGTCCAGCCGCAGTCGCGGCGGACGAACCCGGACGCCCCCGCCCGCAGCGCGGCCAGGACGGGCACGTGCTCGACGGACTCCCCGACCGCGAGCACCGTCGACGAGGGCGCCGCGTCGAGCAGGGTCTCGACCGGATGCACGCCCTCGGCACCGTCCGGGTCGGGACCGGCGACGGCGAGGTCGAGCACGACGACGTCGGCGTGCTCCGGTAGCTGGTGCACGTCTTCGGCGCAGCCCCGCACGTCGAGGCCCGCGGCGCGCAGCCCTGTCGCGATCGGATCGGCGACACCGGCCGCCGCGACGACCACGACCCGCGCCGACATGCCGCTCCTCCCGCGCGCCCTCATCCGGCCTGGTCGGCGCACGCCCGGCGCATCGTCGCATCCCGCTCCGCGGTGCCGGACGCGTTCGCGAGCCCACCACCCGTCCGGACGCGAACGATCACCCGCCGCGGCGCACGACCGTCACGGTCAGTCGTCGAGACCTTGTTCGATCGCGTAGCGGACCAGCTGGGCGCGGTTGTGCAGCTGGAGCTTGCGCAACGTGTTCTGGACGTGGCTCTCCACCGTCCGGTGCGACACCCCGAGCCGCTCGCCGATCACACGCGCCGTGAGGCCCTTGGCGACGAGGCGCAGCACGTCGGTCTCCCGATCGGTCAGGGCAGGGACGGCCGGGGCGCCCGAGGCGGGACGCGGGTCGTCGGCGAGGCGGCGGTACTCCCCCAGGACCAGTCCGGCGAGGCCCGGGGTGAACACCGGGAAGCCGTCGGCGGTGCGGTGCACGGCGTCGAGCAGCTCCTCCGCGCTCGCCGACTTCACGAGGTAGCCCGTCGCGCCCGCCTTCACCGCCTCGAGGACGTCGGCGTGCTCTCCCGACGCCGACAGCACCAGGATGCGGGTGTCGGGCAGGACCTCGACGATGCCGCGGATGGCGTCGACACCCGACGTCGCGCCGAGGTTGAGGTCCATCAGCACGACCTGCGGGCGCACCGCGCGGGCGATACGCACCGCGGCCTCGGCGTCCGGGGCGGTGGCGACGACGTCGAGACCGCGTTCGCCCAGGTCACGGGCCACGCCCTCACGCCAGATGGGGTGGTCGTCGACGACCATCACCGTCACGCTCACGTCCGCGCCACCCTCATCGTCCATTCCGTCCCGCGGTCGGGGCCCGTCTCGCACACCAGCGTGCCGCCGAGATCGCGCACCCGCCCCCGCATCGACGCCGCCACCCCGAGCCTGCCCTCCGCCTCGGCCTCGGCGAGCCGCCCGTCGGGGATGCCGGGCCCGTCGTCGCGGACGCTGATCTCCACCTCGCCGCCGAGGTCCTCGACGAACACCCAGGCCGGCGCGTCGATGCCGACGTGCAGCGCCGTGTTCGCGAGTGCCGCCCCGACGACGCCGAGCAGGTCGTCGACGACCTGGGCCGGCAGGTCGAGGGGGTGGGCGGGCGCGGAGACACTGACCCGGGTCGACGCGAGCGTCCGCAGCGCGGCGGCCAGGTCACGACGCCCCCCACCGTCGGCCGCCGCCGTGCCGCTGGTGAGCAGCGTGCGGAGCGCGACCTCCTGCTCCCCCGCCAACGTCCCCAGCTCGCCGGCGCCGCCGCCGAGCTCGGCGCCCCGCCGGCGCACGTGCGCCAGCACCTGCAGGACACCGTCGTGGATGCTGCGCGCCAACCGTTCCCGCTCCGTCGCGGCGGCCTGCGCGGCCACGGCGGCGCGGACCCGTTCCGCGGAGCGGCGCAGCACGCCGGAGCAGAACCCGACGGTCAGCCCGGCGAGGATCAGCAGCTGGACGTCGGCGAGGTCGACGAGCGTCATCGGCCCCGACAGCAGCGTCACCACGACCAGCGCACCCGAGGTCACGACGGCCCCGACCAGCCCGCCGCGCAGCCCGAACGCGATGGCCAGCGCGAGCGCGGCGCCGGGCGTCCAGATCGAGCCCATCACCGGGGTGTCGGCGGCGAGCTGGGCGGGGCTCTGCACGATCGGCGTCGTGAGCATCACCGCGGCGGTGACGCCGAGATCGACCATCGCGACCGTGCCCCGGCGGTCGGGGCCGTCGCGGCGCGGGAAGTAGGCGAACCCGGTGACGACCGTCCAGGCCACCATGACGGCGACGACGAGACCCGCGGCGAGCGGATGCGCGTACTCGCGCAGCGACACCAGGACGAACACCGACGTGCTGACGAGCGTCAGGACGCGGTAGACGAGCAGGCCCCGCCACAGCGGCTCCAGCGGGCGATCCATACCGCCCATACTGCCCGGGCCCCGCACGCGGCCGGATCCGTAGGGTTACGCAGGCCGCGTGCCCGTGACCAGCGCGTTGTAGAACCACCCGCGGGGCACGACGCGCGACAGGACGTTCTCGTCGAGCCACGACAGCCGCTGCCAGCCG
Organism: Pseudonocardia sulfidoxydans NBRC 16205; assembly: GCF_007989085.1. GTDB lineage: Bacteria > Actinomycetota > Actinomycetes > Mycobacteriales > Pseudonocardiaceae > Pseudonocardia > Pseudonocardia sulfidoxydans. Next base: position 16,060 of record NZ_BJVJ01000046.1, read on the forward strand.
CGATAGGCGAACATCGCCCATCCCCAGCCCAGCTTCCCGGCGGGCACCGCGGCTTCGAAGGTCCGTACCGGCCAGCCGAGCATCGCGGCGGTGAACTCCTCGGTCACGACGCGCACGTCCGCGGCCCCGGCCGCGACCGCGGTCCGCTCCAGGTCGGCGGGGTCGAAGACGTGCTGGTCGACGACGGCCTCCAGCGCCGCGGCGCGGGAGGACTCGTCGAGCTCGGCCTGCGGCCGGCGCCAGCCCTGCAGCCCCGGCAGCCGGGTGAGGGTCGTCGTCGCCTTCCAGGTGAGCATGCCGAGGCGGCGCGCGTAGAGGTCGCCGATCTTCGTCGGCTCCCCGGCGAAGACGAACCGTCCGCCCGGCCTCAGCACGCGGAGTACCTCGCGCAGCGCCGCCGCGACGTCGGGGATGTGGTGCAGCACGGCGTGTCCGACGACGACGTCGAACGTCGCGTCGTCGTAGGGGATGTGTTCGGCGTCGGCGACGCGGCCGTCGACGTCGAGGCCCAGCCCTTCCGCGTTGCGCAGCGCGGCCTCGACCATGCCGGGCGAGAGGTCGGTGACCGAGCCGCGGGTGGCGATCCCGGCCTGCATGAGGTTGAGCAGGAAGAAGCCGGTGCCGCAGCCGAGTTCGAGCGCCCGCTCGTAGGGCCGGTCGGTGTCGCCGGCCGCGTGCCGGAAGCGGCCGGCGGCGTAGTCGATGCAGCGTTCGTCGTAGGAGATCGACCACTTCTCGTCGTAGGAGCCGGCTTCCCAGTCGTGGTAGAGCACGTTCGCGAGCTTGGGGTCGCGGCGCGCGGCATCGACCTCCGCGGCCGTCGGGTGCGGGCGGGGCTCGGGGTCCGTGCTCATGGGGCTCGACCCTAACGACCCTCGTGAGTGGCAATAGTCGCTATAGCGACTATTGCCACTCACAGGCTCTACCTGCCGGTGAAGGTGGCCTTGCCGGGGCCGTTCTCGATGAACGACTGCATGCCCGCGGTCCGGTCGTCGGACGCGAAGAGCGAGGCGAACAGCTCGGACTCGATGTCGAGGCCGGTGCGCAGGTCGGTGTCGAGGCCGCCGTCGATGGCCTTCTTCGCCGCCGCGTACGCCAGCGCCGGGCCCTTCGTGAACTGCGACGCGTACTCGACCGAACGGGAGTAGACCTCGTCGGCGGGGACGACCTCGTCGACCAGCCCGATCTTCAACGCCTCCTCGGCGTCGACGAAGCGGCCCGTGTAGATCAGGTCCTTCGCGATGGACGCCCCGACCAGCCGCGCGAGCCGCTGCGTGCCGCCACCGCCGGGGAAGATGCCGAGCAGGATCTCGGGGAAGCCGAGCTTGGCGTTGTCACCGGCGATGCGCCGGTCGGCACCCAGGACGACCTCGAACCCGCCGCCCAGGGCGTAGCCGGTGACGGCCGCGACCGTCGGCTTGGGGATCGTCGAGATCGAGCCGAGCCCGGCGGAGAGCCGCCGCGCCACGGGGGCCATGTCCGAGTAGGACATCGCCGCCATCTCCTTGACGTCGGCGCCCGCGGCGAAGGTCTTCTCACCGCCGTAGACGACGACGGCGCGCACGTCGTCGCGCGTCGCGGCCTCCGTGGAGACCTGGAGGAGCTCCTCCTGGACCTGCCTGTTCAGGGCGTTCATCGGCGGCCGTGCCAGCCGGATCGTGCCCACACCGTTGTCGACCTCGAGGCTCACGAACTCCGTCACGCCCGGACCCTAACCCGCTGCGCCGATCGGGGCCGGGAGATGCCACTCACTTGAGCCAGGCCGTGTACCGGCCACGACGGCGCTGCACCGCCAGCGGCAGGCCGAACGTCTCGGTCAGGTTCTCGTCGGTCAGGACGTCGTCGAGCAGGCCCGCGGCGACGACCGTGCCCTCCCGGATCAGCAGCCCGTGGCTGTAGCCGCGGGGGATCTCCTCGACGTGGTGGGTGACGAGGATCGAGGTGGGGGCGTCGGGGTCGGCGGCCAGCGTGGCGAGCCTGCCGACGAGGTCCTCGCGCCCGCCCAGGTCGAGACCGGCCGCGGGTTCGTCGAGGAGGAGCAGTTCGGGGTCGGTCATCAACGCCCGCGCGATCAGGGTGCGCTTGCGCTCCCCCTCCGACAGGGTGCGCCACTCGCGGTCGGCGAGCTTGCCCATGCCCATGGCGTCGAGCAGCTGGTCCGCGCGTTCGGTGTCCATGGCGTCGTAGTTCTCGCGCCAGCGCCCGAACACCCCGTAGCCGGCGCTGACGACGATGTCGCGCAGCAGCTCGTCGCCGGGGATCTGCAGGCCGAGGTTGGCCGACGACAGCCCGATCCTGGTGCGCAGCTCGAAGACGTTGACGCGCCCGAGCCGCTCGCCGAGGACGTGGACCACGCCGGAGGTGGGGTGCATCTCGGCGGAGGCCAGGCGCAGCAACGTGGTCTTGCCGGCGCCGTTGGGGCCCAGCACGACCCAGCGCTCGTCGAGCTCGACGGTCCAGTCGACGTCGGAGACGAGGGTGGTTCCGTTCCGGCGCACCGTCACCCGGTCCATCGCCACGACGACGTCGGTGAGGTCGCGCTCGGGTTCACCACCCCGATCGGGGGCGGTGACGGATGACTCAGCAGAAGATCCGGACCGGTCCACGCCCCTATCCTCTCCTGTCGTGCCGGTGTTCCCGTTGGGTGCCCATGTCGACGGCGACGCCGTCCGGTTCGCGGTCGCGTCGTCGGCGGCCGACGCCGTCGAGGTGTGCCTGGTCGACGGCCCGGACGACGCGTTGACCGAGCGCCGGGTGGAGCTCACCGAGCGCACCTTCGGGGTGTGGCACGGCACGGTCGCCGGGGTGCGCCCGGGTCAGCGCTACGGCTACCGGGTGCACGGCCCGTACCGGCCGTGGGAGGGCACCCGCTCCAACCCGGCGAAGATCCTCGTCGACCCCTACGCCCGCCAGATCACCGGCCGGGTCACCGACCTCCGCGCCGCCCGTGGCTGGCTCGACGACCCCATGACCGGCCCGGCCGACACGATCGACTCCCTCGGGCACGTCCCCCTGTCGGTCGTGACCGCGACCCCCGACGGCCCCGCGCGGCCGCGGCCCGACGTGCCGTGGGCCGAGACGGTCGTCACCGAGCTGCACGTCCGCGGGTTCACCAAGCGTCACCCGGAGGTGCCGGAGGCGTTGCGCGGCACCTACCTCGGGCTCGCGCACCCGGCCGTCGTCGCGCACCTCACCCGGATCGGGACGACGGCCGTCGAGCTGCTGCCGGTCGCGTCGATCGCCGACGAGCCGCCGCTGCTCGAACGCGGCGCCCCCAACTACTGGGGCTACTCCACGCTGGGCTTCATGGCCCCCCACGCCGGCTACGCGAGCGTGCCGGGTGCGGAGGTCGCCGAGTTCGCGACGATGGTCGACGCCCTGCACGCCGCGGGCATCGAGGTCATCCTCGACATGGTCCCCAACCACACGTGCGAGGGCGGCGTCGGCGGCACCACGCTGTCCTACCGCGGTCTCGACGCCCGGGCCTACTACTCGTTGGGCGGCAACGGCTACGACGCGGACATCACCGGCACCGGCAACACGCTGGACTCGGGCTCACCGACGGTCATCCGGCTGGTGTGCGACGCGTTGCGGCACTGGGTGACCGCGTACGGCGTCGACGGTTTCCGCATCGACCTCGCGTCGGTGCTCGGGCGGCCGCGCTCGGGCGGGTTCGACCCGCACGCCTCGCTGCTCACCGCCATCGCCGTCGACCCCGTGCTGTCGACGACCAAGCTCATCGCCGAACCCTGGGACGCCACCGGCGAGGGCTACCGCGTCGGCGGGTTCGGGGTGGCGTGGTCGGAGTGGAACGGCCGTTACCGCGACGCCGTCCGCGACTTCTGGCGCGGCCACGGCCGCATCGGCGAGCTCGCCTCGCGGCTCACGGGCAGCTCCGACATCTACGCGCTGTCGGGCCGCCGGCCCTGGGCGTCGGTCAACTTCGTCACCGCCCACGACGGGTTCACCCTGCGCGACCTGGTCTCCTACGAGCGCAAGCACAACGAGGCCAACGGCGAGCAGAACCGCGACGGCACCGACGACAACCGGTCGCAGAACTTCGGCGTCGAGGGCGAGACGTCGTCGCCGGTCGTCGTGGCCCGGCGGTCGGCGACGGCCCGGGCCATGATCGCGACGACCCTGCTCTCCATCGGCACCCCGATGCTCGTGGGGGGCGACGAGCGCTGGCGCACCCAGGGCGGCAACAACAACGCCTACTGCCTCGACGACGACACGTCGTGGGTCGACTGGACGCCGAGCGCGCTCGCCGAGGACCTGACAGCGTTCACGTCCCGGGCCGCCGCGCTGCGCCGCGCCCACCCCGACCTGCGCCGCGACCGCTGGCTCGCCGACGACGAGGCCGTGTGGTGGCATCCCTTCGGCAGGCCGATGACCGAGGGCGACTGGCACTCCCACGGCGCCCGCACGATCGGCGTCCACGTCGGGGAGACCCTGCTGCTCCTGCACGCCGACGGCGGCGCCGCGGCCTGCACGCTCCCGGCCGGTGGCCCCTTCCGCACGGTGCTCGACTCCAGCCGGGCGACGGGCCGGCCGGTGTCGGACCGGCCGTTGCCGGGCGGCACGACGATCACCCTGCCGCCGCACTCGGTCCTGCTCCTGCGCACCTGACCGAGGACCGCCGAGCTCGACACAGGACTGCTTCGATCATGATCCGGACCAGCCCCACGTCGAACTCGGCGCGTTCCGGTCCGTGGCCGTCCCGCGTAGGCTGCCGTTCGTGCCTCGTTACGAGTTCCGCTGCCGGGAGTGCGACGCGACCTTCGAGGTCAACCGCCCGATGAGCGAGTCCGGCGATCCCGCGGCCTGCCCGGGCGGGCACGCCGACACGGTCAAGCTGCTGAGCACCGTCGCCCTGGCGGGCGTCGGCGGCCGAGGCGGCGCCGCCCCGCGCCCCGCCCCCGCCGGTGGCGGCGGTGGTGGTGGCGGGTGCTGCGGTGGCGGTTGCTGCGGCTGAGAACGGTCGTGAGTGGCGATAGTCGCGATAGCGACTATCGCCACTCACAGGGTCAACCGGCGAGGACGACCTTCCCCAGCTCCGCCGACGACGCGAGCAGCGGGTGGGCGGGCAGGACGCGCACGGTGTAGCCGGTCAGCCCGGCGTGCGGCAGCGGGACGACCGCCTCGAAGCGGTCGAGCCCGTCGACGTTGCCCACGTGCTTCATCACCGCGGTCATCGTCGAGTCGAGCTCGTCGGCCTCGTCGACCCGGCCCACGACGGCCTCGACGACGACGTCCTCCGGGGCGAGCCCCGCGAGCGCCACGGCCGCGCGGACCGTCATCGGGGCGCCGACGACCGGGGTGTCGGGCAGCCCGGAGGCGTCGACGCCCGCGATCTGGACCCGCGGCCACGCCGCGTTGAGCCGGGCCCGGTACCCGGCGAGCGCCTTCGCCCCGGCGAAGGAGTCGGCGGTGACCTCGCGGGCGGCGAGCGCGGCGGGGGCGTACCAGTCCTCGACGTACTCGCGCACCATCCGGCTGGCCTGCACCTGCGGGCGCAGCGTCGACAGGGTGTGGCGGACCAGCTCGACCCAGCGCTGCGGGACGCCCTCGGTGCGGTCGTAGAACGCCGGCCCGACCTGCGTGCCCAGCAGCTCGTAGAGGGCGTTGGCCTCCAGGTCGTCGCGCCTGACCGGGTCCTCGATGCCGTCGGCGGTGGGGATGGCCCAGCCGTTGGCGCCGTCGTAGAGCTCGTCCCACCAGCCGTCGCGGATCGAGAGGTTCAGCCCGCCGTTGAGCGCCGACTTCATCCCCGACGTGCCGCACGCCTCCAAGGGGCGCAACGGGTTGTTCAGCCAGACGTCGCAGCCCCAGTACAGGTAGCGGGCCATCGACATGTCGTAGTCGGGCAGGAAGACGATGCGGTGGCGCACCGCCGGGTCGTCGGCGAACCGGACGATCTGCTGGATGAGCGCCTTGCCCCCGTCGTCGGCGGGGTGGGACTTGCCGGCGACGATGAGCTGCACCGGGCGGTGCGGGTCGAGCAGCAGGTCGCGCAGCCGGTCGGGGTCGCGCAACATCAGCGTGAGCCGCTTGTAGGTGGGGACGCGGCGGGCGAAGCCGACCGTGAGCACCTCGGGGTCGAAGACGTGGTCGGTCCACCCCAGCTCGGGCGCCGACGCCCCGCGCTCCAGCCACGCGGCGCGCACCCGGCGACGGACCTCCTCGACCAGCCGCGCACGCAGCGTCGCCCGCAGGCCCCACAGGGTGGCGTCGGAGATGTCGTCGGTGCGGCCGGCCTCGCCGGTCGGTCCGGGCTCGCCGAGCAGGTCGGTGACCTCGCGGGCCTCCCACGTGTGGCCGTGGACGCCGTTGGTGACCGAGCCGATCGGCACCTCGTCGACGTCGAAGCCGCTCCAGATCGTGGAGAACATGCCGCGCGACACGATGCCGTGGAGCTTGGAGACGCCGTTGGCGCGCTGGGCCAGCCGCAGCCCCATGTGCGCCATGTTGAACATGTCCGGGTCCTCCTCCGCGCCGAGGGAGAGGATCCGGTCGAGGGCGACGCCGGGCAGGACGGACTCGGAGAAGTGCCTGCGCACCAGGTCGATCGGGAAGCGGTCGATGCCCGCGGGCACCGGGGTGTGCGTGGTGAACACGGTGCCCGCGCGGACGGCGGCGACGGCCTCGTCGAAACCCAGGCCCTCGGTGTCGAGCAGCTCCCGGATGCGCTCCAGGCCGAGGTAGCCGGCGTGGCCCTCGTTGGTGTGGAAGATCGCGGGCGCGGGGTGCCCGGTCGTCGCGCAGAAGGCGCGGACCGCGCGGACGCCGCCGACACCGATGAGCAGTTCCTGTTTGATGCGGTGGTCCTGGTCGCCGCCGTAGAGCCGGTCGGTGACGCCGCGCAGATCGGGGTCGTTGGCCTCGATCTCCGAGTCGAGCAGCAGCAGCGGCACCCTGCCGACGGCGGCCTGCCAGATCCGCACCGACAGCGTGCGGCCCTCCGGCATCCCGACCTCGACGAGCACCGGCTCCCCGGACTCGTCGGTGAGCAGCTGCAGCGGCAGGCCCTGCGGGTCGAGGACCGGGTAGTGCTCGAGCTGCCAGCCGTCGAGCGAGAGCGACTGGCGGAAGTAGCCCGACCGGTAGAGCAGCCCGACGCCGATCAGCGGCACACCCAGGTCGGACGCCGCCTTGAGGTGGTCGCCCGCGAGGACCCCGAGGCCGCCGGAGTAGTTGGGCAGCACCTCGCTGACGCCGAACTCCATCGAGAAGTAGCCGACGGCCGCGGGCAGGTCCTGACCGTCCTCGACGGCGAGCTGGTACCAGCGCGGCTCGGTGAGGTAGGCGTCGAGCTCGTCGGCGAGCTCGCGGACGGTGACGACGGTCTCCGCGTCGGCGGCCAGCTCGGCCAGCCGCGTGGTGCTGATCTCGCCGAGCAGCCGCACGGGGTCGCGCCCGGCCCGTTCCCACGCGTCGTGGTCGAGCCGCGCGAACAGGTCCTGGGTCGGCGGGTGCCAGCTCCAGCGCAGGTTCGTCGCCAGCTTCTGCAACGGGGCGAGCTGCTCGGGCAACTGGGCACGGACGGTGAAGCGACGCAGGGCTCTCACGCGGACGCAGCGTACTGATGCCGGTCGTCGGCGCACGTCCACCCGCGCGCCGGGCCCGTCCGGCGCGCTCGATCGGGTGGGTTCGTCCGGCTGTCGGACACCGCCGCGGGCGGGGCGGGACCGAACGGCCGACCGCTGGTCCCGGTCACGCGACCGACCGGCGGCGCAAGCGTCGGTGAACGTGGCGTTGACGTCGGTGAACTGCATGTGACGACCTGCGAATTCGTCAACCCCGTTACCACCGCGACTGGACGGGGTAGCTACTGTTGTGACACACGCGACGGGTGGTGACCGGGTGGGTGCGAACCGGTCCCTCGAACCCCGCGATTTCGGGGAATCTCGGCCAGACCTGGGGGTGGCACCGATGACCGGTCGTCTCGGTATCGACGACGTGAGCCCGGCGGTCGGTGACGGACGGCATCCGGCCAAAGCCGTTGTCGGCGAAGTGATCCCGGTGCGCGCCTCGGTGTGGCGCGAGGGGCACGACGCGGTGGCGGCCAACGTCGTCTGGAAGAAGCTTGGCCCCGAGGGCGAGACCACACACGTGCGGATGGTCCCCGACGGCATCGGCAACGACCGGTTCGTCGGCACCGTCGTCGCCGACGAACCGGGGCTGTGGACGTTCCGCGTCGACGCCTGGTCCGACCCGTGGGCCACGTGGCGCCACGGCGTGCAGGCCAAGCTGGCCGCCGGCCAGAGCGCCGACGAGCTGGCCAACGACCTCGAGACCGGCGCCCGGCTGCTGCAGCGCGTGGGCCGCCGCCCGTCCGAGCGCGAGCACCGCGACCTGCTCTTCGGCGCGGCCAACGCGCTGCGCGACCACGCCCTGCCCCTGGGCGCCCGCGTCGCCCCCGCCCTGTTCCCGGCCGTGCACACGATCATGACCGAGCGCCCGGTGCGCGAGCTGATCACCCGCGGCCGCGCCCAGCAGGTCTACGTCGACCGCCCCCGCGCGCTCTACGGCTCCTGGTACGAGTTCTTCCCGCGCTCCACCGGCGGGCGCGACGAGACGGGCCGGGCGGTGCACGGCTCGTTCGTCACCGCGGGCAAGGAGCTCGACCGGGTCGCGGGCATGGGCTTCGACGTCGTCTACCTGCCGCCGATCCACCCGGTCGGCACCGTGCACCGCAAGGGGCGCAACAACTCCGTCAACGCCGAGCCCGGCGACGTCGGGTCGCCGTGGGCGATCGGGTCGGCCGACGGCGGGCACGACGCGATCGACCCCGAGCTCGGCACGTTCGACGACTTCGACGCGTTCGTCGCCCGCGCCGAGGACCTCGGCATGGAGATCGCGATCGACCTGGCGCTGCAGTGCGCGCCCGACCACCCGTGGGTCGCCGAGCACCCGGAGTGGTTCACCGCGCGCCCCGACGGGACGATCGCGTACGCGGAGAACCCGCCGAAGAAGTACCAGGACATCTACCCGCTCAACTTCGACAACGACCCCGCGGGCCTCTACGCGGAGGTCCTGCGCGTCGTGCTGCTGTGGGTCGAGCACGGGGTGACGATCTTCCGGGTCGACAACCCGCACACCAAGCCGCCGAACTTCTGGCACTGGCTGATCTGGCAGGTCAAGGCCCGCCACCCCGAGGTGCTGTTCCTCGCCGAGGCCTTCACCCGCCCCGCCCGGCTGTTCGGGCTGGCGCGGCTGGGCTTCACGCAGTCCTACACCTACTTCACGTGGCGCACGACGAAGGAGGAGCTGACCGAGTTCGCGCTCATGCACGCCGAGCGCGCCGACGAGGCCCGGCCCAACCTGTTCGTCAACACCCCGGACATCCTCCACGAGTCGCTGCAGACCGGCGGCCCGGCGATGTTCGCGATCCGCGCCACCCTGGCCTCGACGATGTCGCCGACGTGGGGCGTCTACTCCGGTTTCGAGCTCTACGAGGGCGAGCCGGTGAAGCCGGGCAGCGAGGAGTACAAGGACTCGGAGAAGTACGAGCTGCGGCCGCGCGACTTCCAGGCCGCCCTCAACCGGGGCGAGTCGCTCGAGCCCTACATCACGCGGCTCAACGAGATCCGCCGCGCGCACCCGGCGTTGCAGCAGCTGCGCGACATCACGTTCCACGACGTCGACAACGACGCGATCATCGCCTACTCGCGCACCGACCCGGCCTCGGGCGACACGGTCCTGGTGGTGTGCACGCTCGACTCGCACTCCACCCAGATCGGGACGACGGCGCTGGACATGCCGGCGCTGGGTGCGGGCTGGGACGACACGTTGACCGTCGTCGACGAGGTCACCGGCGACACCTACGAGTGGGGCCAGTTCAACTACGTGCGGCTCGACCCGTGGGAGCACGTCGCGCACATCTTCCGGGTCACCCGCTGACCCTGTGAGCGGCCCTCGGTGGCCGGTGCCGACCCGCGCGGGACCGTCACCGCGATGCCGCACGTCACCGGCCGGCCCGTGACGAACCCGAGGGCGACGAAAAAGCCGCCCGGCCTGCGAGACCCGGCACCTCGCGGTACCAATGGGGCGATGCTGCCGCCGACCTCCGCCGACCGGGAGGACGCCTCGTGCCCACCGACGCCCGGACCTCCGACGTGACCGCCGACCACGACCCCGCCGAGGCCGCCGACGCCGAGCTCGGCGAGACGTCGTCGGACGACTTCGAGCACGCGCGCACGCTCGCCGTCGACCACGACTGGTACAAGCGCGCCGTCTTCTACGAGGTGCTCGTCCGGGCCTTCGCCGACTCCAACCGTGACGGCACCGGCGACCTGCGCGGGCTCACCGGGAAGCTGGACTACATCCAGTGGCTCGGCGTCGACTGCCTGTGGCTGCCACCGTTCTACGACTCGCCGCTGCGCGACGGCGGCTACGACATCCGCGAGTTCCGCACGGTCCTGCCCGAGTTCGGCACCGTCGACGACTTCGTGACCCTGCTCGACGAGGCGCACAAGCGCGGCATCCGCGTCATCACCGACCTCGTCATGAACCACACGTCCGACACCCACCCGTGGTTCGAGGAGTCCCGCCGCAACCCCGACGGCCCCTACGGGGACTTCTACATGTGGGAGGACGACGACTCGCGCTACCCGGAGGCGCGGATCATCTTCGTCGACACCGAGTCGTCGAACTGGACCTACGACCCGGTGCGCGGCCAGTTCTACTGGCACCGATTCTTCTCCCACCAGCCCGACCTCAACTACGACAACCCGGCCGTGCAGGACGCGATGCTCGACGTCCTGCGGTTCTGGCTGGACCTGGGCATCGACGGCTTCCGGCTCGACGCCGTGCCCTACCTCTACGCCCGTGACGGCACGAACTGCGAGAACCTGCCCGAGACCCACCAGTTCCTCAAGCGTGCCCGCAAGGTCATGGAGGACGAGTACCCGGGCCGGGTCATGCTCGCCGAGGCCAACCAGTGGCCGTCGGACGTCGTGGAGTACTTCGGCGACCCACAGGTCGGCGGCGACGAGTGCCACATGGCGTTCCACTTCCCGCTGATGCCGCGCATCTTCATGGCCGTCCGCCGCGAGAACCGGTTCCCGATCTCGGAGATCCTGGCGCAGACCCCGCCCATCCCGTCGAACGCGCAGTGGGGCATCTTCCTGCGCAACCACGACGAGCTGACGCTCGAGATGGTGTCCGACGAAGAGCGCGACTACATGTACTCCGAGTACGCCAAGGACCCGCGGATGAAGGCCAACATCGGCATCCGCCGACGCCTGGCCCCGCTGCTGGAGAACGACCGCAACCAGCTGGAGCTGTTCACCGCGCTGCTGCTGTCGCTGCCCGGCTCGCCCGTCCTGTACTACGGCGACGAGATCGGCATGGGCGACAACATCTGGCTGGGCGACCGCGACGCCGTCCGCAGCCCGATGCAGTGGACCCCCGACCGCAACGCCGGCTTCTCGACGGCCGACCCCGGCCGGCTGTACCTGCCGCCGATCATGGACCCGCTCTACGGGTACCAGGCCGTCAACGTCGAGGCCCAGCTGAACTCGACGACGTCGCTGCTGCACTGGAACCGCCACATGATCGAGATCCGGAAGCGGCACAGCGCGTTCGGGCTCGGCGACTACCACGAGCTCGGGGGGTCCAACCCGTCCGTGCTGGCCTACGTCCGCACCCTGCGCGGCGGGGGCCCCAGAACCGGCACCGACGGCGCCGACGACGTGGTGCTGTGCGTGAACAACATGTCCCGGTTCCCCCAGCCCGTCGAACTGGACCTGTCGACATGGCAGGGTTGTCGTCCCCACGAGCTGACCGGCGGAGTGCCGTTCCCGCGGATCGGCGAGCTGCCCTACCTGCTCACGCTCCCCGGGCACGGCTTCTTCTGGTTCTCGATCACCCCCGAGGAGGACCCCTCGTGAACTCCCCGCCGTCCCCCGACCTGGCGGCGCTGCTGGCCGACTGGATCCCCCGGCAGCGCTGGTTCGGCGCCAAGGGCCGCGCGGTCGCCTCGGTGTCGGTCGTGGCGACGACGCCGCTGCCCGTCGACGGTGTCGACGTCGAGCACGTGGTGGCGGAGGTCGCGTTCGCCGACGGGGGGCCCGCCGCCCACTTCCAGGTGCTGGCCGCGCGCCGCGCAGCCGGGGGCGACGACTTCGAGCACGCCGCGATCGGGGTCGACGGTGACCGCCTGGTCTACGACGGCCTGTGGGACCCGGCGGTCTCGGGGTGGCTGCTGCGTGCGATCCGGGAGGGCCGTGAGGTGGGCGAGCTGCGGTTCGTCCCCGAGCCGGGGATCGAGATCCCGCCCGCGCCCCCGGGACGGGTGCTGGGCGTCGAGCAGTCCAACACGTCGGTGGTGTTCGGCGAGAAGTCGATCCTGAAGCTGTTCCGCCGGGTCGCCGCGGGCGGCAACCCCGACCTGGAGCTGCATCGCGCCCTGCGCGCCGTCGGCGGCACCGAGGTGGCGACGCTGCAGGGCGCCGTCGAGGGTGTGCTGCACGGCGAGAGCGCCGTCCTGGGGATGCTGCAGGACTACGCGTCGAACTCCGCCGAGGGCTGGGCGATGGCGCTGGCGTCGGTGCGCGACCTGCTCGCCGAGGCCGACCTGCGCGCCGACGAGGTGGGCGGCGACTTCGCCGCCGAGGCCAACCGGCTGGGCCAGACCATCGCGGTGCTGCACTCCGACCTGGTCCGCGCGCTGGGCACTGCCGAGCGCGACCCGGGTGAGATCGCTGCGGCGATGCGGGCGCGGCTCGCCGTCGCCGCCACCGACGTCCCCGCCCTGGAGCCGCACTCCGCCGCGATCCGGGGGGTCTACGACGAGCTCGCGGCGCTGCCCGCTCCCCTGCCGGCGCAGCGTGTGCACGGGGACCTGCACCTCGGTCAGACCCTGCGCACCCCGCTGGGCTGGCTCGTGATCGACTTCGAGGGCGAGCCCGCGACGCCGCTGGAGCTGCGGGTGCGTCCCGACTCCCCGCTGCGCGACGTCGCCGGGATGCTGCGCTCGTTCGACTACGCCGCGAACCACCAGCTGCTCGAGACCGACGAGCCCGAGCCCGACCAGCAGCGGGTGTGGCGGTCGACGGAGTGGGCCGACCGCAACCGGTCGGCGTTCCTCGACGGGTACGCGGCGCGCACCGGGAGCGACCCGCGCGAGCACGAGCTCGTGCTGCGGGCCTACGAGCTCGACAAGGCCGTCTACGAGGTCGTCTACGAGACCCGCAACCGGCCCACGTGGGCCCCGATCCCGCTGCGCTCGATCGCACGGCTCCTCAACCCCGAACGCGGCACGGCCGGGGTACCGATCGATTCCGTTCAGTAACCAGAAGCGACACACGTCACCCTCTCGGCACTCGCTTGAGGCGATTTTCGCCGGGGGTGTAACACTGCGTGGACCTTCAGCGCTGTGAGGCCTGGATGTCCGGACGGAGCTCCCCACCGCCCGGCCGCCATGCAGTAGGAGGACGTGTGCACGCTGTTGCCGCCGAACTCGTCGGCGCCGACGTCGCGGTACCCCGTGCCCGCGAGTCGCATGCCCCCACGGGGGCCGCCGCCACGCGGACGAGGAGCCACGGCGAGCTCGACGTCGCGTTGGCGGCGGCCTGCGAGGGCGACGAGGGCGGGTTCGTGACGCTCTACCGCGACCTGCAGCCCAGGCTGCTGCGCTACGCCACCGCGCTCGTCGGCAACGACGCCGAGGACGTCACCGCGGAGACGTGGCTCCAGATCGCCCGCGACCTGCCCCGCTTCTCCGGTGACATCGACGGCTTCCGCGGCTGGGCGTCCTCGATCTGCCGCAACCGGGCCATGGACGTCGCCCGCTCCCGGTCCCGGCGCCCGGTCACCGCGACCGACATCGACGTCCTCGCCGAGCAGCCCGCCCCCGGCGACGCCGCCGGATCGGCGCTCGAGGCCATGTCGACGCGCGAGGCCATCGCGCTGATCAGCGAGCTCCCCCAGGACCAGGCCGAGGCCGTCCTGCTGCGCGCCGTCGTCGGACTCGACGCCCCGTCGGTCGCGACCGTGCTGGGCAAGCGTCCCGGAGCCGTGCGCGTCGCCGCCCACCGCGGCCTGCGCAAGCTCGCCCGGATGCTCGACGACGGGGAGGTGCGCGGTGCCTGACGGGCCCCTCCCCTCCCACGGCCGCCGCGCCCTGCGCGCCGCCGTCGCCCACCCACGCCGCCCCTCGGGCACGACGACGCTGCTGCCCGACGACCTCGCCGACCTGCTCCTCGACGGCGAGCACAGCCCGCACCCCGTCGCGACGCTGCTCGCCGCCGCGCGAGGGCCCGCCACCGCGCACGAGCTGTCCGGCGAGGCCGCGGCCCGGCAGGCGTTCGCCGACGCAGCACCCCTCGCGACCCCCGTACCGCTGCCCACCGACCGCGAGCGCCGCGGCCGGCACCGCCGGATCCGGGCCGTCCGCACCGTGGTGACGGCCAAGCTCGTCGGCGTCGCGGCCCTCACCCTCACCGCCGGCGGCGTGGCCGTCGCCGCGACCGGCCCGTCCGGGGCACCCGCCGAGGAGCGCGTCTCCGGGGGCACGGTGCCGAGCGCCGACGCCGAGCCCGGCGCCGGCCACGACACCGGCGGCCGGGCGGCGGGCTCCGGGCACACCGCCGGGACCCCGGACCGGGCCGCGACCTGCGGGCCCGTCACCGGCGCGGCGATCGCCGACCTCGCGCGCGAGTGCGGTGACGCCCGCGTGCACAGTCCCGACCCCGGGCCGGACGAACACCGCACCGGGCCCGGGCCGATGGCGTTCGGTTCGCCCTACGCCTCAGGCGACGTCCCGTCCCACTCGGGGCAGGACAGGACTCTCGTCGCCCCGCCGACGGCCCCTGTCCCGACGACGACGCCGACCGCGCCGTCCACGGCCCTCCCGCCTCCGCACGCGGGCGGCGGGTCCGACGACGGCGGCGGCTCCGGATCGCCCGGGACACAAGTGCCCGACGCCGGGTCGGGTGCCGGATCGGGCTCGGGTTCCCCGGCCACGGGTTCGCCCGGCTCGGGTTCGCCCGGCTCGGGTTCGCCGGGGTCCGGTTCCGGGTCCGTCGATGCCGGCGGACACGGCCAGGAACACGTCCACCCACGCGACGACGCGCCACGCCGCGGCGACGACACCACGAACAATGCACCCACGGGCGAGACCCGCACCCCGGTCACGGGACGGGACGCACCGCCCTCCCCCTGACCCCACGACGCACGGGTGCCACCGGCCCCCTTCCCGGTGGAACCGCCCGTGCCGGTCGCCGCCCTTCCCCGAGGACGGCGAGACGTGGCCGTACCGCAGACGCCCCCCGACTGCGGTACGGCCACCCGAAAGACGGCCCCGCCCCGCGCGGCGGGGCACGCCCGGGAGCACTACGGTTCACGGGTGGATCGCGAGGACACCAACACCCGGACGATCGGTTCCGAGACAACAGGTTCGCACGCGCCGGACCCCCGCACCGTCGACCGGCTGCTCGGCGGAGCCCACCACAACCCGCACGGCGTCCTCGGCGCGCACGCCGGCCGCGACGGCACCGTCGTCCGCACGCTGCGCCCGCACGCCGACGCCGTCAGCGTCCTGCTGCACGGCGACGCCGACCGCTCCTACCCTCTGACCAAGGTGCACGACGCCGGGCTGTTCTCCGGCGTCGTGCCGGGAGCCCCCGACGACTACCGGCTGTCGGTGACCTTCGGAGACGACACGCACGTCGTCGACGAGCCCTACCGCTGGCTGCCCACCCTCGGCGAGGTCGACCTGCACCTCATCGCCGAAGGCCGCCACGAACGCCTGTGGGACGTCCTCGGCTCCCACGTGCGCAGCTACGAGACCGCGTCCGGGCCGGTCACCGGCACGAGCTTCGCCGTGTGGGCGCCGTCCGCGCAGGGCGTGCGCGTCACCGGCGACTTCGACGGCTGGGCCGGGTGGGCCCACCCCATGCGCTCGCTGGGCAGCTCCGGCATCTGGGAGCTGTTCGTGCCCGACGTGGGCGTCGGCACCCGGTACAAGTACCGCATCCTCGGCCAGGACGGGCGGTGGCGCGACAAGGCCGACCCGATGGCGTTCGCCACCGAGATCCCGCCCGCGACCGCGTCCGTGGTCACCGAGGCCGGTCACGAGTGGGGCGACACCGACTGGATGACCGCGCGGGCCGGTCGCCGCGCGCACGCCGAGCCGATGAGCGTCTACGAGATGCACCTCGGCTCCTGGCGGTCCGGGCTGGGCTACCGCGAGCTGGCGCACGAGCTCGTCGAGTACCTCGACGAGACGTCGTTCACCCACGTGGAGCTGCTGCCCGTCGCCGAGCACCCGTTCGGCGGGTCGTGGGGCTACCAGGTCACCTCGTACTACGCGCCGACGTCGCGGTTCGGCTCGCCCGACGACTTCCGCTACTTCGTCGACACCCTCCACCAGGCCGGGTACGCCGTCATCGTCGACTGGGTGCCCGCGCACTTCCCGCGCGACGAGTGGGCCCTCGCGAAGTTCGACGGCGGCCCCCTCTACGAGCACGCCGACCCCCGCCGCGGCGAGCAGCCCGACTGGGGCACCCTCGTGTTCGACTTCGGGCGCCGCGAGGTGCGCAACTTCCTCGTCGCCAACGCGCTGTTCTGGTGCGAGGAGTTCCACATCGACGGGCTGCGCGTCGACGCCGTCGCCTCGATGCTCTACCTCGACTACTCGCGCGCCGACGGCCAGTGGCTGCCCAACATCCACGGTGGCCGCGAGAACCTCGACGCCGTCGCGTTCCTGCAGGAGATGAACGCGACCGTCTACCGCAACCA
Organism: Pseudonocardia sulfidoxydans NBRC 16205; assembly: GCF_007989085.1. Classification (GTDB taxonomy): domain Bacteria; phylum Actinomycetota; class Actinomycetes; order Mycobacteriales; family Pseudonocardiaceae; genus Pseudonocardia; species Pseudonocardia sulfidoxydans. The sequence goes on from NZ_BJVJ01000046.1 coordinate 32,806, forward strand.
CCCCGGCGTCGTCACCATCGCCGAGGAGTCGACGGCCTGGCCCGGCGTCACCCGCCCCACCCATCTCGGCGGCCTGGGTTTCGGGTTCAAATGGAACATGGGCTGGATGCACGACACGCTCGACTACACCGGGCGCGACCCCATCCACCGCAGCTTCCACCACAACCAGATGACGTTCTCGCTGATGTACGCGTTCAGCGAGAACTACGTCCTGCCCATCAGCCACGACGAGGTCGTGCACGGCAAGGGCTCGTTGTGGACGCGCATGCCCGGCGACGACTGGAACAAGGCCGCGGGCGTGCGCGCCCTGCTGGCGTTCATGTGGGCGCACCCGGGCAAGCAGCTGCTGTTCATGGGCGGCGAGTTCGGGCAGGTCCGTGAGTGGTCCGAGCAGCGCTCGCTCGACTGGGACCTGCTCGAGGACCCGTTCCACGCGGGCATCCGCTCGCTGGTCGGCGACCTCAACCGCGCCTACCGCGACCAGCCGTCCCTGTGGGCGCTCGACACCTCGCCCGCCGGGTTCTCCTGGATCGACGCCAACGACGCCTCCGGCAACGTGCTGTCGTTCCTGCGCCACAGCGCCCGGGACTCCGACGACGGCACCCCCACCGTGCTGGCGTGCATCGCCAACTTCTCCGGCGCCCCCAACGAGAACTACCGCGTCGGCCTGCCCTTCGCCGGGCGCTGGCGCGAGCTCGTCAACACCGACGCCGAGGTCTACGGCGGCTCCGGCGTCGGCAACCTGGGCGTCGTCGAGGCGGAGCGCAAGCGCTGGCACGGACGTCCCGCGTCCGCGGTGCTGCGGCTGCCCCCGTCGGGCGTGCTGTGGCTGGTGCCCGACAACACCGGTGGGCCCGTGCACCGCAGCGCCGTCACGGCCTCCGAAGCGCCTCCGCGGCCGACGCCCGTCACCGAGCCGCCGGTCGTGCCCGTCCCCGAGGGTGCCGGTCACGCCCCCGTCGCGGGATCGCCGGGCGCTCCCGCGCGCGACGACGACCCCGACGCGGTCAGCGAGGCCCGCGACATCGAGGTGCCGCCCGCCTCGGCGGCGGTGCCCTCACCGCGGTCCGACGAGGCGGCCGGCCCCGACGACGCCACCAGCAGCGACACCCAGTAGGTCAGCAGGATCGCGGCGTACAGCGATCGGCCGACGGGCGACCACGCGTCCCCGTCGGCCCACAACGCCCCCCACGACACCGGGATCACCGCCACCGCGAGCAGCACCGCCGCGACGGGGCGCGCCCAGCGCAGCTCCCGGCCCAGGGAGATCAGCACCAGCACCCCCGGCCACAGCAGCAGCAGATAGTTGTGCCAGGCGATCGGCGCCGTCAGCAGACCCGCCGCCACGACCGCCCACGGCGCCGTGCCCGCCGGGTCGGCCCCGCCGGTGCGGGCGCGCCGGCCGAGCACCACCAACGTCGCCACCAGCAGCAGCCCGCCCGCGACGGTCCCGACCGTCGAAGACAACCCGAACCGCACCGCCACCCCGGGCAGCGCGGCGTTGTCCACGACGTCGGGCACGGCCGTCGTCAGACCGATCCGCAGCCACTCCACGCCGCTCGACCAGCCCGCCGCCGCGACCCCGACCAGCGTCGCCACCGCGGCGCCCGCGACCCCCGCGACACCCGGCCGCCACCGGCCCTGCACGAAGGGCAACAACAGGACGGGCGCCAACGACGGCTTGAACGCCACCGCCACCCCGTACAGCACCGCGGCGAGCATCGGCCGTCCGCGGCGCTCTGCGATCCAGCCGGCCGCGAGCGCGACGAGCAGCAGCCCGTAGATCTGGCCCAGCAGCAGGGTGCCGTGCAGCGGTGAGGACAGCAGCAGCGCCAGCACCGCCGCCGCGGTCCAGACCTTGCCGATCCGCAGCTCGCGCGCCACCGCCCACACCGCGCCGACGACCATCAGCACCGTCAGCACCGCCCACAACCTGTACGCGGGCAACGCCTCCAGCAGCGCGAACGGCGCCAGCAGCACCGACAGCACCGGGGGGTTGAGATTGGTCAGCTTCGCCGGGGTCCGGTAGATGTCGTCGCCGTGCACCATCGCGACGGCCGAGTGCCAGAACGTGTCGAAGTCGGGGTGGAGCTCCCGCATGTCCGGCGACGGGACCATGCCCAGCAGCACGTCCCGGTGCACGACCGTCAACGCCACCGCGGTGCCGAGAGCCACGAGCACCAGCACGGCCGCGACGAGCCGCCCGGGCGTGAGGCGGGCGGCCAGGGCTGAGCCTCGGGGCGGGGAGTCCGACACGACCGTCGACGGTAGCGACGCCGGTGCGTTCCGGCGCTCCCGGGGTCCGGCGCTCCCTTCGCCGAGCTCGACCTCGGACTGGTTCCGGCCATGATCGAACCAGCCTGGTGTCGGTGAGGTTCGTCGATCCGCGGGAGGCGTCCGTTCGGTGGGATCCCGCACTCCGGCCCCACGACGGCCCGCCGACGATCACAATGGGAGCGTGCTGCGCGCGCGACGAGGAACGACGACGGTCGCGCTCGTCGTGGCGCTGGTGGTCGGCGTCCTCGCCGCGGCGTGCACCGGCCCGGCCCCGTCCCCGGCAGGTACCTCGTCGAGCACGGGCAACCCGGCGACCGCCGGAGTCGCCGCCACCGTCGCGCCCGTCGACCCCACCCTCCCCGGCCGCACCACCGACGACGTCGCCCGGCTCACCGTCGACGCCCTGCAGACCTACTGGCGTACCGCCCTGCCCGGCCGGCTCGGCACGCCCTGGCGCGACGTCACCACCATCGCGCCCGTCCACGTCGACGACCCGTCCGCGCCCCAGCCGCCCTGCGCCGCGAAGGCTGCCGACCTGCGCGGCAACGCCTTCTACTGCCCCGCCGCCGACGCCGTCGTCTGGGACGCCGACGTGCTCCTGCCGCAGCTGCGCGAACGCTTCGGTCCCGCCGGGGTCGTCGTGGTGCTCGCCCACGAGTTCGGGCACGCCGTCCAGACCCGCATCGGGGTCGACGAGGCCCAGCGCGCCGACCCCGCAGCGCACCCGACGATCCTGCTCGAGGCGATGTCGGACTGCTACGCCGGCGCGGTGATCCGCCACCTCGTCGACGCCACCGCCACCGGCGGACCCGTCGACCTGCCGATGCGCGCCGCCGAACGCGACGCCGCACTCCGGGCGCTGGTGACCTTCCGCGACCCGCTCGGCACGCTCGCCGCCGACACCACCGCCCACGGCAACGCCTTCGACCGGCTCTCCGCCGTCGAGGACGGCTACGACTCCGGCCCCACCGCCTGCGCGGGCATGACCACGGCCGGCCGGGACTTCACGCAACGCCGGTTCGGCTCGGCCGCCGACCGTGCCCGCAACGGCGACCTTCCCCTCGACCGGCTCGTCCCCGCCGTCTCCGGCGACGCGAAAGCGTGGTTCGAGGGCCTCGTCGCGGCCAGGGGCATCGCGGGGTACTCGGCGCCCGACCCGCGGCCCGCACCGCCCTGCGCCGACGCCGGGCCCCAGGGTCCCGTCGCGTACTGCGCGGCCGACGGCGGCGTCGTCACCGACCTCGCCGCGCTGGGCGCCCTGCAGCAGCGTTCCGGCGACTTCGCGGGCGCGACGCTGCTCGTCTCCCGCTACGCGCTCGCGGCGCGCGCCGGCGCGACACTGTCGGCGACGGGATACGACGCCGGCCGGTCCGCCGTGTGCCTGGCGGGCGCATGGACCGCACGCCTGGTCGACCCCACCGGAGGCTTCGGCCTCTCCCCCGGCGACCTCGACGAGGCCGTCGCCGTGCTCCTCGACGAGGACTGGGCCGAGACCGACGCCGTCGGCACCGTCGATCCCGCCGACAACGGCTTCGAACGCCTCGGCCACTACCGCCGCGGGTTCGACGGCGGCCCGGGAGCGTGCGGCATCTGAGCCCGGCCCCGGTCCCCGTCCTCTGTCCTCCCGGACGGACGAGGACACGGCGGGGGATCAGAAACGTCGGGGGTCAGACACGGCGGGGATCAGAACAGGACGCGGGCCAGCGCACGCCGCGCCGCGGCGACGCGGGCGTCGTCTGCGGGATAGAGCTCGAAGAGACCCACGAGGTGCTCGCGCACCCGGTCACGGTCCTCGCCGAACGTCGCACCCGCGGTGCGCACGAGCCGCGCGAACGCCGCCTCGACCTGGTCGGTGGCGACCTCCGCGTCGGACGCCGCCAGCTGCGCGTCGACGTCGTCGGGGGCGGCGTCGGCCGCCGCGATCGCCGCCGGGTCCGCCGCCTCGGCGCGGGCCAGGAACCGGACCTGCCCGATCGCCGCCTGCGCCTGCTCGTTGGCCGGCTCGACGTCGAGGATCTGCTGGTAGGCGGCCTCGGCGGCGGCGTAGTCGCCCGCCTCGAGCGCATCCTCCGCCGCGGTGAACCGCGGATCCTCCGGCTCCTCCTCCGGTTCCTCCCCACCCGCCGCCGCGGCGCGCTCCTCGGCCTGGCGGATCCCCGGCATCTGCGCGCGCAACGTCTCGAGCAGCCCGTCGATCCACTGCGAGACCTGGGCCTCGGGCAGGGCACCGTTGAAGCCGTCGATCGGCTGGCCGCCCGCGAGCGCGATGACCATCGGGATCGACTGGACGCCGAACGCCTGCGCGATACGGGGGTTCGCGTCGACGTCGACCTTGGCCAGGATCCAGGCGCCCTTGCCCTTCTCGGCGAGCCGCTCCAGGACAGGGCTGAGCTGCTTGCAGGGCTGACACCAGGTGGCCCACAGGTCGACGACCACGGGGACCTGCGTCGACCGGTCGAGCACCTCGGCCTGGAACGTCGCCTCGGTGACGTCGACGACCCACGACCCGCCACCACCGTCGGCATCGGGACCCGGCGCGCCGCCCGCGGGGGCGCCGGAGGCCTGCGCACGCGTGGCCGCTTCGGAACGCGCCTTCAACGCGGACAGGTCGACGGCACCGGCCATCGACGCCATCGCCGCGGACTGCGCCATCTGACGAGGATCGGGACGTGACACGCCGTTCATCCTGACACGCCCCCGCACCGGTCGGCGCGCCCGCCCCGGTAGCGGGCAGCGCGCGGCCGCGCCCGGGCGGGCGGCGCCGCCCCGGAGGAAGAGTCGTCCGCATCACTGCGGCGCGCCGTTCGTTGGACCGGGCAGGGGTGCGGAGTGCGCACACACCGGCACTGCGCGTGACCGACATCGGAGCCGTCTGGGCGGCCGACGCGACCGGAGGACGCAGCATGAACGACAAGAGGGCCGACAACGCCGTGGCCGACCGGCTGCTCAGCGAGGCCCGCAAACGGACCGCCCAGCAGCACAAGGCCCCCACCGGCCGCGGCAGGATCGCGATGATCGTCGGCATCGTCGCGCTGGTCGTGAGCCCGATCTCGATCGCGGGCTGGGTCGTCGGGCTGGTCACGCTCGGCCTCGGGCTCACCGCCGTGCGCAAGCCCGACCAGGCCAAGCTCGCCAGGATCGCCCTCGTACTGGGCGCGGCAGCGATCTTCGTCGCGACGTTCTTCTTCACGCTCAGCATCTCGCTGCGCTGAACCGCGCCCGTGGCGCGGAGCGCACCGTCGCGGTGCCCGGTCAGGCCTCGCCGAGCGCCTCGTCGATCCGCTCGACCTTCGCCGTCAGCTGATCTGTGTACCCGGGCCGGATGTCGGCCTTGAGCACCAGACTCACCCGGCTCGACCGCGCCTGCACGGCCTCGACGGCCCGCTTCACGACGTCCATCGCCTCGTCCCAGGTCTCGGCCTCGATCGTGGTGAACATCGACGTCGTCTCGTGCGGCAGGCCGGACTCCCGCACGACCCGCACCGCCTCCGCCACCACCTCGGCCACGCTGTCGGAACCCCCACCGGACGGCGCCACACTGAATGCCACGAGCATGAGCGCAGCCTGCCGCACCGGCGGCAGGCCCGCGAGGCCGGTCGGTGCGGCTCACACCGGCCGGGATCAGCGCGCACCCGACCACGCCGTAGCTGATCACTGCCCTGCACGCACCCATGACACTGCTAGCGTGCCTGGTCATGGTGTCGCGCGATCCGCTTCCGTTCGACCCGATCGAGCGCGCGGCCGAACTGTGGGAGGCGCGGATCGGGCCGTCGGGCACGATGGCCGCGGTCACGAGCGTCATGCGTGTGCAGCAGATCCTGCTCTCCGCCGTCGACGCGGCGCTGAAGCCCCACGGTCTGACCTTCGCCCGGTACGAGGCACTCGTCCTGCTCTCCTTCGCACGCAGGAGCAGCCTCCCGATGCGCGTCATGGGTGAACGGCTCCAACTGCACCCGACGAGCGTCACCAACATCGTCGACCGCCTCCAGGCCGACGGCCTCGTCCGCCGCGTGCCGCACCCCACCGACCGCCGCGCGACGCTCGTGGAGATCACCGAGGACGGCCTGAACCGGCTCGCCGACGCCACGAAGTCGGTCACCGACGACGACTTCGGCCTCCGCGGCCTCGACGCGGGCGAGAGCAAGCAGCTCACCACCCTGCTCGGCCAGGTGCGCCGCGCCGTCGGCGACTTCGACTGACCCCGGCGTGACTCGACCTTCCTGACGCCCGAGCAGCGGCGTCGGGTACGTCGTCCCGGCGCCAGGAACGGCGTCACGCCCTTCACCTGCGACCGGTCCGCCGCCGCCCGGGGCGGCCGTCCCGCGATCGACGGCGGGGCCGATCCGCGCCCGGGCCGGGGGCGTGCCTGTCGGGACCCGGCCAGGCCCGCATGGTGCGCCGGCCCGCAGCCGCGCGCCGCCCCCTGCCCTGCAGCCGGCCCGCACCGTAGCCGGCCGCGAGCCCGCTGCCGACCGAGCTCGCGATCACGTACACCGAACACGCCGTCACACCCACCGTGCCTCCGTCCCGCGACGGCCCAACCACATCGCCGTCAACTCTCATCGACTCAACAGAGTTGACAGTAGCCGCCGACCCCGACAAGATCGTCGCCGTGAAGGCCGAGGAGATCGGAAGCGCGCTGCGGGCCGAGCGCGCCGCTCGTGGGTGGTCGCTGTCGGATGCCGCCCGCGAGATCGGCGTGCTCGCGGCGCGCACGGGCCGGCGGGTGGCGTCGACCGGCAGCCTGCGCACCCAGCTGTCACGCTGGGAGAACGGCCGCGTCACCGCCGACGCCGACTCGCTCGCCCTGCTCGCGGAGCTGTACGAGACGCCGGAGCTGCGTGCCGACCGGCAGGATCCCGCCGGCGCTCCGATGGCATCGCCCGCCGAAAGACTGCGCGCGGCCCTCACGCGAGCAGCCGCGGTCGACGACGCGACACTCCACCTGTTGCGGGCGCAGCTCGCGGTCAACGCCGAGCTCGACGCCACGCTCGGCGCCGCCGGCGCGGGACAGGCGGTGGCGGCTGCGATCGAGCAGCTCGACGCGACGTCGGTCCACACGGTCGACCCGCGCCGCCGCCGTGCGGTCGCCGAGCTCCTGGCACAGGCGGCACTGCTGGGCGGCTGGCAGGCGCTCGACCAGGACGAGCCCGACGTCGCCTTCACCCGCCATCGCGTGGCGCTCGATGCCGCCCGGCTCGCCGACGCCCCGGCCCTGACCGGCCAGGCGCTGGCCGGGTGCGCATCGGCGCTGCTCGCCGTGGGCCTGCCCGCGGAGGCCGAGGCGGTTCTCGCCGAGGCGCCTGCCTCGGGTGCCGGCGCGGCCTGGGTACGGATCGCCCACGCGGAGATCCGGATGTCGTGCGGCGAGCGCGACGACGCGACCCGCCTGTACGACGACGCCGCGACGTTCGCGCCCGCAGGTGAGGCCGCCGGCGACGGGGACAGACCTGTCCCGTGGCGTCCGGGCGTCGTCCCTGCGACGGCCGCACCGCCGATCGCACGCCGGCGGGGCGCTGCTCTCGCCCCCTACGACGACGCCGCGCTGGAACAGCTCCGCGCCGGCGTCGAGGAGCCGGGGCTCCCGGCCCGCGAGCGTGCGCGGCTGCGCACCCAGCTCGTGCTGGCGCTGGTCGCACGCGGCGTGCGCGCCGAGGCGGAGGAGCAGGCCGGGCGGGCCCGCGCTCTCGCGGGCACGATCGGCTCGCACCGCGAACAACGCCTGCTCGACGAGGTGCTCGGATGAGCATCGCGTGGATCGGCGTGCGGTGGGCTCAGCCCCGTCCGTCGGCCCCGAGCGCCTCGATCAGCGCGTCGGCGGCGGCGTACGGGTCGAGCTCCCCCGATCCGACGCGAGCGGCGAGCGTCGGGAGCGCGGCCGCGCCCCCGAGGTCGCCGAGGCGGTCCTGGAGCCTGCGCAGGGCGACGGCCTGGATCTCGGCCTCGGCACGCCTGGTGCGCCTGCGGGCGCCCTCACCGCTGCGGTCGAGCCAGTCACGGTGGGCGTCGACGGCCTCGACGAGCTTGTCGATGCCCTCGGCGCGTGCGGCGACGGTGCGCACGATCGGACGCGTCCAACGTTCCTGCACGTCGCCCCCGTCAGCGGCGTCGGTGCGCGCGCCGAGCGAGACCATGTACCGCAGGTCGCGGACGGTCTGGGCGGCGCCGTCGCGGTCCGCCTTGTTCACCACGAGCACGTCGGCGATCTCGAGGATCCCGGCCTTGGCGGCCTGGATGCCGTCGCCCATGCCGGGGGCCAGCAGCACGAGCGTCGTGTCGGCGAGCCCGACGACCTCGATCTCCGACTGCCCGACGCCGACGGTCTCGACGAGCACGACGTCGCAGCCGGCAGCGTCGAGCACGCGCAACGCCTGCGGGGTCGACCAGGCGAGACCGCCGAGCTTGCCCCGCGTCGCCATGGAGCGGATGAACACGCCGTCGTCGGTGGCGTGCTCGCCCATGCGCACGCGGTCGCCGAGCAGCGCCCCGCCGGAGAACGGCGAGGACGGGTCGACGGCGAGCACCCCGACCCGGCGGTCGCGGGCACGCAGCGCCCCGACCAGGGCCGACGTGGTCGTCGACTTCCCGACGCCGGGCGAGCCCGTGATCCCGACGATCTGTGCCCGGCCGGTGTGCGGCGCGAGCGCCTCGACGGCCTCGCGCAGCTGCGGGCCGTCGTTCTCGACCATCGAGATGAGCAGCGAGACCGCCCGCGCCTCGCCGCGCCGCGCGCGGGCGACGAGGTCGCGGGGGTCGTGTCGTGGGCTCAGCGGTGCCGCCGGGTCGCGCCGGGATCGGTCGCGCGCGTCAGGACGCCGCGGGCACGCGGACGATCAGGGCGTCGCCCTGGCCGCCGCCACCGCACAGTGCGGCCGCGCCGACGCCGCCGCCCCGGCGGCGCAGCTCGAGCGCGAGGTGCAGCGCGATGCGGGCACCGGACATGCCGATCGGGTGGCCCAACGCGATGGCACCGCCGTTGACGTTGACCTTGTCCTCGGAGATGCCGAGCTTGCGGGCCGACACGACGCCGACGGCCGCGAAGGCCTCGTTGATCTCGACGAGGTCGAGGTCGGCGGGGTCGATGCCCTCCTTCGTGCAGGCCTTCGCGATGGCGTTGGCGGGCTGCTCGTGCAGGCTCGCGTCCGGGCCGGCGACGACGCCGTGGGCGCCGATCTCGGCGAGCCAGGTCAGGCCGAGCTCTTCGGCCTTGGCCTTGCTCATGACCACGACGGCGGCCGCGCCGTCGGAGATCTGCGAGGCGGAGCCGGCGGTGATGGTGCCGTCGGAGGAGAAGGCGGGCCGCAGCTTGGCCAGGCTCTCCACGGTGGTCTCGGCGCGGATGCCCTCGTCGGTGGAGAACACCACCGGGTCCCCCTTGCGCTGCGGGATCTCGACGGGCGCGATCTCCTCGGCGAAGACGCCGTCCATGGTGGCCTTGGCGGCACGCTGGTGCGAGCGCGCGGCGAACTCGTCCTGGTCGGCGCGCGAGAGCTCGTAGCGGGCGTTGTACTTCTCGGTGGACGCACCCATGGCGACCTGGTCGAAGGCGCAGAACAGGCCGTCGTAGGACATGTGGTCCTGCATGGTGACGTCGCCGAACTTGTAGCCCTCGCGCGACTTGGCGAGCAGGTGCGGGGCCTGCGTCATCGACTCCTGTCCACCCGCGACGACGATGTCGTACTCGCCGGCGCGGATGAGCTGGTCGGCCAGGGCGATCGAGTCGATGCCCGACAGACAGACCTTGTTGATCGTGAGGGCGGGGACGTCCATCGGGATGCCGGCGGCGACGGCCGCCTGACGGGCGGGGATCTGACCGGCGCCCGCGGTGAGGACCTGGCCCATGATCACGTAGTCGACCGTGTCGGGGGCGACGCCGGCGCGCTCGAGCGCCGCCTTGATCGCGATGCCTCCCAGCTGGGCCCCGGAGAAGCCCTTGAGGGAACCGAGCAAGCGCCCCATCGGGGTGCGGGCACCGGCGACGATCACGGATCCGGACACGGAAGACCTCCAGCGACTGCGGCGACGAAGCAGTGGACGATTGACGGCGTTCTACGGCCGACTGGTCGACCGGGGACGCACTGCCGCACCAGGTGCGGCCCCGTGTCCCGGCGTTGCGGCGTGGCCCGCGAGAGCCGCGCCGACGGCGGGACCTCCCACGGACCATACCTGCCGATCCGGGCTTTCGAACCTGTCGGAACGGATGAGGCGGTGAGAGCCCGAACACGCCGTCCTGCAGCTACATTGCCTGGTCATGACAGCAGACACGACCGGCATCGGCGCTCTCGTGACCTCGGTGGACCACGTCGGCATCGCCGTGGCCGATCTCGACGAGGCGATCGCCTGGTACCGGGACAACCTGGGGCTGGAGGCGGTTCACGTCGAGACGAACGAGGAGCAGGGGGTCCGCGAGGCCATGCTTTCCGCCCCTGGCGACTCCGGCACCCAGATCCAGCTCCTGGCCCCGCTGAACGAGCGGTCGACGATCGCCAAGTTCCTCGACCGCAACGGCCCCGGCCTGCAGCAGCTGGCCTACCGGGTGCGCGACATCGACGCGGCAGGGGCGGCACTGCGGGCGAAGGGCCTGCGGCTGCTCTACGACGAGCCGCGCAACGGCACGGCGGGCTCGCGGGTCAACTTCGTGCACCCCAAGGACGCGGGTGGTGTGCTGGTGGAGCTGGTCGAACCGGCCGCGGACGCCCACCACTAGGACCGGCGGCGCCGGCGTCCCGGACGCGGCCACGAGCCGCTCCGGGCGCGGCGCACGCCTGCGCACGGCTCTTCCTGCCTGCGGAGATGCGTCCGCGGGACCGCGGTCGCGCCGGAGCGGCCGGAACGTGGCGTCGGCCACCCTCGGGGGGTCGACCAGGCACGCGGCTGTTGTCGATTGACATAGTTATCGCTACCTTCGGGATACCAAGCGGCAGCGGTACGCGGTGCCGGACACGACTCAGCCACCGGAGGCAGGCCGTGAAGGAGATTCTCGAGGCGGTTCTCGCCGAGCAGTACGACGCCATCGGCTCGCTGCCGGTACCAGAGGACTACCGCGCCGTCACCGTCCACAAGGACGAGCAGACGATGTTCGAGGGCATCGCGACCAAGGACAAGGACCCGCGCAAGAGCCTGCACGTCGACCAGGTCGCCACCCCGGAGCTGGGCCCGGGCGAGGCGCTCGTCGCGGTCATGGCCAGCGCGATCAACTACAACACCGTCTGGACCTCGATCTTCGAGCCGGTGTCGACGTTCGGGTTCCTCGAGCGCTACGGCCGCATGTCGCCGCTGGCCTCGCGCCACGACCTGCCCTATCACGTGGTCGGCTCCGACCTGGCCGGCGTCGTCGTGCGCACCGGCCCCGGCGTCAACGCGTGGAAGCCGGGCGACCGCGTCGTGGCGCACTGTCTGTCGGTCGAGCTCGAGAGCCCCGACGGGCACGGCGACACGATGATGGACCCCGAGCAGCGCATCTGGGGTTTCGAGACCAACTTCGGCGGCCTCGCCGACCTGGCGCTGGTGAAGTCCAACCAGCTCATGCCGATGCCCGAGCACCTGAGCTGGGAGGAGGCCGCCAGCCCCGGCCTGGTCAACTCGACCGCCTACCGGCAGCTGGTGTCGCGCAACGGTGCTGACATGAAGCAGGGCGACACCGTGCTGATCTGGGGGGCGTCGGGCGGGCTCGGCTCGTACGCGACGCAGTTCGCCCTCAACGGCGGCGCGACCCCGGTGTGCGTCGTCTCGTCGCCGGAGAAGGCCGAGATCTGCCGCAAGATGGGCGCGGAGCTGGTCATCGACCGCAACGCCGAGGGCTACCGGTTCTGGAAGGACGAGCACACCCAGGACCAGAAGGAGTGGCGGCGCTTCGGCAAGAAGATCCGCGAGCTCACCGGCGGCGACGACCCGGACATCGTGTTCGAGCACCCGGGCCGCGAGACCTTCGGCGCGAGCGTGTACGTGGCGCGCAAGGGCGGCACGATCGTGACGTGCGCGTCCACGTCGGGCTACGAGCACCAGTACGACAACCGCTACCTGTGGATGAACCTCAAGCGGATCGTCGGCTCGCACTTCGCCAACTACCGCGAGGCGTGGGAGGCCAACCGGCTGGTCGCGAAGGGACTGGTGCACCCCACCCTGTCTCGGGTCTACCCGCTCACCGAGACCGGGCAGGCGGCGCTCGACGTCCACCACAACCGCCACCAGGGCAAGGTCGGCGTTCTGTGCCTGTCCCCCGAGGAGGGCCTCGGCGTGGTCGACCACGACAAGCGCGCTCAGCACATCGACGCGATCAACCGGTTCCGCGGGGTCTGACACCCGGCCCCGGGCGCGACGGCCACCGGACGGCCCGTCGCCCGGTACGGTGACGCGCATGGTGGGTGCCCCCGACCCTCGACGTTCCCCGGCCGGCTTCCGCGTCGCACGTCGCGGATACGACCAGCAGGAGGTCGACACACACCTGCAGCGTGTCGACGCCGACCTGCGCATGGTCGTCGCCGACCGTGACGCGGCCGCGGCCGGCATCACCGAGATCACCCGTGAGCTCGACGTGGTGCGCTCGGAGAACGAGGCGCTGCGGTTGCAGGTGCGCAAGCTCTCCGCGCCGCCGCAGGACGTTCAGGGAATGAGCGAGCGGTTACGGTCGATGCTGCGGCTGGCGCAGGAGGAGGTCGCGGAGATCCGCGCCCGCGCCGACGCCGAGGTCGCGCAGGCCCGCGCCGACACGGAACGCGACGCCGGGAGGTTGCTCGCCGACGCTCGCGCGGAAGCGGCGCGGATCGTCGGCGAGGCCCGTGAGGCGGAGGCCGCCGTCGAGGCGCACCGCGTGGCCACGGAGGACGACCTGGCGCGTCGCCGAGCGGTCGCCGAGGCCGAGATCCAGGCGGCCGACGACCAGGCCCGCGCCCAGCGCGAGGCCTTGCTGGCCGAGTCGGAGGAGCGTCGTCGCGCGGTCGACGAGGACTTCACGATCGCGATGAACCAGCGCCGGTCCGAGGCGTTGGCGGCGTTGACGACGGAACGGACCGCGGCGCAGCGGGAGATCGCGCAACGGCGGGCCGACTCGCAGGACGAGGCGGCGGCGACGCTGTCGCAGGCCCGTCGGCAGGCGCAGGAGATCGTCGCCGACGCCGAGGCGCACCTGATCGAGCTCACCGCGCTGCGGGGCCGGATCGCCGAGCAGCTCAGCGGGTCGAGGTCCCGTATCGACCAGCTGCTCGAGGTCATCTCGCCGCTGCACGGGGAGACGGAGCTGCTCGACCGCCGCACGCCGGGTCCGCTCCTCTGACCGACGGACCCCGGCTCGCGCCAGGCCCGCTTCACGAGCGACCGCGGAGCCCGAGCGCGGAGCCCGACACCCGGCCGCCGAGCCCGATACCCGGCCGCCGAGCCGACACCGGACTGGTCCCGGCACCGCGGCAACCAGTCCGCTGTCGAACTCGGCGCTGAACCACCGACGGCCATCGGCGCGGCATGCGGGCCGGAGCGCGGTCAGCGGCGGCGGCCCGGGCGCCTGCGGTCGCGGGCGTTCCAGCAGGGCAGGTGCCAGTGCCGGCGCTCGCCGACGGAGCCGTACTCCCCCGCCGGCCAGGTCACGACGTGTGGCGTGCCCGACGGCAGGGTCTGGTCGCAGCCGGGGCAGCGGTAGTCCTTGACCGACGCGCCGCCGGGGATGTGCCGGACGTGCCAGTCCCCGTCGGTTCCCGACTCGGTGCGGCTCAACGCCGCGGACCCCAACGGCCGGTGCGGTGCCGCCCACTTCGAGGAGGCCGACGACGCGGCCCGGCGGGGGCGGTTCGCGCGCGGCACACCCCGAGTTTACGGGGCGTGCCGCGCGGGACGGTCAGCGTCCGGCGTAGTCGCGGAAGCCGTGCCCGGTCTTGCGGCCCAGCCGCCCGGCGGTGACGAGGTGCTCGAGCAGCGGCGCCGGGGCGAACCCGCTCTGGCGGAACTCCAGGAACAGCGACTTCTCGATCGCGAGCGACACGTCGAGACCGACGACGTCGAGCAGTTCGAAGGGGCCCATCGGCAGGGCGCAGCCCGTCTTCATGGCGGCGTCGATGTCGTCGGCGGTCGCGTAGTGCGCCTCGAGCATCTTGACGGCGTCGTTGAGGTACGGGAACAGCAGCGCGTTGACGATGAACCCGGCCCGGTCGCCACAGGAGACGGCGACCTTGCCGAGCTTCTCGCAGAGCGCGACGGCGGTGGCGGAGACGTCGGCCGAGGTGGTGATGGTCGAGACGACCTCGACCAGCTTCATGACGGGCGCCGGGTTGAAGAAGTGCAGGCCGACGACGTCGGAGGGCCGCGAGGTGGCGGCGGCGCACTCGACGACGGGCAGCGACGACGTCGTGGTCGCGAGGATGGCGCCGGGCTTGCAGATCTCGTCGAGGGCACCGAAGACTGCGCGCTTGACGTCGAGCTCCTCGGCGACGGCCTCGACGACGAGGTCGACGTCGGCCATGTCCTCGAGGCGTGTGGTCGCGGTGATGCGGGCGAGGGCGGCGTCGCGGTCGGCCTCGGAGAGCTTGCCGCGCACGACGCCCTTGTCGAGCGACTTGCGGACGGCGGCGAGGGCGGCTTCGGCCTTGGAGTCGCTGCGGCCGCGGACGACGACGTCGTATCCGGCCTTGGCGAAGACCTCGACGATCCCGGTGGCCATCGTCCCGGTGCCGACGACCCCGACGCGGGCGATCTCGCGCAACGTGACGTCGGCGGGGATGGCGCCGGTGGGGGTGTCGGTGTCGGGGACGACCTTGGAGCTGTGCGGCTTGGCGTAGGTGTAGAAGCCGCGGCCGCTCTTGCGGCCCAGCAGGCCGGCGGTGATCATCTGCTTGAGGACGGGCGCGGGGGCGTGCATCAGGTTCCGCGACTCGTGGTACATCGTGTCGAGGATCTCGTAGGCCGTGTCGAGGCCGATGAGGTCGAGCAGCGCGAGGGGGCCCATCGGGTAGCCGCAGCCGTGGCGCATGGCGGCGTCGAGGTCCTCGCGGCTGGCGTAGCGCGACTCGTACATGCGCGCGGCGTGGTTGAGGTAGCCGAACAGCAGCGCGTTGGCGATGAAGCCGGCGCGGTCGCCGATGACGACGGGCACCTTGTCGAGCGTGGCGGCGAAGGCGCGCAGGTCGTCGATGACGTCGGGCTCGGTGACGACGGAGCGGACGAGCTCGACGAGTTTCTGCACGGGCGCCGGGTTGAAGAAGTGCATCCCGACGACCTTGCCGGGGCGGCCGGTGCGGACGGCGAGCTCGGTGACCGACAGCGACGAGGTGTTGGACGCGAGGATCGTCGAGGGGCCGACGACCTTGTCGAGCTCGGCGAGGATCGACGCCTTGAGGTCGAGGTGCTCGGGGACGGCCTCGACGACGAGGTCGCAGTCGGCGAGGTCGGCCAGCGAGGTCGTGGTCCGGATGCGGCCGAGGAGCTCGTCGGCGTCGGCCTCGGTGAGTTTTCCGCGCTCGATGGCGCGGGTCGTCGACGTCTCGAGGTGGTTGCGGCCGCGGGCGACGGCGTCGTCGTCGGTCTCTGCCGCCACCACCTGCAGACCGTTGCGCGCGAAGACCTCCACGATGCCGGCGCCCATCGTGCCCAGCCCGACGACCCCGACCGTCCGGAACTCCCGTGTCACGCCAACGACCTCCCGCATCTCGAGACGACTCACCTGTTCGGCGCCGATACTCCCATCCCGAGTGCTCGGGATACCACGCATGTCGTGCGGAACACCCCGGCGATCAGCGTCCCAGGCGTAGCCGCGTCATCCTGACCAGGCCTTTCATGGCCGACGCGGGGCGTCGGAAACTGGTCAGGGGCACCGGGAGGGCGAAGCGCTGGCGGGCCACGGCGCGGGGCCGGGCGAACTCGCGCAGGCCGTCGTCGCCGTGGATGCGGCCGAACCCGGAGTCGCCGACGCCGCCGAACGGCAGCGCGGGGATGCCGGCGAAGGAGATGACGCCGTTGACCGCGACCATGCCGCAGCGCAGCCGGTCGGCGATCTCCTCGCCGCGGGCCTTGGCGAACACCGACGCGCCCAGCCCGTAGGCGGTGCCGTTGGCGCGGCGGACCGCCTCGTCGACGTCCGGGACCCGGTTGACGACGAGCAGCGGCCCGAACGTCTCCTCCGTGACCGCGACGCTGTCCTCGGGCACGTCGGCCACCACGACGGGGTCGACGAACCTGTCGCGCACGGAGTCGGGCCCACCGACGAGCGCCGTTCCGCCGGCGGCGATGGCGTCGCGGACGTGCCGTTCGACGATCGCGGTCTGCGCGGGCAGGGTCATCGGCCCGAAGGAGTCGCCCGCCCGCAGGGCCCCGGCACGCTTGGCGACCTCGGTGGTGAAGGCGTCGGCGACCTCGTCGACGACGTAGATCCGTTCGACGCCCACGCAGGTCTGCCCGGCGTTGGACATCCCGCCCCAGACGGCGGCGTCGGCGGCGGCGACGAGGTCGGCGTCGGTGTCGACGATCATCGCGTCCTTGCCGCCGCACTCGATGAGGACGGGGACGAGGTTCTCCGCGCACGCGGCCATCACACGCTTGCCGGTGGCGGTGGACCCGGTGAACGCGATCTTGCCGACGCCGCGCGCCCGGCACAGCGCCGCCCCCGTCCCCCCGAAACCGGTGACGACCTGCAGCAACGGCGCGTCGGGGAGCACCTCGGCGAGGGTGTCGGCCAGCGCGCGCCCGACACCGGGGGTGAGCTCGCTGGGCTTGAACACGACCGTGTTGCCGGCCGCGAGCGCGTAGGCGATCGAGCCCATCGGCGTGAAGACGGGGTAGTTCCAGGGCCCGATGACGCCGACGACGCCGACCGGTGGGTAGGACACCGTCGCCGCCTGGTTGGCGCCGAGCAGCCCGGGCCGCACCGTGCGCTTGCCCAGGACGCGCTTGGCGTTGCGGGCCGCCCAGTCGAGGTGGTCGACGGCGAGGATCAGTTCGAGGCGCGCGTCGTCGAGGGGTTTGCCGGTCTCGGTGACGATGACGCCCGCGAGGTCGTCGATGCGTTTGGCCAGCAGCGACCGCCACGCGGCGAGCTTGGGCAGCCGGCCGTCGAACCCGAGGCCCGCCCACCAGGCGGCGGCGTCGGTGGCCCTGTCGACGGCGGCCTGCACCGCCGCGGCGTCGTGCACGGGATGGGTGCCCACGACCTCACCGGTGCGCGGGTCCTGCGACTCGAACGTCCGCGCGGCGGCGTCGGTGGCGGTCATTACTCAAGAGTAACCGGATCGCCGGGGGTCGCGCGGGCCGATCGCGGCCCACGCGACCAGCGACGGATCAGAACGTGATCAGCGGTTTGATGATCCCGTCCTCCTTCGTCGTCATCATC
>NZ_BJVJ01000047.1 GCF_007989085.1 Pseudonocardia sulfidoxydans NBRC 16205
GACGGACACCAGCGCCCGTTCCGTGGCAGACTCCGCCGCTCGCCCGGCCCCGCCACCGGCACCCAGGTCCGGGGCAGGCAGGCTCGCCCGGTCGAGCTTCCCGTTCGCGGTGGTGGCGAACGCCTCGATCCGCGTGACCGTGGTCGGCACCATGTAGTCCGGCAGCACCGACCCCGCGAACCCGCGCAGCTCCTCCCCGAGCTCCGCGTCGTCCGCGACCGCGCCGGGCCCCGTCGTCACGTACGCCGCGAGGAACTTGCCCCCGGCGGGATGCTGCAGGGCCAGCACCGCGGCGCCGGTGACGTCGGGGTGCTGCTCCAGCACCGCCCGGACCTCGTCCAGCTCGATCCGGAAGCCCCGCACCTTCACCTGGTCGTCCGTGCGGCCCAAGTACTCCAGCGCCCCACGATCGTCCCACCGGACGAGGTCCCCCGATCGGTAGAGCCGTGATCCGGCCGGGTCGAACGGATCGGCGACGAACCGCTCCGCCGTCAGGCCGAACCGGCCTGCGTACCCGTCCGCCAGCTGCACCCCCCCGACGTACAGCTCACCCACCACGCCCGGCCCCACCTCGCGCAACCACCCGTCCAGGACGAGAAGACGGACGTTCGGCGGGGTGCCGCCGATCGGCACGACGGACAGGTGCTCGCCCAGCGGGTGGTCGTCCATGTGCAGGTAGGAAACATCCACGGTGGTCTCGGTCGGCCCGTAGACGTTGTCGATGCGCGCCGCGCCGAACACCCGGCGGGCCTCGGCCACCGCCGCCATGGGGAACGCCTCACCCGACACGAAGACCTGCCGCAACGAGGTCAGCCGCGCAGGATCCGGTTCCGACGCGAGGAACCCCTGGAGCATCGACGGCACGAAGTGCGTCACGGTGACCCGCCGCCGCGCGATGACGTCGGCGAGGTACTCCGGGTCCTTGTGGCCCTCGTCGCGCGCGACGACCACGACACCACCGACGAGCAGCCCGCCGAAGAACTCCCACATGCACGCGTCGAAGGTCGCGGGGGTCTTCTGCAGGATCCGGTCGTCCGGCCCGAGGTGATGCACGGAGAGCGCCCACATCAGCCGGTTGACGATGCCGCGGTGCGTGACGCGAACGCCCTTCGGCCGCCCCGTCGTGCCCGAGGTGTAGACGAAGTAGACGTTGTCCGACGGGATCAGTGGACGGGCGAGGACCGGCGCCGTGGCCCGGCCACGATCCAGCTCGGCCCGGACCGCCCGGTCATCCAGGAGAACCTGTTCGGCGGGAACACCCGCGAGCCCGTCCCGGTGCGCCACCGCCGTCGCGGAGTCGGTGACGACGGCCGTCACCCCGGCGTCGTTGAACACGTACTCCACGCGATCCGCCGGATAGGAGGTGTCGACGGGAACCCACGCCGCTCCCGCCCGCATGATCCCCACCAAGGTCACGACGAGGTCCGCCGAGCGTGGCAGCAGCACACCCACCGGGTCCCCGACCCCGACCCCACGTTCTGCGAGCAGTCCGGCCAGCGCGTTGGCCCGCGCGTCGAACTGCGCGAAGGTCAGCTCCGTCCCGTCGCCGTCGTCGACGAGTGCGAGGTCGTCCGGGGTCCGGGCCGCCTGGGCGCGGATGAGCGCGTCGAGATCCGTCTGTGGGATGTCGAGCACCGGCCCGGTCGACCACGCGTCGACGCGCGCGCGCTCGGATCCGCCGACCACACTCGGCAGCTGGGCGAGGCGGTGGCCCGGATCGAGCCCGACGGCGGCCTCGACGAACCGTCCGAAGCCGTCCGCGCGCGCCGCGAGGTGGTCCGCGTCGGAGAACGCCTCGTTCCCGGCCAGCTCCATCCGGAACCCGTGGACGGGGTCGGAGTACACCGTGAGGTCGAGGCGCCCGACCGGGCCGGCGTTCACCGTTTCCTGACGGCCGACGACGCCGCCGAACCGCGACTCGTAGTCGAACGCCTTGATGTTGACCAGCGGGAGGGTCCGGTAGTCCAGCTCACCGCCGGGCCAGGTCCGGGCGATCTGTTCCTCGGTCCGACGCTCGTCCCGCCCGGTCGTCCGGAGCTGATCGGCGACGGTGCGGGCGACGTCCTCCAGTGTGGAGTCCCCCGCCAGACGCATCGCGACCGGCAGGGTCGTGACCAGCATCCCGGGTGTGCGGAGTGCGGCGGCGTCCGGCCGCATCATGAAGGGGACACGCAGGAGGAGTTCCTGCCGGCCGTCGGCGAGCGCGTCGTAGACACCCCACAGCGCGGTCAGGTAGGCGGCCCAGTTCACCCGGGCCCGGCGGGCGGCGTCCTTGAGCGCGACGCCGGTCGACGCCGACAGCGGGACGGCCGCGCGCTGGTCCGAGATCCCGAACAGCCGCTCCGAGTCGACGCCCACCGCGTGGCCTCGCGCCTCGCCCGACCCGAACACCTCGGCCCAGGGCTCGGGAGCCTCGGCGGCCGCCTCCGCGCGCGCGTTCTCGCCGCCGGCGACGGCCGCCCACTCACCGAACCACGCCGGAACCGGCTCGGTGCCGTCCCGGTGCGCGGTGTAGATCTCCCCGACCCGGCGGGTGAACAGGCCGATGCCGTAGGCGTCCACGAGCACGTGGTGGGTGGAGAAGACCCATACCCAGGTGCCGTCGGCGCGGCGGTACAGCGTCGAGGCGGACGCGACGGAGCCGGTGAGGTCGGTGGCGACGTCGAACGACCGGCGGACGCGGCGGCGGATCTCGGCGTCGTCGGACGGGGTGTCGACGATCTCCGTGGTCAGCTCCGTCACGTCGTCGACCCACTGCCGCGGCGGGCCGTCGCCGTCGGTGAACCGCACCCGCAGCGCGTCCGACTCGGCGTAGGCCTCCGCCACAGCGCTCACGAACGACACGGTGTCGACCTCGCCGTCGAGCCACAGGAACTGGCCGACGCGGTACGCCGTCGCGGCGGGGAAGAGTCGTTGCGCCGCCCACACCCCACGCTGTGCCCGGGTGAGGGGGAAGAGCTTCCGTGACGCAGCGACACCGTGATTCACTTAGGTAAAGCTAATGCAACGTAGGCCAGCCTGCCAGTACCCACCGGCGTGGCCGGGGCCACCGGACACGGCTGCCCCGGCGCAAGTCCAGGAGGACCCTTGCGCTCCCCCACACATCCCGACACCGAGCCGGCCCGGACCGGGGAGGGCGACGTCGCGGCCCTGCAGGAGCGGTGGAACGACCGCTCGTCACCCGCAGTGTCCGAGACCGTCCCCGCCCTGTTCGCGGCCGCCGTTCGCGCCACCCCCGACGCACCCGCCGTCGTCGACGGCGAGCGGCGGCTGAGCTACCGCGAGCTGAACGCACGGGTCGAGCGGCTCGCCTACCGGCTCCGCGCCGCCGGTCTGGCGACCGAGGGTGTCGTCGCGATCTGCATGCCCCGCTCGGCCGAGATGGTCGTCGCCGTGCTTGCGAGCATGGCCGCCGGCGGCGCTTTCGCCCCGGTGGACTCGCAGTGGCCCGCTGCCCGCCGCGCGCAGGTGATCGCCGAGGCCTCGGCTCGGATCGCCCTCGTCACCCCGGGCGACGACGTGCCGGTCGGAGTCGATCCGATCGTCGTCGACCTCGACGAGAGCCTCGACGAGAGCCTTGCCGATGTCGACGACGGTCTCGAGACCGTGCCACCACTACCCCCGATCACCGGTGCGCGGCTGGCGTACGTGATCTTCACCTCGGGCTCGACGGGCACTCCCAAGGGCGCCATGATCCGCCACGAGGCGATCTGCGAGCGCCTACGGTGGCAGCGCGACCACGTGCTCCTGTTCGGACCGGACGACGCGTCGCTGTTCAAGGCACCGCTCGCCTTCGACATCTCCGTCAACGAGATACTGCTCCCGCTGGTCTCCGGCGGGCGGGTGGTGATCGCGGCCCCCGGCAGTGAGAAGGACCCGGAGCACCTGCTGCGGCTGATCGCCGCGGAGCGCGTGACGTTCGTCTACCTCGTGTCGTCCATGTTGGACGTCCTGCTGGCCCTCGACGACGCCCGCCCCGCAGGCGCCGCGTCCGAGCTGGCCGGCCTGCGGCACGTGTGGTGCGGCGGGGAGGTGCTGACGCCGGACCTGTTCGCTCGGTTCCGGCGGCAGCTGACCACGACGCTCTACCACGGGTACGGGCCCGCCGAGGCGACGATCGGCGTGTCGCACGTGATCTACCGCGACAGCGCGGAGCGGATCGCCACCTCCATCGGCCGGCCCAACCCGCACACGCAGCTCTACGTCCTCGACGAGGCCCTGAACCCCACCCCGATCGGGGAGGGCGGCGAGCTGTACGCGGCCGGGTTCCTGCTGGGCCGCGGCTACATCGGACGGTCCGTGCTGAGCGCCGCCGCCTTCGTCGCCAACCCGTTCGACAGCGGTACGGAACAGGCGGGCTCCCGGATGTACCGCACGGGCGACCTGGCCCGCTGGACGGCTGACGGCGTCCTGGAGTTCCTCGGCCGCGCCGACAACCAGGTGAAGATCCGCGGTAGGCGCGTCGAGCTGGAGGAGATCGAGGTGGCCGTCTCCGGCCATCCACTCGTGCGCCAGGCTGCGGTGACCCTGACGACGAGCGCGACGGGCGTGGAGAGCCTGACCGGCTACGTGACCGGGCACGGCGAGACGATCGACACCGCCGAGCTGCGGACCTGGCTGCTCGAGCGGCTCCCCGAGTACATGGTGCCCGCGACCCTGATGGTCCTCGACCGATTCCCCGTGAACGCGAACGGCAAGATCGACCGCAAGGCCCTGCCCGCACCCACCGAGCCCGAACCCGGGACCCGCACGGCACCGACCACGCCCGAGCAGCGGCTGCTCTGCGAGATCCTCGCGGAGGCCCTCGACGTCGAGGAGGTCGGCGTCGACGACGACTTCTTCACCCTCGGAGGCGACAGCATCGTCGCCGTCACCGTGGCACTCGCCCTTCGGGCCGAGGGGCACACGCTCCGCGCGACCGACATCATCGCCCAGCGCACCCCGCGGCTCCTGGCCCAGCTCCTCGACGGTGGCGGTCCGGCACCCGAGCGGGACGTCGAGGAGCTCGACGACGCACCGCTGGTGGTCCTGGACGAGGCCGACGCCGCCGCGATGTCCGCTGCCGTGTCCGGCCTGCGCGAGGTCCTCCCGGTCACCTCGGTGCAGTCGGGCATCTACTTCCACTCCGTCGCCGCGACGGGCGAGGATCCCTACGTCGTCCAGCAGATCGTCGACCTCGACGGCCCCCTCGACGTGGCGCGCCTGCAACGGGCCACGGAGGCGGTCGTCACTCGGCACGGGGCGCTCGCCGCCGGCTTCCACCTCACCCGCTCCGGGCGGGTGGTCTCGGCGATCGGAGCGACCGGGGCCCCGGAGTTCCGGACCCTGAGCGGCGCTGAACACGACGTGGCCGCGGTCGCGGAGGAGGAACGCCGGCGCGGCTTCGACCTGGGCCGGCCGCCTCTGATGCGCTACGCGCTGGTCGCCGTCGGGCACGAGCGCCACCGCCTGGTCCAGACGGTCCACCACATCGTCGCCGACGGTTGGTCGGTCGCCCTGATCTGGGACGACATCATGGCCGCTTACCGCGGTGACCCCCAGGAGGCGAGTGCCCCGCAGCACACCGGGTTCCTGCGCTGGTGGACCCGCCGCCGCGACCCGGTGCGCGAGGTGGACGCGTGGGCCGAGCACCTCCGCGGCGTCGAGGGCGCGACGCTGGTCGCCGAGCACCTGCCACCGGCAGGGGACGGTACCGGGTTCGGTCGCCGCCGCCGCGCGCTCGACGCCGAGCACCGGACGGCGCTGACCGCCTACGCCCGCTCCCGGTCGGTGAGCGAGGGCGCGGTCATGACCGCGGCGTGGGGCGTGCTGCTGGGCTGCGTGACGAGCCGCACCGACGTCGTCTTCGGTTCCACCACGGCGGGCCGCGGCGAGGACGTCGACGGGATCGACCGGATCGTGGGGATGCTGCTCAACACGGTGCCCACGCGCGTGCGCTGGACGCACCGGGACACGGTGGACGAGGTGGTGCGCCGGTTCGTCGCCGCGGAGACCGCGGTGCTCGACCACCAGCACGTGCCGCTGCTGGAGGTGCACGGCCGACTCGGGATCCGGGAGCTGTTCGACACCCTCTTCTCCATCGAGAACCTGCGGCAGCCCGCCGGCGACGGAGAGCTCCGCATCGGCGCCGTCGAGTACGTGCAGGCCCCGCACTACCGGCTGACCGCGCTGGTCACGCTGCACGAGACGGTCTCGGTCTCCCTCACCAACGACCGCGGCGCCGTCGACGATGCCACCGCCGACCGGATCGCCGACCTCTACCTGCGCGTGGTCGAGCTGATCGTCGAGGGCGGGGAGCGGCGGGCCGCCACCTTCACGACGCTGGGCGCTGCGCCCTCCCACGCCGAGACTGCCGCCGTCGGCGATCCGCCCGGGCTCCTCGCGCCCCGGTTCACCGCGAGGTTCGCCGAGTCCGCCGGCTCCCCCGCGCTCGTCCAGGGCGAGGTCCGCTGGACCTACGCCGAGCTGGGCGCCCGGGTGCACCGCCTGGCCCGCCTGCTCGTCGCGACCGGTGTCGGGCCGGACGTCCGGGTCGCGCTCGTCCTGCCGCGCTCCCCCGAGCTGGTCGTCGGGATGCTGGCGGTGATCGCGGCGGGCGGCGTCATGGTCCCGCTCGACCCCCGCCTCCCCGCGGCCCGGCTCTCGCACCAGCTCGCCGCCGCCGCACCGGCCGTCGTGCTCGCCTGCCGCGACAGCGCGGCCGGGCCGGAGGGTGCCGGTGTGCCACTCCCGGGCGAGGTGATCCTGGTCGACGCCCCCGCCGTGACGGAACGCCTCGCGGCGCTCTCCCCGCTGCCCCTGACCGACCACCGTGCACCGCACGGCTCCCACGGTGCGTACCTGCTCTTCACCTCGGGCTCCACGGGCACCCCCAAGGGCGTGCTCGGCACGCAGGCGGCGCTGGCGAACCGGCTCGACTGGGCGGTGCGACTGTGGGGCGCAGACAGCGGGGTCCACCTCGCGAAGTCGTCGATCGGCTTCGTCGACGGCACGACCGAGGCCCTGGCCGCGCTCCTGGCCGGCCGCGCACTCGTGGTGGCCGACGAAGCCCAGACCGTCGACGTCGACCTGCTGGCCGATCTGGTCTCCAGCCACGGCGTCACCCAGCTGACAGGCGTGCCGACGCTGCTGCGGGCCGTCGCCGAGTCCGGCGGCGGCCGGCTCTCGGGTGTCCGGCGATGGATCTCCAGTGGCGAGGCCCTCACGCCCGCCGTCGTCGAGCGGATCGCCGCAGCCACCCCGGCAGCGACGATCGTCAACTCCTACGGGTCGTCGGAGGTGGCGGGAGACGTCACCTTCGCGGAGACCACCGTGACGGCGGGCGGCCCGATCACGATCGGCACCCCGGTGCCGGGCACCCGGACACTGCTGCTGGACCCGTGGCTGCGGCCGGTTCCCGACGGCGTGGTCGGCGAGATCTACGTCGGCGGCGTCCAGCTCGCACGCGGCTACACCGACCAGCCCGCGCTGACGGCGGCCCGCTTCGTGCCCGATCCCCTCGACCCGTCCGGCGGCCGCCTCTACCGGACCGGTGACCTCGCCCGCCGCGATGCGGACGGGCGGCTCGGCTACCTCGGGCGGCACGACTTCCAGGTCCAGGTCAACGGCGTCCGCGTCGAGCTCGAGGAGGTGGAGGCCGCGCTCGTCGCGGTTCCGGGAGTCAAGGATGCTGCCGCGACGGTGCACGAGACCGGCCGGGCAACCCGGCTCGTCGGCTACGTGACCGCGGGCGAGGGGCACCGGTTGGACGAGATCGCGGTCCGCGACGCGGTCGCCGCGACCCTGCCGATGCACGTCACGCCGATGGTGGTGGTGCTCGACGCCCTACCGCTGACGCCGACCGGCAAGGTGGACCGCGCGGCCCTGCCCGCGCCGGATCCCGCGCGGGCGGCGCCGTCGCGAGCACCCGCGACGGACGTCGAGCGGTCGCTGGTCGCAGCCATGGCGGAGGTGCTCGGCCTCACCGAGGTGGGTGTCGACGAGGACTTCTTCGCCCTCGGCGGGGACAGCTTCTCCGCGATGGCGCTGGCACGGCTCGCCCACGGGCACGGCCTGGGCCTCGGTGTGCGGGACGTGTTCACCCATCGCACGGCGGCCCGACTCGCCGCGGCGCAGGAACCCGCCGCGGTGGAGGACGCGGAACCCGCGGTGGAGCCGGTCGCGATCGCGCCCACCGTCGCCCAGCACCGGCTTCGGCTGTCCGGCCTGCCCCTCGCCGACTTCGTCCACACGCAGGCGGTGCCCCTGCCGGGACCGGTCGACAGCACGGCGCTGCGCTCCGCGGTCGCTGCGGTGCTCCGCGACGTCGATGCCCTCCGCCAACGGGTCATCGCGCGCCACAAGCTGCTGTGGACGACGGAGATCGTCCCGTACTCGGACGATCTCACCGCCGGGTGCGTGTCGGTGCTCGACGGGGGCGACGCCACACTGCCCGACGCGCTCGTCGCCCACATCGACGTGACGGCCGGCCGCACTCTGCACACCGCGATCGTGACCTCGCAGGACAGCACCGATCTCGTTGTCGCCGTACACGGCCTCGCCGCCGACCGCGTGACGCTGCACCACGTGGCCACCCGGATCGCCGCGCACCTCGCCGGGTCCGCGGTCGCCGGGCCGGTCGGGTCGGTGGCCGCCGCAGCCGCCACGCTCACCGAGGCCGTCCGGACCCTCGGGTCCGATCCCGCGATCCCGGGCTGGGTCGACGAACTGCTCGCGCTCCCCGCCCCGGGCGATCCTGCGCCGCGGGTCCGGTTCGGGTCCCGCACCGTGTCCGGAACCGTCGACCCCGCGGCCGTGCGGGACGCCTTCGGCGCCGCGGTCGCGGCGTGGTCGGACGTCCCGCGCACGATCGACGTCGAGTGGGACCTGCGTTCCCATTTGGACGCCGAGGAGATCTCGCCCGGAGCGCTCACGAGCGTCTACCCCGTCCTCGCAGGAGCCGGGGAGCTGCCGGCGTACGCCCCGTGGCACGAGCTGCTGCGCCACCTGGACAAGTCCGCCCGCACCCGGCTGCGCAAGGCGCCGTCGCCCGGGGTGCTGCTGACCCGGTCCTTCGGGCCACAGGCCGATCCCACCCGGGCCGAGGGCTTCGAACCCCTCTACGAGATCGTCGCCCGGTACACGCTCGGCCCGGACGGCGTCACGCTGGCCCTGCTCGGGCCCGAGACCGCCGAGGCGCTCCTCGACGCCTGGGCCGCCCGGCTCACCCCGCAACGCCACTGAACGGGAACGGGCCCGGTCATCCGATGTGGACGACCGGGCCCGTTCCCGTTCCGGTACCGAGACCTACTTGACCTTCTCCAGGGTGGGGAGGATGCCGTTGAGCCACCACTCCTCGCTCGCGGCGCTGCCGCCGTTCACAGCGCCCCACTGCGTGCTGTCGAGGTAGATCAGGGCGTTGTTCTGCGCGGCGGGCAGGGCCGCCACCCGTGGGTCAGCCTGCAGCTTCGCCTTGAACGCGCCGCTGGGGTCGCGGTGCTCGGTCGCGATGATCACGACGTCGGCGGTGAGCTTGTCGACGTTCTCCAGGGAGAACTTCGGCGCGTTCGCGGCGTCCGCACCGCTCGTCGGCTGGCCCGGGCCGGGCGTGAGCCCGAGTGCCACGAGCGGGGCGGCGGCGTACTCGGTCAGCCAGAGCTGATCGCCCTCGCCGAGGGCGGCGATGAAGAACGTCTTGCCCTTCAGGGCGGGCAGCTTCGCCGCGGCCGCGGAGAAGGTCTCGTCGTACTGGGACTGGGTCTTCGCGACGATCGCCGTGTCGTGGCGGGTCAGCTTGGCCAGCGAGGTCAGGTCGTCCTGCCAGCTGGTGTTGGTGCCCTTCGCGGTGCCGACGTACGTCGGGGCGATCTGCGAGAGCTGCGCGTAGGTCGGCTCGTCCGTCTGCCAGATCGTCGTCAGGATCAGGTCCGGTTTGAGCGCCGCGATCGCCTCGGGTGCGGGCAGGTAGTCCGCCGTGAACAGCTTCGGGTCCGGGTCGGTCGTGTAGGTGCCCTTCATCCACGGGTAGTACTCCGGCACCTCCTCGGCCGTCGTCAGGTAGTCCGCCCATGCGACCGGCTTCTCACCGAGGAGGTTCAGCAGCTCGACGTGACGCCCGGCGAGGGCCACGATCCGCTCCGGCTTCTTCGCCACCGTGATGTCGCCGTAGGCGGTGGTGAGCGTGACGGGGGCGTCGGCGGCCGCCGACGGCGTCGACTCCGCCGTCGACGAGGCCTGCGAGCCGCTCGCGCAGCCGGTCAGCGCGAGTGCGGCCCCGAGCAGGCCTGCGACCAGCGAGGTGAGTCGCCGCCGCATCGTGTGCTGTCTCATGTGTCCTTTTTCCGTTTCTCCATCGGGGGGAGGTCTTAGGGGCGTCGGGTGACGAGCTCGCGGATGACGGTGCCCCAACCGAAGCTGTGCCGGGCGGCCTCACGTAGCCCGGCGAGGGCGACGATCGCGTCCAGCTCGGCCTCGGTGCGCAGGCCGGTGCCGTCGCGGGTCAGCGCGAGCAGGTCCTCCTCGCCGTCGTGCTCGTCGGCATGGTCGGTGTCGTACAGGTCCTCGATCAGCAGGACGCGGCCACCGGCGGGAAGGTTCGCCGCCGCGGAGCGCAGCACCGCGGCGGCCGCCTCGTCCCCGAGCGCGCCCAGCGCGAAGACGAGCAGCACCGCGTCGGCGTCGGGAGCGGGATCGATCCCGGCTTCTGCCGCGACGTGGATGCGCGCCCGCTGGGCGGCATCGGGGACAGACGTGGGCAGGTCGCGGCGCAGCCAGTCGGCCTGCGCCGGCGGCGCGCTGATCGTGACACGCAGACCGGGGTGCCGGGCGGTGATCTCGCGCGCCTCCACCCCGGCACCGTCGGACCGGATGACGAGGTGCTCGACACCGGCGAAGACGCCCGAGTCCGCCAGCGGCGCCCCGAGGTATGCCGCGCCCTCCGCGATACTGTCCAGGAGCTGGTCGCAGAAGCCCTGCTCGGTGCGCAGCTGCGCGAACGTCCTCCCCGTGACCGACGCGTACGCAGCCTTCCCGGTGCGGACGGACTCGGCGAGGCCGAAGATGCCCTGTGCCTGCCGGCCCAGCGCGCTGCCCGGGTCCAGGAGGTCGGCCCAGTAGTCGTCGGCGAGGAAGTCGCCCACCTCGGTCAGCGTGTAGCGGGGCAGGCCGTCGTGCAGCGTCTCGGCGAGCAGGCCGATCGTGCTCAGGTAGCGCAGCAGCTTGCCCAGCGCCCGCTCGTCGCTGCCCGTGCGCGCGGCGAGCTCCGCGGCGCCCGCGGCACCGGAGGCCAGCAGGTCACCGAGCCCCAGCCCGGCCGCGACCCGGATCGCCAGTGCCGGTACGAGATCGGCGAGCTCGTGGAACTTCTCGTAGGCGTCGGTGGTGCGCTCGGGATCCGGGACGGACGCGTCCTCGGCGAGCACGACGACGTCGGTGCGCTTCCAGTACCCGGTGAAGTCGATGTCCTTCTTGGCCATCTTGCGGTCCTCGACGAGATGACGGCGGAGCTCGCGCACCGCGGACCGCTCGCCGGCGATCCACGCGAACGGCGCGCCCGGCCACCACTGTGCATCGCGGACGGCGTCGACCAGCAGGCCGATGCCGTCTGCCTCCGCACGCACGAGCCAGGTGACCGTGACCCCCGGCAGCTCCCGCAGGCGCTGGACGTGCCCACGCTCGGCGACCTCGACGAACACCTGCGCGCGGGCGTCCTCGGGCAGCTCCTCGAGCAGCCTGCCGATGGCGGGCAGGGCGGTGTCGTCGCCCGCGACCAGCAACCAGTCCGACGGCGGCACGGGGCCCGCGGACGACTGCGGCCCGAAGAGGTGGAGACGGTCGCCCGCCCGGGCGCGCTGGGCCCAGGTCGTCGCGACCCCGATCCCGTGGGTGACGAAGTCGACGTCGAGCTCCCCGGCGCGGGGGTCGAAGCGGCGCACGGTGTAGGCGCGGTAGAGCGCGTGCTCGTCCTTCGGCCAGTCCAGCCGACCCTGCGCCTGGACGGGCAGCACCGGCCGGGACTGTCCGGGGTGGGCGAAGAGCAGTCGGATGTCGTCGTCGAAGCCGCCGCTGACGAAGGCGGGCTGCGGCAGGCCGTTCTCCGAGGTGAACGCCGCCAGCTGCGGACCGGTGAACGTCACCCGCCGCATCCCGGGAGTGACGTCCTCGATGCGGGACACCTCGACCTGGCGGAGGGTGACGGGGTGCACGACGAGGGCGCGCGAGGTCGGAGACACCAATTGATATTAGGCAAGGGTGCCCTCATAATGGGTGCGGAAACGGTCAGATCGTTGTCATCCGAACCGCAGGAGCATCCCGGAGTGCTGAGCGCGGTCCCTCCGCCGATCCCCGCCAGTCGCAAGGTCGCGCGGTGGGATGCCCACGCCCGCGAGCACCTGCTGATGTGGGTCCACACCGGCAGAGCCCATGTTCGTCTCGGGAGCGGGGAGCTCCACCGCGTGAACGAGGGCACGGGCATCTGGCTGCCGCCCGGCGCCGACCACGAGATGTGGACCGACGCGGACTCGCTCGCCCTCCCTCTGTCGGTGCCGGCCGTCGCGGTGCCGGGGGCGCCCGACCGGGTCGTCCGGTTCGCGGTGGACGAGCGCTGGCGCGACTGGCTCGTCGCGCAGTATGCGCAGCGGATGCAGGACCAGCCGCGCGGGCCGGGGCCGGACCTGCTCGCCGTCCTCACCGCGGCAGGGCCGGAGCTGCCACAGAACAGTCCAGGCGGCGCCGTCGCGGGCGAGGACGATCCGCCTGCCGCCCCACGGACGGGAGCAGCGGCCGCCGTGGCGCGCGCGCTACGGCGACGGCCGTCGCTGGACCTCACGATCGAGGAGTGGGCCGCCGCAACGGCATGCAGTCCGAGCACCCTTCGCCGTCAGTTCCTACAGGGCACGGGCCTGCCCTTCGGGCAGTGGCGAGCACTCTGGCGCCTGGCGGCGGCGCGCAACCACCTCACCGCCGGAGGGTCCGTGTCGGACGCCGCCGCCCTCGCCGGCTTCACCAGCAGGCAGAGCTTCGCCCGCGCGTTCCGGGAACGCTACGGCGACGCGCCGCGCAGCTACGCGATGCAGCACCGCAGCGAGGCCCCGGCGATGTCCGCACCGGCGGGGGTGCGTGAGGTCCCCCCGAACGGCCCGACCGTGCGGACGCGAGGGATCGCCGCCCGGAACGAGCTCATCTGGATCTACCGGGGCGAGGGCAGCTCCCACGTCGGGGACAGGAGCGTCGCGACCCGGCGCGGCGACGCGCTGTGGCTCCCGGCCGGGATGCCGTACGAGAACGTGCTGCCCGCGGGGGCTGTCGCTGTGTCGCTCGGCGAGGTGCGCGGGGACTGTGCAGCGGTCCCGGAGCCGCTGCGAGCGCGCTTCCCCCCGAGCTGGGACGCGTACCTCCTGCACTGTTCCGTCAGCGCGAACACCCTCCTGCACCCCGACGGGTACCACGTCCGACACGTCGTCGATCTCTTCGACGCCCAGCTCGCCGTCGAGCG
The DNA here is from genome assembly GCF_007989085.1 of Pseudonocardia sulfidoxydans NBRC 16205. GTDB lineage: Bacteria > Actinomycetota > Actinomycetes > Mycobacteriales > Pseudonocardiaceae > Pseudonocardia > Pseudonocardia sulfidoxydans. Next base: position 13,472 of record NZ_BJVJ01000047.1, read on the forward strand.
CGCCCGCGCGGTGCCGCTGCCGAGGCACGTGCACGCGCGTGCGGCGGCCGAGGGCTACCTCCGCCGCATCGGCGCCCGGACCGACGATGCGGCCTACGACGACGTCCCCCCGGGAGTACACGCCGCGTTCCGTCTCGAGACGGGTCTGACGTTCGCAGGGTGGCGGCACGCCACGCGGATGCGCGTCGCCCGCGACCTGCTCACCGCGGGGACACGGCCCGGCGCGGTCGCGGGCCAGGTCGGGTACCGCGATCCGGCGAACTTCAGCCGCGCCTTCGCCCGCTTCCACGGGATGTCTCCCGGCGAGTGGCAGGCACACGAGCTCGCCCAGTCCGCCGGCTGACCCGCACAGCCGAGGCTTGCGTTCGCACGCCCCTCAGCGGGCGGCGGCGAAGAGCGTCGCGTAGTCCGGGTAGAAACTCTCCAGCACACCGAGATCCGTTGCCCGCGCGAAAGCCGGGTGGTCGCGGTGGTCCGCGAGGCCGGAGAGGCGCTTCATCCCGAAGTACTCCCCCGGACCGTCCGACGTGGAGGGTGCGGGTGCGCGACCGAGGTCGGCGAGGTTGTCCACGAAGATCTCGTGACAGGACTTCGTGATCTGGAGCAGCAGCTCCTCCAGGGTCACCGTCGCGGACAGCGGGAATGTCCGCCGGTCGACGACCGCACCCGTGTCGATCCCGGCGTCGACCCGGTGCACCGTGACCCCGAACTCCGACTCCCCCCGAAGGATCGCGAACACCGCCGCCACCACCGGGAGCCCACGGTAGCCGGGAAGCGGCCCGCCATGGACGTTCACGATGGTCAGCCCCAGGTCGAGGACCGCAGCGCGGAACAGGAACGGGTTCCCGGTCGAGCACACCAGGCGATCGGTACAGGCACGGTCGAGGAATGCCGCCAGATCGTTCACGTCGTCGGTCTCCCGGCGCTCGAGCCCCCGCGCCCGCGCGGGCACCGCCTCACCGCGGGGATGCACGACCGCGTCGACCGTCCGGCCCTGCGATACCGCGTACGTGGCAGCACGCCAGACCAGGGCTCCCGATCCCACGATGATCACTAGGTTAGGCTACTCTAACTCCGGTGAAGATCGCCGTGGCCCACGACACGGCGGCCCCGTTGACCCGGCGACGGGTGGTCGGCCTGCTGGCCGCCCTCGCCCTGCTCGCCGCCCTCGTGCTGGCCAGCATCGCGGTCGGGTCCCGGGCCGTCCCCCTGACCGCCGTCGTCGACGCCCTGATCCACGACACCGGAGAGGGCGACTCCTACGTCGTGTGGAGCCTGCGCGTGCCCCGCACGGCCGTCCTGCTCGCCGTCGGGATCGCCCTCGGTGTCGCCGGCATGCTCATCCAGGCGCTGACCCGCAACCCGCTCGCCGACCCCGGGATCCTGGGGGTCAACGCGGGAGCGGCCCTCTTCGTCGCGCTCGGGATCGCGGTGTTCGGGCTGACCTCGCCCGGTCAGTACCTCTGGTTCTCGTTCGCCGGCGCGCTCCTCGTCACCGTCGTCGTGTACGTCATCGGCTCGGCGGGGCGCGGCGGCGTCGACCCGATCCAGCTGACGTTGGCCGGCGTCACGCTCGGCGCGATCCTGTACGCGGTCGTCAGCGCGATGATGCTGCTCGACCCGCGCGCCTTCGAGCAGATGCGGAACTGGAACGCGGGCAGCGTCGTCAGCCGCGGCTGGGAGGTGCTCCTGCCCGTGCTGCCGTTCCTCGCGGCGGGCATTCTCCTCGCGATGGCCGTGGCCGGGCCGCTCAACGCGATCGCGCTCGGCGACGACCTCGCGAAGTCACTGGGCGCGAACATCGGCCGCACCCGCGTCATAGTCGTCGTCGCCGTCACGCTGCTCGCGGGCGGCGCGACCGCCATCGCCGGGCCGATCGGGTTCGTCGGCCTCATGGTGCCGCACGTCGCCCGGTGGATCGTCGGACCCGACCAGCGCTGGATCCTCGGCGCCACCCTGCTCCTCGCCCCCGCCCTGCTGTTGGCGGCCGACGTCGTCGGCCGCACCGTGATCCGACCCGGAGAGCTGCCCGTGGGCATCGTCATGGCGTTCGTCGGCGCGCCGATCCTGATCGTCCTCGTCCGCCGCCGGAAGGCGGCCGGGCTGTGACCGCGGAGCCGACCACGGCGGAGTCGGCCGCAGAGGGGTCGGCCGCAAAGGGGTCGGCCGCAAAGGGGTCGGCCGCAAAGGGGTCGACCGCAGCGAGATCGACCACAGTGGAGTTCGGCCACCGCGCCTGGGTCGTACGCCGCAGCCGCCTCGCGCTGCGCTGGCAGGCCCGCACCGTGATCGTCTGCGTGGCCCTCGCCGTGCTGACCCTCGCCGCCACCACGGCGGCGCTGGCGCTGGGCGACTACCCGCTCACGCTCCCGGAGGTGTGGGCGGCACTCACCGGCGATCCCGGGGCCGGGTTCTCGAGCATCGTCGTGCTGGAGTGGCGGTTGCCCCGGGCCGTCGCGGCCGCGGTGTTCGGCGCGGGCCTCGGTGCCGCCGGCGCGGTGTTCCAGTCGCTGACCCGCAACGCGCTCGCCTCCCCCGACATCATCGGCATCTCGACGGGGTCGTACTCGGGCGCGCTCATCGTGATCGTGCTGGTCCAGGGCACCTACCTGCAGCTGACCGCGGGCGCCCTCGCCGGCGGCGCCGCCACCGCGGCGATCATCTACCTCCTCGCCTGGCGGGGCGGCGTGCAGGGGTTCCGGCTCATCATCGTCGGCATCGCGGTGTCCGCCATGCTGACGTCGTTCAACACCTGGCTCATGCTCACCGCCAAGCTCGAGGTGGCACTCGCCGCCTCGGCATGGGGAGCGGGCTCCCTCGGCCGCATCGGGTGGCAGGAGATGCTCGTCGGGGGCGGCACGGTCCTCGTCCTGCTGGTCGTGCTCGCGGCGTTCGGGCGGCCGATGCGGCAGCTCGAGCTCGGCGACGACGCCGCGCACGCCACCGGGACCCGCGCGGAGCCCGTCCGGCTCGCCGTCATCGCGATCGCGGTGGCCCTCACGGCCGTCGTCTCGTCCGCGGCGGGTCCGATCGCGTTCATCGCCCTGGCCGCCCCCCAGATCGCGCGCCGACTGTGCCGCACGCCCGGCATCTCCGTCGTCCCGGCCGCACTCACCGGCGCAGTGCTGCTGGCGGGCGCGGAGCTCGCTGCGCTGCACCTGCTCCCGGTGGCGCTGCCCGTCGGGGTCGTCACCGTGGTCCTGGGAGGCGGCTACCTCCTGTGGCTGATCGTGCACGAGGTGCGGCGCCGGTAGGCCGGCGCCGCAACTCGGCTCGGCTCGGCTACGACTGGCGCTGCAGCAGCTTGCTGATCTTGCCCATCGCGGTCCGCGGGAACTCCGCGACGACCTCGAGCGCGTCGGGCATCTTGTACGCGGCGAGCCCGCGCTCGCGCAGGTGCCTGCGGACCGCGGCCAGCGTGAGCGTCGACGGGTCGACGCCGTCGCGGGGCACGACGTAGGCCTTGACGCGCTCCCCCAGCACCCGGTCGGCGATCCCGATCACCGAGACGTCGTGGACGCCGTCGAGCGCGAGGATCAGGTTCTCCACCTCCTCGGGCGCGACCTTCTCCCCGCCGCGGTTGATCTGGTCCTTCGACCGCCCGACGACGGTGAGGTAGCCGCGCTCGTCGCGGGCCACGATGTCGCCCGTGCGGTAGTAGCCGTCCTCGGTGAAGCTCGCGGCGTTCAGCTCGGGCGCACGGAAGTAGCCGCGGATGGTCGACGGACCGCGCGTGAGCAGGTGCCCGGGGGTGCCGGGGGCGACCGGCGTGCCGTCGTCGGCGAGGACGAGGAGCTCGTCGCCCGGCGAGACCGGCAGGCCTTGGCAGGTTGCGCTCGTCTCGTCGTCGACGTCGAGCCGGTTGTAGTTCACCAGGCCCTCGGCCATGCCGAACCCCTGCTGCAGGATCGCCCCGAGCTCGGGGCGCACCCGCCGGGCCGCCTCCGCGCTGAGCTTCGCCCCGCCCACGTGCAGGGAGTGCAGGCTCGACAGGTCGAACTTCGCCCGCATGGAGGAGTTCAGCCACGCCAGCAACAGCGGCGGGACCACCGACGCCTGCGTGACACCGTGTCGCTCGATCAGCGGGAAGACGGTGTCGGGGCTGCCGTCGGGCGCGAGCACGACGGTCCCGCCGGCCGCGAGGACACCGAGGAAGCCCGGTGACCGCACGGCCATGCTGTGGCACACCGGCACCGCGATGAGCTGCACGGAGTGCGCCCCGATCCCGCAGAGCGGGATGCTGAGTCGCACCGAGTGCCCGTAGGTCTCGTGGGTGTGCGGAATCAGCTTCGGACGCCCCGTGGTGCCGCCGGAGGTCTGCAGGAGCGCGACGTCCTGCGGCGACGAGCGGCGCTCGTGGGCGAGCGGTGTGTGGGCCAGCAGGCGGTCCAGCTCGGGGCCACCGCCGTCGGGGTCCAGCACGACCGCGCGCAGACCGGACCGGGCCGCGGTGAGCTCGGCCGCCAGCCCGGCGAGGTCGGCGCCGTCGTGCACCGAGACGGTGACGTAGGCGCGCGCCTCGGTGAGCTCGACGAACTGGGTGATCTCGGTGCGCCGGTGGGCAGCCGGCGCAAAGGTCGGGACGGCGCCCAGCTCCCAGAGCGCGTAGACGACCACGATGAACGAGGGCACGTTCGGCAGGTGCACCACGACCCGGTCGCCGCGGCCCACGCCGAGATCGGCGAGGCCCGCGGCGACCCGCAGCACGCGGTCGCCGAGCTCCCCGTAGCTCACGATCTCGTCGCCCGCGACGACGGCGGTCCGTTCCGGATGCCGGGCCACAGAGGCGAACAGCGGCTCCTGGAGGGTCTCGTCCGTCCAGTACCCCGCGCGCCGGTAGCCCTCGGCGACGTCGGCGGGATAGGGCACGAAACCATCGAGCACGAGGGGCTCGCGCATCGCTACACGCCCCGCGAGGAAACCTGGTCGACCGCACCGGGGACCGGCTCCGCCGGATCCTGCCCGAGTGCGACGACCCGGTTGTTCTCGTCGACGTGCACGACGCGCGGCTCGTGGACGAGCAGTTCGTCTTCCTGCGCCAGCAGGTAGGACATGATGATCACCAGGTCGCCGGGCTTCACCAGGTGCGCCGCGGCACCGTTGATGCAGATGCTGCCCGATCCCGGGGCACCGGTGATGACGTAGGTCTCGATGCGGGCGCCGTTGGTGATGTCGACGACCTGCACCTTCTCTCCCTCGACCAGGCCCGCGGCCCGGACGAGGTCCTCGTCGATGGTGATCGACCCGACGTAGTGCAGGTCGGCCTGGGTGACAGTCGCGCGGTGGATCTTGCTGCCGAGCACGGTGCGGAGCATCGAACGGCCTCTCGTGTCTTCCGGACGTGGTTGCGCTGAGCGGTTCAGTTGTGGGCGGACTCGTGCTGCGCGATGACATCGCGCAGCGATTTCGGACGCAGGTCGGTCCAGTTCTCGTCGATCCAGGCGAGCACCTCGCGGCGCGGGCGGCCGTCCGGGCCGCCGAACGCGACGGTCCAGCCACCGGGCACCGGCTTGAACGTGGGCCAGAGCGAGTACTGCTCCTCGTGGTTCACGAGCGCGTAGAAGGTGCCCTCGTCGTCGTCGAACGGGTTCTTCGCCATCGGCGTCTCCTTCTGTCAGGGGCGCGTGCGCTGCCGGACGCACACGTAAGAGCCCTCTGGACGGCCGGTGACGCGGGCCCGGCAGGGCGCGCCGGAGGCCGGAGGGCAGCGCGGATGTGATGTCGTGAGGCGACTCTCAGGGACGGTAACAGCCCGGGTTAGTTTAGGCTAAGTTTCATCAGTGTCGCCTGTCTCACCTGAAGGATCCCGATTGCCCGACGCCCGATCGGAACCCGCGCTCCTGCCTGCCGCCCGTGGCGATGCCGCGACGACACCCACCGGGACCAGCCGTCTCCAGGTTGCCGCCGCGACCCTGGGCTACGACCGGCGGGTGATATCCGAACAGCTCACGGTGTCCATACCGGACGAGTCCTTCACCGTGATCGTCGGGCCGAACGCCTGCGGCAAGTCCACACTGCTGCGCAGCCTGTCCCGGCTGCTCAGGCCGTCGTCGGGCCAGGTCGTCCTCGACGGTGCCGACATCCACGGCTACCGGGCCAAGGAGGTCGCCCGGCGCATCGGGCTCCTGCCCCAGTCCTCCCTGGCGCCGGACGGGATCACCGTCGCCGACCTCGTCTCCCGCGGCAGGTACCCCCACCAGAAGCTGATCCGGCAGTGGGCCGAGGCCGACGAGCGCGCAGTGCTCGACGCGATGGAGGCCACCTCTGTGCGGGAGCTGTCGACCCGGCTCGTCGACGAGCTGTCCGGCGGGCAGCGCCAACGGGTCTGGGTGGCCATGGCCCTCGCGCAGGAGACCGGCATCCTGCTGCTCGACGAGCCGACGACCTTCCTCGACATCACCCACCAGATCGAGCTGCTCGAACTCTTCACCGACCTCCACCACGCCGGGCGGACGCTGGTCGCGGTCCTGCACGACCTCAACCACGCCGCGAGGTACGGCACCCACCTGATCGCCATGCGGGACGGCGCCGTCGTCGCCGAGGGAACCCCGTCGGACATCGTGACCGCCGACCTCGTGCACGAGGTGTTCGGGCTCCGGTGTCTGGTCGTTCCCGATCCGGTCTCCGGCACCCCGTCGGTCGTCCCCCTGGGCCGACAGCGGGACCGAGTGTCGTGAGCAGCTCGGATCGGGGCCCCGTGACCGGCGCCGCGGTGCTGCGCGCCGCCATCGTGGAGCAGCGGCGCGACGTGGTGGTGAGCTCGCTGCTCGCGGCGGGCCAGCAGGCCGGATCAGCGCTGGTGCCGGTGCTCATCGGGGTGATCGTCGACGTCGCGGTGACCAGCGGATCGCCCAGCCTGCTGATTCTGTGGATCGGCGTGCTCGCCGCGAACTTCGTCGTCCTGTCGTACTCCTACCGGTTCAGCGTCCGGGCGGCCGAGCGGGCCGCCGAACACGCCGAACACGATCTGCGCCTGCGGCTGACCCACCGGGTGCTGCACCCGGGTGGCGGAGCCGGCGGCGGGCGGCTGTCGGGTGAGCTGGTGAACATCTCGACGAGCGACGCCAAACGGGTCGGGACGGCGAACGTGGTGGTGCCGTTCGGTGTGGCCGCGATCATCGCGGTGCTGGTCAGCGCCGTCGTCCTGCTGACGATCTCGGTGCCGCTCGGCCTGCTCGTGCTGCTCGGCACGCCCCCCCTGCTGCTGCTGACCCACTACGCGAGCAAGCCGCTGGAGCGGCGCAGCGAGGCCGAGCAGGAGCGCGCGGCCCACGCCTCGGGCGTGGCCGCGGACCTGGTGGCCGGTCTGCGGGTGCTCAAGGGACTCGGTGCGGAGCGCACCGCGGTCCAGCGCTACCGCCACACCAGTCAGCAGTCACTGGTCGCGACCCTGCGCACCGCGAGGGCGTACGCAGCCCAGGGCGGGGTCGTGGAGACGTCGTCCGGGGTGTTCATCGCGATCGTCGCACTGGTCGGCGGCCTGCTGGCCGCGGACGGCGCGATCAGCGTCGGCCAGCTGGTCTCCACCGTGGGGTTGGCCCTGTTCCTGCAGATCCCGCTGTCCACGACCGGCTGGACGACCATCGAGTTCGCCCAGGCCCGCGCATCGGCCGCCCGGATCGCGGCAGTGCTGTCCGCACCACCGGCGGTCCCGGCCGGAGCGGGCGTCGCACCGGAACCGGTGCGCGGCGCGCTGCGGCTGCGTGGCGTGACCCAGGGGCTCCTGCACGACGTCGACCTCGACGTGGCGCCCGGTGAGCTGCTCGGGGTCGTCTCCCCCTCCCCCGCGATCGCCCGCGCCCTGCTCGCCTGTCTGGCCCGCGAGGTCGACCCGGAGCAGGGAACCGTAGAGCTGGACGACGTGCCGCTGGCCGCTCTCGACCCCGCCGCCGTCCGGGCCGCGGTGCTCGTCGCGACCCACGACGCTGTCCTCTTCGCCGGAACCCTGCTCGAGAACGTCACCGCTGCCGGAGCCGAGGGGGCCGCGGACATCACCGCCGCGCTCGTGGCCGCGGCTGCCGACGAGGTGGCCGACAGCCTGCCCGACGGTGTCGACAGCACCATCGGCGAGCAGGGCAGCTCGCTGTCGGGAGGGCAGCGCCAGCGGGTGGCGCTCGCCAGAGCGCTCGCCGCCGGCCGGCCGGTCCTCGTGCTCCACGACCCGACCACAGCCGTCGACTCCGTCACCGAGTCGCGGATCGCCGGCGCGCTGCGGCGCATCCGCCACGGACGCACCACGGTGGTGGTGACGACCAGCCCCGCGCTGCTCGCCGTCACCGACCGGGTCGTCCTCCTCGACGGGGACGGGGTGCGGTGCGAGGGCCGGCACGCCGATCTCGTCGAGTCCCATGCCGACTATCGGGAGACGGTGCTGACGTGAGCGACACAGTGGACACTGCGAGCCGCCTTCCGGACGACCGCGAGCTGCTCCCGGTGGCCACCGGCGCCGACACACGCGCCGCCGTCCGCCGCCTCCTGCGCCCCCATCGGTGGCGAGCCGTCGTCACGGTGGCCGTGCTGGTCGCCGGGAGCGCGGTCGCACTGCTGGTCGCCCCGCTGCTCGGGCGGATCGTCGACATCGTGGTCTCGGGCTCGGGCTCGGCCGCCGTCGTCGGCCCCGCAGTCCTCATCGCGGTGGTCGCCGTGGTCGCGGGACTGCTCACGACCGTGGGCATGTCGCTGCTCGTCGGTCTCGGCGAGCGGCTGCTGGCCCGCCTGCGCGAGCAGTTCGTCGACCGCGCGCTCGCGCTCCCCCTGGAGCAGGTGGAGCGCGCAGGCGGCGGCGATCTGACCGCGCGCGTCACCGGAGACGTCGCCGTCGTGGGCGAAGCCGTCCGCGGCGCCGTGCCGAAGCTCGCCCGGGCCGGTATGACGATCGTGCTGACGCTGCTCGCCATGGGCGCGCTGGACTGGCGGTTCCTCGCCGTCGCGCTGCTGGCCGTCCCGATCCAGATCCACACCGCACGCTGGTACGTGCGCAACGCCGGGCCCGTCTACGCCCGGCAACGGGTCGCCGAGGGCGGGCTCCAGCAGCAGCTCCTCGACACGGTGGGCGGTGCCGCCACCGTGCGCGCGTTCCTCCTCGCCGACGACCACGTCGACCGGGTCCGCGGTCGCTCACTCACCGCCGTCGACCTCGTCCTGCGCGGGATCCGCCTGATGACCCGCTTCTACGCCCGGCTCAACCTCGCTGAGTTCGTCGGGCTGGCAGCGGTGCTCGTGACGGGATTCCTCCTGGTCGGCAACGGCTCGGTCACCGCGGGCACGGCCACCGCTGCGGCGCTGTACTTCCACTCCCTGTTCGGGCCGATCAGCAGCGCACTCGTCACCATCGACGAAGCGCTCTCCGCGGGGGCGAGCCTGGCCCGCATCGTCGGCGTGGCCGAGCTGCCCACACCGAACGAGCCCGAGAAGCGGGCACTGCCGGTGGACGGTTCGGTGAAGGTCGTGGACGTGCACCACGCCTACCGCGCGAACCGTCCCGTGCTGCACGGCGTCGATCTCGACATCGGGGCAGCCGAGCGGGTCGCACTCGTAGGGGCGAGCGGTGCAGGCAAGACCACGCTGGCCAAGCTCATCGCCGGGGTGCACCGGCCGAGTGGCGGATCGATCAGCCTCGGCGGCGTCGGGATCGACGAACTCGGCCCCGAGCTGGCCAGGCAGACAGTCGTTCTGGTCACCCAGGAGGTACACGTCTTCGCCGGCACCCTCGCGGACGACCTGCGGCTGGCACGCCCGGACGCCACGGAGGCGCAGCTGCGGGAGGCGCTGGCCATCGTCGATGCTCTGGAATGGGCCGACGCGCTACCCGACGGCCTCGCCACCACAGTCGGCGAGGGTGCACACTCGCTCAGCGTGACCCAGGCGCAGCAGCTCGCGCTGGCCCGGCTCGCCCTGGCCGATCCCCCGGTGGCGATCCTCGACGAAGCCACCGCTGAGGCGGGCAGCGCAGGCGCCCGCGTGCTCGAGGCCGCGGCCACCCGGGCGCTGGCCGGGCGGACCGGGCTCATGGTGGCGCACCGGATGACCCAGGCCGCGACCGCCGATCGCGTGGTCGTGCTGGACGCGGGGCGCGTCGTGGAGATCGGCCGCCATGACGAGCTGGTGGCATCCGGCGGGCGCTACGCCGCTCTGTGGGAGGCATGGTCGGCCACCAGGACCTGACCCGGCGGCGACGGGACGGCCGGCCGGAAGCGCTACGGGCGAGCCGGCACAGAGGCCGCCGCAGGCCGCGGACTCGACCGTTCATGCCGAAGTAGGGCCGCCACGCCCGTGATGTCGGAGTAGGTCTCGTCGTCCGATGCCGACCGCCAGAAGGTGACTCGCATTGTGAGACACGGTCAGCGACCTGTGGTGGCGTGACGAGACGCCGAGTACATCCGGCGCCGCAGCGACCGCTACCCCGGCGCGACCACCATCGAGCCGTCGTGGACTCAGGAGGCAGCGACCGACACGCGACGCATAGTGCGCGACCCGGACCCGAAGAGCTGACCGGGGGCGATCCGGATCATCGGCTACTCCGGCACGGCCGGGTTCGTCCTGACCGTGATCGCCACTGCCAGGACCCACGCCGGCGTCACCGCGCCGCGCGCGAGGAGTACGCCGACGAGGAAGCGGAAGCCGCGGAGCTGGAAGCCGCGCAGAACGCAGCAGCGCTCGACGTCACCCTCTCCCTGAGGATCAACCACGATCTCGACGCTGAACTGCGGCGCAGGGCAGCCGCTGAGGAGGTGTCCCCCTCCGCGCTCGTGCGGCGCCTCCTCCGCAGCGCCCTGCAGCAGAACCACAGCCCGGCACTCACCGTCGAACAGGTCGAGGAGATCGCCCGGCGCGTCGTCCGCGAGGCTTCCTGCCCCGGCGTGTCGTGACTCCGCCTCGAGGACCGGCGCCCGCACACTGAATCGGCCCGACGCGGTTGGTGTCACGAGTGGTGTCACACGCCGGGCGTCTCGTGCAGGGACCGAGCAGCACTGCCGTGAACTGGGTGGGCGCGGCAGGGTTCGAACCTGCGACCGCTCGGGTGTAAACCGAGTGCTCTCCCGCTGAGCTACGCGCCCGGGACCGGCCCTCGGGCCGGTGTGCGGTCAGAGCGCCGCGATGGCCTTGCGCCAGCCGTCCTGGTCGCGGGCGTCGCCGGGGCCGTTGGTCTCGGCGAACTGCACGACCCCGTCCTTGTCGACGAGGAAGGTGCCGCGCAGGGCGAAGCCGGCGTCGGCGTTGAAGACGCCGTAGTCCTGCGCCACCTTGCCGTGCGGCCAGAAGTCGGCCAGCAGCGGGAACTGGTAGCCCTGCTCCTTGGCCCAGGCGCCGAGGGCGAAGGGGTGGTCGACGGACACGGCGAGGACCTGGACGTCGTCGTTCTGGAACGCCGAGAGGTCGTCGCGCACCGAGCAGAGCTCGCCGGTGCAGACGCCGGAGAAGGCGAAGGGATAGAACACGACGAGGACGGCCTTGTCGCCGCGGAACGACGAGAGGGTGACCTCGTCGCCGTTGCCGGACTTGAGCGTGAAGTCGGGAGCCTGCGAGCCCACCGTGAGCGCCATGATCAGGGATCTCCTCGGCACGTCGACGACACCGCACCCCGGTTCGGGGCGCCGCACTGCCCCCGAGCCTATGCCACCCGCGGGCGCGACCCTGCCCGTGACCCCCGTTCGTCGGGATCACGGGCGGGGTCGGCGCCGGTTCAGCGTCGTTGTTTGCCCTGTTTCGGGGAGGCGAGCCGGGCACCGGCCCATTCCTCGCCCACGCTCACGTTGGACGTCTGTGCGAGCCCGGCCGTCGGGGCCGCCTCGGCGATCTCACTCGGCTCCAGGTGCCCCGGGCGCCCTGTCTTGGGTGTGAGCACCCAGACCACGCCGTTGTCGGCGAGTGGACCTCTGGCGTCGACGAGGGCGTCGACGAGGTCGCCGTCGCCCTCCCTGAACCACATGAGGACGACGTCGATGACCTCCTGGGCCTCCTCGTCGAGCAGCTCGTCGCCGCTGCGTTCCTCGACGGCGTCGCGCACCGCCTCGTCGACGTCGGAGTCCCAACCCAGTTCCTGGACGACCATGCCCGGCTCGATGCCGAGCTTGCCCGCGATGTCGGACGTACGTCCGGCATCTTCCGCGGCGACCACGCGCGCGCCCCCTTGTTGTCGTGTGTGGGTCGTGTCGACCCGTGTTTCGGATGCGGAATCCGAACACGTGGGGCGTGCGCTGCGCAACCGCCGTTCCACGATCGCAGCGCGGGGGGCACGATAGGGGCTGTACGGACATGAAGAGACGCGGGCCGGCAACGACGACGGCAACGCACGACGAACGGCATGACCGCCCCCCAGGGAGACCCCTTGACCGGCCAGAACAACCGCTCCGACAGAAGCGGGCGTGTACACGTGATCCGTGACGGCCTCGCCGCGCACCTCCCGGACATCGATCCCGAGGAGACCGCGGAGTGGCTCGACTCCTTCGACGCGGTGCTCGACGAGGCGGGCCAGCAGCGCGCCCGCTACCTGATGCTGCGCATGCTGCAGCGTGCCCGTGAGCGACATGTCGGCGTTCCGTCGCTGACGAGCACGGACTACGTCAACACCATCCCGACCGACCGGGAGCCGTGGTTCCCGGGCGACGAGGAGGCCGAGCGGGCCTACCGTCGCTGGATCCGGTGGAACGCGGCGATGACGGTGCATCGCGCGCAGCGGCCCGGGATCGGGGTCGGCGGGCACATCTCGAGCTACGCGTCGTCGGCGACGTTGTACGAGGTCGGCTTCAACCACTTCTTCCGCGGCAAGCAGCATCCGGGCGGCGGGGACCAGATCTACATCCAGGGCCACGCCTCCCCCGGCATCTACGCGCGCGCGTATCTGGAGGGCAGGCTGTCGGAGGACCGCCTGGACGGGTTCCGCCAGGAGCTGTCGCACGGGGGGCCGGGTCACGGGCTGCCGTCGTACCCGCACCCGCGGCTGATGCCGGACTTCTGGGAGTTCCCGACGGTGTCGATGGGCCTCGGCCCGATGAACGCGATCATGCAGGCGCGGTTCAACCGCTACCTGCGCGACCGCGGCGTGAAGGACACCTCCGACCAGCACGTGTGGGCGTTCCTGGGCGACGGCGAGATGGACGAGCCGGAGTCGCGGGGCCTCATCCACGTGGCCGCGACGGAGGCCCTGGACAACCTGACGTTCGTCGTCAACTGCAACCTGCAGCGTCTCGACGGGCCGGTGCGCGGCAACGGGAAGATCATCCAGGAGCTGGAGTCGTTCTTCCGGGGCGCGGGCTGGAACGTGATCAAGGTGATCTGGGGCCGCGAGTGGGACTCGCTGCTGCACGCGGACCGCGACGGCGCGTTGATCAACCTGATGAACACGACGCCCGACGGCGACTACCAGACCTACAAGGCCAACGACGGCGCCTTCGTGCGTGAGCACTTCTTCGGTCGGGACCCGCGGACGAAGGACCTCGTCCATGACCTGTCCGACGCCCAGATCTGGGGCCTCAAGCGCGGTGGGCACGACTACCGCAAGGTGCACGCGGCCTATGCGGCGGCGATGGAGCACAACGGGCAGCCGACGGTCATCCTGGCGAAGACGATCAAGGGCTACGGCCTGGGTGCGCACTTCGCGGGCCGCAACGCCACGCACCAGATGAAGAAGCTGTCGCTGGACGACCTCAAGCAGTTCCGCGACGAGCAGCGCATCCCGATCAGTGACGCCGAGCTCGAGCGTGACCCGTACCTGCCCCCGTACTACCACCCGGGCAAGGACGCGCCGGAGATCCGCTACATGGAGGACCGGCGCAAGGCCCTGGGTGGGCCGCTGCCGTCGCGGCGCACCTCGTCGAAGGCGCTCGTGCTGCCGGGCGACAAGGTCTACGAGGTGGCGCGCAAGGGATCCGGGAAGCAGGAGGCCGCCACGACGATGGCGTTCGTCCGCATCCTGCGCGAGCTGATCAAGACCGAGGAGCTCGGCGAGCGGTTCGTGCCGATCATCCCGGACGAGGCGCGCACGTTCGGGATGGACTCCATGTTCCCGACGCAGAAGATCTACAACCCGCACGGTCAGCAGTACACGTCGGTCGACGCGTCGCTCATGTTGGCGTACAAGGAGTCCGAGCAGGGCCAGATCCTGCACGAGGGCATCAACGAGGCCGGTTCGGTGGCCTCGTTCACCGCGGCGGGGACGTCGTACGCGACGCACGACGAGCCGATGATCCCGGTGTACGTCTTCTACTCGATGTTCGGTTTCCAGCGCACGGGCGACTCGATCTGGGCCGCGGCCGACCAGATGGCGCGCGGTTTCCTGGTGGGCGCCACGGCCGGGCGGACGACGCTGACCGGGGAAGGGTTGCAGCACAACGACGGGCACTCGGTGCTGCTGGCCGCGACGAACCCGGCGGTCGTGGCGTACGACCCGGCGTTCTCCTTCGAGGTCGCGCACATCGTCAAGGACGGGCTGCGCCGGATGTTCGGCGAGTCGCCCGAGAACGTCATTTACTACCTGACGGTCTACAACGAGCCGTACGTGCAGCCCGCCGAGCCGGCCGACGTCGACGTCGACGGCCTGCTGCGCGGCATCTACCGCTACGCGGCCTCGCCACGGGCCGAGGGCCCGCAGGTGCGCCTGCTGGCGTCGGGTGTGTCGCTGCCGTGGGCGTTGCAGGCCCGCGACATGCTGGCCGAGCAGTGGGGCGTGGGCGCCGAGGTGTGGTCGGTGACGTCGTGGGGCGAGCTGCGCCGCGACGGCGTCGATGCGGAGCGGCACAACCTGATCCACCCCGAGGAGGCGCCGAAGGTCCCGTACCTGCGGACGGCCCTGGAGGGCTCGGACGCGCCGGTCGTGGCGGTGTCGGACTGGATGCGTGCGGTCCCGGACCTGGTGCGCCAGTGGGTCCCCGCGCCGTTCACGACGCTGGGCACGGACGGCTTCGGGCTGTCGGACACCCGCCCGGCGGCGCGGCGGCACTTCGCGGTGGACGCCGAGTCGATCACGGTGGCCGCGTTGGGGTCGCTGTCCGCGCGGGGTGAGGTCGACCGTGGCGTCGTGGCCGAGGCCGCGGCGAAGTACGCGATCGACGACCCGCAGGCGGCGGGTCCGCAGACGTCGGACTCGGGCGTCGCCTGAGGACGGTCACGCGCTGTCGCCCGCCCCGGTGCCCGTGAGGGTGCCGGGGCGGTCGCGTGTGAGACGCCGGTCACCGTCGACGCACGTCCGGACACGGTGCGCGACGACCGCTCGGGAGCCTCGCGCGGGGGCCGTCGAATCGGCACCGAATGGTGCCCCCGACGGCGTTCGCCGGCACGAATCCACTGGTCATTGGCTCTCGGCATGAGGGCTGAGTCACGGTACGCTCCGCCCGACGCCGACCTCGCGTGATCGCGAACGGGGTCCCGACCCGGGCGCAGAACCCAGTGACCGGGCGGCGCGATGCCGGGGGCGAGTGCCCCGGCACAGGTACGAGGAGAGCAAGAATGGCAGAGGGCACCGTCAAGTGGTTCAACAGCGAGAAGGGCTACGGCTTCCTCGCTCCTGACGGTGGTGGCGCGGACGTGTTCGTGCACTACTCGGCGATCCAGGTCAACGGCTACAAGAGCCTCGACGAGGGGCAGCGCGTCTCGTTCGACATCGAGCAGGGCCAGAAGGGCCCGCAGGCCACCGGGGTCACCCCGATCGCCTGATCGCGGCGGTCACCCGGCCCCGAGCACGTCTCCTCGACCGACCCCGTCCCATCTCCACTGTGGACCCGGACCTCGCCTGAGTCCGGGTCCGCAGCGGTGGCCGTGACCGGTCGGCGGGCGCTCAGCCCAGGGCCGAGTGCATCTCCCACACCAGTACTTCGGCGCCCTCGGCACCGGCGGTGATCCGCCGGCCCTCGGATGCCGTGATCCGGGCGGCGTCGCCCTCGGCGATGCGTCCGGCGCCCTCCAGCTCGGCGTCGCCACGTGCCACGAACAGGTGCACGTAGGGCGCGACTGGTAGCTGCGTCACGCCATGCGGGTGCAGCCGGGCCGCGTGCAGCGCGGCGTCGCGCTGTGCGATGGAGATCGCGCGATCCCCTGCGTGCCTGGGCATTCCGGAGGCGACGACGACGAGTCCGCCCGCGTCGAGCTCCGGGCCGATGTCGAGCTGCTCGTAGCCGGGCGTGATGCCCGCGGCGTCGGGCACGACCCACATCTGGACGAAGTGGACGTCGGTCGCGGGCGTGTGCGGGTCGGTGCGGAAGGCGTCGTTCTTCTCCGAGTGGAGGATGCCGCTGCCCGCGGACATCCGTTGCGCCAGACCGGGATGGATGACGCCCGTGTGCCCGGTGGAGTCCTGGTGGACCAGCGACCCCTCGAGCACCCAGGTGACGATCTCGGTGTCGCGGTGGGGGTGCGTCTCGAACCCGCTACCGGCCGTGACCCGGTCGTCGTTGCTCACGAGCAGCAGCCCGAAGTGGGTGTCGTCGGGGTCGTAGTGCGCCCCGAACGAGAAGCTGTGCCGGGAGTCGAGCCAGTCGATCTGGGTGTGGAGGCGGTCGTCGGCGCGCCGGACGAGGACGTCGTGCGTGGCGGGTCGGGTCATCGTGTCGTCCCCTCGTCGTCGCACGGTCGCCGGTCGCGACCGTCGCACCCCGCGTTGCGCGGCTGTTGCACCGCCCGCGGTGCCGGGGCGACGAGAACGATTGTGCCCGCCCGCTCAGCCCTCCTCGGGCCGGGCCGCCAACCCGGCCGACCATCGCTCCTCGACCCGGCCCAGCTTCCAGACGGCGAGTGCGACGGCCCACGTCAGCACGAACAGGCCGACCACGACGAAGCCGACGTTGTCGAGATCGAGACCCGCCACCCAGGCGAGCGGTCCCGACTCGACGCCGAGCTCGTCGGCGAACAGCGACAGCAGCTCGATCATGCCGATGACGAGGGCGACCGCCACGGACAGCGCGGTGATGGTGACGTTGTAGAACACCTTGCGGACGGGACGCAGGAACGCCCAGTCGTAGGCGAAGCACATGAAGGCGCCGTCGAGGGTGTCGAACAGGCACATCCCGGCCGCGAACAGCACCGGCAGCACCAGCACGGCGTACCAGGGCAGCGCCCCGGCCGCGGCACCTCCGGCGATCACCAGCAGCGTGACCTCGCTGGCGGTGTCGAAGCCCAGCCCGAACAGCAGCCCCACCGGGTACATGTGGTGCGGCTCGCGGACAGCGCGCGTCGCCCGGCCGAGGACACGGTTCATCAGCCCGCGCTTGTCGAGGTGCTCCTGCAGCTGCGCCTCGTCGTAGCGGCCGCGACGCATGTCGCGGAACACCCGCAGGATCTGCACCAGGATCACGAGGTTGATCAGGCCGAGCAGGACCAGGAACAGCCCCGACACCCCGGTGCTGACGAGGCCGCCGATCTGCTTGAGCGAGGAGTCGTCGTCGGAGATCTCGCCGGCGATCGCCCGCACGCCCAGCGAGATCAGCGCGACCAGGACGAGCACCACAGTGGCGTGTCCGAGGGCGAACCAGAACCCCACCGACAGCGGCCGCGACCGTCCGGGCTCGCGCTCGGCGAGCAGCTTGCGGGTGGTGTTGTCGATCGCCGCGATGTGGTCGGCGTCGAAGGCGTGCCGCATCCCGAGCAGGTAGGCGGTCAGCCCGAGGCCGAGACCGAACGCGCCGGTGGAGCCGAGGTCGTAGTGCCGGGGCGCGACGAACACCGCCAGCACACCCCAGCCGACGACGGTGAGTGCGAGCAGCGCCACCGTCATGGCGACGACGGCGCGCCTCTCCGCGGACTGCAGCCGGACCCGGGTCCGGGCGGTGGCGGGCTGGCTCATCGACGTCCTCTCGTCCGCCCTCGGGGGCTCCACGCGGGCCGGTCCAGGAGAACAGCGACATCGGCTCGTCGACAACATTGAGCAGATGACCAGATGCATCGAAGCGGGCGGGTTCCGGACAGCCGGGAACGAACCTCCGACGTGATATGCATCACTCATGCTCGCCCGTGCCATGCTTCGGCCGTGACGCCCGCGTCCGTGCCGACCGGCGCCCCCGTCTCCTCCGCGACCCTGCGCCGCCTCGAGCTCGGCGCCGGCGGCATCGCCGGGGCGTGCCTGGCCGCGATGGACCGCCGTCAGCCGTGGTTCCGCAAACTGCCCGCCGCGCTGCGCTCGGGCGTCCAGCTCGTCACCCAGACCGGGGTCGCGAACTTCGTCGGCTGGCTCGTCGCGACCGGGGGCGGGCCCACCCGCGCGTCGGAGCAGCCGGAGCCCACCGACCACACCGCCGCCGACGTCGCGGTCGCCGTCGGCGGCGGTGGTGGCGGCGATGTGATCGGCGGCCACCCGGGCGCCGGATCGGTGCGGCTCACGGCCGAGGCGTTCCGCATCGCCCCGCGCGACCTCGCGCGCCGGCTCACCCTGCGCCAGACCGTCGAGCTCGTCCGCGTCGCCACCGACGTCCTCGAGGAGCGGCTGCCCCCGCTGGCCGCCGACGACGCCGAGTTCCGCGTCCTGTCCGAGGCGGTGCTGCGGTTCGGGCGCGAGGTCGCGTTCGCCGCCGCCACCGCCTACGCCGGGGCCGCCGAGGACCGCGGCGCCTGGGACGCCCGGCTGGAGGCACTCGTCGTCGACGGCGTCGTGCGCGGGGACACCGGCGACGAGCTGGTGTCGCGGGCGTCGGCGCTGGGCTGGGACCCGGCCGGACCGGTGCGGGTCGTCGTCGGGACGCCGCCGTCGGACCACGCGCCGGAGCGGCTCGGGGAACTGCGCCGCCGGGCCGGGCGGGCGGGCCGGTCCCTCCTGGTCGGGGCGCAGGGCAGCCGGCTCATCGTGCTGCTCTCCGACGCCGACCACGACGCCGACGACCTCACCGAGGTCCTCGCCGCGGTCGCGCTCGACTTCGGGCCGGGCCCGGTCGTTGTCGGGCCGCTCGCCGCCGACCTGCCGTCGGCACCCGCCAGCGCCCGTGACGCGCTGTCGGGGCTGCGCGCGGCGCCCGCCTGGCCGGAGGCGCCGCGTCCCGTCCCCGCCGACGACCTGCTGCCCGAGCGCGCCTTCTCCGGCGACCCGGAGGCCCACCGCCGGCTCGTCGAGACCGTCGTGACGCCGCTGGCCGAGGCCGGCGGCGAGCTGTGGCGCACCCTCGCCGCCTACCTCGACGGCGGCGGGTCACTGGAGGCGTGCGCGCGGGCACTGTTCGTGCACCCAAACACCGTCCGCTACCGGCTGCGCAGGGTGAGTGACCTCACGGGCCGCTCCCCCGCCGACCCGCGGGACGCACAGGTCCTGCGCGCCGCGCTGCTGGCCGGGCGGCTCGCGGGCGCCGAGGCCGGGGCCGACCCGTCCTGAGCTGCGAAAGATCGGCCCCGGGGTTGCGACTCCTACAAACGACGGTCCCCCGACGTGGCGAGTCACCGGTCACATAGTCTGCGTCGTTGTGGAGAACCTCCAAAAGCCGCCCGCCGAGTTCGTGCGTGCCGCTATCCCGCGCGGACACCTCACCGGTGTTCGCTGTCCGTCGTGATCGCGCTGCTCGCGCCGGGTCAGGGCTCCCAGACCCCCGGCATGCTGACCCCGTGGCTCGACGACCCCGGGGCCGAGGAGACCGTCGCCGCCTGGTCCGACGCCATCGGCCTCGACCTGCGACGCCTCGGCACCACGGCGGACGCCGACGAGATCAAGGACACCGCGGTCACGCAGCCCCTGGTCGTCGCGACCGCGCTGCTGGCCGCCGCGCGGCTCGGCGCCCACGTCACGCTGCCCGAGGCGAGCCCCGTCGCCGGGCACTCCGTCGGTGAGCTCGCCGCCGCCGCGATCGCCGGGGTACTCGGTACCGACGCCGCCGTCGCCCTCGCCGCGGTCCGCGGCCGCGAGATGGCCGCCGCGTGCGCGCTCGAACCGACCGGCATGAGCGCGACGCTGGGCGGGAACCCCGACGACGTGCTCGCGCGACTGTCCGAACTCGGCCTCGACCCGGCGAACCGCAACGGCGCCGGCCAGATCGTCGCGGCCGGACCGCTCGCCGCGCTCGAGGAGCTCGCCGCGAACCCCCCGGAGCGCGCCCGTGTCAAGGCGCTGCCCGTCGCCGGCGCCTTCCACACCCGGTTCATGGCCCCCGCCGAGGACGCGCTGCGCCAGCACGCCGCCTCCGTCGAGCCGGCCGACCCGAGCCGGCCGCTGCTGTCCAACGCGGACGGCACCGTCGTCACCGACGGCGCCGAGGCGTTGCGCAGGCTCGTCTCCCAGGTGACCCGGCCCGTCCGCTGGGACGCCTGCATGTCCACGTTGCGTGAGAAGGGGGTGACCGCGGTGATCGAGCTGCCACCCGCGGGTGCACTGGTCGGACTGGTCAAGCGCGAGCTCAAGGGCACCGCGACGCTCGCCCTCAAGACCCCCGACGACCTCGACGCGGCCGCCGCCCTCGTCGCCGAGCACGCGGAGGCGCGGGCATGAGGGAGCGTCAGCGAGTGAATCATCGACACAGCGCCCGCGCGCAGCGCCGGCCGAGCGTCAGCGAGGTCGTGCGATGAGTGCCAGGTTGAGCCTCGCGCCGGTCGTCCCCGGCGCCCGCATCATCGGCATGGGCAGCTACCAGCCCGAGAAGATCGTCACCAACGACGACCTGGCCGAACGCGTCGAGACCAACGACCAGTGGATCCGTGACCGGGTCGGCATCGTCGAGCGTCGCGTCGCCGCCGACGACGAGCTGCTCGTCGCCATGGCCGCCGAGGCGGGCCGCCTCGCTGTCAAGGACGCCGGGATCGCACCGACCGACGTCGACACGGTCATCGTCGCCACCTGCACGATGCCGTACCCGATCCCCAACGCCGCCGCCCAGACCGCCGACCGGATCGGCATCGTCGCGCCCGGCGCCTTCGACCTCAACGCCGCCTGCGCGGGCTTCAGCTACGCGATGGGCACGGCCGCCGACCTCATCCGCGCGGGCTCGGCCCGCACCGCGCTCGTCATCGGCGCCGAGAAGCTCACCGACTGGCTCGACTGGGACGACCGCTCCACCTGCATCATCTTCGCCGACGGCGCCGGCGCGGCGGTCCTGTCCGCGGCCCCCGACGCCGAGTCGGTCGGCGTCGGCCCCGTCGCCTGGGGCTCGGCGGGCGACCTGCACGCCATGATCGAGGTCCGCCCGCACAACAACGCCCTCGCCCAGGAGGGCCAGGCGGTCTTCCGCTGGGCGACGACGAAGATCGCCCCGGTCGCCCTGCGCGCGATCGAGCTGGCCGGGCTCACCCCCGCCGACATCGACGTCCTCGTCCCGCACCAGGCCAACCTGCGGATCGTCGAGGCCGTCGCGAAGCGGTTGCGCGCCAAGGGCGCCCGCGAGGACATGGTCGTCGCCGACGACATCGTCCACTCGGGCAACACGTCGTCGGCGTCGATCCCGCTCGCCCTCGACCACATGCGCGCCGCCGGACGCATCAGGTCCGGCGACGTCGCCCTGCTCATCGGTTTCGGCGCCGGGCTGTCCTATGCGGGCCAGGTCGTCGTCTGTCCCTAGGATCGTCGACCGACGGACCTCCCACAGTTTCCCATCAGAAGGAGCACCCAGTGGCTGACAACGCCGAGATCCTCTCCGGCCTCGCCGAGATCGTCGAGGAGGTCGCCGGTATCGACGCCGGTGACGTCGCGGCCGAGAAGTCCTTCGTCGACGACCTCGACATCGACTCGCTGTCGATGGTCGAGATCGCCGTCCAGGCCGAGGACAAGTTCGGTGTGAAGATCCCCGACGAGCAGCTCGCCGAGCTCAAGACGGTGGGCGACGCGGTGGACTACATCGCGAAGAACCAGTGACGGGGGCCCCCGTCGAGGTCGTCGTCACCGGGTACGGCGCGACCACCCCGCTGGGCGGGGACGCCGCGTCGACCTGGGAGGCGCTGCTCGCCGGGAAGTCGGGCGTCGCCACGACACAGGGCGCGTTCACCGAGCGGTTCGACCTCCCGGTGAAGATCTCCGCGCAGCTGGCGGTCGAGCCGACCGACGTCATCGCCCGGGTGCAGGCCCGGCGCATGGACCGTTGCGAGCAGGTCGCCGTCGTCGCCGCCCGAGAGGCGTGGGCGCACGCGGGCCTCGACGGCGACGAGCCGAAGGTCGAGCCCGAGCGGTTGGCGGTCTGCGTCGGCACCGGTATCGGCGGCGCGGTCACGCTGCTCGACCAGGACGACCTGCTCGAGTCCGGCGGGGTCCGCAAGGTGTCCCCGCTGACCGTCCCGATGCTCATGCCCAACGGTCCGGCCGCCGTCGTCAGCCTCGAACTGGGGGCACGCGCGGGCACGCACGCGCCGGTCTCGGCGTGCGCGTCCGGCGCCGAGGCACTCGCGTGGGCGTACCGGCTGCTGCAGGACGGTGACGCCGACGTCGTCATCGCCGGTGGCGCCGAGGCCTGCATCACCGGCATCACCGTCGCCGGGTTCGTCCAGTCGCGCACGCTCAGCCGGCGCAACGACGACCCGGAGCGGGCGTCGCGTCCGTTCGACACGGGCCGCGACGGGTTCGTCCTCGGCGAGGGCGCCGGCATCCTGGTGCTGGAGCGGGCGGAGTTCGCCAGGGCCCGCGGGGCGACGGTCCACGGCCGGCTCGCCGGCTACGGACTGACCTCCGACGGCTACCACATCACCGGGCCCGACCCCTCGGGTGCGGGACAGTCGCGGGCCATGCTCAAGGCCGTGCAGACCGCGGGCCTGGAGCCGTCGGACATCACCCACGTCAACTGCCACGCGACCTCGACGGTCGCCGGCGACGTGGGCGAGGCCGCGGCGGTCCGCAAGGCGCTGGGCGACCAGCCGGTGCTGACGGCGCCGAAGTCGGCGCTCGGGCACCTGGTCGGCGCGGCCGGCGCGGTGGAGAGCCTCGTGACGATGCTGTCGATCCGCGACGGGATCGTCCCGGCCACGCTCAATCTCGACGAGCTCGACCCGGGCGTCTCGCTCGACGTCGTGCGCGGCGAGCCGCGCAAGATGGACATCGACGCCGCGATGAACAACTCGTTCGGCTTCGGCGGGCACAACGCCTCGGTGGTCTTCACCAAGGTGTGAGGGCGGGACGTCGTCGCAGGTCAGGCCTCGTGAGTGGCGATAGTCGCCATAGCGACCATCGCCACTCACAGGGGTTTCAGCAGGGCTCGGACAGCAGGCTGCCCGCGGAACCGGTCTCCAGACGAGGTGGGTCGCCCACCATCGGGAACGCGCCGCGCCAGCAGATGCGCGGCACCCGCAGGTCCGGCGGTGCGTCCTCGAGCGACTGCGTCGACACGAACCGCACCATGGCCAGCACCCGGCCGCCGCCCGCGTCGTCGATGCGGTCGACGCGGATCGTGCCGTCGGTAGCGGTGTCGATCGAGGCGATCCACTGCTCCCGCGGCTGCTGCTCCACCCGCTCCGGCACCACCGACACCGACCACAGCTCGTAGTCCCGGGAGTTGATCGCGTCGAAGTAGCGCTGCAGCTGGCTGCGGACGGCGTCGGCCAGCGGATGGTCCTCGGCGTCGGCCGACAGCTCGACCTCCGGCGGCCCCGCGCCGGACACGGGTGGCCGCTCGGGCGCACCCGAGGGCGCGACGCCCTCGAACATCCGCCCGCCCAGCACCCAGGCCGAGACCCCGGCCGCGACGAGCAGCGCAAACAAGGCCACCGCGAGCGCGGGCGTGTACCGGACCCCCGACCTCACCCCGCCGACGTCCTCACCGGTCGTGCATCCCCCACGAGCACAGTCTCCCCGACCGCCCCGAGACGATCACGGCGGCCCTCCCCCGGCCGGCGCGCGGGCGTGCGCGGGAGGGTCAGCCGACCTGGTGCAGCCAGGTGACCGGGGCGCCGTCGCCGGCCAGCCGGAAGGGCTCCAGCGCGTTGTCCCACGCCGAGCCGAGCAGCGCGTCGATACCCGCGTGGACCTTGCCCGCCGACGACCCCGCCATCACGGAACGCAGCTGGTCCTCACCCACGACGATGTCGCCGTTGGCGCTCGTGCGCCCCCGCCACATCCCGAGACCCGGGACGTAGCAGAACCGCTCCCCGTCGACGCCCGGACTGGGCTCCTCGGTGACCTCGAACCGCAGCATCGGCCAGGCACGCAGGGCGCCCGCGAGGGCACCGCCGTTCCCGGCCACGCCGGTCCACGTCACCTCCGCCCGGAGCGTTCCGGGCGCAGCGGACTGCGGAGTCCACTGGAGAGAGACCTTGCTCCCCAGCACCCCCGACATCGCCCATTCGACGTGCGGGCAGACCGCAGTCGGCGACGAGTGGACGAAAACCACGCCGCGTGTGCTCACTGCAGACCTCCGCTGTTCGACGAGGATCGTCTTCCCCTACGTCCTCGCGCACCGCGTCGGCGAACAGATCGCGTGTGAAACTGTGTGGCCCAGGCGGGCCGGTTCGGCCGGGGTGACCCGGCGGTGGTCGGCTGTCGGTGATCACTCTGCCTGATCATGCCGCCAGGGGCAAAGGATCCCGGGCGCGTCGGGCGTGTCGATCACCCGTGTCGCTGCTCGCGTGTGCTCACACCGCGCGGTAGTGGACCACCGCGACGTCGCCGTCCCTGTCGCCCGGGCCGGTAGGCGTCGGGTCGGCGTCGGACGCCACGAGCCCGCGCTCGACGAGCACCTCCAGGTGCACCGCCGTCTCCAGCACCGCGAGCATCCGGTTGAACGGGTCGAGCTCGGCCAGCGTCCGGCCGCGCCGCGTCCAGGCCAGCGTCGCCGCGACCTCGTTGGCGGTGGTACGCCCCTCGGCCAGGCCGGCCAGCGTGTCGTCGAGACGCTGGGCGTGATGGGCGAGCAGCTCGTCGACCCGCTCGTGGACCCGGCGGCCCACCTTGCCGTGCGCGGGCAGCATCGCGGCGTCGGGCCGGTCGCGCAGCAGCTGCAGCGACGTTAGGAAGTCCGACAGCGGGCTCGGCGGCGCGATGGGCTCGAACCCGATCGACGGAGTGATCGTCGGCAGCACGTGGTCGCCGGTGAACATCAGGTCGTGGTCACCGTCGGCGAAGACCATGTGGCCGCGGGTGTGCCCCGGCGTCGCGATCGCGGTGAGGGTGCGGCCGAGCGGGCCGGTGCCGTCCGCGGCGGACCCCTCCGGGCCGACGGTGAGCACGGCACCGTCCTCGAGCCACTCGTCCGGGGGCTCCCACAAACGCAGGTCCATCCGCGGCGGCGGGTTCGCACTGATCAGGTCGGCGAGATCGGCCGCGCCGGCCTGACGCAGCCGCTCCATGTGCGACGAGCCGCCCTGTCCGCGGTCGGGCCGGTTGATCTCGTCGAGACCCACCTTCTCCCCCGCGCCCAGCAGCACCCGCGAGCCGAAGCGCCGCCGCAGCTCCACACCCATCGTGTAGTGGTCGCGGTGGGAATGGGTGCACAGGAACCGGCGCACGCCCTGCAGGTCGGTGCCCAGCGCCGACAGGCTCTCGGCCAGCAGCTCCTCGGCGACGGTGAGGGCCCAACCGGAGTCGACGAGCGTCCAGCCGTCGACGTCCTCGATCGCGTAGACGTTGACCGCGCGCAGCCCGTCGTTGGGCAGAGGCAGCGGGATGCGGTAGACGCCGGGGGCGCAACGGTAGGTACCGGGCGCGGTCCAGTCTCCGTCAGGCTCGTCGTCGAGGATCGTCGGGCTCACCCCAGCACCCTAGGCGGAGGTGGGGGCGGAGAACTCGTCGGTGCCCGCGTGAGAGTCGCCACCGAGCAGCGCCTCGCCGTAGGTCGCGCGGAACCGGGTTAGGATCGCGTCCAGCGGCAGGTCCGCCGAAGGGCCGTGGTCGACGACGTACTCCATGTACCGGGCGCCGTCGCCGGTGAACTGGTGCATCAGCGCGTGGCCGTCGCCGTCGAAGTCGAGCGGCTCGACCCCGAACCGGTGACACAGCTCCGCGTTGAACGCCGGCGACGCCTTCAGCCAGCGCCCGCCGAGGTACAGCTCGCTGTAGCCGTGGTGGATGAACACGTCGTGGCCGTTCATCAGCGCGCGCAGCCGCGGGGTGTTGAGGTGGTTGCGGACGTCGGCGAACCCCAGCCGCGCCGGGATGCCGACGGCGCGCGCCGACGCCGTGAGCAGCACCGCCTTGGGCACACACCAGTTGCGGGGCGCAACCGCGACCGCACTCGCCCGGTAGTCACGCGGGTCGGTGCTGATCACGAAAGGGTCGTACCAGATGCGGTCGCGGACGGCGGCGAACAACAGCCCCGCCCGGGCCACCTCGTCGTCCTCGCCGCCGACGGCCCGCTCGGCGAACTCCCGCACCGCGGCGGCGTCGGAGTCGACGAACTCGCCCGGCATCAGGTTGTCCTCCGGACGGTCCGAGGCCGGTGTCGTCGTGCCCGCGTCCGCCACGTGCAGTTCCTCACTCTCCGTCGAGACAGGGTCGCGCGGGGTCACCGTACCGCGCGGTCCATCCTCACTCATACCACCCGGTCGGGGCGGCTTTCCCACCCCGGAGGTGACGCTTCGTCGATTAGTGTCGCCATGAAGCAAATCGGTCAGGTGACCGTCGCGGCCGGCATGAACGGCTCGTGACGGCACGGAAGGAGCGGGGGTCCGTCGATGGTGGCAGGCAAGCCGGAGCGCCCGGAGGTGGTGCAGGCGCCGTTCCTCACCGTCGCCGAGGTGGCCGAACGGATGCGGGTCTCGAAGATGACGGTCTACCGGCTGGTGCACAGTGGACAGTTGCCTGCCGTCCGGTTCGGACGCTCGTTCCGGGTGCAGCGCAACGCCGTCGACGACCTCATCGAGTCGGCCCGCTACGAGGTGGGCTGAGCCAGGCCCGCCCAGCGCACTCGCGGGGCCGGGCCGTCAGCGGGTCCGGCCGCGCGGGCGCAGCGGCACCGGCGGCATCGCCGGCGCCGACAACGGGTCCCCCTCGTAGCCGGTGACCTCCCCGAACCGCGCAGGCCCGGTACCGGTGATCTCGGCCTGCCACGCCGAGCGGGCCGCACGCACCTCGTCGCCACTGCGGCCGACGAAGTTCCACCACATGACGATCTGCTCGTCGAACGGGATACCACCCAGCAGCAGGAAGCGGCTCGCCGACGCCGCGCGCAGCCGCAGCTGCGCCCGGCCGCACCCCAGGTAGCAGAGCGTCCCCGGGTCGAGGACGCCGTCGATGTCCGGCTCGCCGGACACCGTCAGCACCGCGTGCTCGAAGTCGGGCTCCAACGGGATCACCACGTCCGCGCCCGCCGCCAGCTCCACGTCCACCCCGACCAGCGGAGTGTGCACCCGCCCCGGCGACCGGGCCTCGGCGAACTCGCCGAGCAGCACCGTCGCGCGCATCCCGGTGCCCGTGACCGCGGGCAGCCCGGCATGGAACTCGAACCGTGGCGCGGTCTCGCGGGCGCCGTCGGGCAGCGCCACCCACAGCTGGGCGCCGTGCAGCAGCGGAGCGTGCGGGTCGGGCGACTGCTCGGCGTGCGCGATGCTGCGGCCCGCCGTCATGAGGGCCAGCTCCCCCGGGCCGATCATCGTGTCGCTGCCCAGGCTGTCGCGGTGGTGCACCGTGCCCTCGAGCAGCCAGCTGACCGTCTGCAACCCGATGTGGGGGTGCGGCGGCACCTGCATGCCGGGGGCCTTCGCGACGTCGTCGGGGCCGTAGTGGTCGACGAAGCACCACGCGCCGACCATGCGCCGGCCCAGCGTCGGCAGCAGGCGGCGGACCTTCGTAGACCCGCCCAGCGCGACCGTCTTGGCCGCCAGCACCTCGCGCACCGGCTCCACCCGCGGCGCCGGCCCGCAGATCTCGACGTCCGGCCGGATCGACGTGTCGCTCACCGATCCAGCCTAGGACGTGCACCGTCCGCGTCGAACCCGAAGGCCGCCACGGCGGGGACCGGCGCATCGCCGGCCAGCCACGCGAGGACCTGCCGCTCGTGCGGCACCACCGGATCGGGCAACGCCGCGAGCGGGAACCACTCGACACCCTCGGACCTGTCGTGCTCGGCGGCCCGCGGCTCCCCCGACCAGCGCCGGCAGGTGAAGAAGAAATCGACCCGCTCGTCGACGGGCAGGCCCGTCGCCTGGGTCCGGTGCATCGCCGTCAGGGGTTCGAGGTCCGCGGGGTCGATGACGACGCCCAGCTCCTCGGCCGCCTCCCGAACGGCGGCGCGGTGCACCGACTCGCCGTCCTCGACGTGCCCCGCCGCCGCCGACGCCCAGAACCCGTCCATGAACCCGGTGCCGGCGCGCAGCTGCAGCAGCACCTCCGTGCCCTGCGGGCCGTCGCGCAGCAGCAGGACGTAGGCGGCGGGCACGAGCCGGAACCGGTCGGTCACGATCATCGACCCTACGGGGCGCCCGATGTGCGGCCGCTGCCGGGAAGCGCATCAGGCTCGCCACACGGACGGCACAGCGCGCCGTCGCCGAACGTGTCACCAGCGCGATCCGGGCGCACTCACGACACGCTCGCCGGCTACGCGCCCACCGGGCGTGTCACCAGCGCGGACGACACACTCCCACGACACGCCCGCCGGCCTGGAGACGGTCCCTCGGGGTCCGCGGTCAGCCCGCGTGCACCCGGTGGTCGGCCGCCGTCGACGGGCGGCGCGCGATACCGCCGAGTTCGACACGGGACTGGTCCCACGAGGCTCGCGACCACTCCCACGTCGAACTCGGCGTACGGGCCAGCAACGGCCGAGGGGCCGGACCGCGGTCGCGGTCCGGCCCCTCGGGCTCGAGCAGGCGTCAGCTGCAGCCGCTGGTCGAGCCGCAGCCCTCGCACAGGTAGCAGGACCCGGCCGGACGCATCTTCGTGCCGCAGGTCAGGCACAACGGCGCGTCGGCCGCCTTGCCCAGCCGCAGCTCCAGCAGCTCCGTCGAGCTGCCCACCGCAGCCGGCGCCGCGGCCGGTGCGGCCGGTGCCGGCTCGTCGACGGACACGCTGGAGCGCAACGACTCCAGGTCCACATCGCCCGGACCGTAGCTCGTCGCGACCTGCGCCGACCGCTCCTCCGCCGAGAAGATGCCCAGCTCGGCGCGCTTCTCGAGGCTCAGGTGATCGAGCGCGAGGCGGCGGAACAGGTAGTCGAGCACGCTCGTCGCGATCCGGATGTCCGGGTCGTCGGTCATGCCCGCCGGCTCGAAGCGCAGGTTGGAGAACTTCGAGACGTAGAACTCCAGCGGGATGCCGTACTGCAGACCCACCGAGATCGACATGGAGAACGCGTCCATCACACCGGCGAGCGTCGAGCCCTGCTTGCCGAGCTTCACGAAGATCTCGCCGAGGCCGTCGTCGGGATACGAACCGGCCGTCAAGTAGCCCTCGGCGCCCGCAACAGTGAACGACACCGTCTCGCTCGGGCGCTTCTTGGGCAGCCGGCGCCGGACCGGACGGTGCTCGTGCGGCTCCGTCGTCTCGGCCTGAGCGTCCTTACGGGCCTCCTTGCCCGCCGACAGCGGCTGGCCCACCTTGCAGTTGTCGCGGTAGATCGCCAGCGCCTTGAGGCCCATCTTCCAGCCCTCGAGGTAGATCCTCTCGACGTCCTCGACGGTGGCCGCCTCCGGCATGTTCACCGTCTTGGAGATGGCGCCGGACAGGAACGGCTGCACCGCGGCCATCATCCGGACGTGGCCCATCGCGGGGATGACCCGCTCACCCATGGCGCAGTCGAACACCTCGTAGTGCTCGGTGCGCAGGCCGGGCGCGTCGACGACGTGACCGTGCTCGGCGACGAACTCGACGATCGCCTCGGCCTGCTCGTCCTGGTAGCCCAGCTTCGCCAGCGCCCGCGGGACCGTCTGGTTGACGATCTGCATCGAGCCGCCGCCGACGAGCTTCTTGAACTTGACCAGCGCCAGGTCCGGCTCGATGCCGGTCGTGTCGCAGTCCATCATCAGACCGATCGTGCCCGTGGGGGCCAGCACGGAGGCCTGCGAGTTGCGCCAGCCGTTGCGCTCGCCGATCGCGAGGCACTCCTTCCACGTGATCGTCGCCAACTTGTGGACGTGGGTGCTCGCGGCGAGGGTGCGCACGTCGTCGTTGGCCGCGGCGTGCTTGCGCATGACCCGCTGGTGGCCCTCGGCGTTGCGCGCGTAGCCCTCGTAGGTGCCGACGACGCCGGCCAGCTCGGCCGACCGCTTGTAGGCGGCGCCCGTCATCAGCGAGGTGATCGACGCCGCCAGGGCACGGCCGCCCTCGGAGTCATAGGCGTGGCCGGTGGCCATCAGGAGCGCGCCCAGGTTGGCGTAGCCGATGCCCAGCTGGCGGAACTTGCGGGTGGTGTCGCCGATCGGGTCCGTCGGGAAGTCGGCGAAGCAGATGGAGATGTCCATCGCGGTGATGACGAACTCGACGGCCTTGCGGAAGCGGTCGGCGTCGAACAGGCCGTCGTCGCCCAGGAACGTGAGCAGGTTCAGCGACGCCAGGTTGCAGCTCGAGTTGTCGAGGTGCATGTACTCCGAGCACGGGTTGGACGCCGAGATGCGGCCCGACTCGGGGCAGGTGTGCCAGTCGTTGATCGTGCCGTCGTACTGGATGCCGGGGTCGGCGCACTCCCACGCGGCCTGCGCGATGCCACGGAACAGCGTGCGGGCGTCGACGGAGTCGATCACCTCGCCGGTCATCCGGGCACGCAGGCCGAAGCTCGTGCCCTCCTCGACGGCGCGCATGAACTCGTCGTTGACGCGCACGGAGTTGTTGGCGTTCTGGTACTGCACCGACGTGATGTCGGAGCCGCCCAGGTCCATGTCGAACCCGGCGTCGCGCAGCACGCGGACCTTGGCCTCCTCCTTGGCCTTGGTCTCGACGAACTCCTCGATGTCGGGGTGGTCGACGTCGAGCACGACCATCTTCGCCGCCCGACGCGTCGCACCGCCCGACTTGATCGTCCCCGCCGACGCGTCGGCACCCCGCATGAACGACACCGGGCCGCTCGCGGTGCCGCCGCTGGAGAGCAGCTCCTTCGACGACCGGATGCGCGAGAGGTTCAGGCCCGCGCCGGAGCCGCCCTTGAAGATCAGGCCCTCCTCGCGGTACCAGTTCAGGATCGACTCCATCGTGTCGTCGACAGCGAGGATGAAACACGCGCTGACCTGCTGCGGCGACGACGTGCCGACGTTGAACCACACCGGCGAGTTGAAGCTGAACACCTGGTGCAGCAACATCCAGGTCAGCTCGTGGGCGAAAATCTCGGCGTCGTCGTCGGTGGCGAAGTAGCCGTTCTCGACGCCCGTCCGGTGGTAGACGCCGACGACCCGGTCGATCAGCTGGCGCAGGCTCGACTCGCGCTGCGGCGACCCCACCGCGCCCCGGAAGTACTTGCTGGTGACGATGTTCGTGGCGTTCACCGACCAGCTCGACGGGAACTCCACGCCGCGCTGCTCGAAGTTGACGGTGCCGTCACGCCAGTTCGTCATGACGACGTCGCGGCGCTCCCACTCGACCTCGTCGTAGGGGTGCACGCCCGCGGTCGTGTACAGCCGCTCGACGGTCAGCCCGGCCGTCCGCTTGCGCCCGGCCCGGCTCCCGGCCTTCGCCCCACGGGTGTTCCCGGCAGCGTCCCCCGAGGCCGTCGCCCCGACCGTCTCCGTCATCCTCGTCCTCTTTCCTGGCAACCGTGGTGCGGTGGTGCCGCACCGATGTCAACGACCGCGTCGGCGAATGAGCCGCCCGGCGGACCGTCCGGTGGGTCGACCGGCCGGTGTCGCGCGCCGGCCGGGCGACACACCCGTTCCCACTACGTGTTTCACGGCGCGTCGTCCCGCGACGGGGTGCCCCCCGCCGCCTCGCCGTCCGCGTCGTCGGCTGCTTCCCCGGCATCCGACTTCCGCAGGTCCGCGATCTCCTTCTCGAAGTCGTCGATCGACGAGAAGGACCTGTACACACTCGCGAAGCGCAGGTACGCCACCTCGTCGAGCTCACGCAACGGCCCGAGGATCGCCAGCCCCACCTCGTGGCTGGGAATCTCGGCCGTCCCGCCCGCCCGGACCGCCTCCTCGACGCGGTGCGCCAACTGCTGCAGCGCGTCCTCGTCGACAGGGCGCCCCTGGCAGGCGCGTCGCACTCCGCTGACCACCTTGTCGCGGAGGAAGGGTTCGGTCACACCACTGCGCTTGACGACCGCGAGCACCGGCTCCTCGACCGTCGTGAACCGCCGTCCGCACGACGCGCACGAGCGGCGGCGCCGGGTCGCCTGCCCGTCCTCGACCTCACGAGAGTCGATGACGCGGCAGTCGGAGTGACGGCAGAACGGGCAGCGCACAGTAGTGATCCTCTCTCCGAGAGCGACCGACAAACCCAACCTGTGGCCGAACAACACGTATGTAACCACAAGATGTGGGGGTCGGTGCGACCGGGAGGCCCGCCAGACGCAGGTTCCCCCGATCTGGCGAGTCAGCGGCGGCGACCGTGCCACCCGTTGTCGCGGAGCGCGGCGCCTCGACCACTCTGCGCCGCCACCCGACCCCTCCGAAGGCTTCGCCGCAGGCACCCACACGGGCTGCCACGACTGCGAAGCGCGACCGCTGCAGGGCGGCCACCGAGCCACGGACCCGGTTCGCCCCGTCCGCCGACGAGACCGATCCGGAACGCCCGAGACTGCCATCCCCGACCCACCGCGGCGGACGGCACCCGTCGCCGGACACGGCCCGCGATCGGGTAAGGCTCGGGGTGCGGCACTGCACCGTGTGACGGCCCCTCATCGCCGGGCGATCGCGCGCTCACCTGGACCGCGCACCCGACCACGCGCGGAGAGGTGCCGTTACTCGAGGCCGGACTGATCACGATCCGGCGCGATCCGGCCCCGTGCCGAGCCGGCGAGGCGCGCCGGGGGCCTCAGGCAGCGGGCACCGTGAGCACCTGCCCCGGACGCAGGGCAGCCGAGCGCAGACCGTTCAGCTCCGCGATGTGGGCGGCGGCCGCCGCCGGATCGGCATCGGGGGCCGCACGCCGGGCGATGTCCCACACCGTGTCGCCCTGTCCGACCACGACCTGCGCGGTGGCGGCCGGGATACCGGGCCCGGCGTCGCGTGCGACATCCGCCAGGGAGCCCAGGCCCACGACGACGCCCGCCGCCACGACGGCCAGCACCATCAGTGCGGCGGCCCGGCGGACCCGGTAGCGCAGCGCGAGCGGCGCCCGCCGGACGGTCCGCGCACCCGCAGGACGGCGCCACACCCGCGGCGCGGGGACACAGCGACCGCGCACCGGGCGCCCGGCCGGTCGCTCGGTCGGTCGCTCAGCCGGGCGCCCGGCAGGCCGCTCGGTCGGGCGTTCAGTCGGACGCTGGGCCGGGCGCCCGGCAGGCCGCTCGGTCGGGCGTTCAGTCGGACGCTGGGCCGGGCGTCCGGCAGGCCGCTCGGTCCGGCGTTCAGCCGGGCGCCCGGCAGGCCGCTCGGTCGGGAACTCGTCCCACTCCGCCGGCCGCTGCGGCGGAACCGCCGGATCGGCCGAGAGACCACCGGGGATCAGCGTCAGCGCCGGCCGGCAGACCGCGGGCGCCCCACCGGGACGGGCCGCGACGGGTTCCCGCGAGGACACACCCCGCCGCGCCTCCCCCCGGCGCGCCTCACGCGGCCGCGCGGGCCGGGGGCCCGGACCGTGCCGCCTGCCACGCCCCGCACCGGCCTCGGGCCGGGGCTCGCGACCGCCGCGGACGGCCCCCTCCCCGGCGGCACCCCCGCCCTCGACCCCGGGCTCCGCCTCCGACCGCGCGCCCGCACATCCGGGAGCCGTGCTGACAGACATGGCATTTCCCTTCCCGTTGGCGCCGGCTGCTGCGTCGGCGACTCGCGTCGTCCGGGGTGCACCCGCGCCGTCGACGGTGGCCCGCCGCACCGGATCGGATACGCTCCGTTCGCACGGACGTTCGATCGAACGTCCGTGCGAATGTCTACCACCGGCCACCGACAATTCTTCGCGACGCGCCCGCGTGTCGTTCGAACATGTGTTTGGCGGGGGCGATGATCGGGTCTACGGTTCGGTGGCGACGGCGGCGGGGACGACGGTCCCGCCGCGCCGATCGAGGAGGCGGACGAGATGGCACGGGACGAGACCGGTACCGACCGTGAGGCCGGGCAGGTGCGGTCCTTCCCGGACCCGGCCGAGGCCGAGGGCACCGGTGCGGTGCTCACCCCACGGCAGCGCAAGGTCCTGGAGGTCATCCGGGACTGGGTCGACCGGTTCGGCTACCCGCCGAGCGTGCGGGAAATCGGCGACGCGGTGGGCCTGACGTCGACGTCGTCGGTGCACCACCAGCTGCGCACCCTCGAACGCAAGGGCTACCTGCGGCGCGACCCGAACCGCACCCGCGCGGTCGACGTGCGCTCCCCCGAGGACCTCTCCGACGACAGCGCGGACACCCGGACCGATCCGGCCGTGGAGCGCGACGAGCACCCCGCCCCGGCCTACGTCCCGCTGCTGGGCAACATCGCCGCCGGTGGCCCCATCCTGGCGGAGCAGGCCGTCGAGAGTGTGTTCCCCCTCCCGCGGGAGATCGTCGGCGAGGGCACGCTGTTCCTGCTCAACGTGCGTGGAGACTCGATGGTCGAGGCCGCGATCACCGACGGCGACTGGGTCGTGGTGCGGCAGCAGCCGGTGGCGGAGCAGGGCGAGATCGTCGCCGCGATGATCGACGGCGAGGCCACGGTGAAGACCTTCCGTCGCCGCGACGGGCACGTCTGGTTGATGCCGGCCAACCCGGCCTACGACCCCATCCCGGGCGACGACGCGTCGATCCTCGGCCGGGTCGTCGCGGTGCTGCGCCGCCTCTGACACGAGCGCCCCTGACACAAGCGACCCTGACACGAGCGCCCCGACACGAGCGACCTGACACGAGCGACCCTGACACCGGCGGCCCCTGACACGAGCGCCTCTGGCACCGACGGCGCGACCGGGACACGTCGTCCACGGCGGACGTTCACACCGGACGTGTGGGGCTCGGGCTGTCCTGTCCGGACGACACCGAGGTGTGTGGGGCCGCGCGATCAGCCTGCGGGCGGAACCACTGTGGCCCGCCGCGGTCAGTGCCCCCAGATGGTCACCGTCGACACCGGAGCGGTCCACAGGCGGGCACCGGCAGCAGCCCGGCGCCGAGCTCGGCGAGGTGCGGATCGCCGGTTCAGCGGCCCGGGCGTGCTCCGGCGTCCGTGGCGTCGACCTGCTCGGACCCGCTGCGGGACTCGGTGCGGGACTCGGTGCGGGCCGCCGCGGCGGCCGTGCTGCGGAATGCCGCGTCGTCGCGGGAGCTGTCGGACGTCCGGGTGTCGGCGCCCTCGCGGGGTTCCGTCCCGGAGATCGGGTTCCCGCCGCGGTCTCCCCCGCCGTTGCGGGAGCTCTTGTCGGCGGCGGGGCGGGGCGTCCGGTCGCTGCGAGGATCGTCGTCCCGGGGACCGGGCGGCGGAGGTCCCGCGGGCACGGGCCGGGGCCCCGACGTTGGGGCCGGCGGCCCGCCCGGGCGCGGCCCGCCGGACCCCACGGCCTCGGCACCGGAGCCGTTGGGACCAGAACCGTTCGGAACGGAACCATTCAGAACAGAGCCGTGGGGAACGGATCTGTTGGGAGCGGAGCTGTTGGGAGCGGGACCGTTCGGAGCGGAACCGTTCGGAGCGGAACCGTTCGGAGCGGAGGCGCTGGGAGCCGGGGCGCTGGGAGCCGGGGCGCTGGGAGCAGAGCCGTTCGAAGCAGAGCCGTTCGGAGCGGAGCCGCTGGGAGCAGAGCTGTGGGAAGCAGGACCGTTGGGACCGGCCCCGGGGGCTCCCGGAGCCGGTGGGCGGCTCGGCGGGGGCGGCCCGGCGGGCCGCAGCGGCCTGACCGGTCCGACGGAGTAGGCGGGGCCCGCAGGTCCGTTGCGCCCGGGCCCCGCAGGAGCACCGGGACGCCCCCCGTTCGGACCCCCGTTCGGACCCCCGACGGGAGCAGGACGGCCGGCGGGCGGCCCGACACGCGGCGGACCCGGGGGCCGGCCCGGAGGCGGGCCCTGCGGCCGCCCGGGAGGCGGCGGGCCCACACGCGGCGGGCCCACGCGCGGCGGACCCGGGGGCGGGCCGTACGGCGGGCGCCCCGGG
>NZ_BJVJ01000048.1 GCF_007989085.1 Pseudonocardia sulfidoxydans NBRC 16205
GGGCACCCGCCGCTTCCCGGGCAGGTCGACGAGCAGGTTCTCGTCCTCGGCCAGACCCCTGGACACCTGATCCGGCGGGTGCAACAGGCGCACACCGTCGCGTGGAGCGACGAGGTCGGTCGTGTCATGACCGCACCGCAGTACGCGGTGATCAGTGCGTTGTGGGCCCACCCGGAAGGCATCGACCAGAGCACGGGCGCCGAGCT
Organism: Pseudonocardia sulfidoxydans NBRC 16205; assembly: GCF_007989085.1. Lineage (GTDB taxonomy): Bacteria > Actinomycetota > Actinomycetes > Mycobacteriales > Pseudonocardiaceae > Pseudonocardia > Pseudonocardia sulfidoxydans. The sequence goes on from NZ_BJVJ01000048.1 coordinate 207, forward strand.
GGCTTCGGTGGACAAGTCGAGCATGGCCGACATCGTCCAGAGGCTGGTCAGGCGCGACTGGATCGCGCGCACGCGTGACGCGAACGACGCCCGCCGCCGGCTGCTGTGCCTGACCGACACCGTGCGCGACGAGCTGGTCAGCCTGACGCCGGCCGTGCGGCGGGTGCAGGATCGGCTGCTGGGACCGCTGCGCTCGACACAGGAGCGGGAGCTGTTCCTGTCCGGGCTGCGCGCGCTGGCCTACACGGCCGACCTCGAGGCGACCAGCGGGAAGTGACGGGAGGGGCCCGAGTCGTCGGCCGGGCCCGGCTCCCGATCACGCGGCGCGGGCGTCAGGAGCCGGCATCGGCCCGGTCGAGCTCGCCGAACTGCGCGTCGGCCTTGCGGAGCAGGTAGTCGTATCCCGCGGACAGCTGCGTGGCGCTCCAGAGGCCCCGCTGTTTGGCGGCCACGTCGGCCTCGGACGACCAGACGGCCGGGCCCCCGTTGACACTGGCCATCAGCTGGATGCGGCACGCCCGTTCGAGAAGGGCCGCGTGCATCACCGCGGTGGCGATGTCCGGTCCGACCGTGACCATCCCGTGGCCCGGGATCAGGCACCCGTTGGCACCACCGAGGGAGTCGGCGAGGGCGTCGCCGAGCGACCGCGTCGCGACGAGGTCGCTCGTGGCGGTGAACCGCACGACGTCCGGGGCCAGGAAGGGCACCGCGTCGTGCGACAAGGGCCTCAGGGGCACGTCGAGCGCGGCGAAGGCGGCCGCGGCCTCGCCATGGGTGTGCACGGTCGCCCCGACGTCCGGACGCGCCCGCAGGAGCGCGGCGTGGATGTGGAACTCGATGTGGCGCGGGCCGTCGCCGACGAGGATCTCTCCGTCGTCGGAGAGCAGCACCACGCGCGCGGGGGTGATCTCCTCCATCCCCCAGCCTGCGGCTTTCGTCCACAGGCCGCGGCCGTCCGGGTCGCGGACGGCGGCGTGCCCCCAGACCATGTCGGCCTGACCAGCAGCGCCGAGGGCGCGATGGGCGCCCACGATCTCGTGCGCGGGGGTGGATCCGTGTACCACTCGACTCTCCTCGATGACGCCTCGATCGACCCGACTGCTTCGACCGTATGCGGAGTAATGACCCTGGTCAACTGACAGACCAGCCATCTGTGCACCTAGCAGGCTTGACCTGGCCCGGGCGACGACGTAGCTTCGGAGGAGTTAGTCCGTATACATACAGTATTACGCCGGATCGGAGTGGAGATGGCTACACGGCGCTTCAGCGCTACCGACCCCGACCTGGACCAGCTCTACCAGCGACTCTCCGAGGGGTCGCTGCAGCCGTTGTGGGAGCTGTCGGGACTGCTCACCTCCGAACCCCGGGTCAGGGGCGTGCCCCACCGGTGGCCGGGAAGCGAGCTGCGCGAGCTGGGTAGCCGCGCGGGCGACCTCGTCCCCGTGGATCGTGGCGGCGACCGCCGCGTCCTGGCCTGCTGCAACCCCGGCCTGGGGGGTGCGCCGTACGCGGTGTCGACACTGTGGGCGGCGGTGCAGTACCTGCGTGGGCACGAGGTGGCACCCGCGCATCGGCACACGCCTGCCGCTCTGCGGTTCATCGTCGAGGGGCAGGGTGTGTGGACCCTGGTCGACGGCGACGCGCTGCACATGGGCACCGGCGACCTGGTCCTCACCCCCAGCTGGACGTTCCACGAACATCACAACCCGGGCCCCGAACCGATGATCTGGATGGACGTCCTGGACCTCCCGGTCGTCGCCGCGCTCGACGCCGTGTTCTTCGAGGAAGGCCCCTCGGAGGACGCCGACACCCGCACCGCGGCGCGGTCCGCGTCCGAAGGGTGGTTCGGCGGCGGCCCGGGCCTGGTGCCCGTGGCCGGGCCGCCGCTCCCGCAGCACCGCTCTCCCCTGCTCGCCTACCGATGGGCCGACACCGACCGGGCCCTCGACGCGGTGCTGGACACCGCCGGTGCGCGGTGGACGACCCTGCGCTACACCGACCCGGTCCGTGGCGGCGACGTCATGCCGACGATGCGGTGCGAGATCACCCGCGTGCTCGCCGGCGCGTCGACCGACAGTGTCCGCCAGACCGGCGGCCGGGTGCTGTGCGTGCTGCACGGCAGCGGCGAGGTCCACATCGGAGCCGAACGCTTCGACGTGGCACCCGGGGACATCCTGGCCGTCCCGTCCTGGACCCCCTGGTCGGTCCATGCCGCCGACGACGTCGACCTGTTCAGCACCAGCGATGCGCCCGTCCTCGACGCACTCGGACTGATGCGGGTCCAGAACCTCACCACCGGGCAGGACGGCACGGCCGCCCGCGGGGCCGACCACGTCACCGCCCTGCACCCGCACACCACGACGGACCTGTCCGGAGCGCACCGATGAGCGATCACGTCCACGTCCCGGCCCTCGTCGTCGGAGGCGGCATCGGAGGGCTGGCCACCGCACTCTCCCTCGCCCGCAGCGGGCAGCCGGTGCATCTGGTGGAGCGTTCCGCGGAGTTCGCCGAGATCGGTGCAGGACTCCAGTTCGGCCCCAACGCCAGTCGCGCACTCGACGCCCTGGGCGTGCTCGACGACATCGTGCCCGTGGCGGTGCAGCCGTCGAAGGCGGTGATGATGGACGCGCTGTCCGGCGAGCCGCTGACGACTCTGGACCTCGGGCCGTCCTTCACCGAGCGCTACGGCTACCCCTACCTGGTCCTGCACCGTCACGACCTGCTCGAGATGCTGGTCGAGCACTGCCGGCGCCATCCCCTCATCACCATGGAGAACCGGCGCGACGTCGTCGGTGTCGACCTGCGGCCCGACGTCGCCGTCGTGACGTGCGCCGACGGGACCGTCTACCGGACGCCTGCGCTGATCGGGGCCGACGGGCTGAACTCGACGTTGCGCCGCGAGGTCGTCGACGACGACCTCGTCTGCAGCGGGTACGCCGCCTACCGCGGGACCGTGCCCAGCCACCAGGCCGGCCACGCGATCGCACCCGACGACGTGGTCCTCTGGATCGGCCCGGGAATGCATCTCATGCAGTACCCGGTCCGGCGCGGGGAGCTCTACAACCAGGTCGCCGTCTTCCGCAGCCCCCGCTTCGCGGCCGGCCACACCGAGCCGGGCGACTGGGGCGGGCCCGAGGAGCTGGACGCCGCCTTCGCGACCGCCTCGCAGCCCGTGCGCGACGCGGTGGCGAAGATCGGCCGGAGCCGCAGGTGGTCCATGTTCGACCGGGCACCCGCGCCGACGTGGATCAACGGTCCGCTCGTGTTGACGGGCGACGCCGCGCACCCGATGCTGCAGTACCTCGGCCAGGGTGCCTGCCAGGCCCTGGAGGACGCCGTCGAGCTGGGGCACCGGTTCGCGCAGCACACCGTGGCCGGTGTGCCGGACGTGGCCCAGGCCTACCGCGAGTTCGAGCGTGTCCGCCTGCCCCGCGCCGCGCGGTGCCAGACCACTGCCCGGCCGTGGGGCGAGCTCTGGCACACCGACGCCCCCCTGCTCCTCGCCCTGCGGGACCGGGTCCTCACCCAGCGGGCCGCCGACGACTACCGCGAGCTGGACTGGCTCTACTCCCCGGCGCCGGTGGGGACCGCGGCACCCGCCCTGACCGCCTGACCAGAACGACCTGGAGCACACAGCATGCGCTATCTGTCCTTCCTCGACTCGACAGGCCGTCAGCGGGTCGGCGTGGTGCCGGCCGGCTCGGTGACATCCGCCCGCGACCTGACCGATCTGCTCCCGCCGGGCGACGCGAGCCCGATGCGGCGGCTCATCAACGCGCAGACCGACGTCGCCGCCCTGGTCGCCGCGGCCCCGGAGGTCGACGTCGCCTCGGTGCTGCCGGTCGTCCCCGACCCGGGCAAGATCGTCGCGGCGCCGGTGAACTACCGCGCGCACCAGGCCGAGATGAACGAGGCGAGCCACATCGACTCGCTCGGCGTCTTCCTCAAGGCACCCAGCTCGGTCATCGGCCACGGCGACGTCGTGCGCCTGCCCTACACCGACCGCCGGTTCGACCAGGAGGGCGAGTTCGCCGCCGTCATCGGACGCCGCACCCGCAACGTCGCCGAGGACGAGGCGCTCGGCGCCGTGTTCGGCTACACGACCTTGCTGGACATGACCATGCGCGGCGGTGAGGACCGCTCGGTGCGCAAGTCCTTCGACACCTTCACCCCGGTCGGCCCGACCGTCGTCACCCCCGACGAGGTCGCCCCGATCGACGAGCTCGAGCTGCGGCTGTGGGTCAACGACACGCTGCGCCAGCGGGCGGACCTGCGCGACCTGATCTGGGGCCTGCCGAGGCTGATCGCCTACGTCTCGTCGGTGATGACGTTGTACCCGGGCGACATCGTCACCACCGGGACACCGGAAGGCGTCGGCGAGGTCTACGACGGCGACCGTATCGACGTGGAGATCAGCGGGCTCGACCGGCTCGCCGTCGGGGTGAGTGATGCCGGCGCGGTCAGCTGCCCCACCCGCGGCGCCCAGCGCGGACCGGTCCCGCCTCGGGAGCTGACCCCCGTCGTCGAGCGCGGGACGACGTGACCAGCCCCGCCCTCGCGTCGGGTCTGCTCACCGACGACGGGCACGCCGTCGACCAGCTCGCCCCGCCGTCGGTCCTGGAGGCGGTGCGCTCACTGCTGCTCGCCGAGCGGAGCGCGAAGGACTTCGGCGACTGGGATGTGATGGCCAGGGCTTACGCCCCGCAGGCGCGGGTGCGGGTGTCCTGGTTCGATGGGACGGCCACCGAGTTCGTCGCCGGGGCGCGGGCGCGCGCGGACCGGGCGCTCGTCCGGTCCTTCCACGAGCTCGGCCCGGTGTCGGTGGTCGTCGCCGGATCGCGCGCCCTCGCCGACGCCTCGTGCGCGGTGCACCTGCGGGGGCTGCTGGGGGGTGTCGAGGTCGATGTCGTGAGCCGGGGCATCCTGCGCTGGCGGGTCGTGCACGCGGGCTGCGCGTGGCGGATCCGGTCCATGGACATGATCTACATCCGCGACAGTCTCAGCCCCGTGGTCGCGGGCACCGCGGTGCCGACGCCGCCTGGCGCGGCGGGCGCGCACCCGCACGAGGGAGCTCGGTCCAGCTACCGGTTCCTGCAGCAGCTCCTGACCGCCGCAGGTCATGGCGTGCCGGACGACCTCCCCGGTCTCGACCGACCCGATCTCGTCGAGCCGATCCTGACCGGGCATCGTCGATGGTTGACGACAGCCGAGGACAGCCGCGATGGCTGAGCCCACCCGGCCGCTGGTCTTGCACGGCTCCCGTTTCCACCACCTGGCGACCTCGCAGCGCGAGGCGGCCTCACCACGATGAAGGGACACCCCATGCCCGAGAGCCTCGAGGACAAGCTGCAGCGGGCCGGCGGCGCGGTGCAGATGCTGCGCAACTCGCCGGCCAACCGCTTCCGGTTCGACTACCCCGACCAGTACACGAACTGGCAGGACGAGCAGGCCGCGTGGACGAAGACGGCTGTCCTGTTCGACCAGTCCCATCACATGACGGACGTGTACTTCACCGGGCCCGACGTCGACCGGCTGCTCACCGAGACGGGCACCAACAGCTTCGCCACGTGGGGTCCGAACAAGGCGAAGCACCTCGTCGCGTGCACCGACGAGGGCAAGATGATCGGTACCGCCGTGCTGTTCGGCCTGGACAAGGAGCACGTGAGTGTGGTCGGCCCGACCCCGGTCGCCAACTGGCTCACCTACCAGGCCCGGACCCGCGGCTACGACGTGGAGGTCGTGCGCGACGAGCGCACCGCCGACCAGCCCGCGGGCGGCCGTCGCACGCTGTTCCGGCTCGAGATCGAGGGCCCCACGGCGCGGGCGATCCTGGAGAAGGCGCACGGCGCTGCGCTCGAACAGGTCAAGTTCTTCGCCATGACCGACTTCACGCTGGCCGGCCGGCCGGTCCGCGCGCTGTCGCACACCATGGCGGGCGTCCCGGGCGCCGAGTCGATGGGCATGGAGATCTGGGGCCCGATCGAGGACTACCAGGCCTGCTGGGACGCGCTCCTGCAGGCCGGCGAGGAGTTCGGCCTGGTCCGTGGGGGCGCGCTCGCGTACTACACGGGTGGGATCGAGTCCGGCTACGCGGCGCAGCCGACTCCCGCGATCTACACCGCCCCCGAGCTCACGGCCTACCGCGAGTGGCTGCCGGCGAACGGCTACGAGGGCAAGCTCAGCATCGGGGGCAGCTTCGCCTCGGACGACGCCGAGGACTACTACGTGACTCCGTTCGACTTCGGATACGGCCACCTCGTCCGGTTCGACCACGACTTCATCGGCCGTGCGGCGCTGGAGAAGGCGGCCGAGCAGCCGCGGCGCAAGAAGGTCTGGCTGCGCTGGAACACCGACGACGTCAAGCGCATCTACGCGTCGAGCCTGTTCGACGGGGACCAGCGGGCGAAGTTCCTCGACACTCCCCTGGGCCGCTACTCGCGGGTGCAGCTCGACGATGTGCTCGTCGGAGACCGGCGTGTCGGAGTCTCGACGCTGTGCGGCTACACGGTCAACATCGGCTCCTGGATGTCGGTCGGTTTCCTCGACGAGGACGTCGCCACGACCGGGACCGAGGTGACACTCGTGTGGGGCGAGGAGAACGGCGGAACGCCGAAGCGCAACGTCGAGCGTCACGTGCAGACGACCCTGCGGGCGCAGGTGCACACCGAGCCCCTGGTCGCGCATTGAGCAGGCCGACGCACCGGGCGCACGTCGACCCGACGTCCGAGGGAGAACCATCGTGACCACCACCGGCGCCGCGCCGGCGCAGAGCACGGCCAGCGCGGCCGCGCTGACCGCGGGCGGGCCCGAAGCGGCCGGGTTCGCCCCGTCGACGGGCGCGGCCCGCCTCGTCATCCAGGGAGCCGACCGACCGGGGATCGTGTCCGCCGTCTCGACGCTGCTGGCCGAGTACGGGGCGAACATCGTGTCGCTCCGGCAGTACTCGTCCGACGCCGTGGGCGGTCAGTTCTACCAGCGCACGGTGTTCGGGCTGCCCAGCCTCGAGTCGGCCCGCGAGGAGCTGGAGGCGGACCTGGACGCGGTCCTCGTCCGTGAGCTGGGGCTGTCGTGGACGCTGCACGAGGCGACGCACCGCAAGCGGGTGGCGATCTTCGCCTCCAAGACCGACCACTGCCTGCTCGACCTGCTGTGGCGGCACCGCCGCAACGAACTGCCGCTCGACGTCGCGATGGTCGTGTCGAACCACCCCGACCTCGCCGCCGAGGTGCACGGGTTCGGCATCCCCTTCCACCACGTACCGGTCTCCGGTGACAAGCGAGCGGCGGAGCAGGAACACCTGCGCCTGTTGGCGGGCAACGTCGATCTCGTCGTCCTCGCCCGCTACATGCAGATCATCTCCGACGACTTCCTCCAGCGGGTCGGGGTCCCGGTCATCAACATCCACCACTCGTTCCTGCCCGCGTTCATCGGTGCGGGCCCCTACCAGAAGGCGAAGCAACGCGGGGTGAAACTCATCGGTGCGACTGCGCACTACGTGACGAAGGACCTCGACGAGGGTCCGATCATCGAACAGGACGTGGTCCGGGTCTCCCACAACGACACCGTGCAGGACCTGGTGCAGAAGGGCGCCGACATCGAGCGGTCGGTGCTGTCCCGCGCGGTCCGGTGGCACTGCGAGGACCGCGTGCTGCGTGACGGCAACCAGACGGTGGTGTTCACGCCGTGACCGCCGTCGTCATCGATGGCCGCGAGATCGCACGGGACGTGCGGACCCGGGCAGCCGCGGGCGCGGACGAGTTCCGGCTCGCCCACGGCCGTGTTCCCGGCCTGGCCACCGTCCTGGTCGGGGACGACCCCGCCAGCGCGGTCTACGTCGCGAACAAGCGCAGGTCGGCCGCGGCCGCCGGGATCGCCGACTTCCACCACCACCTCGACGCGCAGACACCGGAGCCGGAGGTCGCCGCCGTCCTCGACGCGCTCGCCGCCGACGACCGGGTCTCGGGGATCCTGCTGCAGCTCCCGCTGCCGCGGCACCTGGACCCGGCGCGGCTCCTCGAGCGGATCCCGCCGGCCAAGGACGTCGACGGGCTGACCACCCTGAGCCAGGGACTGTTGGCCGGGGGCCGGCCCGGGCTGCGGCCCTGCACCCCGTCGGGCGTCGTCGAGCTGCTCGACGCCGCCGGCGTGGAGCTCGCGGGTGCCCGTGCGGTCGTCGTCGGTCGTTCGGTGCTGGTGGGCCGGCCGATGGCACAGTTGCTGCTGCAGCGCGATGCGACCGTGACGATCGCGCATTCGCGAACCAGGGATCTCGCCTCGGTCACATCGCAGGCCGACATCCTCGTCGCCGCGGCCGGAGTGCCGGGGATCGTCACCGGACAGCACGTCAAGGCCGGTGCGGCGGTGATCGACGTCGGCATCCACCGCACCGATTCCGGACTGGTCGGTGACGTCGCCTTCGACGACGTCGTCGGGTCGGCCGGGTGGATCACCCCGGTCCCGGGTGGCGTCGGCCCGCTGACGATCGCGATGCTGCTGACGAACACCGTGTCCGCGGCCGTCGCGGCGGCAGAGGGTGACCCCGCGCACGACGGGCCGGGCCGGTGACCTCGACCGGAACCCCTGACACGCGCACCGCGCTGCGCGGAGCCCTGCAGACCCTCGGCTACGAGGTGATGCCGTTCGCGAGGACCCACGACGCGGTCCGCGAGCACGTGCCGACGTCGATCCGGCTCACCGTGACCGCCTCGCCGCAGAAGGGGATCGACGCCACGGTGGAGCTGGCGCTGGCACTCGCGGCGGACGGGTACTCGGTGGCGCCGCACCTGTCGGCGCGGATGATCTCCGGTCCGGCGCAGCTGGACGACATCCTCGCCCGCCTCACCGCGAACGGTGTCCGGCGCCTGTTCGTCGTGGGCGGCGACGGAGAGGCGTCGGGGACCTTCACCGAAGCGCTCGGACTGCTGCGTGCGATCCGGGGCAGCGGTCACGATTTCGCCGACATCGGGATCGGCGGCTACCCGGAGGGACACGCCCTGATCCCACCGGAGCGGCTGAGCTCGGCGCTGGTGGAGAAGGCGGCTCTCGCCGACCACATCACCACCCAGATCTGCTTCGCCCCGGCCACGCTGCTGGCCTACTCGCGCAGCCTCGTCGAGCAGGGGGTGACACTCCCGGTCGTCGTCGGCGTTCCCGGTGCGGTGAGCAGGCAGAAGCTGCTGCGGATCACCGCGAGCATCGGCGTCGGGGACAGCGCGCGATTCCTGCGCAAGCAGAGCAGCCTGTTCTGGCGGTTCTTCGTGCCCGGCGGATACAACCCCACCTCGCTGGTCCGCGGCCTGCGCTCCGAGCTGGGCGGGAGCTCGACGGTGAGCGGGTTCCACGTGTTCACCTTCAACGACGTGGAGAGCACCGAGCGGTGGCGCCGACGCATGCTCGACCGGCTCGACGCCGTCTCGTAGACCGTGGGCACATCGGATGTCCGGGCGGCGGCGGGATTGAGGGGGTGAGCCACGTGCTGCGTGTCGGCACCGCGCCGCAGCGGCGAGCCGCGCCCGACTTCCACGCCCCGGGTGAGTGTCTGGTGATGGGGATTCTGAACGTCACGCCCGACTCGTTCTCCGACGGCGGGGCCTACTCGGAGGTGGATCGCGCGGTCGCGCGGGGGCGGCTGCTGGTTGCCGAGGGCGCAGACATCGTCGACGTCGGCGGGGAGTCGACACGGCCCGGCGCCGGACGCGTCCCGGTCGAGGAGGAGCTGGCGCGGGTCCTGCCGGTCGTGCGGGAGCTCGCCGCGGGTGGGGTCCCCGTCAGCATCGACACCTCCCGGGCTGCCGTCGCGGCGGCCGCGGTCGTGGCGGGCGCGGTGGTGGTCAACGACGTGACCGGCGGGCTCGGTGATCCACGGATGGCCGCGCTCGTCGCCGAGATCGCCGTGCCCTACGTGGTGACCCACTCCCGCGGGCCCAGCGTCCACATGGACCGGCGCGCGGTCTACGCCGACGTCGTCGCCGACGTCCGGTGCGAGCTGCTCATGCGGGTCGAGACGCTGACCGGGGCCGGGGTCTCCCCCGATCGGCTCGTGCTGGACCCCGGCCTCGGGTTCGCCAAGACCGCCGACCACAACTGGGCCCTGCTGGGCGGTCTCGACAGCCTCCTGAGCCTCGGGTTCCCGGTGCTGATCGGGGCCTCGCGCAAGCGGTTCCTCGCCGCGCCGGGCCGGCCGGACGCACCGGCGGCGTCGCGTGACGACGCGACGGCCGTGATCTCCGGGCTCGCGGCGGCAGCCGGTGCGACGTGTGTGCGGGTGCACGACGTCCGCCGGTCCCGGGAGGCCACGAGGGTGGCGCGCGCCTGGACACGGGCCCGGCAGCACTGAACGTCGCACGTCGATGCCTCCCCGCGTCCGGTTCGACACGACCCGGGCGAGGTCGCGGTGGATAATGCGCTGACGCTCGCGGCACCTCGCCGGCGGGCTGATGCGGAAGGGCGGCAACGTGGACCCCCGAGCTACGGAGACCGACCTCATGCCCGCCGCGTTCATCGGCCACGGGAACCCGATGAACGCGCTGGAGGTCAACCGCTACACCACCGCCTGGCAGGCGTTCGGCTCCGCCGTCCCCCGCCCGCGCGCGATCCTGGTCGTCAGCGCCCACTGGTATGTCAACGCGACCGCGGTGACCGCGATGCCCCGCCCACGCACCATTCACGACTTCTACGGCTTCCCGCAGGAGCTGTTCGACGTCGACTACCCGGCGCCGGGCCTGCCCGAGCTGGCCGACGAGATCAGCGAGATCGTGCGCCCGACCTGGGTGGGCGCCGACCACGACAGCTGGGGGATCGACCACGGCACGTGGTCGGTGCTGTTGCACGCCTTCCCCGACGCGTCGATCCCGGTCGTGCAGCTGAGCATCAACGCCGACAAGCCGCTCGACCACCACCTCGAACTGGGCGCGAAGCTCGCCGCACTGCGCAGGCGGGGGGTGTTGATCGTGGGCAGCGGCAACGTGGTGCACAACCTGAGGGCGATGGACTGGAGCCGCGCCGACGAGGGATACGACTGGGCCCGACGGTTCAGCGACGAGTCCCGCGAACGGATGCTCACCGAGCCGACCGAGTTCGCCACCCTCGACGCCCATCCGAAATTCCGGTCCGCGGTGCCGACACCCGACCACTTCATCCCGGCCCTGTACTTCGCCGGGCTCGCCGGCGCCGACGACGCGCCGGACCTGAACGTCCTCGTCGACGGCTACGCCTACGGTTCGCTGACCATGACCGCGTACACCCTCGGCCTCGACTGCACCCATGTCCAGGGAGCCGGCGGATCGCCGCTGCCGCCGGCGGACGTGCCACCGGACGGCTCGAACATCTGACACGCCGCGGCAGGAGGCAGGGTATGACCGACGACGTCGAGACTCCCCGGGAACTGGACGGTCTGGCGGAGGTCCGGCAGTGGCAGGAGGAGCTCTACCGCGACCTGCACCGCCACCCCGAGCTCTCCCACCGGGAGCGGCGCACGGCCGGCATCGTCGCGGACCGGCTGCGGCGGTCGGGCTACGAGGTGCACGAGGGTGTCGGCGGCACCGGCGTCGTCGGTGTCCTCGCCGGCGGCGCCGGGCCGACGGTCCTGCTCCGCGCCGACATGGACGCACTCCCTGTCCGCGAGGCGACGGGCCTGCCCTACGCCAGCACCGTCGTCGTCGACGACGCCGCCGGGAACCAGGTGCCGGTGATGCACGCCTGCGGGCACGACGTCCACGTCGCGAGCCTGCTCGGTGCCGCCCACCTGCTCGCCGAGCGGGCGGACCGCTGGGGCGGCACCGTGGTGGCGTTGTTCCAGCCCGCCGAGGAACTGGGTGACGGCGCCCGCGCCATGGTGGCCGACGGCCTCGCCGATGTCGTCCCCGCCGTCGACGTCGCACTCGCCCAACACGTGCTCCCGCTGCCCGCGGGCACGGTCGGCACCCGGACCGGCCCGGTCCTGTCGACGGCCGCGAGCATGCGCATCGTCGTGTACGGGCGCGGTGGCCACGGGTCGATGCCGCAGGCCACCGTCGACCCGGTCGTCCTGGCCGCCATGATCGTCGTCAGGCTGCAGGGCGTCGTGTCCCGGGAGACCGCACCCGACGACTTCGCCGTGCTCACGGTGGGCAGCATCCAGGCCGGGTCGAAGAGCAACATCATCCCCGACTCGGCCGAGCTGCAGCTCAACCTTCGCGCCTACAGCGAGCGCACCCTGTCGCACATGGTGGACGCGATCCGCCGGATCGTCACCGCGGAGTGCCAGGCGTCGAGGTCACCGAAGGACCCCGAGTTCGAGCTGTTCGGAGCCTTTCCCCTCACCGACAACGACGACGCCCTCACCGGGCGGGTGGCTGCCGCATTCGCGGAGTTCTTCGGCGAGCGGTCGGTGGAGCTGCCGCGGCAGAACGCCAGTGAGGACTTCACCGACATTCCCGTCGCGTACGGCGCCCCGTACACCTATTGGGGCGTCGGCGGGGTCGACCCGGCCCGCTACGAACGCGCCGCGGCCGCCGGTCGGGTCGCCGAGGACATCCCGGTCAACCACAATCCCGCCTTCGCCCCTGTCCTCCAGCCGACGCTCGACACCGGGACCCAGGCACTCGTCGTGGCGGCCCTCGCCTGTCTCACCAGAGCCGACGAGCCGCCACGATGAACGCTCGGGTCAGCGCAGCCGATCGAGGATCTCGTCGACCTCGTCGAGCGGATCCCGCCCGATCTCGACGACGATGACGTCCTCGTCCGTTCCGGGCGCCTCGAGTGCTGCGATCTGGGACGACAGCAGCCCGGCCGGCATGAAGTGGCCGGTTCGGGCGGCGAGCCGCTGCTCGATGACGGCGGGCGATCCGGTGAGGTGCACGAAGACGACGTGGTCGCCGCGGAGCCGGTCGCGGTAGGTCCGCTTCAGGGCCGAGCAGGTGATGATGCCGGGAACGCCGGCGGAGGTGTGCCGGTGGATCCACTCGGCGATGCGGTCCAGCCACGGCAGGCGGTCCTCGTCGGTGAGCGGCTCACCGGCCGCCATCTTGGCGATGTTGCCCGGTGGGTGGAGGTCGTCGCCTTCCTGGAGATCCCAGCCGAGCCGGCCCGCGAGCATCCCGGCGACGGTCGACTTGCCGGACCCGGAGACGCCCATGACGACCAGGACCGTGCGGTCCCCGGGTTCCATCAGGAGTCCTTGCGCCAGCGACGGCGCAACGCGAAGGCGGCGGCCTTGGGCTTGCGGTCCCGGGTGAAGACGCCCTTCTTGTTCCCGTCCACGCGCATGATCCCCGAGGTGGTCGCGAAGTCGGCGAAGTTCCACACGTGCTCACCCACGACGGCGTCGACGCGGTCGAACACACGGTGGTTCATGTCGAGGTAGGCCACCTGGTACTCCTCGCTCCACGGCTGCGGGGTGAGGGAGTGCAGCCCCGGGAGGGTGTCGGCGCCGTACTCGGTGACGATGATCGGCTTGCCCTCGGTCGCCCAGCCCTGCAGCTCGTCGAGCCAGGCCGTCTCGGCGGCGGCGAGGTCCCCGGTGTTGACGTACCAGCCGTAGTACCGGTTGAGCATCAGCACGTCGGCGAACTGGGAGACGCGGCACTTCCCGTGCGGGGCGAGCATGACGTTGACGAACCCGACCGGCCGCGTCGGGTCGGCCTCCCGGGCCACGTCGAACAGCGGCCGGAAGTAGTCCTCGGCGCCCTCGGTGTCGGACTCCGGCTCGTTCGCGATGGACCAGACGACGACGCAGGGATGGTTCTTGTCGCGGGCCACGAGTTCGCGGATCGCCTGTGCGTGGACGGCTCGGGTCTCGTCGTTGACCGTGTCCGGGCTGTAGGTCTGGTAGCCCTGGCTGCCGAAGATGCCGCCGCCGAGCCCCATGTTCAGTCCGACGGCGGCGGTCTCGTCGATGACGACGATGCCGTGGCGGTCGGCGTAGTCGAGGACGTCCTCGGAGTAGGGGTAGTGCGAGGTGCGGAAGGAGTTGGCGCCGATCCATTCCATGAGTGCGAAGTCGTGGACGAGGTAGCCGTCGTCGTGGCCCTTGCCGATCACCGGGATGTCCTCGTGCTTGCCGAACCCGGTGAAGTGGAACGGCTCGGAGTTGATGAGGAACTGGGTGCCACGGACCTCGACGGTCCGGATGCCCACGCTCTGGTGGTAGGAGTCGACGACCGTGCCGCCGCCGTCGCCGTCGCCGCCGCCGTCGTGCTCGACGAGCTGGACCTCCAGGTCGTAGAGGTAGCCGTCGCCGGGTGCCCAGCGGTGTACGTCGGCGACGGTGAGGCGCCCGGATGCGCCCGACCCGGACGCGACCTCGTGGCCGTCGGCGTCGCGGAGGACGGCTCGGACTCCGAGGCCGTCGGCGCCGACCGTGGTGGCGGTGTAGTCGACGGTGCCGGTGAGACCGTCGAGGCCGGTGACGACCGTGACGTCGTCGGTGTGGGCGTGCGGGGTGGCGCTGAGCCAGATCGAGCGGTGCAGGCCCGCGTAGTTGAAGAAGTCGTGCCAGTAGCGCTGCCGGGGGCCTGCGGGGGTGTCCTCGACGACGCCGGGCGGGATGGTCTGGAACGACAGCGTGTTGTCGACGCAGGCGGTGACCCGGATCTCCTCGCCCGCGCTCACGAGGCCGGTGATGTCGGCCTCGAACGGGGTGTAGCCGCCCTCGTGGCTCATGACCTCCGTGTCGTCGACCCACACCGTCGCGCGGTGTGTCGCGGACTCGAAGTGCAGGACGACCCGCTGACCGGCCCACCCGCGGGGCACCCGGACGGTGCGTTGGTACCAGACCTCGCCGAGGTGGTCGCGGACGGCGGCGTCGGCGGCGATGTCGTTGTAGCTCGCGGGCACCGCCATCTCGCTCGCGTGGGGAAGCCGGCCGGCCCACCAGCGGGCGGTGCGTCCCTCGGCCTCGGGGTCGAGGGAGAAGGCCCACAAGCCGTCGAGCCGCTTGCGTTCGCGGGTCGAGCTGTCCTGGGGTCGTAGCACGGCGTGTCCCTTCGTCGCAGCGATGTCCGTACCCATTGATGCAGGGCCACGATCCCGGCGACCAGGAATTGCCGCGGGTTGTCCCAGTTGCAGTTGTCTCAGTGGAGCCGGAAGAGCATCTCGCCCGCCCGCGGCACGACGAGGGTGTCCGGGTCGGCCTCGTAGGCGGCGACGTCCACCGACGCCGGGTCGAGGTAACCGAGGTTCACGGCGTGACAGACCTCCTCGGGGATGGCCGTCGCCAGCGTCACCCGCACGCGCAAGCGCTCCTCGCCCGTCGCCGCGTCGTAGGTCCCGGCGCCCCGCAGGTGGGTCGAATGGGCCAGGACTCCCCAGTGAACCTGCGAGAACCGGTCCCATTGCGCCACGAAGTAGTCGCGGCAGTGGTAGCCGATGTCGTGGATCTCGCGGTGGGTCGAGGAGATCTCCGTGACGTGCGGTGCGTAGAGGATCACCTCTCCCCCGTCGGCGACCACGGGCTCGAGCTTGTAGAACCCCTTCGCGGCGGTCCAGATCTCGTCGTACATCTGCGGGACGACCGACAGCACCCGGCGCACCGGCGCGTCCAGATAGGTCACATGGGTGGCCGCGCACACCTCCGCCGCCGACGCCCACGACGCCCGGCTGTCGCCGAACGACACCGAGTGCAGACCGCTCACCCGGACCGGTGACGGGACCGTCGCGTCGACGGCGCCGTCGACGGCGCCGTCGGCGACCTCGGCCGTGACCGCGCAGATCGCGAGCTTCTCCGACGGGATGAGCGCGGCCCCGTCGTCGATCAGGGCCCGGACCGGGGTGATCCCGGTGGTGCCGATGATGTCCGCCGAGGTGATCAGTGCACCCAGCCAGTGCGACACGTCGATGATCTTCTGGCCCCCGACGCCGGGGAAGAAGTACTTGTTGCCGCCCGAGATTCCGACGACCTCGTGCGGCAGCACGGGTCCCAGCACCAACGCCACGTCGTGGTCGACGACCGCGCGGTTGAGCAGCACGGGCACGTCGAGCTCCATCCGACCGTCGGAGAGCTCGGCGATCCGGGCTGCGGGCACGGTCCCGAGGTCGGCGTAGATCTCCGGCTTCCACCACTCGTGGTTGACGACCGTCGTGCCGGGATAGGTCTGCTCGAGACGGCCCGGCTCGTAGCCGAGGTGGGCGGCGAGCGCGTCCTCGGACATCGGCGCGTGGGTGCCCAGCGCGACGAGCACCGTCAGCCTGCTCACGCGCCCGTGCAGCGCCTCGTGCACCGCGCGCAGCAGCAGCGGCAGTGGGCAGGTGCGGGTTGCGTCCGGCACGAGCACGCAGACGCTGCGCCCGTCGAACGGGTGGTCGGCGAGCTCCCTGAGCACGAACGCGGTGACCTGGTCGGCGTCGAGCACGGTCGTCGCGTCGCCGATGCGCGCAGCCGCGGCCGCCAACCCGGGTGGGACCTCGCCGATGAACGTCATGGCCCAACTCTGTGGGCAGTGGCGAGGTGTGACAAGCGGCGACTCCCACAACTAGCCTGGCTCGGTGGAGTCCCGTCCCACGATCTACGACGTCGCCAAGGCCGCCGGGGTCGCGGCGTCGACCGTGTCGCGGGCCTTCTCGCGGCCCGGACGGGTGGGCGCCGAGACCGCGCAGCGGATCTTCGCGGCCGCGGAGTCGCTCGGCTACCGGGCCTCCGGGCTGCCCGGGCTGGTCGGGTCGCGTACCGGCACGATCGCGCTCGTCGTCACCGACATCACCAATCCGTTCTACGTCGAGATCATCCGCGGCGCGCACGAGGCTGCCGCGGACGCCGGCTACCTGATCCTGTTGTCGCACACGCAGGAGGACGCGCAGCTCGAACGCACCTGGACCGAGCGCGGGCTGCCTGCGGTGGACGGCGTGGTGCTCGCGAGCTCACGGATGTCCGACAGCACGATCCGCATGGTGGCCAAGCAGAAGCCGACGATCGTGCTGAACCGGCGGCTGCCCGAGGTGCCGAGCGTCATCACCGACAACGCCCGAGGGGTGCGACGTGCCGTCGAGCATCTCGTCGGGTTGGGCCACGACACCATCACCTATCTGGCCGGCCCGGAGACGAGCTGGGCCGACGGGATGCGGTGGCAGGCCTTGCGCGAGGCCGGCGCCGAGCTCGGTGTGCGGGTCCGGCGGATCGGGCCGGGGAACACCCCGACGGTGGCAGCCGGGCACCAGCTCGCCGGTGAGGTGCTGGCCCACCGGCCGACGGCGGTGCTGGCCTACAACGACGCGATGGCGATCGGTGTGCAGAAGGGTCTCAAGCGGCTCGGTGTGCGCATCCCGCAGGACACCAGCGTCGTCGGCTTCGACAACATCATCCTGGCCGACCTCGTCGAGCCGGCGCTGACCACTGTCGGCGCACCGTTGCACACCCAGGGCGCGATCGGCGTCAAGAACCTGATCGCGATGGTCGGGGGTGCCACGCCCCGCCGGGAACCGGTGGTGCTGCCCGTGCAGCTGGTCGTGCGTGACTCGACGGGCCGCCGCCGCCGCTGAGAGCCGGCGGGTCCCGGCAATTCCCGGCAATTCATGGCCCAGGACGTGCGGGTGTGCCGACCATGGGTCATGACCTCGCCGCCGCAGCTCAGCCCGCACCCCGACCGTCTGCTGCCGTCCGAGCCGGGAGTGCGCGCCATCGCCCGGCGGTTGTACGCCGCGGTGCAGGACCTGCCCATCGTGTCGCCGCACGGGCACGTACCCGCGCAGTGGCTCGCCGACGACACACCGTTCCTCGACCCGACGAGCCTGCTGCTGTCCCCCGACCACTACATGACCCGGCTCCTGCACGCCTCCGGTGTGGCGCTCCCGGACCTGGGTGTCGGCACGGGCCGCCTCGACGAGGCGGCCTCGCGCCGGGCGTGGCGCATCCTGGGTGAGCGGTGGGCGCTGTTCCGCGGCACACCGAGCAGGCTGTGGATGGAAACCACGCTGGCCGACGTCTTCGGCGTGACACAACGGCTGTCCGCGCAGACGGCCGACGACATCTACGACCACGTCGCACGGTGCCTGACCACGTCCGCCTTCCGGCCACGAGCCCTCTTCGACCGGTTCGGTATCGAACTGCTGGCCACCACCGACGACCCGTGTGACGACCTCGCCCATCACGAGGCCCTCGCCGGCGACCCGGGCTTCGGTGGCCGGGTGGTGCCGACCTTCCGCCCCGACCGCTACCTCGAACCGGGCCGGGAGGACTTCCCCGAACTCATGAAGGCCCTGGCGACGGCGTCCGGTGTGGACACGGGCCACTACGCCGGCTACGTCGCCGCGCTGGAGAACCGGCGTCGCTACTTCGTCGAGCACGGCGCCGTGTCCAGCGACCACAGCCACGCCGACGTCGTCACCCTGACGCTCGACCGGGCGGAGGCCTCCCGCATCTACGCGGCAGCGCTGTCGGGGCTCGCCGACCCGGCCGAAGCCACGGCGCTGCGGCGGCACATGCTCGTGGAGATGGCCCGGATGGCCGTCGACGACGGACTGGTCATGACCCTGCACCCGGGGGTCCGTCGCAACCACCACACGCCGACGTTCCGTGCGGTCGGGGCCGACACCGGCCACGACATCCCGGTCGCGACCGAGTTCACCCGCGGCCTCCAGCCGCTCCTGGAGCGGTTCGGCACGGCCGCCGGGTTCCACCTGGCGTTGTTCACCGTCGACGAGACGGTGTTCTCCCGCGAGATCGCGCCGCTGGCCGGCTTCTACCCGTCGGTGTACGCCGGGGCGCCGTGGTGGTTCCTCGACGCGCCCGAGGCGATCCGCCGTTTCCGCGGGGCGGTGTCGGAGACCGCGGGCTTCTACCGCACCACCGGGTTCATCGACGACACCCGCGCGTTCTGCTCGATCCCCGCCCGCCACGACATGTCCCGCCGGCTCGACAGCGGCTTCCTCGCGCGCCTGGTCGCCGAGCACCGCCTCGACGAGGACGAGGCCGTCGAGACGGCTGTCGACCTCGTGACCACGATCCCCCGGAAGGCGTTCAAGCTGTGACCGTCCATGCTTCTCCCACGCCGGCCCGGTCCCGCGCGCTCGACAGGGCGACCGACGGACGGCCCGCACCGCCGGTCAGGATCGTGCACCTGGGTGTCGGGAACTTCTTCCGCGCCCATCAGGCCTGGTACACCGAGCACGCACCCGACGCGAGCGGCTGGGGCATCGCGGCGTTCACCGGCCGCTCGCCCGGCGCCGCCGTGGGCCTCGAGCGCCAGGCGGGCCTCTACACACTGCTCGTCCTGGGCGCCGACCGAGCCGAGGCCGAGGTCGTGTCCAGCCTCAGCGCCGTCCATGCCGCCGACGACCTCGACGCGCTGCGCCGCTACCTGGCGTCGGACGAGGTGGCCGTGGTCACGAGCACCGTCACCGAGGCGGGCTACCGGCGCGACGACGCCGGCGGCCTCGATGCCGGTGCCGACGACGTCCGCGCCGACATCGCCGCGCTGGCAGCCGACCCGGCGGGCGGGCGGGTGACGACCACCCCGGGCAGGCTCGTCGCCGGGCTGCTCGCGCGCCGCGCCGCGGCCGTGGGGCCGCTGGCGCTCGTGCCGTGCGACAACCTCCCCGACAACGGTGCCGCGTTGCGCCGGGTCGTCACCGATCTCGCCCGGCTCGTCGACCCGGGCCTCGTCGCGTGGATCGACGAGCACGTCTCGTTCGTCACGACGACGGTCGACCGGATCACTCCACGGCCGACCGATGCCGACCGTGCCGAGGTGGCGCGCCTGACCGGCGTCGACGACCCCCAGGCGGTGGTCACCGAACCGTTCGCCGAGTGGGTGCTCGCCGGTGACTTCCCGGCCGGGCGGCCCGCGTGGGACGTCGCGGGGGCCCGGTTCGTCGAGGACGTGCGCCCGTTCGAGACACGCAAGCTGTGGCTGCTCAACGGCGGCCACTCGGTGCTGGCCTACGCCGGGTCGATCCGCGGCCATCTCACCGTCGCCGAGGCGATCGCCGACCCGCTGGTCCGCGACTGGGTGGAGGAGTGGTGGGAGGCCGCCGGCCGGCACCTGACACTGCCGGCCGTCGAGGTCGCGGCGTACCGACAGGCACTGTTGGACCGCTTCGCGAACCCCCGGATCCGTCATCTGTTGGCCCAGATCGCGGCGGACGGCTCGCAGAAGGTGCCGATCCGCGCGGTGCCGGTCCTGCTCGCCGAGCGGGCGGCGGGGCGGTTGCCGCTGGGCGCGACCCGTTTCGTGGCGGCGTGGATCGCCCACCTGCGGGGGCACGGTGCGCCGGTGACCGACGTCCGGGCCGCGGAGATTCGCACGCTCGCCGACGGGCCCGCCGACGCGGCGGCGGCCGAGGTGCTCACGTGGCTCGGCGTCGACGACCTCGAGGTCACCGCCATGGTGGAGCAGCAGCTACGAGAGCTGGAACAGGGCAACTGAGGGCAATCGCCCGGCAATCCGCGGCAACTCCTGTCCGAGCGGACCGCAGAAACCCTGTAATCGGTTCACCCTGATTTCGGGAAGTATCCACGGGAAATATCCACGACGCAGGAGCACACCATGACATCGCCGTCACCAGCGGTTCCCAGCATTGCGGGTGAGAATCTCGGCAAGAGATCCGTCATCGGATACGGACTCGGCGACTTCGCCAACAATCTCGCATTCACGCTCGGCACCACGTTCCTGCTCTACTACTACACCGACGTCGCCGGTCTCTCCGCCGCCGCGGTCGGCACGATGTTCCTGGTGGTGCGTTTGTGGGACGCGTTCGCCGACATCCTGGCCGGGCGCCTCGTCGACCGGGCGATGACGCGCTGGGGCAAGTTCCGCCCCTTCATTCTCTTCGGCGCGGTGCCGCTGCTCTTCCTCAGCTTCCTGACGTTCAACGTTCCCGAGGACTGGGAGATGGGCAGCAAACTGCTCTACGTCTATCTCACCTACGCCGCTCTGGGTCTGGTCTACTCACTGGTCAACATCCCCTACGGCTCGCTCGCGTCGGCGATGACGCAGTCGGTGCACCAGCGCGCGAAGCTCGTGGCGTCGCGCTTCTTCGGCGGCGCCGTCGCCGGCATCGTGCTGACGTATCTCATCGCGCCCCGCATCTCGAACCTGAGGGCCGACAAGGCCACACTGCCCGCGGCCGAGTACCGCGACCAGGTCCAGGCGATCTTCACCCAGACCACGCTCGCCTTCATCGTGATCGGCTCGATCGCCTACTTCCTCACGTTCTTCTGGTGCCGCGAGCAGGTCGTGCGCACGCAGCGCGGCGTCTCGTTGCGCGAGACGATCGACACCCTCCGGCACAACCGGCCGCTGGGCTACCTGTGTGCGGCGAGCTTCTTCTACCTGCTCGGCCTCTTCGCCGTCGGTGGGGCGTCGGCCTACTACGCGCAGTACGTGATGGGCGACATCTCCTGGCTGGGTCCCATCACCCTGGTGAATGCGGGGACGTCGGTGGTGCTCGCACCGTTCATTCCCAAGCTCGTCGACCGCTTCGGCAAGAAGGCGCTCTTCCAGTGGTGTGGTCTGCTCACCGTTGTCGGCGGTGTCGCGCTGTTCTTCACCCCGGCCGGTCTGGCGGTGCCCGCGCTTGTCTTCCTGGCCGTCAAGGGAGCGGGCGGCGCCCTGATCAACACGTTGATGTTCGGTCTGGAGGCCGACACCGTCGAGTACGGCGAGTGGAAGTCGGGCAAGCGCTCCGAGGGCGCCACCTACGCGATCTTCTCGTTCACCCGCAAGATCACGCAGTCGATCGGGGGCGCCGCAGGCGCGTGGGCCCTCGCCGTGGGCGGATATCTGTCGGCGACGAAGGACGTCCCCAACCCGGTCCAGCCGGACACCGCGATCATCGCGATCAAGTTCACCGTCGGCCTACTGCCCGCCCTGTGTGCCGTCGTCGCGATGCTGATCTTCTGGAAGTACCCGCTGACCGACGACCGGTTCCGTGAGATCCGCGACGAGACCGAAGCGCGCAAGCGGGCCGCAGGCAACCTCATCGCACCCGACGGCCGCGCGCTCGACTGACTGAGCGACCCCCTGGTCGCGTCCTCCCAGCGGTACGCTGCGCGACCCGTCTCCGGCGCATGGGCACCGCTCAGGCCGGACCGTCCGGTGCAGGTCTCACACGCTTGCCGACGCGAAGGAGCTGTCATGGCACACGTCTCGATCATCGGTACAGGGAACATGGGGCAGGCGATCGCGTCCGTGGCCGGCAAGGGCGGCCACACCGTCCAGCTGCTCGGCCGGGACGACGCCGCCACCGCGGTCACCGGCGACATCGTCGTCCTCGCGGTCCCGTACTCGGCGATCAGCCAGATCGTCACCGCCCGCGCGGCGGGCCTCGCGGGGAAGACGGTCGTCGACATCACGAACCCGCTCGACTTCGAGACCTTCGACAGTCTGATGGTCCCCACCGACAGCTCGGCAGCCGCCGAGATCGCGGCCATGTTGCCCGATTCCGTCGTGCTCAAGGCCTTCAACACCACCTTCGCCGGGACCCTCGCCGCCGGCTCGGTCGGACCGTTGACCACGACCGTGCTGATCGCGGGCGACGACGCGGCAGCCAAGTCGGAGCTCGCGGCAGTCCTCGCCTCCGGCGGGCTGAAGGCCGTCGATGCCGGCCCGCTCAGGCGTGCCCGCGAGCTGGAGGCTGTCGGGTTCCTGCAGCTCACGCTCGCTGCGAACGAGAAGATCTCCTGGACCGGCGGCTTCGGTCTCGTCGATCAGGCCTGACCGGTCTCGATCCGGCTGATCTTGTCGCCGGTGAGCTGGAAACGCCAGAAGGTCGACATGTCGCCCCACACGTCGTTGCGGTAGCGGGCGAGCAGACGGAGCCCGCCCTCCTCCTCGCGCCGGACCGTGACACGGCCGTTCGCGGAGAAGATCTCGCGGTCGATCCAGTCGGTGAGCGTCCGCGGCGAGCCGTCGTCGGTCAGGGTAGCGTCCGGGGTCAGGGTGGCCAGGAACGCGGCCCGGTCGCCGCGGTTGACCGCCGCGATGAGTTCGGCGATCACCGGGATGGTCGGCACGGTCGTCGTCATTGTTCTCTCGTTCGTCGGGGCGAACGGCCAGCGGCGGCCGATCGCGACGTGCAGGATGACGGAGGTCGACAGCGCGTTGAGGGCTGCGTGTTCGATCCATTCGTCGGTGTCGGCGCGGGCGAACTCCATGATCGCAGCAAGTCCGGCGAGCCCGGCCGCGAGCAGCGCGGCCAGGGCGAGTGTCGCGACCATGAGCAGCGGGCGTGCGCCCCGGCCGCTGATCGTGTTCTCGAACAGCATTCCGAGGAGAAGACCGGCGGCGACGACACACCCGGCCAGTGCTCCGATCCACGACGCGTCCAGCCCCAGCGTCACCCGGGCGAGGAGGAACGTGAGGATGCCGGCGCCGAGCACGGTCGCGTGCGCCGCGCCCAGCCGTGTCACGGTCCGGCGGATCGTGGAGAAGGGCCATCCGCGCCAGACCACGTAGAAGAGCACCTGCCAGGCGCCGATCACGACGAGCGCGGCGCCGGCGTCCTGACCGGAGACCGGGCCGCGGCGGGCGACCATGTCCGAGCCCGCCACGGGGTCGATCCGGACCAGCGCGAGGGTGCCGACGACCGCGATGATCCACGAGGCAGCCACCGCGAGCAGCCCGGCCGGTAGCGGGTGCATGCGCTGCAGGGGCCGGCGTTCGCCGACGAGGGTGATCTGCAGCATCACGACGAACGCCGCGCCGGCGACCGGGAGGGTGGCCGGGAAGGTCGGCAGGTGCCCGGGTCCAGGGTCGGCGACGAACATGCCGGGCAGGTCGAGACCCCCGGCGACGATCTGCCCGAGCCCGGTCAAAACGACGGCGCCGACGATGATCAGCGCCGTGTTCGCCCACCCGGACAGCGCGGACGGCAGCCGTGTGCCCGGCCAGTTGTGCCACCAGAACGCGATCATCGCGATGAGTGGCAGGGAGTGGGTGACGAGCGGTCCGATGACCAGGGTCGAGCCGTCTCCCCCGGCACCGATCGCCAATGCGATCGCGATGGGCACGACCAGCAGCAGTCCGAGCAGCCCCAGCGCCGGTTGACCCCTTTCGCCCTCGTCGGACGTGCGCTGGTCGGTGGGCGGCGCGGTGCCCGGTGGGAGGTCGGGCACCGGCCGCCTGGTGGTCGTCACGTCGGGGCTGCCGCGGGCGTCGGCTCCATGACCGTCTCCGGCGTGATGGGCAGGCTGCGGACCCGCCGGCCCGTTGCGTGGAAGATGGCGTTGGCGATGGCGGCGGCCACCCCGACCTGACCGATCTCGCCCACGCCCTTGGCCCCGAGCGGGCCGACGACGTCGTCGTGCACCTCGACGAAGTCGACCGTCACCTCGGGTGCGTCGGCGTTGACCGGCACCAGGTACTCGGCCAGGTTCGTCTCGGCCCAGCGGCCGGTGCGGGGGTCGGTGTGGTTCCCCTCCAGCAGGGCCTGGCTCATGCCCCAGAGCATGCCGCCCATCAGCTGGCTTCGGGCGAGGAGCGGATTGAGCACCCGGCCCGGCGCGAACGCCCCGCCCAGCCGGCGGACGCGGACCAGGCCGAGCTGTGGGTCGACGGCGACCTCGGCGAACTGGGCGCCGAAGGTGAGCAGGCCGTGCGGGGTGTCCAGCGGCGGCGGGCGCCAGGTGCCTGTGGCCTCCGCGTCGGACAGGTGGTTGCGCCCGAGCAGCTCACCGTAGGTGTCCGTCGCACCGGCACGGTCGGAGGACGTGAGGCGTCCCGCTGTGACGGTCACCGACGCGGGGTCGACGCCGTGCAGCGGGGAGCCCGGGTCGCCGATGGCCAGGTCGACGAGCTGGCGGCGCAGCGCGGTCCCGGCCTCGTGGACGGCGGAGGCGACCATGCCCGCCCCGGCGGACCCGACGGCGGCCGTGCTGTTCGGCAGGTCGGTGTCGCCGGCCTGGAACTCGATGTCGGACAGCGCCACACCCAGCGCGTCCGCCCCGACCTGGGTGGCCATCGTCAGGACGCCGGTGCCGAACTCCTGGGTGGACGTCGCGACGGTCGCGCTGCCGTCGGCGAAGATGCGGGCCCGGGCCCGCTGGGGTGGCATGAAGAACGCCATCGGGTATGCCGCCACCGCCATCCCCGTGCCGATCAGCCAGTCCCCGTCCGGTTGCGCGCGCGGGGCCGGGTTCCGCCCGGACCAGCCGAACCGCTCCGCTCCGAGCCGCAGACACTCCTCCAGCCCGCCGCTGGACCACGGGTTGCCACGGGGGTCGGTCGTCGCGACGTTGCGCAGCCGCAGCTCGAGCGGATCGAGGTCGACACGCCGCGCGAGCTCGTCCATGGCCGTCTCGAGGGTGAACATGCCCAACGTCTCGCCGGGCCCCCGGGTGAAGGTCGGGGTCATGGTGTTGCCCTTGATGAGCCGGTGCACGCCCAGGTAGGCGTCGCAGGCGTAGAGCTGCGACGAGACGCCGGTCGCGGGCTCGGCCCAGTCGTCGAACAGGGAGGTGATCGAGAGCTTATCGTGCCGGATCGCGGTCAGCCTGCCGTCGCGGGTGGCGCCGAGCGCGATGGACTGCTCCTGCTCCTCGCGGTGACCGGTCGAGGTGAACATCTGCGGCCGGGTGAGCATCAGCTTCACCGGCCGGCCGACGATCCGCGCGGCCATGGCGGTGAGCGTCGTGTGCGGCCACACCATGGCCTTGGACCCGAACCCGCCGCCGACGAAGTGGGTGATGACCCGGACGTGGGACACGGGCAGCCCGAGCAGCTGTGCCACGGTCTGTTGGGTCGCGCGCACGCCCATGGTCGACTCGTAGAGCGTCAGCTCGCCGCCGTTCCACACAGCGACCGTCGACGGGGCCTCCAGCGCGTTGTGGTGGTTGGCCGCCATCCGGTAGCTCATGTCGACCCGAAGGTCCGCGCGGGCC
This sequence comes from Pseudonocardia sulfidoxydans NBRC 16205, assembly GCF_007989085.1. Taxonomy (GTDB): domain Bacteria; phylum Actinomycetota; class Actinomycetes; order Mycobacteriales; family Pseudonocardiaceae; genus Pseudonocardia; species Pseudonocardia sulfidoxydans. Next base: position 25,996 of record NZ_BJVJ01000048.1, read on the forward strand.
AGCCCGGCCTCGACGTCGCCGCGCTCCTCGCGCCCCGGCATCAGCCCCGCGAAGAGACGTTCCGCGTCGTAGGCCCGCTCCCGCCCCTGGTCGATGGTGGTGATCGCCGGAGCGGCCTCGTAGTCGACGCGCACGAGTGACGCCGCGTGGTGGGCCTGCTCGTAGGTGTGCGCGACGACCAGCACGACAGGCTGGCCCGCGTAGTGCACGACGGTGTCCTGCATGGGGAAGAAGCTCTCGCCGGGTGCGGCGGCCCCGAGCAGGGACGGCAGCAGGTGCGGCGGGGAGGCGACGGCGGGGACGTCGTCGTGGGTGAGCACGGCGAGCACGCCCTCGGCCGCGCGTGCCGCGGCGGCGTCGATCGCCGTGACCCGGCCGGCGGCGACCGTCGACCCGACGATCGCGAGGTGGACCGTTCCCGGCGGGGTGATCTCCGCCGAGTAGAGCGCGGCGCCGGTGACCTTCGCGGGGCCGTCGACACGGGTGACCGGTGTACCGACCGAGGTCATGATCGGATCCCCTTCAGGCTCTGGTTGAGGCCGCGCACCGCCGCGCGCTGGGCCAGCTCGATCTTGAACGCGTTCTGTTCGCGGCCGACCGCGTCGGCGAGCTCGACCGCAGCCGCCCGCCGGAACGCGGCCTCCGTCGCCGGGCCGCCGACCAGGGCCGCCTCCGCGCGCCACGCCCGCCACGGCTTCGTCCCGACACCACCGAGCGCGAGCCGGACGTCGGTCACGATCCCCGCGTCCACCTCGATCGCCGCGGCCACCGAGACGAGTGCGAACTCGTAGGACTGCCGGTCGCGGAACTTGAGGTACACCGAGTTGCGGGCGATCGGTGTGCCCGGCACGTCGATCCCGACGATCAGTTCGTCGCGCCCGATCGGATGCTCGATCTCGGGGGTCTCGCCGGGGAGCAGGAAGAAGTCGTCGGCGGCGATCGCGCGTGCGCCGGCGGCTCCGACCGTGTGGACGACGGCGTCGAACGCGACCAGCGCCACCGCCACGTCGGAGGGGTGCGTGGCGATGCAGTGGTCACTGGTGCCGAGGACGGCGTGGCCACGGTTGGGCCCGTCGAGCGCCGCGCAGCCCGTCCCCGGTTCGCGCTTGTTGCACGCGGAGACACCGTCGCGCAGGTAGGGGCACCGGGTGCGCTGACACAGGTTGCCGCCCAGGGAGGCCATGTTGCGCAGCTGCTCGGAGGCGCCCTGGAGCAGTGCCCGGGAGATGGCCGGGAACCGGTGGACGACGCCCGGCGCCCGCGCGACGTCGTTCATCCTGGCGAGCGCACCGATGTGCAGCCCCCCGTCGGGACGGTCCTCGACGGCCGTGAGCGGGAGGTCGTTGATGTCCACCAGGTGACCGGACCGCGACACGCCGGCCCTGAGCAGGTCGACCTCGGTGGTCCCGCCGGCGAGGAACGCGCTGTCGGGGCCGGCCGCGACGAGGGCGAGCGCGTCGTCGACGTCCCTGGCGCGGCTGTAGGTGAGTGGTCTCACGCCGCACCGCCGGCGGCGTCGCGGACCTGGCGGACAGCGGCGCGGATGTTCGGGTAGGCGGCGCAGCGGCAGATGTTGCCGCTCATGAACTCGCTGATGTCCTCGTCGGTGGTGGCGTTGCCCTCCTCGATGAGCTTGACCGCGGACATGATCTGGCCCGGGGTGCAGTAGCCGCACTGGAACGCGTCGTTCTCGAGGAAGGCCCGCTGCATCGGGTGCAGCTCGTCGCCGTCGGCGAGCCCCTCGATCGTCGTGACCTCGTGACCGGCGGCGGCCGCAGCCAGGGTCAGGCAGGCGAGCACGCGCCTGCCGTCGACCCACACGGTGCAGGCGCCGCAGGTGCCCTGGTCGCAGCCCTTCTTGGTGCCGGTGAGACCGAGATGCTCGCGCAGCGCGTCGAGCAGGCTCACTCGCGGCTCGACGTCGACGACACGACCCCGGCCGTTGATCTCGACTGTCACGGGCACGCAGTGCGGCCCTCGGATGTCCTGCCGGGATTCGGTGGTGGACATGGGACTCCTCTCCGTCGCGGAGGCACGGGCCGCCCGGCGGCCGACGGCGTGTGGTGGGTGCCTCCGTCGTGAGAGCGTGCGCGCCGGGCCCCCGCCTGTCCGCCCGGCGAACGGCACTCCTCGATACCGGCCAGCCCCCACCGGGGCTACCGGCCGCCCGGAACCGCAGGCTGTCGTGTCCGGTGAGGCACGTGCGCGTTCCCCGGGTGGTTCGCGGTGAAAGAATCGGGGCCATGGGTTCGAGCGTCACGCCACCGGGTACCGGCTCGGCCCCGCTCCCCGGCACCGAGCTGCTGCGCGACGGGGAACGTTCGCGCGTCGTCCGGCTCGTCGCGGGCCGCCGCACCGTCGTCCGCAAGGAGCCGCTCGGTCCCGGTGCGCCGCAGCGCCTGCGCCACGAGATCGAGGTGTTGGGCCGGCTGCGCGGCGTCCCCGGGATCGTGCAGCTCCTCGACACCCCTCGGCATCCGGGGTCGATCGTCCTCGAGGACGTGGGTGGCCCGAGCCTGGCGAGCCGGCCGACGCCCCTGGAGCTCGACGTCCTGCTCCCGCTCGCGGTCCGCCTGGCCCGGGCGGTGGGCGGGATGCACCGCCGCGGCGTGATGCACTGCGACATCACACCCGCGAACATCGTCGTCGGGCCGGACGGCGCTCCCGTCCTCGTGGACTTCGCGCTCGCGACGACGTTCGCCGAGGTCCGTCCGGAGTTCGGGGGGACGACGCGCGGCAGCGGGATCGCGGGCACCCTCGCCTATCTCGCTCCTGAACGGACCGGGCGCACGGGCCGGGCGGTGGACCAGCGGGCCGACCTGTATGCGTTGGGCGCCACGATCTACGAGCTCGCCACGGGCTCGCCACCGTTCGGTGACGGCGATCCGCTGCAGCTCGTGCACGATCATCTGGCGCGGGTGCCCGACCCCGCCGGGCAGCTGAACCCACGACTCCCGGCCGCCCTGTCCGACATCATCGCGCGGTTGCTGGAGAAGGAGCCCGACAGCCGCTACCAGACGGCCGAGGGCCTGGTCCACGACCTGGAACAGGTCCGGGACGGCCGGCGGGCGGGTTCGACGGGCCCGTTCCGCGTGGGCGAGAACGACGTCCCGCTGCGGCTGCTGCCGCCGTCACGGCTGGCGGGCCGTGACGCGGAGATCGGGTCGTTGCGGTCCGCGTTCGAGGACGCACTCGTCGGCGGCTGCCGCACGGTCCTGGTCAGCGGCGCGCCGGGGGTCGGGAAGACCGCGTTGGCCGACGAGCTGCGGCCCCTGGTGGCGCGCGAGGGCGGCTGGTTCGTGGCCGGCAAGTTCGACCAGTACCGACGCGACCTGGCCTCCAGCGGCGTCCACCAGGCGTTCCGGGCGATGGGCCGGATGCTGCTCGCCGAACCCGAGGACGAGCTCGTGGCGGTGCGGGAACGGATTCTGGCAGCGCTCGGACCGAACGCCGGCCTGATGGCCGCCGTGGTCCCGGAGTTCGCCGTGTTGCTGGGCGTCGCGGCAGAACCCGGCGACCCGCTGACCGCGCAGCTGCGGGGGCAGCGCAACGGCGTGCAGATCCTGCGGGCGATCGCGTCCCGGCAGCGCCCGTTGGTGATGTTCGTCGACGACGTGCAGTGGGCGGGCCGCACGCCGCTCGGGTTCGTCGAGATGCTCCTCGACGAGGAGCCGGTCGAGGGCCTGCTGCTGGTGTGCGCCCATCGCGACCCCGACGCGGGCGAGGCCGAACCGTTCGCCACGCACCTGCCGCGGTGGCGGGAACGGGTCGGCGTCCGCCATGTGGCGCTGGCTGACCTGCCCGTCACCGGCCTGGTCTCGATGGTCGCCGACCTGCTGCGGATGCCCCGGGGACACGCGGCCGAGCTCACCGACGAGCTGTACCCGCACACCGCCGGCAACCCGTACGTGACCGTCGAGCTGCTGGGTGCGCTGCGCCGCGACGGCCTGCTCGTCGCGACGTCCACGGGGTGGGTGTGGGACACCGCGGCCGTGCGTGCCCGGCTGAGCCGGACCGCGGTCGACGAGCTGCTGGTCGCGCGCGTCACCGCGACACCGCCGGCAACGCGGCGCGCGATGGCGGCGATGGCGTGCCTGGGCGGCCGCGTGGAGACCGACGTCCTGCAGGCCGCGACCGGCCGGTCGCCGGAGGCGCTGGAGCGTACCCTCGCCCCGGCCCTCGTCGAAGGTGTCCTGGTGCTCGAGCCCGGGGGCCACCCCGCGGTGCGGTTCCGTCACGACCGGATCCGTGAGGCCATCCTGCTGGAGCTCGCCGACGCGCGCCGTCGTCCCCTGCAGCTCGCCATGGCCCGGCGGCTGGCCGCGCACCCCGACTTCGTCGGGATCGCCGCCGAGCAGTTCCTGGCGGTGGCCGGCGCACCGGACCTCCTCGACGGTCCCGCCGAGCGCGACGGTGTCGTCGCGCTGCTGCGGCGCGCCGCCGGGGAGGCAGGCCGCGTCGCCGACCACGCGGTGATGGACACCCTGTCGGCGGGCGCGCTGCAGCTGGCCGACCCCGCCGACGCCGCCCTGCGTGTCGAGCTGCACCGCGACCGGCTGACCGCCCTGTACAGCCTGGGACGCCTGGAGGAGGCCGACGAGCAGTACCGGGCCGTGGAGGAGCTGCGCCCCGACGCCGTCGCGCACGCGTCCGCGGTCGCCGTGCAGGTACGCACCCTGACCCACCGCGGCCAGGTCACCGAAGCTCTCGACCTGGCCGTCGACGTGCTGCGCGAGCTCGGCATCGACGTACCGGCCGACCGGACCCCCGACGAGGTGGCGCGACAGATGCGCCACCTGTACCGGTGGCTCGGCAGCGACCCGGCCGACGAGCTGCGCCGTCCGGAGATCAGCGACCCGCGGCTGCTCGCCGCGCTGGAGCTGATCCACGCGATCCTCCCGGCGGTGTACTTCGTCCCCGATCCGGCGCTCTACAGCTGGTTGAGCCTCGAGGCGCCCCGGATTCTGCACGAACACGGGCCCGCCCGACCGTTGATCGCGGCCGCCCGGATCGCGGTCAATGCCTCGACGATGTCGCAGGCGGAGGACCGCGATGCCCTGTACCGCGCGACCCGCCGGCTCCTGGCCCTGAGCGAGGCCCGCGGCTACGAGCCCGAGACCTCGGTGCTGCGGGCGCTCTACGCGAGCGTCGTCGTGTGCTGGTTCGAGCCGCTGGAGAACGCGGTCCAGCTGGCCCGGCACGCCAGGGCCGGTCTGGTCGCGCGTGGCGACCTGGCCTACGCCGCGTACGCCTACCACCCGGCCGTCGCCGGCCTTCTGGACTGCTCCCCCAGCCTGGTCGACTACGTCGACGAGGTGCAGTCGGCGCTCGCGTTCAGCCGGCGCACCGGGAACGAGACCACCTCGCAGTGGTTCGACAGCTACCGGTGGGTGGCGGCCGCGCTCCGGGGTGAGGATCCGGCCGCCGCCGAGGCGCCGGCCCGCCCCGTGGCGCCCACCGACAGTCCCGCGGCCATGCTCTTCGACCACATCGCGCGCTCGATCGTCGCCGCCGTCTTCGGCGACACGGCTGGGCTCGACCACCACTCCGCGGCGGCGATGCCGCTGCTCCCCGCGGCATCGGGGCTCTACCCGACCGCGCTGGCCCGGCTGCTGCGCGGGCTCGCCCTCGCCGAGCAGGCGCGCGGTGCCGACGACGGCGCGCGCGACAGCCCGCTCCGCGAGCTCGACGAGGTCTCCGGGTGGCTGGCCGACAGCGCGGCCGGGGCTCCCGAGAACTTCCTGCACCTGGCGCGGTTGCTCGACGCCGAGCGCGCCTGGGCCGTCGGTGACTTCCGCGCGGCGGCGCAGACGTTCGACGCCGCCCGGCAGGAGGTCGCCCACGGACGGCGTCCCTGGCATCGAGCCCTGATCACCGAGCGCGCCGCCCGGTTCCATCTCGCGCACGGCCTCGACCAGGCCGGGCGCGACCTGCTCGCCGAGGCGCGTCACCACTACGCCGCGTGGGGCGCCACCGCGAAGGTGGCGCAGCTCGACTGGGCCCACCCGGCCCTGCAGCCCGTGGCACCCCCCGACGGGGTCTCGGTCGCCGAGCAGCACCTGGCGGGACGGCCCGCGGTCACGAGCGGCACGATCGACCTGCTCGGCATCCTGTCCGCGACGCACGCCCTCAGCTCCGAGACCGGCATCGAACGCCTGCACGCCCGTGTGGTCGCCGTGCTCAGCGCGATGACCGGGGCCACCGGCGTGCACCTGCTGCTGTGGGACGACGACCACCTCGGCTGGCGGTCGCCGCGGTCCCGGCCGGGGGCCGGCGGGGGCGCACCCGCCCGCACCGTGGACGAGACCGCCGCGCCGCTGACGGTGTTGCGCTACGTCCAGCGGACCGGCGAGACGCTGGTCGTCGACGACGCGACACGCGACGACCGGTTCGCCCGCGATCCCTACCTCACCGGCCTCGACGCCTGCTCGCTGCTGGCGGTGCCCATCCTCAGCCGGGGAGCGCTGCAGGCGGTGCTGCTGTTGGAGAACTGCCTGATCCGCGCAGCGTTCACCGCGCAGCGGCTCGGCGCCGTCCGGCTCATCGCCGCCCAGCTCGCGGTCTCGCTCGACAACGCCCAGCTCTACACGGACCTCACCGCCTCGCGGGCACGGATCGTCACCGCGGCCGACCAGGCGCGGCGGCGCATCGAGCGCGACCTGCACGACGGGGCCCAGCAGCGCCTCGTCACCCTCGCCATGCGCGCGAGGATGGCCCAGGCCAGCGCAGCTGCCGGGTCCGCAACGTTGCACGAGGAGCTCGACGCGCTGGTGGCCGAGGCCACGACGGCGATGACCGAGCTTCGTGAGCTCGCCCGCGGCATCCATCCACCGACGCTCGCCGAGGGCGGCCTGCGGTCCGCCCTCAACGCGCTCGCCCGCCGCTCCCCCGTACCGGTGCAGGTCGAGGTCCCGGCGGGCCGACGGCTGCCCGACCCGATCGAGACCGCGGCCTACTACGTCGTCGCCGAGGCGCTGACGAACGCCGCCAAGCACGCCGACGCCTCGGTCGTCACCGTCACGGTCGAGGTCGGCACCGGCGCTGCGGGCGCCGTGGTGTGCGTCGCGGTGCGCGACGACGGCCGTGGCGGCGCCCACCTGGGCGGCGGGTCCGGACTCCTCGGGCTCAAGGACCGTGTCGAGGCGCTCGGCGGCCGGCTCCTGGTGCGTTCCGCACCCGGTGCCGGCACCGTGATCCAGGCCGAGCTCCCCCTACCGTCCACGGCGACGGCTGCCGGCTGACGGCGGGCTCACCGCCCCGCGTCGCCGGCCGCGCGTACCAACGCCTCGACCGCGGCCCCCGACAGCGTCGACTTGCCGAGGAACCCGATCGCCGGGCTCGCCTCGAGCAGCTCGACGAGGTCGTCCTCGGCGTGGACCGAGATCAGGATCAGGTGGCCCGGGTCGACGTCCGGGGCGGCAGTCAGGCGTCGCGCCAGCTCGAAGCCGCTGATCGCGCCGAGGTCGACGTCGACCAGTGTCACGTCGGGGCGCAGCTCGGCGAGGTGCTGGAAAGCGGCCTCGCTCGTCGAGGCGACGCCGACGACGCGCAGCCCCTCCTGCTCGAGGAGAGCCCGCGCGGACCGGAGGAAGTCCGGGCTGTCGTCGACGATCACGCACCGCAGAGCCACGACGAAAGCCTAGGGCCGCCGATGCAGGCGGCCATTGCAGCTAGCCGCCATCCCCATGCGCTTCCCGCCACGTTCGGCGGGGGGTCGATAATCCGGACATGGGAGATAGCCGTACCCGTGTCGTCATCGCCGAGGACGACGTGCTGCTGCGCGAGGGACTGTCCCGGTTGCTGACCGACGCCGGGTTCGAGGTCGCCGGGCACTACGGGACCTCCACCGAGCTCATGTCCCATGTCGGGCGCCTGTGCCCCGATCTGGTGATCGTCGACATCCGGATGCCGCCCACTCACACCACCGAGGGGCTCGACGCGGCCCGCGCGATCCGCCAGGAGCTGCCCGGGACCGCGATCCTCGTGCTGTCCGCGCACGCCGAGGTCGAGCAGGCCACCGAGCTGCTGCGCAGCGGGCAGCGCACCGGCTACCTGCTCAAGGACAGGATCAGCGACGTCGGCGACTTCCTGGCCACGGTGGACCGCATCGTCAAGGGCGGCACGGTCGTCGACCCCGCGCTCGTGCAGGAGCTGCTCGCCGCCCGCCGGGTGGACAACCCGTTGCAGGCCCTCTCGCCGCGCGAGCGCGAGGTGCTCGCACTCATGGCCGAGGGCCTGTCCAACGTCGGTATCGCGAACCGGCTGTGGGTCGCCGAGGGCACGGTCGAGAAGCACGTCCGCAGCATCCTGACCAAGCTCGGCATCGCCGAGGTCGCGCAGAGCCACCGCCGTGTGCTGGCGGTGCTCACCTTCCTCGACAACCATTGACCTGACGACGACGGCCGCCGCGTCGCCGACCCACCCCCCGACGGTGGAGCGACGACGCGGCGCTCCTAGAGCGCGCCGACGGCCTCGCACGCCTTGCGCACGCCCTCCCCGTAGGACGGGTCCGCCAGGCTGCAGTTCTCGATGTGCCGCTCCACGGTCGAGGCGCGGGCACCCCTGATGGCACGCGCGGTGTTGAAGAACAGCGCGTCCTGCTGCTCGGCCGTCATCAGCCGGAACAGGTCCCGGGTCTGGGTGTAGTAGTCGTCGTCGTCCTCGCGGAAGTCGAAGTGGTCGGCGGTCACCGGGCCGAGCCCCGTGCCCGGCTCGGCGTAGGAAGGCTGCTCGGACCAGCGGCCGAAGTTGTTGGGCTCGACCCCGGGCACGCCGCCCTGGTTCCCGTCGACGCGCATCGCCCCGTCACGGTGGTAGGTGTTGAGTCCCGTGGCGGCGTGGGGGTGGTTGACCGGAATCTGGTGGTGGTTGACCCCGACCCGGTATCTGGCCGCGTCGCCGTATGAGAAGAGCCGGCCCTGCAACATCCTGTCCGGGCTGACGGAGATGCCCGGGACGAGGTTCGCCGGGGTGAAGGCGGCCTGCTCGACGTCCGCGAAGTAGTTGTCGGGATTGCGGTTGAGCTCGAACTCCCCCACCTCGATGAGCGGGTAGTCCTTCTTGCTCCACACCTTGGTCAGGTCGAAGGGATGGAAGCGGTAGGTGGCCGCATCCGCCTCCGGCATGATCTGCACGAACAGGGTCCACCTCGGATGCTCGCCCCGCTCGATCGCCTCGAACAGGTCCCGCCCGTGCGACTCACGGTCCTCGGCGATGACGGCGGCGGCCTCGGCGTCGGTCAGGTTCTGGATGCCCTGGCGCGTCCGGAAGTGGAACTTGACCCAGTGCCGCTCGCCCGCCGCGTTGATGAGGCTGAACGTGTGGGAGCCGAATCCGTGCATGTGCCGGTAGGACCGGGGGATGCCACGGTCGCTCATGACGATGGTGACCTGGTGCAGGGCCTCGGGCAGGTTGGTCCAGTAGCCCCAGTTGTTCTCCGGGTTGCGCAGGTTGGTGCGCGGGTCCCGCTTCACCGCCCGGTTGAGGTCGGGGAACTTCAACGGGTCGCGGTGGAAGAAGACCGGGGTGTTGTTGCCGACGACGTCCCAGTTCCCCTCCTCGGTGTAGAAACGCACGGCGAAGCCGCGGATGTCGCGCTCGGCGTCGGCGGCGCCCCGCTCGCCGGCGACGGTGGAGAAGCGGGCGAACATCGCGCATTCGTTGCCGACGGCGCCGAACAGCGCCGCCCTCGTGAAGTGTGAGATGTCGTGGGTGACCCGGAACGTGCCGAACGCGCCCGCACCCTTCGCGTGCATCCGGCGTTCCGGGATGACCTCGCGGTCGAAGTGCGCGATCTTCTCGATCAGCCAGAGGTCCTGCAGCAGCACCGGGCCACGCGCGCCGGCGGTCATGCTGTTCTGGTTGTCGACGACGGGGGCGCCGGCCGCCGTGGTCAGCGGCTTCGTGTTGTCGGTGAATGTCATGTTCTCTCCTGTACCTCGTCTACTCCGGCCAGGAGTTGTTCTGGATGATGTCGACGAAGTCCTTGCGGACGAACGACGGGTCGAAGCGGGCGAGGACGTCGTCGTTCATGGTGCCGAAGGTGGTGTCGGGCCGGTCGGCCATCGCGTCGTTGAACGCCTGCAGGATGCGGTTCTTGAAGTCCGGCCGGGGGTGCGCGGCGACGACCTCGGCGCGCTGCTCGGGGGTGATCTCGTCGAGGTCGAGGCCCAGTACGTCGGTCTCCACCCCGAGCGTGACGACCGCGACCTCCGGCGCCAGGTGCAGCGGGACCTCCGGGGTGGTGTGCAGCGCGATCCCCAGCCACACGTTTCCGGCCTCGGTCTCGGAGCGGCCGTGGTCGCGCAGGAAGCTGCGCGCGGCGTCGGCGCCGTCGATCTCGAAACGCCGGTCCTTGCTCGCGTAGGCCGACGTCAGCCCGAGGTCGTGGAACAACCCGCCCACGTAGGCCAGTTCGGGATCGACGTCGAGGCCGCGCGCCGCGGCCTTGAGCGACCCCCAGAGGTAGACGCGCCTGGAGTGGTCGAAGAGGGTGTCGTCCTCGACCCCACGCACGAGCGCGGTGGCCTCGCGGGCGAGGGCGGTGTCGGGAATACTGATACCTGCGATGGTCTCGGGCATGTCTGCTCCTTCAGCGGCTGGGCCCGGGGGGCGTGCACTCGCCGTCGACATCAGGTCGCGAGGAAGTCCAGGAGGGCCTTGTTGACGATCTCCGGGTGGGTCCAGGCGATGTTGTGCGGACCGCCCTCGACCGTCACGGAGGTGAGGTCCTTGATCAGTCCGGGCAGCCGGGCGGCGGTGGCCGCGTGGGGCAGGATGCGGTCGGCGTCGCCGTGCACGAGCAGGGTCGGGACGTCGATGTTCGGCAGGTCGTCGCGGAAGTCGGTGAGCCAGGTGTCGACGCAGGCCTCGGCCGCGAACGACGACGCGCCGATGGCGGTGACGAAGCTGTTCTGCCAGGCCTGCTCGCTGATCAGGGTCCCGCCGAGGACGTCGACGTTGTAGAAGTTGTCGAGGAAGTCCTTCAGGTACGCGGGGCGGTCGGCCACGACGGCCGCCTTGATGTCGTCGAAGACCTGCTGGTCGACACCCTCGGGGTTGTCGTCCGTCTTCAGCAGGAACGGGGGGATCGCCCCCAGGAGGACCGCCTTGCGGACCCGGGCCGAGCCGTAGGTGGACAGGTAGCGGGTCACCTCGCCGGTGCCCATCGAGAATCCGACGAGGACGAGGTCGTCCAGGTCGAGGTGGTCGAGCAGGGTCTTCAGGTCGGCGGCGAAGGTGTCGTAGTCGTAGCCGACGGTGGGCTGGCTCGACTTGCCGAAGCCGCGCCGGTCGTAGGTGATGACGCGGTATCCGGCCGAGAGCAGGGCGCGCTGCTGCTTCTCCCAGGACGCGCCGTTGAGCGGGTAGCCGTGGATCAGGACCACGGGCTGCCCGCTGCCGTGGTCCTCGAAGTAGATCTGGATGTCGGCGTCGTTCTCCTGGCCGACGGTGAGCAGGGTCATGAGGTACTCCTCTTGATCGGGTTGAGGGCTCCCCGTGCAAAGCTGTGCCGCGGAGACGACATCGGAGCCGCTCGGTGAGGTCGAGTGTGCTGGACCTCGGGCACCGCGACCGCCCGGCGAGCGGCAATCCTCGATGGTGGCGAGCCGGGCCGTCCATTACCTACTGGCCGGGATGCGGGTCCGACGGATCGTGTCCGGCCGGCGGTGCGGAACGCAGACGGCCGCCGACCCTGTGGGTCGGCGGCCGTCGGCAGGGCTCGTGGCCCGCTACCGTGCCGGACTGTCGAACGCGTCGTCGAACTGGTAACCACCCAGGAGCTCGCGGGCCGCCACGAGGTACTGGACGGTCGGCGGACCCTCCTCCAGCCAGTTCAGCCGGGCATCCCGGTAGAGCCGCTCGATCGGGTACTTGCGGGTGTAGCCGATTCCGCCATGGACCAGCAATGCCCGGTCGGTGACCCGCCCGACCGCTTCGAGGCCGAACTGCTTGAGCAGACTCGACTCGGCCGGTATCCGCTGGTCGCGGTCCCATTTCGCGGCCACGTCGGCGAGCATGCCGCGCAATGCGTAGACGTCCACCGCCATCTCCGCGAGGTAGCGCTGGATCGCCTGCCGTTGCGCGATCGGTTTGCCGAAGGTCACCCGCTCCTGGGAGAACGCGAGGGACAGTTCCAGCGCGCGACTTGCGGTGCCCAACGAGGACGCCGCGATGAAGACCCGGCTGATCTCGAGGGCACGTTCGAGGTGGGCGATCCCCTCACCCTCGGCACCCACGAGGTTCGTCGCGGGGACGCGGACGTCGGTGAAGGTGAGCTCGCCGTGTTCGGCGCCCTTGCACCCCATCGTCTCCGGCAGCGCCGCGATCGTGAAACCGGGAGTTTCCCGGGGAACGATGATCGCCGACACCTCACGGTCGGCGGTCTTGGCGAGCACGAGGAAGTGCGACGCGATGTCGGAGTTGGTGATCAGCCATTTGCGGCCGTTGAGGACGTAGTCGTCGCCGTCGCGGTGGGCGCGGGTGGACAGGTCCATCCCGGTGCCGTTGCCCGGTTCGGTCAGGGCGAAGGCCAGGGACTTCTCCCCGACCGCGGCGCCGGGCAGGATCGCGCGCTTCTGCTCCTCGTTCCCGATCTCGGACAGCGCGTGGGCGAAGGAGTTGTGCACGTGGACGATGGTCCGGATACCGCCCTGAATCTTCGCGAACTCCGCGAGGATCGGCAGGTACTGGGCGATGGACAGGCCTGCCCCGCCGTACTCGCGGGGCACGATCAGCCCGAACGCACCGCAGTTCCTCAGTGCGGGCAGGACGATGTCGAGCGGGATGGTCTCGGTGTCCTCGATCTGGTGCTCGAGCGGGTCGAGCTCCTTCCAGATCGTGGTGAACACTCTGTCGCGCAATGCGGTGTACTCGTCGTCGGGCAGACCAACGGTCACGGAACTTCTCCTCGTGTGCAGGGGCGGCCACCGTCGATCGTGCGGACGGCGCTGCCGGGAAACCGTTGCAGGACATGCACCCCGTGGCTCAGGTGCCGGGGCGCACCTGCTGGAGGCGGTGCTTCTGCACCTTCCCCGAGGTCGTGCGGGGAAGCGGGTCGGTGGTGATGCGGTAGACGCGTGGCACCTTGAACCCGGCGAGGTGCGCGCGCAGGTGCTCCTCGACCGACGCCGGGTCGGCGGGCGCGTCGTCGCGGACGACGATGTGTGCGACCCCGATCTCCCCCCATTTCTCGTCGGGTTCGCCGACGACGGCAGCCTCGAGGACGTCGGGATGAGCGGCGAGAACGCGCTCGATCTCGGCCGGGTAGACGTTGAGGCCACCGGAGATGATCATGTCCTTGGCGCGGCCGGCCATGTAGACGAAGCCGTCCTCGTCGTAACCGGCGAGGTCCCCGGTGTGCAGCCACCCGTTCGCGAGCGTCTCCGCGGTGGCATCGGGCTTGTTGTAGTAGCCGATCATGTTCGCGGGCGAGCGGCAGATGATCTGCCCGACCGTGTTCGGGGGCACCTCGACGTCGTTCTCGTCGACGATCTTGATGACGGCCGCCGAGCACGCCTTGCCCGTCGACCCGCTCCGGGTGGCGGCGTCCTCGCCGGACATGAGCAGCATGAGGGTCGGGAACTCGCTCATCCCGTACACCTGCAGCACGTCGCACGCGGGCACCTTCGACTTGAGCCCGTCGAGCGACGACGGCGGCACCGGTTCCCCACCGGAGAGCACCATGCGCAGCGACGAGGTGTCGTAGCGGTCGAACTCCGGGTGGTCGAGCACGCGTGCGAGCACGGTCGGCACCAGCAGGACCTTGGTGACGCGCTGCTTCTCGACCTGGTCCAGGAAGACGCCGGCGTCGAAGCCGGTGCTGCGCCCGATCACCAGCCGCCCGCCCCGCCACAGCGTCGCGAGGCCGCAGTCGTGGAACCCGGCGGCCCAGCACAGCGCCGGCACGACGTAGTAGACGTCGTCGTTGCGCAGGTCGAAGTCGACGATCTGGTGGTAGGTGTTCCACAGCACCGTCGAGTGGGTGTGCATGGCGCCCTTGGGGAAGCCCGTGGTGCCGGAGGTGTACTGCAGCAGGAACAGGTCGTCGGCGCGGACGTCGGGGAGCACGAAGGACGCTGCGGTGTCCGGGTCGGCCACGAGGTCCTCGTAGGCGGTGCCCAGGCCGGTGCGCTCCCCCACCTCGACGATCGTCCGGCCGGTGAGCTGGTCGGCGATCGGTGTGACGGCGGGGGCCAGCGCGTCCTCGACCAGGATCCAGCGGGAGTCGGAGTCCTCGACGATGTACTGCATCTCCGAGGGCGCGAGCAGGTAGTTGACCGGGACGAGCACCCCGCCGAGCTTGGCCAGCGCGAAGAACAGCTCGATCCACTCGAGCCGGTTGTACATGATCACCGAGACCCGGTCGCCCTTGCGGAAACCGGCCGCGGCCAGCCCGGCGGCCAGCGCCGTCGAGCGGGCGTCCAGCTCACCGAAGGTCATGTCCCGGCCGTCGAATGTCAGCGCCGTCGAGTCGGGACGGGCACCGGCGTCGGTGACGGTCTTGGTCAGGATGTCGCGGAGGGTGTAGGTGTCCATCGCAGGTGACCTCAGATCCGCTCGATGATCGTCGCGTTCGCCATGCCGCCCCATTCGCACATGGTCTGCAGGCCGAACCGGGCCCCGCGGTGCTCCAGCGCACCGACGAGGGTGGTGAGGATGCGGGCGCCGCTCGCGCCGAGCGGATGCCCCAGGGCGATGGCGCCGCCGTGCACGTTGAGCCGGTCGTGCTCGACCTTCATGTCCTGCATCCAGGCCAGCGGCACCGAGGCGAACGCCTCGTTCACCTCGAACAGGTCGATGTCGTCGACGGTCAGACCGGCCCGGTCGAGCACCTTCCGGGTCGCGGGCACGACGCCCATCAGCATCACGATCGGGTCGTCACCCACCACTGCGGTCTCGTGCACCCGCGCCCTGGGCGTCAGCCCGAGCTGCTCCGCCTTCTCGGCGCTCATCATCAGCACGCCCGCGGCCCCGTCGGTGAGCGGCGAGGAGTTGCCGGGGGTGATCTTCCAGTCGATCTCGGGGAACCGTTCGGCCATGGCGTCGTCTCGGAACGACGGCCGCAGCCCGGCCAGGCCCTCGACCGTGGTCGACGCCCGGATGGTCTCGTCGACCAGCAGCTCCGGCGCCTCCGCCACCGTGACCAGGTCCTGGGTGAACGTCTCGCCCGCCGCGACCGCCCGCTGGTGGGACGCCACCGAGTAGGCGTCGAGCTCGTCGCGCCCGAGCTGCCACCGCGCACAGATCAACTCCGCGGATACCCCCTGACCGACCAGTCCGCCCGGGAAGCGTTCGGTGATACGGGCGCCGAGGTGGTCGGCGCCCTGCGCGTCGGAGTGCATCGCGACCCGCGACATCGACTCGACACCACATGCGATGACGACGTCCGCGGCACCCGCCCGGATGGCGTGGGCGGCGAAGGAGACGGCCTGCTGGCTCGATCCGCATTGTCGGTCGACGGTGGTGGCCGGCACCGTCAGCGGGAAACCTGCCGCGAGGACCGCGGTCCGGGTCGGGTTGACGGCCTGCTCACCGGCCTTGGTCACACATCCGCCGATGACGTCGTCGACGATGCCGGGGTCGATCCCGTTGCGTTCGACCAGGGCGGCGAGCACGTCCGCAAGCAGCGCCACCGGGTGGACGTGGCTGAGCGCACCCCCCTTCTTGCCCTTGCCGACGGGAGTCCGCAGCACGTCGACGATCACGGCGTCGCGTGGGGTGCTCATGGCCTTCTGCCTTTCCGGGGCGGTGGCCCCTGTGATCCGGGCACAGCGGGGAGGGCGGGGCGGAGGTCAGTCGCGACGGGTGCCGATCGGCAGCAGGTCCGGCAACGCCGGCATCGCTTTGCCTGTGCGTCCCCCGGGTACTCCCGGGAACTGGTAGGGCAGTGGGGCGCGCCCGGGCTGCACGACCACGACCTCGCTGGGGTCGGTGCCCAGCGCGCAGTCGACGAGCGCCGCCGCGACGTCGGGGACCCGCACCAGGGGGAACTCCAGGCGGTCGAGCTCCTCGCGGGCGGCTCCGAGCATGGCGGTGTCCACCAGGCCGGGGCACACCGCGTGCAGCCCCACTCCTCTGTTGCCGAGCGTCGGGCCGTACCCCCTCACGAGACCGATGATCGCGTGCTTGGTCATCGCGTACACGGGGTCGAACGGGACCGCAGTGAGGCCGGCGAGCGAGGCGGTGACGACCGCGTGGCCGCGCTCTGCCTCCAGCAGCGGCACCAGCGCGCGCAGCCCGAAGACGACGCCGTCGACGTTGACCGACCAGGCCCGGCGGTAGGACGCCAGGTCCAGGTCGAGGACCTCGGCCTCACCGAGGGCCACGCCCGCGTTGAACAGCGCTGCGTTCAGTGCCAGGCCGTTGCCCGTGATGTGGTCGACGACGCTCCGCCACGCGTACGGGTCGCCGACGTCCAGCGGCATCGCGGTGCCGCCGACCTCCGCGGCGGTGGTCTGAGCACCGTGCCGGTCGATGTCGGCGACCACGACGTGCAGGCCGTGGCCGGCGAGCCGGCGGGCCGCCTCGCGGCCGATGCCACCGGCGCCGCCGGTGACCAGTGCTGCCGGCCTCGGGTTCATCGTCGGCCGTCCCCGCCGGCCGGCGAGGTACACGTGCTCATCAGGCGCCTCCACGGGTAATCGGATTCAGGGAACAGGGGACGCAGTCCCGCGGGAGGTGCCCGACCGGGTCGGAGCCGGCCGGGCACCTGCCGCGGGGAGCGTCAGCCGGCGCGTGTGCCCGACCAGCCCCAGGTGGCGGGCCGCCACGGCGGCCAGTGGTCGTCGTCGGTCGGGACGTCGACGGCCAGGTGGTGGAAGCAGTCCTGGCACTTGGTGACCATGCGCGGGCCGATGTAGTTGGCGACCGGGTAGCGGGCCACGGCGGTGGATCCGCACTCCGGACAGGTCGCCTCGACCGGCACCCGGGTGACGTAGATGCGCTCCTCGGACGGCCGGGGGAAGAGCATGCGCTCAACGCCCATGGCGGGCTCCTTCCTGGACGGTGCGGCTCGGCGCCGCGGTAGGCCGGTCGGTACGACAGATCACGCGGTCCTCCATTCCAGCGCGCAGGCGGTCGGGACCGACCACTGACCGGCCTCGCGGGCGGCGGCGAGCTCGGCCCGCCGGGCCTGCGTGGCCGCCTCGTCGATCGTCGTGTCGTCGGAGAAGACGACGCCGTAGGCCTTCTCGCTGTAGCCGCGGGTGTGCATCGCGTCGAGGACGTCGTCGAGCACGTCGGCGGTCGGCCGGGCGAGGGGGTCGCCCCAGCCGCCACCGCCGCCGATGATCACCCGGATCGCCTGGCCCGGCTTGAGCACGATGCCGGAGACCTTCGCGCTGGCGTACTTCGTGCCGAGGCCGAAGGTACCGCCGTCGGGCGTCGGGACGCCCTTGTCGTCGAACATCCCGAACAGCGGCTCGGCCGCGCGGAGGTCGAACACGTCCAGGCTCGCCGGGTCCTTCGCGTCGAAGTCCGGGATCAGCCAGCCGTAGAACGGCATCCCGCGCCCGCCGCCCTTGGTGCCCGGCGTGCCGATCCGGGTGCGGTCGCCGGTCACGGTGATCGCGGTCTCCGACAGCGCGGTGATCGTGTAGACCGCGCCGTTGCCGCCACGGTGCTGCCCGGCGCCACCCGAGTCGGGCATGATCTCGTGCTGCACCACGACCAGCGGCGACTCCCGCTCGACGTGCTCCTGCACCGACGTGCGGCAGTTGCCGATCGCCAGTGTGCAGAACGTGAGGCCGTCGCCCTTCCAGGTCGCGCCCCAACCGCCCCCGGCGAGCGCGAACGACGCCCACGGGTTGCCGACGTGGCCGGGCCGGTCGTCGACACCACCGAGGGTGAGCATGCCCAGGGTGCCCGAGTCGCAGCCGATGGCCTTGTCCCCCATCGCCTTCCCCATCGCCTGCGCGACGAGGTTGACGATCCGGCCGCCGATGTCGACGTGGTTGGACACCGACGACGGCGGCAGCGAACACACCGCGCTGCCCGGGGGCAGGATCGACTCGATCGGGCGCAGCGTGCCGCTGTTGACCGCCGAGGTCGGGTCGACGATGAACTTGATGCCCTCGATGCACCGGGTCGCTTCGCACCACGCGGTGCCGACGTTGCCCAGCGGCTGCCGGCCCGTCCCGGAGTAGTCGACCTCGATGGAGTCGCCGCGCTTCTTCAGCGTCATCACCAGCGGCACGGACTCGTCGGTGACGCCGTCCTCGTCGATGACGTCCTCGGCCGTGTAGTCCCCGTCGGGGATCTCGCGGATTCCGGCGCGCATCGCGGCCTCGGTCATCTCGATGCCGTAGACGGCACCCTTGTGGACGAGCTCGGGATCGTACTTGCCGATCAGCTCGCGCAGCCGGCGCTCACCGATGACCAGGCAGCCGTTGAGCGCGCGGACGTCGCCGAGCACGGAGGCGGGGACGCGCACGTTCTCCAGCAGGTAGTTGAACGCAGACTTGACCGGCCGGTCGTTGGCGTAGAGCAGCGTCGGCGGGAAGCGCAGCTGCTCCTCGAAGGCCGTCTGGACGCCGTTGGCGAAGCCGCCCGGGATCGGACCACCGAGGTCGACGACGTGCGAGGTGGAGTGCAGCACGAACTCCGCGCGCCCGTTGATCCGGACCGGCCGCAGGATGTTGATGTCCGCGCAGTGGATGGCACCCCGCCACGGGTCGTTGACGAGGATGACGTCGCCGTCGTCGAGGTGCTCCTCGTCCCATTCGTTCATCGTGAAGTTGCAGATGTGCTGGGAGGTGAAGGCGTGCTGCATGCAGCCCTCCCAGCTCGCGACCATCTCCCAGCCGTTCTCGGTGCGCATGTGGATCGCGGCGGTGCAGTCGTTGATGTCGCGGACGATCGGCGAGAACGCCGACCGCATCAGCGCCTGGTGCATGTCGCGGGCGACCTCGATGAGGCCGTAGCGGATGGTCTCCAGGTCGATCAGGTGCTGCGCGTCGCCCTCGGCCACGTTTCGTGCACCGGCGGACTCGATCGTGCTGGTCATGCGCTGTGCCCGTCCTTTCCGTCGGTGACGATCCGGAGAATCCCGGCCGCGTCCTGCGTCGCCGTGGAGCCGGCCTGCACGACCGTGGTGGCGTAGTCCTCCACGATCAGGGCCGGGCCCGACACCCCCTCGCCGACCGGCAGCAGGTCCCGCTTGTAGACGGGGGCGCTGTCGTAGGTCACGCCCTCGAGGCGGACCGTGGTGCGCCGCAGGACGGGGTCGCCCTCGCCGGCGTGCGACACGTGCTTGGGCAGGGTGGCCCGTGGTGCCCGCCCCGTCACCTCCACGGTGGTGACGACGATCGGGAGCTCTTCGGCGCTGAAGCCGTAGCGCTGCTGGTAGAAGTCGTGCACCATGCCGGTCATCTGCTTGATGCGGACGTCGTCGATCTCGCCCGGCGCGATGTCGAGCCGGTTGTCCCAGGTCTGGCCCGAGTACATGGCGTAGATCGCCCGCTCGAAGACGATGTCCTCCTTCGCCGCTCCCTGGGTGCCCAGGCTCGATGCGACCTGGTCCTCGAGCTCGGTGAACATCCCCTCCCAGTCGGTCCCGTTCCCGGTGGACAGCACGGTCATCGGTGAGCGGGCCGTCGTCACCCGCAGATCGCTGGTGAGCAGACCGAACGCCGAGAACTCACCCGGGGCCTGCGGGACGACGACCTTGTCGACCCCGAGCTCGCGGGCGACCTGGTGGGCGATCATCGGGCCGGCCGAGCCGAACGCCAGCAGTCCGAAGTCACGCAGGTCGAGTCCGCGGTAGGTGGAGATCGACCGGATCGAGCCGGCGACGTCGGAGCAGGCCAGCCGGTAGGCGCCGTCGGCGAGCTCGTCGACCGACATCCCCAGTGGGTCGGCGACGGTCTTGAGCGCGGCGCGGGCCTTCTCGATGTCGAGGGTCAGCGCGCCGCCGGCGAACAGGTCGGGCTGCAGGATCCCGAGCACCACGCAGGCGTCGGTCAGCGTCGGGCGCTCCCCGCCACGACCGTAGGAGGCCGGCCCCGGTACCGAGCCCGCGGACTCCGGGCCGACGCGCAGGGTGCCGACCGAGTCGATGTGCACGATGCTGCCCGCACCCGACCCGACCGACCCGACGTCGACCACCGGCATCGTCATCGTGAGGCCGAACTCGACCGCCCACGTGTCGGTCATCGGCGTCGCCGCCTCGCGGACCGCGGCGACGTCGGTACTGGTGCCACCCATGTCCATGGTCAGCAGGTTGCGGTCACCCGAGGCCCGGGCCAGGTCGACCGAGCCCGCGACCCCGCCGACCGGCCCCGACACCAGCTGGAACACGGGCGCCTTGGAGGTTTCGGCGACCGAGCCGACGCCGCCGTTCATCGTCATCATCCACAGGGTGCCGCGGAAGCCCGCTGTGGACAGCGCGTCCTCCAGGCGGTCGAGGTAGGTCGTGACGATCGGTCCGACATAGGCGTCGAGCGCCACCGTGACGGTGCGTTCGTGCTCCTTGGTGACCGGATAGATCTGCGAGGTCTGGATGTAGACCCCGGGCAGTTCATCGCGAAGAATCTCTGCTGCCTGCTGCTCGTGACTCTGGTTGAGGTAGGAGTTCAGGAAGCAGATGGCCACCGATTCGATACCGGCGTCGCGGATCCGGGCGGCCACGTCACGGACCTGGTCCTTGTCCAGGGCAACGACCTCGGTCCCGTCCCATCCGATTCGTTCGCGGATGCCGAAACGGTGCCGTCGCCGGGCGACGGGGCGCTCCTGGTGGGGGCGCAGCCAGGTCGGGTCGTAGAAGTGCGGACCGAACTCGCGGTCCATCCGGCCGATGTCGAGAAGGTCGCGGTGCCCCTCGGTCGCCAGCAGGGCGACCGAAGCACCCTGTCGGCTCAGCACCGCGTTGATGCCCGACGTGTGGCCGTGGACGATCTCGGCGATCTCGTCGAGGGGGATCCCCAGCCCGCCCAGAGCCGCCAGCACGCCGTCCTGCAGCTGGCCGCGAGTGGTGAGGACCTTGTGATCGCGCGTTTCGCCGGTATCGCGGTGCATGGCGATGACGTCGGTGAACGTTCCACCGACGTCGACGCCGACCCACCACGGCAGCGTGGCGTCAGAATTCGCCACGAGAGCTCCTTTCGCTTAGCTATGACGAGCGACGTTGCTCGACACACGCCACCAGTCGCGTGCGACGCCGGCCGGAGGACCGGCCGAGCACCTGAGTGCCGTGAAGCCGAGTGAAGGCGCGTCCGCGTCGCGGACGTGCCCCACGGGCGCCTCGCTGAGGCCTACTGCTCGATCTGTTCGTGCCGGTATGCGCCCGACTACTGGCCTCGCCGAGATGCCCACACATGGCCCGACCGCGTGTTCGTGCAGGTCAGGCCCGAGGAGCACACCGTCCTGGCTTGGCGCACGGTCGAGACTGTACGAGTATTGACCGATCGGTACAACCCCCGATGCGGTGTCGCCGACAGGCCCGCCCGACGGGCGCCGGAGGGCAGGGAACTCGGGGGCCGAGGCCCGCCGAGCGGGAAGAGCGCTCCACTTCCGTAGTGCGGGCACCACCGGCTAGCGTGCGGGTCCGCGTGAGATTCCCGGTCCGACGAGCTCGGCTCCTGTCGGCCTGCTCCCCCGCCGGGAGCCCGATGCGCGTACCAATCAGGAAGGGCTCGATCTCGATGGATTCGTCAGGCGACTCGTCTCGGGAGTCCACTCGGGAACGCATTCTGCGAAAGGCCGCCGAGCTTTTCGCGGAACGAGGCTTCCACGGCACCAGCGTCGCACGGATCGGAGAAGCTGCCGAGGTGCAGCGCGGTGCGCTGTACTATCACATCGGCTCGAAGGAAAACCTCCTCTACGACCTGTCGAAACGGCATGTCGAGGAGGCCCTGGTCCGGGGACGCGCCGTGGTGGCCAGCGACCTCCCGCCTGTCGAGAAAATGCGCCGACTCGCCTTCGAACACCTCAGCGCCGTCGCCGCGCGGCGGGCCGAGGTCACCGTTGTGATGCGGGAGATGCACGCGCTCACCGGCGACCGCGCCGAACGACTGCGCGCCCTTCGCGACGAGCACCAGTCACTTTTCAAGACGGTATTGCAGGAAGGCGTCGACCTGGGAGTCTTCCGAGAAGCCGACTCCGTGTCGGTCCTCGGCATTCTCGGCGCGCTGAACTGGACGTACGTATGGTTCGATCCCGCACGGGGCCTGGGGGTCGAGGCACTCGCGGAGCGGCTGACCGACATGATCCTGCACGGGCAGCTGACCGCCGAGGCGGCGTCCACCGAGATCGACTCCGGCAAACCGGTCGAACGGGTTATTGCGTAGCTCGGCTGCCGCGGGCCACGTCACGCCGACGGGCCGCGAAACAAAGTCGCCGCAGCCATTGTGGGCCGGCTCGGATACGGTCGGTCACGCGCGGAGAACCGTCACCGTTCGGCCCCGTCCGCGCCCGGGCGCAAACGTTGTCCCGAGAACGGGACACTGTGCGTTCACGCTCCGAGAACAGTCGCCTCGATAGTCCGACAACGCGACAGCGCATCACCTTCTGACGCCGCTAGCGTCTTTCCGACAGCAACTCATCGACTCGGGAGACCGTCGCAGCTGGCTGCATCACGTCGACGTGTGCCGACCGGGGAAGGTCGGAATGTCCCGGATGCGCTTCGACGCGACCCGACCAAGGAGCCAACATGTCCGTCGATCCTGAGGCACAGCCGCACACCGCCGAGCCGGCCGCGTCCGCGCCCGCAACACCTACGGGCAATCCAGCGCTCGTCGCGCTGCCGACGTTCCTCGTCGGCGGTGTCTCCCTCGGCCTCTGGTTGTTCGGCTTCCTGCCCCGTGACCTGCCAGGCGGGCTCGTCGCCGCCGTGTTCTTCGTGAACGGGATCGGGGTCTGGGTCGGGTCCCTGTGGGCGGCCCGCCTCGGCCAGAGCGCCGTCGCGAGCATCTTCGCGATCTTCGGCGCGTTCTGGATGAGCTTCGGGGTCCTCGTCTTCGGCCTCGTCAACAATCTGTTCGGCGTCTCGTCCGACACCGCCGTCGCGGCGACCCAGGTCCAGTCGATCCAGGCGACGTTCCTGATCGCCTGGCTGGTCGTGTTCGTGACCCTGACCCTCGCAACACTGCGCCTGCCGCTGGCCTTCACGCTGCTGTTCGTTCTCGTCGACGCAGCTGTCGCGCTCGTCCTCGGCGGCGTACTCGGTGGCTCGACCACGCTTCTCACCTGGGGTGGAGTCGCTGTCTTCGCGTTCTGCATCGTCGGCATCTATCTCTACTTCGACGGGATGGACGGCGAGCTCGGCGGCTCGCCCCGGCCGCTGGGGCGCCCGGTCCGACGGTGACAGCAGCGTCCGACGGGTCCGGCGGCGCGCCCGCCGGCAACCCGGCCCCTGATCAGTAACAGGAAGGAAGAAGAATGCCTCAGACCATGAAGGCGTTGG
>NZ_BJVJ01000049.1 GCF_007989085.1 Pseudonocardia sulfidoxydans NBRC 16205
TCGAAGCTGTGAGGTCACTCGACGACCTGGTCGACGAGGGGGTCGAGGGCCGGCCGGTGCTGGTCCGCTCGGACCTCAACGTCCCCCTCGACGGTGAGCAGATCACCGACGACGGGCGCATCCGGGCCTCGGTCCCGACCATCTCGGAGCTGTCCGGGGCCGGCGCGATCGTCGTCATCGCCGCGCACCTGGGCCGTCCGAAGGGCGGGCCCGACCCGGCGCTGTCGCTGGAGCCGGTCGCCGCCCGCCTCGGTGAGCTGCTCGGTGCGCCCGTGCGGCTCGTCCGCGGCGGCGAGCTGCCCAACCTCGCCGCGGGCGACGTCGTGCTGCTGGAGAACATCCGCTTCGACGCGCGCGAGACCAGCAAGGACGACGACGAGCGCGCGGCTCTGGCCGACGAGCTCGTGTCGCTGATCGGCGACGACGGCGCGTTCGTCTCCGACGGCTTCGGTGTCGTGCACCGCAAGCAGGCGTCGGTGTACGACGTGGCGCAGGACCTGCCGTCCTACGCGGGTGGGCTCGTCCAGGCCGAGGTCGAGGTGCTGCGGCGCCTCACCGACGACCCGGCGCGTCCGTACTCGGTCGTGCTGGGCGGCTCGAAGGTCTCCGACAAGCTGGCCGTCATCGAGGCGTTGCTCCCGCGCGTCGACAGCCTGTTGGTCGGCGGCGGGATGTGCTTCACGTTCCTCGCCGCGCAGGGCCACGGCGTCGGGTCCTCGCTGCTCGAGTCGGAGCAGATCGCCAACGCCCGCAAGCTCCTGGAGTCGGGCAAGATCATCCTGCCGTCGGACGTCGTCGTCGCCGACGCGTTCGCCGCCGACGCGAAGACGAAGCTGGTCGCGGCCGACGAGATCCCCGACGGCTGGATGGGGCTCGACGTCGGACCGGACACCGTCCGCGTCTTCGGCGAGACGCTGTCCGGGGCCCGGACGGTGTTCTGGAACGGCCCGATGGGCGTGTTCGAGCTGGCGCCCTTCGCCGAGGGCACCCGCGGTGTGGCGCAGGCGATCGTCGACGCGACGGCGGCCGGCGCGTTCAGCGTCGTCGGGGGAGGGGACTCGGCCGCGGCCGTGCGGGCCCTCGGCCTGCCCGAGGACGGCTTCTCCCACATCTCCACCGGCGGCGGCGCGTCGCTGGAGTACCTGGAGGGCAAGTCCCTCCCCGGCCTCTCCGTGCTCGACCGCTGATCCGCGCCGCCTGATCCGCCGGCCCGCGCGGCCCCGTCCGGGCAGCGCGGACCGGCGGATCGACGACCACCGACCGACCGGGTCGGAACGAACAGAAGACGAGGATGCCCGTGACCCCGCCCGCTGGGACCCCGACCGGCCGCAAGCCGCTCATCGCCGGCAACTGGAAGATGAACCTCACGCACCTCGAGGCCATCGCGTTCCTGCAGAAGCTCGCCTACGGGCTGCCCGAGAAGTACTACGCCAAGGTCGAGGTGGCGGTGCTGCCGCCGTTCACCGCGATCCGCAGCGTCCAGACCGTCATCGACGGCGACGGCCTGCTGATGACGCACGGGGCGCAGGACATCTCCCAGCACGGGTCGGGCGCCTACACCGGCGACGTGTCGGGGCAGATGCTGGCGAAGCTGCAGTGCCGCTACGTCACCGTCGGGCACTCGGAGCGCCGCGAGTACCACCACGAGGACGACGCGGTCGTCAACGCGAAGGTGCGGGCGGCGTTCGCCAACGGGATCGTCCCGATCCTGTGCGTCGGGGAGGGCCTCGACGTCCGCGAGGACAGCGGCCAGGTCGGGCACTGCACGGCGCAGCTGTCGGCCGCGCTGGAGAAGGTGACCCCGGAGCAGGCGGCGACCCTCGTCGTCGCCTACGAGCCGATCTGGGCGATCGGGACGGGCCGGGTCGCCGGCCCGGCCGACGCGCAGGAGGTGTGCGCGGCCCTGCGCGCCACCCTCGCCGAGCTCTACGACGAGACCGTCGCGGCCGCGGTCCGGGTGCTCTACGGCGGCTCGGTGAAGTCGGGCAACGTCGGTGAGATCGTCGGCGAGGCCGACGTCGACGGCGCGCTCGTCGGTGGGGCGAGCCTGGACCCCGACGAGTTCGCGAAGCTGTGCGCCATCGCGGCGGGCGGCCCGCTGCCGTAACCGGCGGCGCGCCCGACACGCGACACGACGGGGCGGGGTCCGGGTTCGCCGGCCCCGCCCCGTCGTCGTCGGTTCTCCTGCGCGGCACCGGCGGACGCCCTCGGTAACGCCCGGGCTGCGCTGCGCGAGCACACGATGACGGAACATCCGGACCTCCCGGGCCGACGCGCATGGTCGACGGGTAGCCTGGTGGACCCCGATGTGAATGAGGATGGGATGAAGCTCGCCCTGGATATCGTGCTCATCGCCTCCAGCGTCGTGCTGGTGCTGCTGATCCTGCTGCACCGCGGTCGCGGCGGCGGTCTGTCCAGCCTGTTCGGCGGCGGCGTCCAGTCGAGCCTGTCCGGGTCGAGCGTCGCGGAGAAGAACCTCGACCGGATGACCCTGTTCACCGCCGCGATCTGGGTGATCTCGATCGTCGGCACCGGCGTCCTGATCAAGCTCGGCTGACGGGCCGGCACGGGTCGGAGAAGGAGTACAGAAGCATGGCGATGTCTGGTGGCAACGCGATCCGCGGCACCCGCGTCGGGGCCGGTCCGATGGGCGAGTCCGAGCGGGGCGAGACCGCGCCGCGGGTCCGGGTCGCCTACTTCTGCGCGACGGGCCACGAGACGCGTCCGTCGTTCGCCGCCGAGGCGGAGATCCCCGAGACGTGGGACTGCCCGCGCTGCGGCCTGCCCGCCGGGCGTGACCACACCGCCCCGCCCGCGGCGCCCCGCAACGAGCCGTACAAGACGCACCTCGCGTACGTGAAGGAGCGCCGCAGCGACGCCGACGGCGCCGCCATCCTCGAAGAGGCCCTCGGCCGGCTCCGCGCGTCCCGCGAGCTCTGATCCGGCACCCGTGGGCAAGGACCGTCGGATACTCCGGGGGGCCTTGCGCGCCAAGGTGATGCGGGCGGTCGACGAGATCGTGACCCGTCGGGTCGACGACCAGACGGCTGCGCTGCGCGCCGAGATCGCCGCCCTGCGCACCGACCTGACCGACGTCGTCGGCCGGTCCCAGGACGCCGTCGTCGCCGAGCTGCGCGCCGCCGAACGACGGTCCCGGCGCGACCTGGTGGCCGCCGGTGAGCGGGCCGCGGTCGTGTCGACGTCCCGGTTCGTCGAGGAGCAGATGCGCGACGCCATCGCCCTGCCCGACGCGGCGGCGACGCTCGACCACGCGATCGCGAAGGCCCCGAGCGGCGGGCTGGCCCTGGAGTTCGGCGTGTACACCGGCGGGACGCTCACCCGCATCGCCGACGCCCGCGCGGGCGATCCGGGCGCCGTCGCGGGGTTCGACTCGTTCGACGGGCTGCCCGAGACGTGGCGCGCCGGGTTCCGTGAGGGCGTGTTCGACGACGTGACCGCCCCGCCGGACGTGCCGGGCGCCGAGATCGTCGTCGGGCTGTTCGCCGACACCCTGCCGGGGTTCCTCGACGCCCATCCCGGCCCGGTCGACTTGTTGCACCTCGACGCGGACCTCTACTCGTCGACGGCGACGGTCCTCGACCTCGTCGGGCCGCGGCTGCGGCCGGGCAGCGTCGTGCTGTTCGACGAGTTCTTCAACTACCCGGGCTGGGAGCAGCACGAGGCCCGGGCGTGGCGGGAGTACGTCGACGTGAGCGGCTGCACGTTCGCGTGGGAGGCCTACACGGTCGCCGACGAGCAGGTCGTCGTCCGCGTCACCGGCTGAGCCGACGAACCGTGAGCGTCGGGCCGCCGCCCGGCGTGTCCCCGGCGCGCAACCCTACGGTCCTCTTCGACCGCTGACACAGCAGTGAGGTTGCGCGCGGCGGTGCGGCGGCACTGTGTGGCACCGTACCGGGCGACGAGCGGTCGTGAGCGGCGATAGTCGCCATGGCGACTATCGCCGCTCACAGGGGCCGCTCACAGGGCGTCGAGGGCGCGCAGGAGGGTCCCGGGGCCGGCGACGCCCGCGCCGACCGCCTCGACCCGGGTGCGCAGCAGCCGGTCGGCGGTCACGACGACCACCTCGGCGCCGGAGCCGGTCAGCTCCGCGGTGACGTCGACGATCGTCGCGTCGCCGTCCCCGGCGGCCCGGACGACCTCCAGATCATCCACGGGGCCGATCGCCGCGGCGCGGGCCGCGCCCTCCAGGACGAGCACGATCCAGTCGACGTCCGCGGCGACGTCCCCGGTCGACGACGGGCCGGCCGCCAGCGCCGCGGCGAGCCGGTCCGCCAGCCGCGCGGCGGCACCGGCCCGGTCGCGCCACCAGCCGTCGGGACGCGAGCCGACGACGTTGGCGCCGTCGACCACCAGGACCGTCACCGGCGGCGGGTCAGGCGATCGGCGGCACGAGGTCGCGGGGCAGCTTCGAGGCGGCGGCCTTGTCGAGCAGCCAGCGGGTGCGGGTGCGCCCGCTCACCCCGGCCACCGGGATCGCGACCTCACCGGCCCCGGTCAGCGCCATGGCGACGGCGGCGGCCTTCGGCTCACCGGTCGTCATCACCCAGACCTCGACGGAGTTGCGGATCGCGGGCAGCGTCAACGAGATGCGCGTCGGCGGCGGCTTCGGGCAGCCGTGGACGGCGACGACGGTGCGTTCGGTCTCGTAGACCGCGGGGGAGTGCGGAAAGATCGAGGCCGTGTGCCCCTCGGGGCCCATGCCGAGCAGCAGGACGTCGAGCGCCGGCATGGGGCCGTGGTCCTCGGGCGCGGCGCGGCTCGCGAGCAGGTCGGCGTAGGCCTCGGCGGCGGCGTCGGCACCCGAGGGGCCGGTGCCGGTGTCGGCGCCCATCGCGAAGACCTTGGCGGGGTCGATCGCGACGTGGTCGAGCAGCGCCTCACGGGCCTGGGTCTCGTTGCGGTCGGCGTGCCCACGGGGCAGGAAGCGTTCGTCGCCCCAGTAGAACTCGATCCGCGACCAGTCGACGGCGTCGCGGGCGGTGCCGGTGCGCAGCTGTTCGAGCAGCGAGATGCCGATGCCGCCGCCGGTGAGGCCGAGCCGCGGGGTGCGCCCGGCCGCCTGCAGGTCGACGAGCTTGGTGACCAGCCGGGCCGCGACGGCGGCGGCCAGCACGTCGGGGGTGCGGTGGACGACGATGTCCGGTTGGGGCGCCATGGACGGTGGACCTACCTTCTCGCGGCGGGGTGCGGGACGGGTCAGGGGACGAGGTTGACCGGGGTCCGGCCACGGGAGATGCGCCCGATGCCGGTGAGGGCCTCGGCGTAGATCTCGTCGGGGTCGAGCCGGCGCAGCTCCTCGGCGAGGCAGTCGGGCACGCCGCGGCGGGTGAGCGCGATCATCCGGTCGGGCTGGCCGGGCTGGCGCAGCGTCGCCGTACGCCCGTCGGGGCGCAGCAGCTCGATCGCCCCGGAACGGCGGGTCAGCTGCACCGACGACATGCCGCCGCCGTTGCCGGTCGCGGGGGACCGCTTGACCTTGACGTCGAGCCGGACGGCGAGCCACCCGGCCAGCAGGTCGGTCGACGGGGACACGCTCTCCCCGGCGACGACGGCGCCGGTGACGGGCTCGTGCGGCGGGTTGTCCAGCGCGGTGGCCAGCAGCGCCCGCCAGTGCGTGAGCCGGGTCCAGGTGAGGTCGGAGTCGCCCGCGACGTGACCGGCGCGGCGCTGCTCGAACGCCTTCATCGGGTTGCGCGAGGACAGCGCGTCGGTGATGCGGCGCTGCGCGAGGCGGCCTATCGCGTCGTCGGAGGGGACGGCGGGCGCGTCGCCGGGCCACCACGCGACGACGGGCGCGTCGGGCAGCAGCAGCGGCACGACCATGCCGGCGCCCGCCTCCTCGGAGGCCAGCGGGCCGTAGCCGCGCAGGACGACGACCTCGCTGGCGCCGGCGTCGCCGCCGACCCGGATCTGGGCGTCCAGGCGGGCAGCGGCCTTGCGGGCGCCACGGGCGACGACGATGACCCGGCACGGGTGCTCGCGGCTGGCGGCGTTCGCGGCCTCGATGGCGTCCTCGGTGCCGCCGCCGTCGTCGGTGACGATGACGAGGGTGAGGACGCGGCCCAGGGCCATGACGCCGCCGCTCTCGCGCAGCTCGACGAGCTTGCGGTTGACCATGGACGTGGTGCTCGACGGCAGGTCGACGATCATCGGGGGCTCCTCCCGGACGGGGCGGCGGTGGTCGCGGTGGTCACGGCCGCCGCCAGGTGCGTCCGGTGCGGGCCATCATGCGGTTGGACGACTCGGGCCCCCAGCTGCCCGCGGGGTAGGGGTCGGGGCCGCCGTCGGCGCCCGCCCACGACTCGATGACGGGGTCGAGGATCTGCCACGAGCGTTCGACCTCGGAGTTCACCGGGAACAGCGACGGCTCGCCGAGCAGTACGTCGAGGATGAGCCGCTCGTAGGCCTCCGGGGAGGCCTCGGTGAACGCGGTGCCGTAGCCGAAGTCCATGGTGACGTCGCGGACCTCCATCTGGCTGCCCGGTACCTTCGACCCGAACCGCATCGTGACGCCCTCGTCGGGCTGTACCCGCACGACCAGCGCGTTCTGCCCGAGCTCCTCGGTCATCGTCGCGTCGAACGGCAGGTGCGGGGCGCGTTTGAAGATCACCGCGATCTCGGTGACGCGACGCCCGAGGCGCTTTCCGGTGCGCAGGTAGAACGGCACCCCGGCCCAGCGCCGGGTGTCGACCTCGACGGTGATCGCGGCGAACGTCTCGGTCCGCGAGTTCGGGTCGTAGCCCTCCTCGTCCTTGAGCCCGCGGACGAGCTCGCCGCCCTGCCAGCCGCCGGTGTACTGGCCGCGGGCGGTGGTCTCGTCGATGGGGCCGACGAGCCGGGTGGCGTTGAGCACCTTGATCTTCTCGGCGCGCAGCTCGTCGGAGGAGAAGGAGACGGGCTCCTCCATCGCGGTGAACGCGAGCAGCTGCAGCAGGTGGTTCTGGATGACGTCGCGGGCGGCGCCGATGCCATCGTAGTAGCCGGCGCGACCGCCGAGGCCGATGTCCTCGGCCATGGTGATCTGCACGTGGTCGACGTAGTGGCTGTTCCAGATGGGCTCGAACAGCTGGTTCGCGAAGCGCAGCGCCAGGACGTTCTGGACGGTCTCCTTGCCGAGGTAGTGGTCGATGCGGAACACCGAGTCCTCGGGGAAGACCTCGTTGACGATGCCGTTGAGCTCGATCGCCGAGCGCAGGTCGTGGCCGAACGGTTTCTCGATGACGACGCGGCGCCACTGCTCGCCGTCCTGCGCGGACAGCCCGGAGCGCGCCAGCTGCTTGCAGACGACGGGGAAGGCCGCGGGCGGGATCGACAGGTAGAAGGCGTGGTTGCCGCCGGTGCCGCGGACCCGGTCGAGGTCGTGGACGGTCTGGGCGAGCCGGTCGAAGGCGTCGTCGTCGTCGAAGGTGCCCTGCACGAAGCGGAAGCCCTCGGCGAGCTTGTCCCACACCTCCTGCCGGAACGGGGTACGGGCGTGGGCGCGGACGGCGTCGTGGACGACCTTGCCGAAGTCGTCGGCACCCCAGTCGCGGCGGGCGAACCCGACGAGCGCGAAGCCCGGCGGCAGCAGCCCACGATTGGCGAGGTCGTAGATCGCCGGCATGAGCTTCTTGCGCGAGAGGTCGCCGGTGACGCCGAAGATCACCAGGCCGCAGGGGCCGGCGATGCGGGGGAGACGTTTGTCACGGGGGTCGCGCAGCGGGTTGGTCCAGCCGAGCGCACCCGGACCGGCGGTGGTCCTGCCAGCCGTCATCGGTGTCATCCCCGTTCTCCTCGCCGGTGCGAGGTCTGGTCGGTGTCACGCATGTCTGGCCGGGTCCGGCGGTAGGGCGTTCGTGCGGGTCAGAGCTCCTGGACCGCGCGGGCGACGGTCACCAGGCCACCGAGGCGGTCGCGCAGGTGCAGGCCGAGCACCGGGCGACCCGCGGTGACGAGGTCGGCGGTGGCGGCTCCCGCCTGCGCGGCGACGACATCGTCGAGGGTCCCGCCGGCCGGCAGGTCGTGATCATGCTCGCTGTCGCCGGTGATCACCAGGAACGCGGTGTCCGGGGTGTCGCGGTGGTGGCGGCCGACGCCGTCGAGGGTGCGGGGGGCCCAGCCGAACGTGGTGGGCCGGCCGGTGCGGCGGGCGATCTCGGGCCCGAGGACCGCCGCGGACGCGTCCTCGCGTGGGTCGAGCCAGGCCTCGACGGCGATCGCCCCACCGGCGCGGGTGGCGAGCCCGCGCAGGGCGTCGACGACCGAGTCGGCATGCGTCCCGTCGCCCGCCCGGATCTCGACGTCGCCGTCGACAGCGACGCACCGCAACGGTTCCGCGCTCCCGGCCGAGGGGACGCCGCCCGCGAACGGGTCGGCCCCGAGCACCCGTGCCACGGTGGCGACGGCGTACTGCCACAGCACGACCTGCGCCCCGACCCCGCCACGGGTCGAGAACACGTTCTCGCCCCGGCGCAGCGTCAGGGAGGGCCCGCGCCCGCCGCGGCCGGGGACGAGCAGCGGCAACGGTCCGAGCCCGCCCGTCGAGCCGCCGACGAGGTGCTCGACCCAGTCGGCGAGCCCGTCGGGCCCGCTCTCCGGGTCGAGGACGAGCGGCGCGGGGTCCTCGGCGAGCAGCAGCCCCGCGAGCACCAGAGCGGGGTTGTCGGGATGGTCGGCGGTGACGAGCGCGGTCGCCTCGGACGCCTCGGCCAGCAGCTGTTCGACGTCGGTACCCGCGAGCCCCGCCGCGACCAGGGCCGTCGCGCCGAGCGTGCCGAACCGCGACGGCACGTCGCGTTCCGCGGTCACGACCGGCGCGCCGGCCTCCAGCGCGAGCTTCTCCACCCGGGAGCCGGCCTCGGTGACGACGACGACCCGCGTCTCGGCGCGCACGCCCTCGGCGCGGATCGCGTCCCGCAGGATCGCGACGACCGTGTCGGCGGGGCCGTCGGCCTGCCCCGCGGTGTCGACGTGCACGACGACCGTCGATGCCATGTCGCCCTCGAGGACGTCGACCAGCGCGCCCGGGTCGGCCGAGTCGAGCACCTCCAGCGGGGCCGCCGACGCCCGGGCGAGCACGGCGGCGCCGTGGGCCTGGCCGGGCGCGGCGACCAGGACGACGCGGCGTGCGCCGTCGACCCGGAACCGCTCCCGCAGCGCCGCGATCTGCCCGACCAGCGGCCGTGACGTGCGCGGCAGCGCGGCCCAGCCGACGGCGTCGGTCGCGGCCCGGCCCCACACACTGGGGTCGGCGTCGCCGATCCGGGACGCGACGGTCCCGCCCGCCAGCCGCGCCGCGACGAGCGCGGCGTCGGCGGCGAGCGGGCCGTCGCCCGGATCGACCAGTGTCATGGGGTGTGTCAGCGCGCGCCGTCCAGCTGCTCCTGGACGGTCGT
The DNA here is from genome assembly GCF_007989085.1 of Pseudonocardia sulfidoxydans NBRC 16205. Taxonomy (GTDB): domain Bacteria; phylum Actinomycetota; class Actinomycetes; order Mycobacteriales; family Pseudonocardiaceae; genus Pseudonocardia; species Pseudonocardia sulfidoxydans. Next base: position 9,396 of record NZ_BJVJ01000049.1, read on the forward strand.
GCCCAGCTCGTCCCACGACTTGTCGAACTTCTCGACGCCCTCGTTCTCCAGGGTGAGGAACACGTCGGTGAGGTCGATGCCGACGCGCTCGAGCGCGTCGAACACCTCCTGGGCCTGCGCGCCGGTGCCGGTGACGCGGTCGCCGTGGGTCTCACCGTGGTCGGCGAACGCCTTCATCGTCTTCTCCGGCATCGTGTTCACCGTGTCGGCGACGACGAGCTCGGTGACGTAGAGGGTGTCGGAGTAGTCGGGGTTCTTCACCCCGGTCGACGCCCACAGCGGCCGCTGGACCTTGGCGCCCTTGGCCTTCAGCGCCGAGTAGCGCTCACCGGAGAACACCTCCCGGAACGCCGCGTAGGCCAGCCGCGAGTTGGCGACACCGGCCTTGCCGCGCAACGCCTTCGCCTCGTCGGTGCCGATCTTGTCGAGCCGGGCGTCGATCTCGGTGTCCACGCGGGACACGAAGAACGACGCGACCGACGTGATCGGCGCCAGCGGGTGCCCGTTGGCGGCGGCCTGTTCGAGGCCGTCGAGGTAGGCCTCCATGACCCGCCGGTAGCGCTCGACCGAGAAGATCAGCGTGACGTTGACGCTGACTCCCTCGGCCAGCGCGCGGGTGATCGCGGGCAGGCCCTGCTCGGTGGCCGGGATCTTGACCAGCAGGTTGGGCCGGTCGACGGCCTTCCACAGGTCCAGCGCCTCGGCGACGGTGGCGTCGGTGTCGCGGGCCAGGGTCGGGTCGACCTCCAGCGAGACCCGGCCGTCGACGCCGCCCGTGGTCTCCCAGGTGCCGGAGAACACGTCGCAGGCCTGCTGGACGTCGGCGACGGTGATCTCGCGCACCGCGTCGGCGACCGAGGCACCGCGGGCGGCGAGCTCGCGCACCTGGTCGGTGTAGGCCTCGCCGTTGGCCAGGGCCCCGGCGAAGATCGTCGGGTTCGTGGTGACGCCCACGACGTTCCAGTCCTCGATCAGCTCGCGCAGGTTGCCGCTGCGCAGCCGCTCGCGGGACAGGTCGTCGAGCCAGATGGACACGCCCGCCGCGGACAGTGCGGCGAGCCGTTCGTGGGTGCTCATGAAGATCTCCTCTTATCGTGTCCCGGTACGGGGCCCGTCATACCCGCGCCAGGCTCCTGCGGGCCGCGGCGACGGCGGCCTCGGTGGTGATCCCGAACTCGCGGAACAGCGTCTGGTAGTCGGCGCTGGCCCCGAAGTGCTCGATGGACACGTGCTCGCCGGCGTCGCCGGTGTACCGGTACCAGGGCATCGCGATGCCGGCCTCGACGGAGACCCGGGCGCGGGTGGCGGCGGGCAGGACGTCCTCGCGGTAGAGGTCGGTCTGCTCCTCGAACCACTCGACGCACGGCATGGACACGACGCGGGTGGGGACGCCCTCGGCCTCGAAGACCTCGCGGGCCTCGACGGCGATCTGCACCTCCGAGCCCGTCGCGATGAAGATCAGCGCGGGACCGTCGGCGCCCGACTCCTTGGCCAGCACGTACCCGCCCTTGGCGACGCCCTCGGTGGACGTGCCCGCCAGCACCGGCAGGTTCTGCCGGGTCAGCGCGATGCCGACGGGGCCGTCGTGGCGCTCGAGGGTGGCCTTCCACGCCGCGGCGGTCTCGTTGGCGTCGCCGGGCCGGACGAACGCCAGCCCCGGGATCGCGCGCAGCGCCGCGAAGTGCTCGATCGGCTGGTGGGTGGGGCCGTCCTCGCCCAGGCCGATCGAGTCGTGCGTCCACACGAAGATCGGGTCGGCCTTCATCAGCGCGGCGAGCCGCACCGACGGACGCATGTAGTCGCTGAAGACCAGGAACGTGCCACCGTAGGGCCGGGTCGGGCCGTGCAGCGCGATGCCGTTGAGCGCGGCGCCCATGGCGTGCTCGCGGATGCCGAAGTGCAGGGTGCGCCCGTACGGGTGCGCGTTCCACATCTTCGTGGCGGCGTCCTTGGGGCCGAACGAGTCGGCGCCCTTCATCGTGGTGTTGTTGCTCTCGGCCAGGTCGGCCGAGCCGCCCCACAGCTCGGGCAGCACGTCGGCGAGCGCGTCGAGCACCGCGCCCGAGGCCTTGCGGGTGGCGACACCCTTGGGGTCGGGGTCCCAGTGCGGCAGCGCGTCGGCCCAGCCGGCGGGCAGTTCCTGGGCGACGAGCCGGTCGAACAGCTTCTTGCGCTCCGGCTCGCGCGCGGCCCAGTCCTCGAACGACTTCTCCCACTCCTGGTGCGCCCGCTGTCCGCGGTCGCGGACCTCACGTGCGTGGGCCAGCGCCTCGGGGTCGACGTCGAAACTCTTGGCGGGGTCGAAGCCCAGCGCCTCCTTGACGGCGGCGACCTCGTCGACGCCGAGGGCGGCACCGTGCGCGGCGCCGGTGTTCATCTTGTTCGGCGCGGGATAGCCGATGATCGTGCGCAGCAGGATGAACGACGGCCGCTGCGTCTCCGCCTTGGCCGCCTCCAGTGCCGCGAGGATGCCGGTGACGTTCTCGCCGCCCTCGACGACCTGCACGTGCCAGCCGTACGCCTCGTAGCGCGCCGCGGTGTCCTCCGACAGCGCGATGTCGGTGTCGTCCTCGATGGAGATCTTGTTGTCGTCGTAGACGACGGTGAGGTTGCCCAGCTCCTGGCGCCCGGCCAGCGACGACGCCTCGGAGGTGATGCCCTCCTCGATGTCGCCGTCGGAGGCGATCACGTACACGTGGTGGTCGAACGGGCTGGAGCCCTCGGGGGCGTCGGGGTCGAACAGGCCGCGCTCGCGCCGCGCCGCCATCGCCATCCCGACCGCCGACGCGAGACCCTGGCCCAGCGGGCCCGTCGTGATCTCGATGCCGGGGGTGTGGCGGTGCTCGGGGTGGCCGGGGGTCTTCGAACCCCACGTGCGCAACGCCTCGAGGTCCTCGATCGTCAGCCCGTAGCCCGACAGGTACAGCTGCAGGTACAGCGTGAGGCTCGAGTGGCCGCACGACAGCACGAACCGGTCGCGCCCGACCCAGTCGGCGTCCGACGGGTCGTGCCGCATGACGCGCTGGAACAGCGTGTACGCGAGCGGGGCGAGGCTCATGGCGGTGCCGGGATGGCCGTTTCCCGCCTTCTGCACGGCGTCGGCGGCGAGGACCCGGATCGTGTCGACGGCCTTGCGGTCGAAGTCGGTCCAGTCGGCAGGCACGTCGGGGTGCAGGAGGGGGGAGACGTCGGTCGCTGACACGGGTTGCGCTCCTGGGGTCGTCTCGGATCGTGGGGACCCGCGCGTTCACGGGTCCGGTCGGGATCAGCCTAGTCACGGTGACCTTCTCCGCCAGGGGCCTTACGGCCGACGTGACCGGGTCGGACACCCGACGTCGGAGTCACTGCACAGTGGACGCCGGGCGGATCCGGACCGGTCCCGCCGGGCCACCCGGTCACCGTCGGTGGTGGCGGGGGAGGGGTTCCGTGAGCGGCCCACGAGCGGCACCGGGTCCGGGGCCGCGGCCGGGGCCACGATGCGGTCTACCCCACGGTCCCGCCCGTCATGCGCCCGGTTACCATCGACGCGCTGTAGAAGTGCGGCACGGAACTGCCACGGAACCACGACGGCCCGCCCAGCCGGGCCGCGCGGTCCGCCCCACCACATCGAGCGAGGTACCAACTGGTGAGCGCCCCGGCGACACCCGCGGAGCCGGTCCCGACACCGGATGCCGGCGTGCGGCGCGACCCCGGCACGACCCGGTTGCAGCGGGCGCGCGGGGTCGTCGACTCCTACCTCGCGCTCACCAAGACGCGGATCATCGAGCAGCTGCTCGTCGTCACCGTCCCGGCGATGTTCCTCGCCCAGCGCGGTGTCCCGTCGGTCTGGCTCATCCTCGCGACGCTGGTCGGCGGCGCGATGGCGGCCGCGAGCGCGCACGCCCTGAACTGTGTCGTCGACGCCGACATCGACGCGAAGATGAAGCGCACGGCACGACGCCCGCTCGCGAAGGGCGTGGTGCCGCCGCGCAACGCGCTGATCTTCGGTCTCGTGCTGGGCGCCATCAGCTCGGCGTGGCTCGCGCTCACCACGAACCTGCTGGCCGCCGCGCTGTCGGCCGCCGCGATCGCGTTCTACGTGCTCGTCTACACACTGCTGCTCAAGCGGCGGACGTCACAGAACATCGTGTGGGGCGGCGCCGCGGGCTGCATGCCCGTCGTCATCGGCTGGGCCGCGGTCACCGGCGACGTCGGCTGGCCCGCCCTGGTCATGTTCGGTGTGATCTTCTTCTGGACGCCGCCGCACTTCTGGGCCCTGGCCATGCGCTACCGCGACGACTACGCCGCGGCCGGCGTGCCGATGCTGCCGGTCGTCGCCACACCGACGCAGGTGTCGGTGCGGATCGTGGTCTACAGCTGGGTGATGGCGCTGTGGACGCTGCTGCTCCTGCCGGTGACGTCGTGGATCTACGCCGGTGTCGCCGTGCTGGGCGGGGCCTACTTCGTCTACCGCAGCCACCGGATGCACTCCGCGGTCAAGGCGGGCCGCGACGTGACTCCGATGAAGCTGTTCCACCTGTCGAACATCTACCTGTGCGTGCTGTTCGCCGCGATCGCCGTCGACGCGGCCGTCGGCCTGCCGGTGTTCGGCCTGCCCTTCTGACGGGCCGCTGTCCGACGGGCGTTGTCGAGAATCCGTCCGCGGCTGCGTCCCCTGGTCGAACCAGCAGGCAGACCAGCGAAGGACGGACCCCGTGACACACGTACGACGTTTCGACCACATCGGCATCACCGTCGCCGACCTCGACGCGGTGACGGCGTTCTTCGTCGGGCTGGGGCTCGAGGTCGAGGGCAGCGGCACCGTGCAGGGCGAGTTCGTCGAGACCGTCTGCGCCATCCCCGGCGCGCACTGCGAGATCGTGATGCTCCGCCCGCCCGACGGGGGGACGCGGCTCGAGCTGTCCCGATTCGTGACGCCCGACCACGTGCCCGGCTCGCCCACGGCGATGGCCAACGAGCTCGGCCTGCGCAACGTGTGCTTCGAGGTCGAGGACCTCGACGCCGCCGTCGCCGCGGTGGCCGCCGACGGCTACGGGCTCGTCGGTGGCATCGGCGAGTACGAGGGCAGCGAGTTCGACGGCAGCGTGCGGATGGCCTACGTGCGCGGCCCCGAGGGGATCGTCGTGTCGCTGTCCGACCGGGTCGGCTGACCCGGGGCCAGGGCGGCCGGCGGAGTCAGGGCAGCAGGAGCAGCTTCCCGGTGGTGCGGCGGCCTTCCAGGTCCTCGTGCGCGGTGCGGGCCTCCGCGAGGGCGTAGCGGCCGCCGATGCGCACGTCGAGCGTCCCGGCGGCGACCTCGCCGTACACCGCGGCGGCCCGGGCCAGCAGCGCGTCGCGGTCGGCGATGTGGTCGAACAGCTTGGGGCGGGTCAGGAACACCGAGCCCTGCGCGTTGAGCCGCTGCGGGTCGACCGGCGGGACCGGCCCGCTCGCCCCGCCGAACAGCACCAGCATGCCGCGCCGGCGCAGGCTCGCGAGGCTGGCGTCGAACGTCGTGGCGCCGACACTGTCGTAGGCCACCGCCACACCCTCCCCGCCCGCCGCCTCGCGGATCGCGCCGGCCAGGTCGTCGACCTCGGTGTAGCGCACCACCTCCGCCGCGCCCGCGGCGCGCGCCAGCTCCTCCTTCTCGGGCGTCGACACCGTGGCGACGACCCGCCCGCCCCGCGCCGTGACCATCTGGGTCAGCAGCAGCCCGACCCCGCCCGCGGCGGCCGTGACCAGCACGGTGTCGCCGGGGGAGACGGGAAACGTGTCGGTGACGAGGAAGTGCGCGGTCATGCCCTGCAGCAGCGCGCCGACGGCGTGGTCGTCGGACACCCCGTCGGGGACGGGCACGGCCTTGTCGGCCGTCACGACGAGCGCGTCGGCGTAGCTGCCCAGCTGCTCGCTCCACGCGACCCGGTCGCCCACCGCGACGTTCGAGACGCCGTCGCCCACCGCCCGGACCCGGCCCGCGCCCTCCAGACCCGCGACGTAGGGCGTGTCCATCGGGTAGAGGCCGCTGCGTTGGTAGGTGTCGATGAAGTTCACACCCGCGGCGGCGACGTCGACGAGCAGCTCCCCGGGCCCGGGCTCGGGTTCGGGGAGGTCGACGAGGGTGAGGACCTCGGGCCCGCCGGGCTCGGTCACCTGGACTGCGCGCATTCACGGCCTCCTTGCCGATGTGCGGGGAAGATCAGAAGCGTCCGGCTCAGGACTGAGCGTGGACCGCCGAGCCGTCGGCCGGCGCGTCGGCGGTGGTCGGCTCGGCGTCGGCGGGGGCGTGGCCGGGGCCGGGAGCAGGTGTGGCGGGTGCGGGGGCGGTGGCGGGGTGGATCGGCGCGGTGCCGCGGATCGGCGAGCGCGTCGACGTCCAGACCGCCGCGGCGGCCGCGGTGACCAGCGCCGCGCCGAGGACGTGGAACGAGACGAGCACCTCGGGGACGCCCAGGCCGTACTGGATGCCACCCAGCGCGCCCTGTGCCAGCACGACGCCGACGAGCCACCAGTAGCGGCGCCGGACCCGTGCGGGCGCGTCCGTCGCCCACAGGGCGAACCCGAGGCCGACGACGAGACCGAGGTAGCCGAAGAGCAGGTCGGCGTGCAGCTGCGCCAGCGCCGGCACCGGGATGTCGAGGCGCGGGGTCGCGGAGTCGCCCGCGTGCGGGCCGGCGGCGGTGACGAGCGTCCCGGCCGCGAGCAGGGCGACGAGCACGACCGTCGACACGACGACGAGCGCGCGGACGGCCCGGGGGACGACCGGCGTGGTCGGGCCGCCGTTGCGCGCCTCGGCCACGAGCTCGACGGCGAGCCACACCAGCACGATCGAGGCCAGGAAGTGGGGCATCACGCTCCACCACGCGAGCCCGGCCAGCACGGTGATGCCGCCGATGACGGCCTGCGCGACGACACCCAGCGGCATCGCGGCGGCCAGCCAGATCAGCCGCTTGCGGCGGGGCCGGGCCGCGATCGCGGCGAGCAGGCACGCACCGGAGACGAGTACGACGACGACGGCCAGCAGCCGGTTGCCGAACTCCACCCACTGGTGCAGCGGCAGCAGTTCCGGGTGCGCGACGGGGATCAGGCTGCCGGGGTTGCACTGCGGCCACGTCGGGCAGCCCAGTCCGGACCCGGTGACCCGCACGACCGACCCGGTGACCGCGATGCCGATCTGCGCGACCACGGCCGCGATGGCGAGCCGCACCATCAGCACCGGGGGCGTCACGGGCAGGCGGTCGAGCAGCGAGGATCGGGCCACGACCCGATGGTAGAAGGCGCCGCCTGCGGCCGCCGCACCGCGGTCGGGTTGGCGCTACAACCTGTAGAAGCGGACGAAACGGACGCGGTCCCGCACTCCACGCCCGACGTCGAACGTGTGATCAGCGCCGCCCGACCGCGCTGATCACACGCTCGGCGGTGCTTCTCGCACCGAACGTGTCGTGAGGGTCCGAGATCCGCGCTGGTGACCCGCTCGACGGGCAGGTGCTGCGCACCGGCCCGCCACGCGCACCGGAGACAGGCCGGGCACCCGCGAACGTGTCACGAGCGCTCCCGGGTCGCGCTGATCACACGTTCGACGCGGGTCGTCAACGCGGGCGTGTCACCAGCGCGGCGAACCTGCGCTCACGACACGCTCGGTGAGGTGAGGTGCGGCGGACGAGGTGAGGTGAGGTGGGCCGGTCAGGTCAGGCGGACGAGCCGTGACGCGGCGACCCCGCCCACGACGGCCCAGACGGCCAGCACCAGGACCGGCTGCACGAGCGAACCGTCGGCACCCGACAGCGCGATGCGCAGCCCCTCCGCGAGCGCCCCGGACGGCAGCAGTGCCGCGACGGCCGCGAGGCCGGAGGGCAGCGTGGCCAGCGGCACGACGATCCCGCCGCCGAGCAGCAGCACGAACCACACGACGTTGGCCAGCGCGAGGACGATCTCGGCGCGCAGCGTGCCGCCCAGCAGCAGCCCGAGCGCGCCGAACGCGGCGCACCCCAGCAGGACGAGCAGGAGCGCGGTCGCGACGCCGCCGCCGGGACGCCAGCCCAGGGCGAGCGCGATCAGCCCCAGCACCACGACCTGCACGACGACGGTGCCCAGGACGGCGACGAGCCGGCCGGCGACGAGCAGCCAGCGCGGCAGCGCGGTGGCCGCGAGCCGGCGCACCACGCCGTAGCGGCGGTCGAAGCCGAACGCGATGGCCTGCCCGGTGAACGCCGTCGACATCACGGCCAGGGCGAGCACGCTCGCGAAGACGGAGTCGACGCGCGGCTCGGGCAGGTCGATGACGTCGACCAGGCTGAGCCCGACGAGCAGCACGATCGGGATGAGCAGGGTGAGCAGCACCTGCTCGCCGTTGCGCAGCGCGAGCTTGAGCTCGAGCGCCGACTGCGCGGCGAGCATCCGGCCCAGCGCACCGCGGCCGGGCCGGGGGGTGAAGGTGCCCGGGGCGAAATGTCCTGGGGCGGTCACGAGCGCAGCTCCCGTCCGGTGAGGTCGAGGAAGACGTCCTCGAGGCTGCGGCGGGTGATCCGCACGTCGTCGGCCAGTGCGCCCTGCGCGGCGCACCAGCTCGTCACGGCCGACAGCACGGGCGGGTCGATCCGGCCCTGCACGACGTAGCGCCCGGCCGCGGGTTCGGCGGCCTGGTAGCCGGTGGGCAGTGCGGCGGCGAGCTCGGCGACGTCCATGCCGGCGCGGGCGCGGAAACGCAGTTCCTGCCCGTCGCCGGTGGTGGTGAGCTCGGCCGGGCTGCCGTGGGCGACGACACGTCCGTGGTCGACGATGACGACGTCGTCGGCGAGCGCCTCGGCCTCCTCCATGAGGTGCGTGGTGAGCAGCACGGCGACGCCGTCGCGGCGCAGGCTCTCGACGAGCTCCCACACGAGCCGGCGGGCCTGCGGGTCCATGCCCGCGGTCGGCTCGTCGAGGAACACCAGCTCGGGGCGGCCGACGACGGCGCAGGCCAGCGCGAGGCGCTGCTGCTGGCCGCCGGAGAGGCGCTTGTAGGGGGTGCGGGCGCAGGAGCCGAGGCCGAGGACCTCGATCAGGTCGTCGACGTCGAGGGGGTGCGCGGAGCAGGTGGCGACCAGGCGCAGCATCTCGGCGGCGCGCACTCCGGGGTAGGCGCCGCCGCCCTGGGGCATGACGCCGATGCGGGCGCGCAGCGCGTCGGGCGCGCCGGCGGGGTCGATCCCGAGGACGCGGACCTCGCCGGCGTCGGCGCGGCGGAACCCGGTGCAGATCTCGACGGTCGTCGTCTTCCCGGCGCCGTTGGGACCGAGGAGGGCGAGGACACTCGCGGCGGGCACGTCGAGATCGACACCGTCGACCGCGGCGGTCGTCCCGTACCGCTTGACGAGGCCCCGCACGGTGACGGCCGATCCGGGCGACGTCGATCCGGGCGGCCCGTCGGCAGGCAGACTCACGTCGCGGAGTCTACGGAGCGTGTCGGGGAGCCCGGCCGGTCAGGGCCGCCCGGCACCCGGTGGCGGCGCCGGACGACGAGGGCGGCGGCCACGACCAGCACCAACCCGGCGACGATCGCCATGGGCAGCTGGTAGGCGCGGAAGTCGAAGTCGGCGCCGGTGGGCGGCACCATCACGGCGAGCACGGCCGACGCGGCGAGCGCGGCCCGGCGGTAGCGGGGCAGCCCGCGGGTCGCGGCGAGCGGGATGGCCGCCCACAGCAGGTACCAGGGGTGTACGACGGGCCCGAGGAGCACGACCGCGCCGAGCCCGGCACCGAGCCCGGTGACGGGGTCGACCCGGCCGCGCAGCGTCGCGAACAGCAGCATGGCGCAGAGTGCGGCGGCGGCGAGGCCGCCGATGCCGCGGGTGAGCATGAGCGTGCTGTCGGTGTGGTCGCCGAGCCCGACGAGGATGCCCAGCTGGCCGGACAGCTGCCCGAGGTCGGTGGCGAGCGACATCCAGCTGCGGATGCTGTTCGCGGTGCCGAGGGTGTGGACCCAGCCGAACCCGAGACCGGTGGCCCAGCCCAGGGCGACGAGTACCGCGGCGGCCACCGCGGCGAGGACGGCGGCGACGAACGCGACGTCGCGGACCCGGCCACCTCGCCTGCGGGCCAGGTACATCCCGAGGAACCCGAGCGCGAGCAGCGCGGGGACCTTGACGGCGGCCGCGGCCGTGATCAGCGCCGCGCCCGGGACCCAGCCGAGCGGCCCGGTGGCCCGCAGACCGAGTTCGAGCCCGGCGAGCATGAGCCCGATCATCAGTGCCTCGTTGTGGATGCCGCTGACGAGGTGGAACAGCACGAGCGGGTTGACCGCGCCGAGCCACAGGGCGAGGCCGGGTTCGACGCCGCAGCGGCGGGCGAGCTTGGGCAGCGCCCACAGCACGAGTCCCACGCCGACGAGGGCGAGGATGCGGTGCAGGAACAGCCCGAGGACGACGTCGTCGCCCGACAGGGCGGTGATGCCGCGGCCGAGCCCGAGGAACAGCGGCCCGTAGGGGGCGGGGGTGTCGCGCCAGATCGTCGGGATGGCGCGGGTGAGCGGGTCGTCGACGCCGAGGGCCTGCGCGGGTCCGAGCACGTAGGGGTCGATGCCGCGGGCGGTGATCGCCGACTGCGCGAGGTAGCTGTAGACGTCCTTGGAGAACAGTGGTGGCGCCGCGCACAGGGGCAGCGCCCAGAGGATCCCGGTGCGGGCGAGCTGCATCCGGTCGGGCGCCGGGGCGACCGCCCCCTTGTCGTTGAGCATCCGGCCGATCCACAGCCACGCGAGGACGAGCATGCCCATGCCCGCGTAGGTGATGGCGATCGCGACGGTCACGTTGCGCCCGGGCAGCCCGAGGATGCGCAGGCCGTTGAGCGGGTTGGGGACGGGCAGCGCGCCCGCGCCCAGTGCCCCGAAGGCCATGAGCAGCGCGCCGGTGAGCCCGAAGCGGCGGGCGGTGCGGGACGGATCCCGGCGGTCGCGGGCGCGTGGGTCCGCCGGGGCGGGCGGCGGACCGGGGGACCCGGCGGCGCCGGGCCCGGACGTGTCGAGCCCCGGTGCGGCCATGTCGGCGAGGGTAGCGAGCGGGGGGTCCGGTGACGGCGCTCACCCGACGGGCGGGGTCCCTTTGCCCCTCGGCCCTAAATAAGCAACACTGGTGTTGTGAAAACAGCCGGGCGCCCCGACGAGGGAGGCAGCGCCGTCGTGGAAGCCGTCGCGGAACAGGGGCCCGACCAGGGCACCGCCGCCGACGGTGGCACCCGCCTGGCCGTCGCACGCCTGCTGCTGGAGCAGGGTCCGGTCACCGCGGCCGCCGTCGCCGGGGAGCTGGAGCTCTCGGGTGCCGCGGTCCGTCGCCATCTCGACGCACTGATCGCCGACGGCGAGGCCGAGGCCCGCCAGGCCTCGCGTCGCGCCAACCGCGGCCGTGGCCGTCCCGCCCGCGAGTACCTGCTCACCGACGCGGGCCGGGTCCGCTTCGGTCACGGCTACGACGACCTCGCCGCGAGCGCGCTGCGGTTCCTCGCCGAGACGGCGGGCGGCACCGCGGTCAGCGCGTTCGCCGAGAACCGGGTGCTGGAGCTGCTCGGTCCGCAGGCCGCGGAGGAGATCCGCGAGGCCGACTCGCCGGACGCGCGGGCCGACGCGCTGGCCAAGGTCCTCACGGCCCGTGGCTACGCTGCGCAGGCCCGCTCGGCGGTCCACGGCGTGCAGCTGTGCCAGCACCACTGCCCGGTGGCCCATGTCGCCGCCGAGTTCCCCGAGCTGTGCGAGGCCGAGACCAAGGCGTTCGCGCAGCTGCTGGGTACGCACGTGCAACGCCTGGCCACGATCGCGCGTGGCGACGCCACGTGCACCACACACGTTCCGCTGGAGGACACCTCGGATGTCCTGCGGCGGCTCGGAACCGATCACTCCGGGCCCCGGGCAACGGTGCCCGTGCCGCCGGAGGATCACGCCCTCACGACCACCACAGGGACGACCACCACGGTCCCGACAGGGAGGCAGCCCGAATGACGACCGCTCCTGAGGTGCAGCCTCAGCTGACGCAGGAGGAGACGCTCGCGACGCTCGGCCGGTACGACTTCGGCTGGAGCGACCCGGACGTCGCCGGCGCGTCCGCACGGCGTGGCCTGTCGGCCGACGTCGTCGCCGACATCTCCCGCCTGAAGAACGAGCCCGAGTGGATGCTCGAGTTCCGCCTCAAGGCGCTCAACCTCTTCGAGCGCAAGCCGATGCCGCGCTGGGGTTCCGACCTGTCGGGGATCGACTTCGACAACATCAAGTACTTCGTCCGCTCGACGGAGAAGCAGGCCGCCTCCTGGGAGGACCTGCCCGAGGACATCAAGAACACCTACGACAAGCTGGGCATCCCGGAGGCCGAGAAGGCCCGCCTCGTCGCCGGTGTCGCCGCGCAGTACGAGTCCGAGGTCGTCTACCACCAGATCCGTGAGGACCTGGAGGAGCAGGGCGTCATCTTCCTGGACACCGACACCGGCCTGCGTGAGCACCCGGAGCTGTTCAAGGAGTACTTCGGCTCCGTGATCCCGTCGGGGGACAACAAGTTCTCCGCGCTGAACTCGGCCGTGTGGTCGGGCGGGTCGTTCATCTACGTGCCGCCGGGCGTGCACGTCGACATCCCGCTGCAGGCCTACTTCCGGATCAACACCGAGAACATGGGCCAGTTCGAGCGGACGCTGATCATCGTCGACGAGGGTGCCTACGTGCACTACGTCGAGGGCTGCACGGCGCCGATCTACAAGTCGGACTCGCTGCACTCGGCCGTCGTCGAGATCGTCGTGAAGAAGGGCGGCCGCTGCCGCTACACGACCATCCAGAACTGGTCGAACAACGTCTACAACCTGGTCACCAAGCGCGCCAAGGCCGAGGAGGGCGCGACCATGGAGTGGGTCGACGGCAACCTCGGCTCCAAGGTGACCATGAAGTACCCGGCCGTGTTCCTCATGGGCGAGCACGCCAAGGGCGAGGTCCTCTCGATCGCGTTCGCGGGCGAGGGCCAGCACCAGGACGCCGGCGCGAAGATGGTCCACCTGGCGCCCAACACCTCGTCGACGATCATCTCGAAGTCGGTGGCGCGCGGCGGTGGCCGCACCTCCTACCGTGGGCTGGTCCAGGTCAACGCGCGGGCGAAGAACTCCCGCTCGACGGTGAAGTGCGACGCGCTGCTCGTCGACACGATCAGCCGGTCCGACACCTACCCCTACGTCGACGTCCGCACCGACGACGTCTCGATGGGGCACGAGGCCACGGTCTCCAAGGTGAGCGACGACCAGCTGTTCTACCTGATGAGCCGCGGCCTGACCGAGGACGAGGCCATGGCGATGGTCGTGCGCGGGTTCGTCGAGCCCATTGCGCGCGAGCTGCCCATGGAGTACGCGCTGGAGCTCAACCGGCTCATCGAGCTGCAGATGGAGGGTTCGGTCGGATGAGCTCGTCCGAGACTGTCGCCACCGCGGCCGAGGGGAAGTACGGGCAGGGCGGTGTCCCGCCGTCGGGTGCCATGGAGCGCTTCCTGTCCTACGACGTCGAGGCCTTCGAGGTCCCCGGCGGCCGTGAGGAGAACTGGCGCTTCACCCCCATGAAGCGCCTGCGCGGGCTCCACGACGGCACGGCGACGTTCGACGGCACCGCCGCGATCGAGGTCGCGGCCGGTGACGGCTCTGCCGACGGGGTCACCGTCGAGACCGTCGGCCGCGACGACGCGCGCATCGGCAAGGGCGGCGTCCCGGCCGACCGCGTCGCCGCGCAGGCGTGGTCGGCGTTCCGCGAGGCCACCGTCGTCACCCTCGACGGCACCCCGGAGCCGGTCACGATCACGCTGAACGGCCCGGGCACCGGCGCCACCGCGGTCGCGCACCTGCAGATCCGCACCACCCCGCACGCCCAGGCCACCGTCGTGGTCGAGGGCCGGGGGTCGGGCGCGCTGGCCGACAACATCGAGTTCGTCGTCGCCGACGGGTCGAAGCTGGTCGTCGTCGTCACCGAGGAGTGGGCCGACGACGCCGTGCACGTCAGCGGCCAGCACATCGCGCTGGGCCGCGACGCGACGATCGTCGCGACGTCCATCGCGTTCGGCGGCGACCTGGTCCGGGTCAGCCCGACCGTCAACTACACCGCCCCCGGTGGCTCGGCGGAGCTGTTCGGCCTCGGGTTCGCCGACGCCGGCCAGCACCTCGAGCAGCGGCTGCTGGTCGACCACTCGACGCCGAACTGCTCGTCGAACGTCCTCTACAAGAACGCCCTGCAGGGCGAGGAGGGCGTCACCGACGCGCACACCGTCTGGATCGGCGACGTGCTGATCCGCGCGGCCGCCGAGCAGACCGAGACCTTCGAGTTCAACCGCAACCTGGTCCTGACCGCGCACGCGCGGGCCGACTCGGTGCCGAACCTGGAGATCGAGACCGGCGAGATCGCCGGCGCCGGCCACGCCAGCGCCACCGGCCGTTTCGACGACGAGCAGCTGTTCTACCTGCAGAGCCGCGGCATCCCCGAGGACGTCGCGCGCCGCCTGGTCGTCCGCGGCTTCTTCGGCGAGATCCTCAACCGGATCCCGATCGTCGAGCTGCGCGAGCGTCTCGAGGCCGCCGTCGAGGCCGAACTGGCCGTCACCGGCGTCTGAGCCCGGCACCCGAGCCCTGCACCCCACCCGCCACGAGCACGGAGTCACCGAGAACACCATGTCCACTCTGGAGATCAAGGACCTGCACGCGTCGGTCACCACCGACGCCGGTGCCAAGGAGATCCTGCGCGGCGTCGACCTCACGGTCCGCGCCGGCGAGACCCACGCGATCATGGGCCCCAACGGGTCCGGCAAGTCGACGCTGGCCTACGCCATCGCCGGCCACCCCAAGTACGAGATCACCGGCGGCGAGGTCCTCCTCGACGGCGAGAACGTGCTCGAGATGACCGTCGACGAGCGGGCCCGCGCCGGGCTGTTCCTCGCGATGCAGTACCCCGTCGAGGTCCCGGGCGTGTCGATGGCGAACTTCCTGCGCAGCGCGGCCACCGCGGTGCGCGGCGAGGCGCCGAAGCTGCGCACCTGGGTCAAGGAGGTCAAGGGCGCGATGGACGACCTGGAGATCGACCAGGCGTTCGCCGAGCGCAGCGTCAACGAGGGCTTCTCCGGTGGTGAGAAGAAGCGCCACGAGGTGCTGCAGCTGTCGCTGCTCAAGCCGAAGGTCGCGATCCTCGACGAGACCGACTCCGGCCTCGACGTCGACGCCCTGCGCGTCGTGTCCGAGGGTGTCAACCGCTACAAGGCGGCCGGCGACGTGGGTGTCCTGCTGATCACGCACTACACCCGCATCCTCAAGCACATCACCCCCGACTACGTGCACGTCTTCGCGGGCGGTCGCGTCGTCGAGTCCGGTGGCGCCGAGCTGGCCGACGAGCTGGAGACCAACGGGTACGTCAAGTTCACCGGTGCCGCGGCGGCTGCGTCGTGACCACGGCGCAGGCCCCCGCCGGCGCGGGCCTGGCCGGGCTCGACCCGGCGGTCCTGCGCCCCGATTTCGCGATCCTGTCGCGCACCGTCCGCGACGGCCGCCCGCTGGTCTACCTCGACTCGGGGGCGACCTCGCAGCGCCCGCGCCAGGTGCTCGACGCCGAGCGTGAGTTCCTGGAGCAGCACAACTCGGCGGTCCACCGCGGCGCGCACCAGCTGGCCGAGGAGGCCACCGACGCCTACGAGTCGGCGCGTGCCCGCATCGCGGCGTTCGTCGGGGCCGACCCGGACGAGCTGGTCTTCGTCAAGAACGCGACCGAGGGCATCAACCTCGTCGCGTACGCGATGAGCAACTCCTCGATCCGCACCGGCCTCGGCCCCGAGTCCGAGCGGTTCGCGCTCGGCCCGGGCGACGAGATCGTCGTGACGGAGCTGGAGCACCACGCGAACCTGGTGCCGTGGCAGGAGCTGTGCCGGCGCACCGGCGCCACCCTGCGCTGGTACCCGGTCACCGACGAGGGCCGCATCGACGTCGACGCGCTGGAGCTGTCCGAGCGCACCAAGGTCGTGGCGTTCGCCCACCAGTCCAACGTGCTGGGGTCGGTCGCCCCGGTGCAGGAGCTGGTGCGCCGTGCCCGCGCCGTCGGTGCGCTGGTGCTGCTCGACGCGTGCCAGTCGGTGCCGCACCTGCCGGTCGACCTGCGGGCGCTCGACGTCGACTTCGCGGTGTTCTCCGGGCACAAGATGCTCGGCCCGTCCGGCGTCGGCGTGCTCTACGGGCGCACCGAGCTGCTGGAGGCCATGCCGCCGTTCCTCACGGGTGGCTCGATGATCGAGCTGGTCCGCATGGAGGGCTCCACCTACGCGCCCCCGCCGCAGCGGTTCGAGGCGGGCGTCCCGATGACGTCGCAGGCCGTCGGCCTGGGCGCGGCCGTCGACTACCTGACGGCGCTGGGCATGGAGAACGTGCACGCCCACGAGATGGCGCTCACCCAGGTCGCGCTCGACACGCTGCGCGAGGTACCGGGGGTGCGGATCGTCGGCCCGGACTCGCTGGAGGCCCGGGGCGGGACGGTGGCGTTCGTCGTCGACGGGGTGCACGCTCACGACGTCGGCCAGGTGCTCGACGACCGCGGCATCGCCGTGCGCGTCGGTCACCACTGCGCGTGGCCGCTGCACCGCCGGTTCGGCGTCGCGGCGACCGTGCGGGCGTCGTTCCACGTCTACACGACGGTCGACGAGGTCGCCCAGCTCGCCGACGGCGTGCGCGCGGCCCAGGAGTTCTTCGGGACGGGCCGGTAGATGCAGCTCGAGCAGATGTACCAGGAGATCATCCTGGACCACTACCGGTCGCCGCACGGGTCGGGTCTGAAGGACCCGTTCGACGCCGAGTCGCAGCAGATCAACCCGACGTGCGGCGACGAGATCACGTTGCGCGTCAAGCTCGACGACGCCGGTGAGAAGGTCCTCGACGTCTCCCACGAGACGCTGGGCTGCTCGATCAGCCAGGCGTCGGCCTCGGTGCTCACCGACCTGGTGATCGGGCAGACCGTCGAGGAGTCGATGAAGGTCCTGGCCGCCTTCCAGGAGATGGCGCAGGGCCGTGGCAAGGTCGAGCCCGACGAGGAGGTCCTCGGCGACGCCGTGGCCTTCGCGGGAGTGGCCAAGTACCCGGCGCGCGTCAAGTGCGCGCTGCTCGGGTGGATGGCGTTCAAGGACGCTGTCGTCCGGGTCCAGGACGGGAAGGTGGAGGCATGAGCGACACCGTTGACGAGACCGTGACCGACACGGACGAGGTCGTCCGCGGCGCGGCAGGAATGCCGGAACCACCCGCGGCTCCGGCTGCGGGTGACACCTCGCTGGACGACATCGAGGAGGCCATGCGCGACGTCGTCGACCCCGAGCTGGGGATCAACGTCGTCGACCTGGGTCTGGTGTACGGGCTGGCGGTCGAGGAGAAGACCGCGGTCATCGACATGACGCTGACGTCGGCGGCCTGCCCGCTGACCGACGTGATCGAGGAGCAGACCCGCGCGGCGCTGACCAGCGGCCCGACGGGCGGCCTCGTCGACGACATCCGGATCAACTGGGTCTGGATGCCGCCGTGGGGCCCGGAGAAGATCACCGAGGACGGGCGCGAGCAGCTGCGCGCCCTGGGCTTCCGCGTCTGACACCCCTGTGAGTGGCGATGGTCGCCATGGCGACCATCGCCACTCACGACCCGTCCGGGCCGTGGTCAGGTGGTGTGGACGATGAGCACGTCGACACCGGCACGGCGGGCCGCGTCGGACGGGACCGAGCCCAACAGCCTGCCCGACAACGTGTTCAGTCCGCGGTTGCCGACGACGAGCAGGTCGGCGTCGTGGTCGCGGACCGCGGCGCGCAGGACGTCGACGGGGGATCCGTCGACGGCGTGGGTCGCGACGTCGGTGGCGCCGGCGGCCCTGGCCCGGTCCGCGGCCTCGCGCAGTGCCTCCTCGGCCGGGGTCCACCCGCGCACGAGGTGGGCCTCGCCCTTGAGGGCGTCCTCGGCGGCGGCGGTGTCGCCGGGATCGGCCGGGGTGTAGGCGGACACGATGAGCAGCCGGGCCCCGGTGTCCGCGGCGACCCCACCGGCCCGGTCGACGGCGGCGAACGACGTCGCCGAGCCGTCGGTGCCGACGACGATGGTCTTGTAGGCGGGCATGGGTCCTCCGGCTCCGCAGGCGCGCGGGGTGTGGGTCGGGCCGGACCGCCACGGTCCGTGCGCGGAGGCTACCGCCGGTAACGGCGTTGTGCGGCGCCCGGCGCGCGACGGTCACCCGGATCGGGTCCCAGCGCCGGCGCGGCCGGGAGCATCGCGGGCCCGACGAGCCGCCCGCGCAGCCCCCAGCGGGACCGGCCGAACAGTGCGGTCATCGCGGCCGTGGTGGCGCCCAGGTCGTCGCGGGCGGTCAGGTAGGCCCAGCGGTGCCGGGCGGGCAGCGCGAGGAACGTGTCGAAGAACGCCGGCACAGCCTGCGACGGCATGCGCAGCAACGCCTCCAGCCCGCGGCGACGCAGCGCGTGCACCGCGCGGGCGCCGGGCGTCCACAGCACGTCGCGGTCGGCGCGTGCGACCGCGGCGGCACCGGTGTCGCCGTCGCCGAGCGCCCCGGCGAGGGCGGCGGCGACCCGTGGGGCGAGTGTCAGCGCGGTGGCGACGCTGAACCCGGTGGCGGGATGGATCAGCGGTGCGGCGGCCCCGAACCCGAGGACGCCCGGGCGGCTGTCGCGGGGCGTGTCGACGGGGAACCGGACCCGTTCGACGCGGGCGTCGGTGGGCACCGGGATGCCGTGGTGGGCCAGCCGGGCGTGCAGCCGGTCGCGCAGCACGTCCAGCGGCAGCCCGGGACGCCGGGCGAGCGAGGTCTCCTCCAGCAGCACCGTGCCGTCACCGAGGGGGACGCCGTAGAGGAACGTCGGCCAGCCGCCGGCGCCGTGGTCCGGGCGCCAGTCCATGAACAGCGCCTCGCCCGCTGCCACGACCGGTGCGGCCGCGGCGGCCGGGACCACGACGCCGTGCGCGGTCTGCTCGGCGTGGACCCGGTCCCGCCACGGGCCGGCACCCAACGGCCTGCGGTGGCCACCGGCGTCGACGACGATCCGCGCGGTGACGGAGTCCTCCTCGCCGCCGGTCACGGCGACGCGGTGCGGCGACAGCAGCGCCGCGGCCCGGCCCGTGACGACGCGGACGCCCCCGCGGTCCATGGCGTCGTCGAGGTGGGCGCGCAGCGCCGGGGTGTCGAGCACCGCGTAGTCCCAGCCGAGCAAGTGCTCGCCGACGGCGACCGCCCGGCCCGTCGCGCGGGAGGCCACGACGTCGGCCGGGAGGTCGGGGGGCAGCTCGTCGGCCCACGCGGCGAAGGTGGAACGCCACGGCCGTTGCGGCGCCGGGTCGAGCAGCGTCGTCGGGAGTCCGCGGGCCGCGCACGCCGCGGCCAGCGCGCGGCCCGCCGGCCCGCCCCCGACGATGAGGACGTCCGCGGTTGCAGGCGCGCCGGCCACGCTCAGCCCGCGCCGCCGGTCGCGAGCAGCCCGCCGTCGACCAGGACGGTCTCGCCGCTGATCCAGGAGGCCGCGTCGGAGGCGAGGAAGCCGACCAGCGACGCCACGTCGGCCGGGGTGCCGAGCCGCTGCATGGGGTAGCGCGCCGCGACGCCCTCCTCGTCGTGGGCGTAGAGCGCCGTCGCGAACCGGGTCTTCACGACGGCCGGCGCGACGGCGTTGACCCGGATCCGCGGGCCCAGCTCGGCGGCGAGCTCGGAGGTCAGCCGGATCAGCGCCGCCTTGGACGCGCCGTAGGCGGCGATGGCGCGCGTGGAGCGGATGCCCGCGATCGACGCGATGTTGACGACGGCTCCGCCGTGCCCGGCCATCCACGCCCTGTGCGCGAGCTGGACGAACCCGAGCGCGGCGACGACGTTGACGTCGAAGATCTTGCGGACCGCGTCGAGGTCGGCGTCCATGAGCGGGCCGTGGACCGGGTTGATGCCCGCGTTGTTGACCAGCACGTCGAGGTGGCCGAACGCGGCGACGGTGCGGGTGACGGCCTCGGCGCGGGCGTCGGCGTCGCCCGCGTTGCCGGCGATCCCGGCGACGCGCGACGCGTCCCCGGCGGCGGGCCCCGCGACCAGCGCCGCGACGGCGTCCTCGAGCTCCGGGGGTTTGCGTGCGGTGATCGTGACGGCGGCGCCTCGACGCAGCAGCTCCGCGGCGACGGCCAGCCCGATACCGCGGCTCGCACCGGTCACCAGGGCGGCGCGGCCGGTCATGTCGACCGGTGTCGCCGGGCCGGGTCCGCTGATGTCCTCCACACCCCGGAGCCTATTGGCCGGGGACCGCGCGGGCGGGCCGGGACGTGACCCGGGACGTGACGTCGACGACGTCGCCCCCTATATGCCGCGAGGTTCGCGGGACCGGGCCGGTACCCTGGGCAGGTGATCCGGATCGGGTAGCGCCCTCGCGCGATGTGCGAGCCGTCCCGCCTGCCTGTGACCGTCCCCGGATTCTGGAGCTCTTCTCGTGATCACCGCCACCGACCTGGAACTGCGTGCCGGGTCCCGGATCCTGCTGTCCGGGGCCGACCTGCGCGTGCAGCCGGGCGACCGGATCGGTCTCGTCGGCCGCAACGGCGCGGGCAAGACCACGTCGATGCGCGTGCTGGCGGGGGAGTCCGAGCCCTACGGCGGCAAGGTCGGCGCCAACAGCCCCGTCGGCTACCTGCCGCAGGACCCCCGCGAGGGCGACCTGCGGGTCACCGCGAAGGACCGCGTCCTGTCGGCCAAGGGGCTCGACGACCTGCTGCGCCGCATGGAGAAGGCGCAGACGGCCATGGCCGAGCTGGTCGACGCCGACAACGACAAGGCGGTCCGCGAGTACGGGCGCATCGAGGAGCGGTTCGCCGCCCTCGGCGGGTACGCCGCCGAGTCCGAGGCCGCCCGCATCTGCAACCATCTCGGGCTGCCCGACCGCGTCCTCACCCAGCAGATCGCGACGCTGTCGGGTGGTCAGCGCCGTCGCGTCGAGCTGGCCCGCATCCTGTTCGCGGCCAGCGACGGCGGCGCCCAGAGCAACACCACGCTGCTGCTCGACGAGCCGACCAACCACCTCGACGCCGACTCGATCACCTGGCTGCGCTCGTTCCTGTCCTCGCACGAGGGCGGGCTCGTCGTGATCAGCCACGACACCGAGCTGCTCGCCGCCGTCGTCAACAAGGTGTGGTTCCTCGACGCCACCCGCGGCGAGGTCGACGTCTACAACATGGACTGGAAGCGCTACCTCGACGCGCGGGCGACCGACGAGAAGCGCCGCCGCCGCGAGCGCGCCAACGCCGAGAAGAAGGCCTCGGCGCTGCACACGCAGGCGTTGAAGATGGGCGCGAAGGCCACGAAGGCGGTGGCGGCCAAGAACATGGCCCGCCGCGCCGACGAGCTGCTGGCCGGTCTGGAGCCCGAGCAGAAGCACGACCGCGTCGCCAAGATCCGCTTCCCCGACCCCGCGCCGTGCGGGCGCACCCCGATCACGGCGGAAGGGCTGTCGAAGGCGTTCGGCTCGCTCGAGGTGTTCACCGGGGTCGACCTCGCGGTCGACCGCGGCGCCAAGGTCGTCGTGCTGGGCCTCAACGGCGCCGGCAAGACGACGCTGCTGCGGCTGCTCGCCGGCACCGAGGAGCCCGACGCGGGCAAGGTCCTGCCCGGTCACGGGCTGCGCACCGGCTACTTCGCCCAGGAGCACGACACGCTCGACATGTCGGCGAGCGTGTGGGAGAACATCCGCCACGCCTCGCCCGACACCCCCGAACAGCAGCTGCGCACCGTGCTGGGCACGTTCATGTTCTCCGGCGAGCAGCTCCAGCAGCCCGCGGGGACGCTGTCCGGTGGTGAGCGGACCCGGCTCGCGCTCGCGGGCCTGGTGTCGAGCTCGGCGAACGTCCTGCTGCTCGACGAACCCACCAACAACCTCGACCCGGCCAGCCGCGAACAGGTGCTCGACGCGCTGCGCCGCTTCACCGGCGCTGTGATCCTCGTGACACACGACCCCGGCGCGGTCGAGGCGCTCGACCCGGACAAGGTGATCGTGCTGCCCGACGGCACCGAGGACCTGTGGTCGGCGGACTACCTGGAACTGGTGCAGCTCGCCTGAGCGCGTCGTGGCGCCGTCCGGCGATCACGCCACACGGTCGTCGCGGGGCCGAAATACCCGGATGACCTCGTCGAACTGCCACTGAGCGCGATGATCACCCGTCCGCGTGATCCGTTCGGGGGAACCGTTCACCGATCATCGAGTCGATCACCTGGCACGTTCCTGGCCGGTGGCCGATCATTGCCGCACCGCGAGCCGAGCGGGGCTCGGGGGCCGCGGACGGCCCGCGGCGCGGCGGAGGAGGTCAGTGTGGCCGACCTGAAGAAGGGCGCCCGCATCACCGGGGCGCAACGCGACAAGCTCGCGACGGACCTGAAGAAGAAGTACGAGAAGGGCGCGAGCATCCGCGCGCTCGCCGAGCAGACGGGACGGTCCTACGGGTTCGTGCACCGGGTGCTCAGCGAGACCGGGGTGACGCTGCGCGGACGGGGCGGCGCGACCCGCACCAAGAAGAAGTAGTCCGGCGGGCCCGTCTCCGCGGGTCCGGCGAGGTACGCCCGGCGTGCACGCCCTGGTCCGACGTGCACGGTGGGCGCCCCGGTGGCGACGGGTAGCGTCGCCGTCCGGGGGTGGGCGTCCGGTCCGCCCCGTCCGAGACCGAAGGCGGGAACGACGTGAGCGCTGCGCACCCGGTGGACGCTGCGACAGGGGACAGCCCGGTCGACACCGAGCTCCTCGACCGTGGCGGGGTGGCCCTGGCGATCGACGGCGCCAGGGCGACGGTCACCCTCGACCGGCCCGACCGCCTCAACGCGCAGACCCCGGACACGTGGGCGGCCCTCGCCGCGATCGGTGCCGGGCTGCCCGCCGCCGTCCGGGCCGTCGTGGTGCGGGGCGCGGGCCGTTCCTTCTCCGCGGGGCTCGACAAGCGGCTCTTCACCCCCGAAGGCATCGACGGCACGCCCGGCATCGGCCACATCGCCGGGCTCTCCGACGCCGAGGGCGACGCCACGATCGCGCGCTACCAGGAGGGCTTCGTCTGGCTGCGCCACCCGCAGCGGCTCACCGTCGCCGGCGTCCAGGGCCACGCCATCGGCGGCGGGTTCCAGCTCGCGCTGGCCTGCGACCTGCGGATCGCCGCCGACGACGCGCAGTTCAGCATGGCCGAGACGATGCTCGGCATCGTCCCCGACCTCGGCGGCACCGTCCCGCTCGTGCGCGCCGTCGGCTACGCCCGCGCCGTCGAGATCTGCCTGTCGGGCCGCCGGGTCGGCGCCGAGGAGGCGCTGGCGATCGGGCTGGTCCAGCAGGTCGTGCCCGCCGCCGAGCTCGACACGGCCGTCGACACGCTCGTCACCGCGCTGACCGCCGCGCCCGCCGGGGCCGCCCGGGAGACACTGACCCTGCTCGCCGGCGTCGCCGACGGGATCGACCCCGCGGCGGCGCTCGCCGCCGAACGCGCCGCGCAGCTGCGCCGGCTGCGCTCGCTGGCAGCGGGCGAGGGCTGACCGGCTCCCGGCCGGGCTCCCGCAGGTGCGCAGCCGGGAGGTGACGGGGTGGACAACAGGTTCAGGGTGATGAGCGGCGTCGTGCGCGCCGCCGACGCGCCACGGAAGATCACCCCGGGCACGGCCCGGCGGATCTGGGAGTTCGCGCGCCCGCACCGCGGCGGCATCACCGCGTTCCTCGTCCTCACCGTCGCCTCCGCCGTGATCGGGGTGGTGACGCCGCTGCTGGCCGGCAAGGTCGTCGACGCCATCGTCCACAGCGGTGGCGGGCAGCCGGGCGCGGCGCAGGTCGCGGCGGGCGTCGTCCTCGGCCTCGCCGGCGGGATCGCCGCCCTCGCCGTCAGCGACGCCGCACTCGGGCTGGTGTCACGCTGGTTCTCCGCGCGGGTGGGGGAGCAGCTGATCGTCGACCTGCGGTCCGCGGTGTACGAGCACGTGCAGCGCATGCCGATCGCGTTCTTCACCCGCACCCGCACCGGTGCGCTGGTGAGCCGGCTCAACAACGACGTGATCGGCGCCCAGTCGGCCATCACCTCGACGCTCGCGAACCTCGTCAGCAACGCGATCGCGCTCGTCCTCGCGCTCGTCGTCATGCTCGGCCTCGCGTGGCAGGTCACGCTGTGCGCGCTGGTCCTGCTGCCCGTCTTCATCGTCCCGGCGCGACGGATGGGGCACCGGATCGCCGACCTGCGCCGCGAGTCGGCCAACCTCAACGCGTCGATGAGCGCGCAGATGACCGAGCGGTTCTCCGCGCCCGGCGCGACGCTCGTGACCCTGTTCGGCCGGCCCGCGGAGGAAGCCGCCGAGTTCCGCGTCCGCGCCGTGCGGGTCCGCGACATCGGGGTGCGGACGGCGATGGTGTCGCGCGTGTTCGTCACCGCGCTGTCGCTGGTGTCGGCGCTGGCCCAGGCCCTCGTCTACGGCCTCGGCGGGTGGCTCGCCGTCACCGGGCGGATCGAGGCGGGCACCGTCGTCTCGCTCGCCCTGCTGCTCACCCGCCTCTACAGCCCGATGACCGCGCTGGCCAACGCCCGTGTCGACGTCATGACCGCGCTGGTGTCGTTCGAGCGGGTCTTCGAGGTGCTCGACCTCGAACCGATGATCACCGAACGGCCCGGCGCCGTGGCGGTGCCCGACGGGCCGCTCGGCGTCGTGTTCCGCGACGTCCGGTTCGGCTACCCGGGCGCGCAGCAGGTGTCGCTGGCCTCCCTGGAGGAGGTCGCGGTGCTCGACGACCGCGCCGGCCGCGAGGTGCTGCACGGCGTCGATCTCGAGGTCGCGCCCGCCACGATGCTCGCGCTGGTCGGGTCGTCGGGTGCGGGGAAGTCGACGATCGCCTCCCTCGTCCCGCGGCTCTACGACGTCGACAGCGGATCGGTCGAGGTCGGCGGCGTCGACGTGCGGGACCTGACGTTCGCGTCGCTGCGCGGGGCGGTCGGCGTCGTCACCCAGGACGGGCACCTGTTCCACGACACGGTCGCCGCGAACCTGCGCTACGCGGGCCCCGACGCCTCCGACGACGAGCTGTGGTCGGCGCTGCGCCGCGCCCGCCTCGACGACATGGTCGCGGCGCTGCCCGACGGGCTCGACACCGTCGTGGGGGAGCGCGGCTACCGCCTCTCCGGCGGTGAACGTCAGCGGCTGACGATCGCGCGGCTGCTGCTGGCCCGGCCGCGGGTCGTGATCCTCGACGAGGCGACCGCGCACCTCGACTCGGAGTCCGAGGCGGCCGTGCAGGAGGCGCTGGCCGAGGCGCTCGTCGGGCGGACCGCCGTCGTCATCGCGCACCGGCTCTCGACGGTCCGCGCCGCGGACACGATCGCCGTCGTCGAGGCCGGGCGGGTGGTGGAGCGCGGCACCCACGACGCGTTGCTCGCCGCCGACGGCCGGTACGCGGTGCTGTACCGCACGCAGTTCGCCGGCCGGCAGGCCTCCTCCGACGTGGACGTGGATGTGGACGTGGACGTGGACGACGGGGTGTGCGGGATCGACGGCTGCACGGTGCCCCACGGTGGGCCGCACCGTGTCGACGGTCTCGTCGACTGAGCGTCGACAGGTGCCGGCTCAGACGTCGGCCGGCGAGCCACCCGCCCGGCGCACCGACTGCTCCACGACGTCGAGCACGTTCCCCAGCTCGCCCGCCGGCAGCCCCATCGCCAGGTGTGACACCAGCCCCTCGAGGACGAGCTCCAGGTACTGCGTCAGCACCGTGAGGTCGACGTCGGCGCGCAGCGCGCCCGAGGCCGCCTGCCGTTCCAGACGCGCCCGGGTCGCGCCCGTCAGCTCCGCCGAGTACGCCTGCCACGACTCGCGGAACGTCGGGTCCGTGCGGGCCTTGCGCGCCATCTCCAGGTACGTCCCGGTCCAGCCCGCCGGGCGGCTGTCGGGGGAGGAGAGCAGCTCGCGCATGACCTGGACCAGGCCCTGCTCGGCGACGACCTCGGCCATCATCCGCGCATCCTGCTCGGCGATCGCGAGGAACAGTGCCTGCTTGTCGCGGAAGTAGTGGAAGATCGCGCCGCGCGACATCCCCGTGGTCTGTTCGAGCCTGCGCACCGTCGCGCCCTCGTACCCGTGACGGGCGAAGCAGGCGCGCGCACCGTCGAGGATCTGACGGCGGCGCGCCTCGAGCTGGTCGGAGCTGACGCGGGGCACGAAGCCAGTATTCCGTACGTACGGATTGCGGCCGAGTCCTGCCGGACGTGTCCCGGCAACCTGATGGCCGCTCCCGGATCGTCGGCGAATGTCGGTCCCCGCGAGTACCGTTTTCCGGGTGATGCAGGAGACGGGTGTCGCCGAGCCGATGGCCGGCCCCTCCCAGGCACGGGTGCAGCAGCTGCGCAGCCTGTCCGAGGCGGAGGCCTACGTGGCGTCGGTGTGTTTCAAGCACGGTCCGCCGCGGCTGCTCGGGGTCGAGCTCGAATGGCTCGTCCACGCCGGCGCCTCACCGGGCGCACCTCCGAACAGGGCCACGCTCGCCGCGGCGCTCGGCCCGCACGCCCCCACGACGCTCGTCCCGTCGTCCCCGGCACAGCCGCTCCCGCACGGTTCCACCGTGACGGTCGAGCCCGGAGGCCAGGTCGAGCTGGCCAGCCCACCCCTCGCCGATCTCGGATCGCTCATCGGCGCCGTCTCGGCCGATGCGGCGGAGCTCCACCGCCGCCTCGCCGCCCACGCCCTCACGGTCCAGCCACGCGCCACCGATCCCCTCCGGCCGGCGACACGCATCCTCGATCTCCCGCGGTACGCGGCGATGGAGCGCGCGTTCGACCGCAACGGCCCCCACGGCCGCAGCGGCATGTGCTCCACCACCGCGGTCCAGGTGTGCCTCGACGTCGGCACCGCCGCCGACCTCCCGCTGCGCTGGGAGACGTTGCACGCCCTCGGTCCCGTCCTGCTCGCCGCATTCGCCAACTCGCCGGTACTGCACGGGCGACGCACGGGCTGGAAGTCCTCACGCATGGCGTGCTGGCTCTCGGCCGACCCGGCACGCACGTTCCCGCCCGCGCCGCTGTCGGCCGATCCGGAGGCCGACTGGGCGGCCCGCGTCCTGTCCACCCCGCTGCTGTGCGTCCGCCGCGACGACGGGCCGTGGGACGCGCCGCCGGGCGTCACGTTCGCTGACTGGATCGCCGGCGCGATGCCCACCCCACCGACGACGGCCGACCTCGACTACCACGTGTCGACCCTGTTCCCGCCGGTCAGGGCACACGGGCACCTCGAGGTCCGCTACGTCGACGGGCAGGCGGGCGACCGGTGGGCGCTGCCCATGGCGGTGCTCGTGGCGCTGCTCTCGCGCCGTGAGATCACCGAACAGGTGCGCGAGCTGACCCGGCCGGTGGCCGGACGCTGGATCGAGGCCGCCCGCTGCGGTCTGGAGGACGGGCCCCTCGCCGCGGCCGCCGCACCGGTGTTCGAGCTGGCGTGCTCCGCGCTGCGCACCCTCGACGTGCCCCCGACCGTGCAGGACGCCCTCGAGGACATGACGGCCCGGCAGGTCCGGCGGGGCCGGTGCCCGGCCGACGACCCGCTCGACGAGGAACGCCACGCCTGGCCCGTCGACCCCCAGGACGCCTGGGACGTGCTCGCCGACGCCCCACCGCTGGCCGAGGCCTGCCTGGGCAGGCCCACCCGCGTCGACCCCGGCCTGGAAGGACAACCGTCGTGACGATCGACCCCACCACCCTCGACGAGCAGGCCGTGCGCACCCGGGTGGCCGAGCTGCTCGACCGGTCCCGCGCCCGCAGCACCGCGCTGACCGACGCGGTCGACGACTCCGACCTCGTGGCCCAGCACTCGCCGTTGATGTCGCCGCTCGTGTGGGACCTCGCCCACATCGGCAGCCAGGAAGAGCTGTGGCTGGTGCGTGACGTCGGCGGTCGCGAACCGCTGCGCCCGGAGATCGACGGCCTCTACGACGCGTTCCAGCACAGCCGCGCCAGCCGTGTCGACCTGCCGCTGCTCACACCGCCGGAGGCCCGCAGCTACGTCGCCGAGGTACGCGACAAGGCGCTCGACGCGCTCGACCGGACCCCGCTGCGGGGGCGGCGCCTCGTCGACAACGCGTTCGCGTTCGGCATGATCGTGCAGCACGAACAGCAGCACGACGAGACGATGCTCGCCACCCACCAGCTGCGCGTCGGCGCGCCCGTCCTGCACGCCGCCCCGCCGCCCCCGGGCCTCGACCCGGTCCGGCTCGGCCCGCGCGAGGTCCTCGTCCCGGGCGGGCGGTTCGAGCAGGGCACCTCCGTCGAACCCTGGGCGCTCGACAACGAACGTCCCGCCCACCCGGTCGACCTGCCCGCGTTCGTCATCGACACCTACCCGGTCACGGGCGGCGAGTACGTCGCGTTCGTCGAGGCCGGCGGCTACGACGACCCACAGTGGTGGAGTGCGGCCGGCTGGGCGCACCGCGTCGAGGCCGGCCTGGTCGCGCCCCAGTTCTGGGAGCGCGACGCCTCCGGGACCTGGTGGCGGCGCCGGTTCGGCGTCGTCGAGCCCGTCCCCGCCGACGAGCCGGTCGTCCACGTCTGCTTCCACGAGGCCGCCGCCTACGCCGCATGGGCCGGCAAGCGGCTGCCCACCGAGGCCGAGTGGGAGAAAGCCGCTCGCCACGACCCCGCCACGGGCCGCTCCAGGCGCTACCCGTGGGGCGACGACGACCCGACCCCCGCCCACGCCAACCTCGGTCAGCGCCACCTGCAGCCCGCACCCGTCGGCGCCTACCCGGCAGGCGCGTCCGCCCACGGGGTGCACCAGCTCATGGGCGACGTCTGGGAGTGGTGCGACTCCGGCTTCCACTCCTACCCGGGGTTCGAGATGTTCCCGTACCCCGAGTACTCCGAGGTGTTCTTCGGCGGCGACTACAAGATCCTGCGCGGCGGCTCCTTCGGCACCGACCCCTCGGCGGTCCGGGCGACCTTCCGCAACTGGGACCACCCCGTCCGACGCCAGATCTTCTCCGGGTTCCGCTGCGCCCGCGACGCGACACCCGTCGAATCCGCCGCCGGGGGGCTGTGACGGCGTGTGCCGCCATCTCGCCCACCTCGGCCCACCGACGACGCTGTCCGCCCTGCTCACCGAGCCCTCCCACGCGCTGCTGCGGCAGTCGTGGGCGCCTGCGGACATGCGCGGCGGCGGCACCGTCAACGCCGACGGTTTCGGCGCCGGCTGGTACCCGGCGGCCGGGGCCGACCCCGTCCGCTACCGCAGCGACCGGCCCATGTGGTCCGACGCGTCGTTCGCGTCGCTCGCCGCGGCCACGTCGTCGGGCGCCGTGCTCGCCGCCGTCCGGTCGGCGACCGTCGGGATGCCCGTCGTGACCACGGCCGCCGCCCCCTTCGCCGAGGGGCGGTGGCTGTTCAGTCACAACGGGGTCGTCCGCGGCTGGCCGGGGTCGGTCACCGCGCTCGCCGGCCGCCTGCCCGTCGCCGACCTGCTCACCCTCGACGCCCCGACCGACTCCGCGACCCTGTGGGCACTCGTCCGGCACCGGCTGCGCGCCGGTGAGGAACCCGGCGCGGCGCTCGCCGCCGTCGTCACCGGCGTCGCCGCCGCCGCTCCCGGGTCCCGGCTGAACCTGCTGCTCACCGACGGCACCGCCATCTGGGCCACAGCCTGGGACCACGCCCTGTCGGTCCGCACACACCCCGACCGCGGCGCGGGGGCCGCCGTCACCGTCGTGTCCGAACCCTTCGACGACCGACCCGGCTGGGAACCGGTGCCCGACCGGCACCTCCTGCGCGCCACCCCCGGCCGGTACCAGCTCGACGCGCTCACGACCGTGGGCCGCGACAACGGCGACGGCGGCGCCCACGCCGTCGCCGGTGATCGGATGGGAATTCGATGAGTCTCGCCGCGCTCGACGTCCACCTCACCGAGTCCGACGCCTCGGCCGCGCTGCGCGCCGACGCCGCGGCGGGGCTGACGGCCGAGCCCAAGGTGCTGCCGCCCAAGTGGTTCTACGACGCCCGCGGCAGCGAGCTGTTCGAGCAGATCACGGAGCTGCCCGAGTACTACCCGACCCGCACCGAACGCGCCCTGCTCGCCGACAGCGTCGACGACATCGCCGCCGCCTCGGGCGCCGACACGATCGTCGAGCTCGGGTCGGGGTCGTCGACGAAGACGCGGCTGCTGCTCGACGCGTTCACCCGCGCGGGCACCCTGCGCAGCTACGTGCCGCAGGACGTCAGCGAGGCCGCCCTGCGCGGGGCCCTCGACACGCTGTCGGGCGAGTACCCCGACCTGGAGCTGCGCGGTGTCGTCGGCGACTTCACCCGCGACCTCGGCCGGCTGCCGCGCGGCGGCCGACGCATGATCGCGTTCCTCGGCGGCACGATCGGCAACCTGCTGCCCGCCGAGCGGGCGGCGTTCCTCGCCCACGTCCGGTCGGTGCTCGACCCGGGCGAGCAGTTGCTGCTGGGCACCGGGCTCGTCGTCGCCCCGGAGGTCGTCGTACCCGCCTACGACGACGCGGCGGGCGTCACCGCGGAGTTCAACCGCAACGTCCTGCACGTGCTCAACCGCGAGCTCGACGCCGACTTCGTGCCCGACGACTTCGCCCATGTCGCGGTCTGGGACGCCGAGAACGAGTGGATCGAGATGCGGCTGCGCGCGACCCGGACGATGACCGTGCACGTCCGGGCGCTCGACCTCGTCGTCGAGTTCGCGGCGGGGGAGGAGATGCGCACCGAGGTGTCGGCGAAGTTCCACCGCAACGGTGTCCGGGAGATGTACGCGGGCGCGGGGTTCGAGCTGACCCGCTGGTGGGCCGACCCCGACGACCGCTTCGGCCTGAGCCTGGCCACGGCGGTCTGATCCGCCGGGGGCCGGCTGCGCCGGTCCGACCTGCTGGAGGCCCGGCTGCGCCGGTTTGACCTGCTGGGGGCGGCTGCGCCGGTTTGACCTGCTGGAGCCGGCTGCGCCGGTCGGGGCCCGTGGCTAGGGTCGCGGCATGACCGCCCCCGACTGGCGCACCGCAGGCGTCCGCGTCGTCCCCGCCGACGCGCTCGACACCAACACCCCGCAGACCCCCGGCATGAACCGGGCCGCCGCGATCACGCACTCCCGCACGGGATCGCAGCGGCTGTGGGCGGGCACGGTGACGATCCATCCCGGCGCGCGGACCGGGGCGCACCACCACGGCGAGCTGGAGAGCGTGATCTACGTCGTGCGCGGGGTGGCGCGGATGCGCTGGGGTGCCGACCTGGAGTTCACCGCGGAGGGCGGTCCGGGCTCGTTCATCTTCGTGCCGCCCTTCGTGCCGCACCAGGAGATCAACGCCCTCGACGACGAGCCCCTGGAGTGCGTCCTGACCCGCAGCGGGCAGGAGCCGATCGTGGTGAACCTCGACATCGAGGGGGTCCCCGACCCACAGCGCGTGCCCTGGATCGACCCGGGCCACCCGGCGGGCTGACCGCGCCCGCCCGCGCCGAGATGCGCGGTGTTCCGGCCGATCGACAGCCCTCACGCGCATCTCGGCCGGCAGGGGTGGGGCCGAACAACCCGCGCGCAACCTCACTGCTCTGATCCGGCGCCGGAACAGCAGTGAGGTTGCGCGCGGGTTCGAGGCACGGCGTCCGGCCCCTCCTTCTGTCGCCGAATCATTGACACGACGCGGCCGCGTGGCGAGGGCCGGACCCCGCCACGCGCCGGCCCCGCCACGCACCGGGGTCACCCCGCGACGACCGGGGGACGGCGGTCGGCCCAGGGGAGGGCCCGCTCCAGGTCGGCGGCGATCGCGATCAGGGTGGCCTCGTCGGCGTAGGGGGCGACGAGCTGGACGCCGATCGGCCAGCCCTCCTCGGTGCTGCCCAGGGGCAGGCTGATCGCCGGGTTGCCGGTGACGTTCGACAGCGCGGTGAAGCCGGCGGTGCTGAAGATGTGGTCGTACCAGCCGCGGGCGTCGAGGGAGGCGTCGTCGGCGTTCAGGTACCCGGCGGCGGTGTTGGGCACGTTCATCGTCGGGGTGAGGACGAGGTCCCAGGTCTGGTGGAAGGACGCGACCGAGCGGCGGACCGTGTTGAACACCCGCTCGGCGGCGTAGATGTCGGCGGCGCGCAGGGTGCGCCCGAGCTCGGCGCAGGCGCGCGTCGTCGCCTCCAGGCTGTCGGGACCTGCCTCGATGCCCAGGGCGGCGCACATGGTGTCGATGCCGTCGGCGAGGAAGGAGCACCAGGCGACGAGGTTGGCGTCGTCGAACGCGGCGGCATCGACCGAGGGCGCCGCCCGCTCCACGACGTGCCCCAGTCCCTCGAGGGCGCGGCCGACGGACTCCACCGCGGCGACGCACCGCGGGTCCACCGACCCGTTGCCGGAGAACGGCTCGGTGTGCAGGGCGATCCGCAGCGGCCTGCTGCCGGCGCCGACCTCGTCGGCGTAGGGGCGCACGGGGCCGGGGAGCAGGTAGCGGTCGCCGGGCTCGCTGCCGTGGACGGCGTCGAGCAGGCCGGCGCAGTCGCGCACGGTCCGGGTGAGGGCGAACTCGATCCCGAGCCCGAGCAGCGGGTCGGCATAGTCCGGGCCGGGGGAGACGCGGCCCTGGCTGGGCTTGAGCCCGACGAGCCCGCAGGCGGCGGCGGGGATGCGGATGGAGCCGCCGCCGTCGTTGCCGTGGGCGACGGGCAGCGCCCGGGCCGCGACGAGCGCGGCGGACCCGCCGCTGGACCCGCCCGGACTGCGGTCGAGGTCCCAGGGGTTGCGCACCGACCCGGTCGCGACGGCCTCGGTGTTGGCGTTGAAACCGAGCTCCGGGGTCGCGGTGAGGCCGAGGGTCGCGAGCCCCGCGCGACGGAACCGTGCCATCAGCAGGGTGTCCTCCGGCATCGGCACCCCGGCGCCGAGCAGGCGGGTGCCCGAGCGGGTCGGCACGCCGGCCGCGTGGGCGATGAGGTCCTTGATCACGAACGGGACGCCGGCGAACGGACCGTCGGCGGCGTGGCCGAGGGGCCGCTCGAAGGGCCCGTCGACGAGCCCGTTCACCTTGGGCTGCACCGCCTCCATCGCGGCGACGGCGGTGCGGGCGACCTCGTCGGGATGCACCTGCCCGCTGCGGATCAGGGCGGCGAGGGCGGTCGCGTCCAGGTCGGCGTACTCGGTGAGCTCCATTGCTGTCCTCCGTCGGTGTCGGCGTGCTCCGTCGGCGGGGAAGCTAGATGCTGCGCGGACCCCCGGAATCGGTCGATTGACGGATGCGATCCGACGGGTAGCGTCTCGGGCCATGACCGCGCTGGGTGCGGCCCAGGACCTCCGGTCGTTCCTGCGGCGGAACGGCAGCCGGACCGCCGGGTCGGCGCTGGCCGTCGCGGAGGGGCTGCGGGCGATCGTGCCGTCGGACTGCCTGGCCCTGTCGGTGTGGGACCCGGTGCTGGGCCGCCACCGCGCGCTGGCGTCGTCCTACCCCGCGGTGCTGACGGGTTTCCTGGACGAGGACATGCACACCGATCCGCTGTTCGGCCTGGTCCGGACGACGGGCGCGCCGACGAGGGTCCGTGACCTGCCGGTGCAGCGCCGCCGCGGCGACATCTTCGAGCTGGTCATCCTGCCCAACGGTTTCCGCGACGGCGTGACGCAGTGTCTGTTCGCCGCGGACGGCCGCTACGTCGGCATGCTGAACGCGAGCACGCTCGACTCCCGCCATCCCGACGACGACACCGTCGCGTTGCTGGCGCTGCTGGGTCCCGACCTCGGCGCTGCCCTGGATCCGGTTCCGCCGCCGGAGCCGCTCACCGCCCGCTTGGGCGACGGCTCCACCGAGGGCATGCTCGTGGGGCCGGGAGGCCGGGTCG
Organism: Pseudonocardia sulfidoxydans NBRC 16205; assembly: GCF_007989085.1. Taxonomy (GTDB): domain Bacteria; phylum Actinomycetota; class Actinomycetes; order Mycobacteriales; family Pseudonocardiaceae; genus Pseudonocardia; species Pseudonocardia sulfidoxydans. Next base: position 43,188 of record NZ_BJVJ01000049.1, read on the forward strand.
TCGCGCTGTCGGCGCGGCCGCGTCCTGAGCTGCTGGTCCCGCCGTCGGCGCTGCTGTCGGAGGTCGTGGGTCTGCGCCGGGCCGTGCGGAGGTTGTTCGTCCACGGCGACGCCGTCCACGAGATCGACGCGTACCCGACCGCGAGGGGCGTCGTGGTGCTGCACCGGGAGGTGCCGCCGCCGGCCGGGCTGACGATGCGCGAGCTGCAGGTGCTCGCGGCCATGGCCGGGGGAGCGAGCAACGCCGGGATCGCTGCCGCGCTGGGAGTCGGGGCGCGCACGGTCGGTACCCATGTCGAGCACGTGCTGGCGAAGACGGGCTGCCGGACCCGGGCGGAGGCCGCTGCCCGGGCAGCGGCGTGGGGCTTGCTGGTGTGACGCTTCTTCCGTAAACGACTCATTGACGCAACGCGCGGTGTCACGCCGGCTCGGTCCGTCTACAGGGACGTGGACAGGGAGGCTGCAGGCAGGTCCGCAGAGACGCCCCTGCAGGGGCGGAACCGGACGCCGCCGCCGACAGGGGAGTGCCACCCTCCCGAGGCTGAACGTGTGGCGGGCCGTCCGTCGGGCACCAGACCGCGCGCAACCTCACGGTCGTCCACAGGCCTCGGAACAGCGGTGAGGTTGCGCGCGAACCGTCGGCCGCAACCTCACGGTCGCCGTCGGCCCGGCATCGGACGGTGAGGTTGCGCGCCGCGTCGGGAGGAGCAGCCTCTCCATCCTTAGTAAACCAATCATTGACGCACCGAAAACGATCATGGTCGGCGAGACCCACCGACAACGGCACAACAACAGCAACGACGACGGGGGCGGCCCCCGCGAAGGGAGCCGCCCCCGTCAGGAGGTGCCGAGGATCAGTCGCGCAGCATGCCGCGCAGCACGTACTGGAGGATGCCGCCGTTGCGGTAGTAGTCCGCCTCGCCGGGGGTGTCGATGCGCACGACCGCGTCGAACTCCACCGTGTCGCCGGACGCCTTCGTCGCGGTCACGTGGACCGTGCGGGGGGTGGTGCCGGTGTTGAGCTCCTCGATGCCCGCGATGTCGAAGGTCTCGGTCCCGTCGAGGCCCAGCGACGAGGCCGTCTCACCCGCGGGGAACTGCAGCGGGATGACGCCCATGCCGATCAGGTTCGACCGGTGGATGCGCTCGAACGACTCGACGATGACGGCCTTGACGCCCAGGAGTGCGGTGCCCTTGGCCGCCCAGTCGCGCGAGGAACCGGAGCCGTACTCCTTGCCGCCCAGGACGACCAGCGGGGTGCCGGCGGCCGCGTAGTTCTGCGCGGCGTCGTAGATGAACGCCTGCGGCGCACCGTCGACGGTGAAGTCGCGCGTGTAGCCGCCGGAGACGTCGTCGAGCAGCTGGTTGCGCAGCCGGATGTTCGCGAAGGTGCCGCGGATCATCACCTCGTGGTTGCCGCGGCGCGAGCCGAAGGAGTTGTAGTCCTTCTTGTCGACGCCGTGTTCGTCGAGGTAGGTGGCGGCCGGGGTGCCCGGCTTGATGGAACCGGCGGGGGAGATGTGGTCGGTGGTGACCGAGTCGCCCAGCAGGGCCAGTACGCGGGCGCCGACGATGTCCTGCACCGGCGAGGGCTCGGGCTGCATGCCCTCGAAGTACGGGGGCTTGCGCACGTAGGTGGACTCGGCGTCCCAGTCGAACGTGCGGCCCTCGGGGGTGGGCAGCGAGCGCCAGCGCTCGTCGCCACGGAAGACGTCGGCGTAGCTCTTGACGAACATCTGCTGGTCGATGGCGTTGTCCATGACGGTGTTGACGTCGTCGGTGGACGGCCAGATGTCGCGCAGGAACACGTCGTTGCCGTCGCTGTCCTGGCCCAGCGGCTGGGTCTCGAAGTCGAAGTCCATGGTGCCGGCGAGGGCGTAGGCGACGACGAGGGGCGGCGAGGCGAGGTAGTTCATCTTGATGTCGGGGTTGATCCGGCCCTCGAAGTTCCGGTTGCCCGACAGCACGGAGACGACGGCGAGGTCGGCCTCGTTGACGGCGGCGGAGATCTCCTCGGGCAGCGGGCCCGAGTTGCCGATGCAGGTGGTGCAGCCGTAGCCGACGAGGTTGTAGCCGAGCTTGTCGAGGTAGGGCCAGAGGCCGGCCTTCTCGTAGTAGTCGGTGACGACCTGGGAGCCGGGGGCCATCGAGGTCTTGACCCACGGCTTGACCGTGAGGCCCTTCTCGACCGCGTTCTTGGCCAGCAGGGCCGCGCCCAGCATGACGCTGGGGTTGGACGTGTTGGTGCAGCTGGTGATCGAGGCGATGACGACGGCGCCGTGGTCGAGCACGAACTCGCCGCGCGAGTCGGACTTCACGGTGGTCGGCTTCGACGGGCGCCCGCCGCAGCCCTCCGCGGCGGAGAACACGACGGGGTCGGGTTCGTCGGAGCTGATGGCGGGTGCGTCGCTGGCCGGGAACGACTCGGCGCCGGCCTCGTCGAGCCCGGTGAGCTCGGTGGCGACGGCGTCGTCGGTGTAGTCGCAGACGGCCTGGCGGAACGCGGCCTTGGCCCCGGCCAGCTCGATGCGGTCCTGCGGGCGCTTGGGGCCGGAGATCGACGGGACGACCGTCGACAGGTCGAGCTCGATGGTCTCGGAGAAGGTCGGCTCGGCGGCCGGGTCCAGCCAGAGGCCCTGCTCCTTGGCGTAGGCCTCGACGAGCGCGATCTGCTCGGCGGAGCGGCCGGTGAGGGTGAGGTAGCGGATCGTCTCGTCGTCGATCGGGAAGATCGCGGCGGTGGAGCCGAACTCGGGGCTCATGTTGCCGATGGTGGCGCGGTTGGCCAGCGGGACCGCGGAGACGCCGGCGCCGTAGAACTCGACGAACTTGCCGACGACGCCCTGCTGGCGCAGCATCTGGGTGATCGTGAGGACGACGTCGGTGGCGGTGACGCCGGCGGGGATCTCGCCGGAGAGCTTGAAGCCCAGGACCTTGGGGATGAGCATCGAGACGGGCTGGCCGAGCATGGCGGCCTCGGCCTCGATGCCGCCGACGCCCCAGCCCAGCACGCCGAGGCCGTTGACCATGGTGGTGTGGGAGTCGGTGCCGACGAGGGTGTCGGGGTAGGCCTGGCCGTTGCGGGCCATGACCGTGCGGGCGAGGTGCTCGATGTTGACCTGGTGCACGATGCCGGTGCCGGGGGGGACGACCTTGAACTCGTCGAACGCGCCCTGGCCCCAGCGCAGGAACTGGTAGCGCTCCTGGTTGCGGCCGTACTCGAACTCGATGTTCTTCTCGAAGGCGTCGCTCGTGCCGAAGAAGTCGATCATCACCGAGTGGTCGATGACGAGCTCGGCGGGGGCGAGGGGGTTGACCTTCGCGGGGTCGCCGCCCATCTCGGTGACGGCCTCGCGCATGGTCGCGAGGTCGACGACGCAGGGGACGCCGGTGAAGTCCTGCATGATCACGCGGGCGGGGGTGAACTGGATCTCGGTGTCCGGGTCGGCTGCCGGGTCCCACGCGGCGATCGCGCGGATGTGGTCGGCCGTGACGTTGGCGCCGTCCTCGGTGCGCAGGAGGTTCTCGAGCAGCACCTTGAGGCTGTACGGGAGCTTCTCCGCGCCCTCGACGGCCGAGAGTCGGAAGATCTCGTAACTGTTCTCGCCGACGTCGAGCGTTCCCTTGGCTCCGAAGCTGTCGGTGCTGGCCACGATGGCTCTACCTCCTGGCGTGGTGGGCGCGGTTCGGCGCGTATCGGGCCCGTTCGTGGTGGTCGGCGGACCCCTCTGCTGTAAACAGTACGCCCGTCCTACATAGAGGTCGAGCGGGGCCACCCCCGACACACGACGGCGGGGCACGGGCAGTGTGCACCCGTGCCCCGCCGTCGGCAGGAGCGGCCGTCCCCTGGTGGGGGCGACGTGCTCGTCGGTCAGTTCCCGGCGAGCGCCATCAGGTCCTTGACGTCCTGCGCGTCGAGCACGCCGAGGATGTCGCCGTAGGCCTGGATCACCGTCTGGGACGGGCTGACGTACCAGGCGCCGCCCTCCTCGACGGTGAGCACCTTCACGTTCAGCACGGCCGTGACGAGCTTGGGCAGCACCCGCTGCACCGAGGCGGGCAGGCTGGTCGTCGACGACCCGCCGAACTGCTGCAGCAGGTCGGCGCTGCAGAACTTCTGCGACGAGCCCTGGACCTCGACGGTGAGGCAGTCGTTGTCGCGGGTGACCGTGATCTGCTGGCCACTGCCCTCGCTGATGACCAGCTTCTTGAGCTGCAGGGCCGTCGTGCCGCGCACGGTGCTCGACTCGGTCTCCAGCGACTGCACCTGCAGACCCGAGGGCCGGCCACGGCCGGCGGCGTCGATGATCGCCTGGCCCGCGTCGTGGACGACGGCCAGCTCCGTCGGCGGGGCCAGCTCGACGAGCCGGCGCGCGTTCTGGTCCATCAGCGCCTGCACCGTCTGCTTGAGCGCGTCCTCGGCGCTCGTGCCGCCGCGGGCGGCGATCGACGTGGCGGGCCACGGCGTCTTCTCCTGCTGCAGCGCGTAGTCCGCGACCGTGTAGAACAGGCTCACGTACCACTTGCCGTCGACGTTGACCGTGGCGATCCGGATCGGCTCGCCGTTCTTGCGGACCTCCTCGGCGATGTCGATGGTGTTCGTCTGCGCGCCGGGGACGCCGTTTTTGAAGACGCGGTTCTTGAAGTCGTCGGTGAACGGGATCTTCGCCGGGTCCTGGTTCAGCGTGATCGTGCCCGAGACCAGCTTGTTGATGACGACGTTGTCGCGCACCTTCTCCTGGGCGCCCTCGTCGAAGGTGAGGTCCTTGAACTCGACGGTCCCCAGCGACGACGTCGTGTCGGCGTCGGGCTTGAGGATCTCCAGGCGCTTGAGCTGGTCGCCGAGGACCTGGTTCATGTCGTTGGCCAGCGACAGCTCCGCGGGGTGGAGCGTCTTGACCGCGCCGAGGTAGTCGTCGTTCGCGAGGTCCTGCGCGAGCAGCGTGACGGCGTCGTTGGGGGTTCCGGCGCCGCGGTTGCCGAAGACGGTGAAGCCGACGACGACACCGGCCGCGATGACGACGACCGCGATGAGCGCGGTGACGATCGGCCAGCGCTTGCGCTTCGGCGGCTGGGGCGGGGGCCCGGCCGGGGGACCGAACGCGGGCGGCGGGGGCGGGGCGCCGGGGCCGTCGTGACCCCACTGCCCGGCCGGTGCGGGGGCGCCGGGGTATCCGCCGGGGTACTGCGCGGTCTGCGGCCCGCCCTGCCAGCCGCCCTGCGGCGGCTGCTGCGGGTAGCCGCCCTGCTGCGGGTAGCCGCCCTGTTGGGGGTAGCCGCCCTGCTGGGGATACCCGGCCTGCTGGGGGTTGGCCTGCTGCTGGTCCCACGCCTGCGCCGGCGGGGGAGGCCACTGCTGAC
>NZ_BJVJ01000050.1 GCF_007989085.1 Pseudonocardia sulfidoxydans NBRC 16205
CACATATCGGGGCGCCGTTCGTGCACACATCGGGGGCGCAGGTGGCGCGTCAGGCCGGGACCGGGGCGCCCGGGACGAAGCCGGGTGCGACCTGCGCGGCGAGGTCGAGACCGGTGGCGCGGTCGCCCCAGGCGCGGGCGTTGCGCAGGTGGAACTCGACGGTGTCGCGGTGGTAGCGCTCCCAGTCGCGGGGGCGGGCGTCGAGGGCGGCGAGGACGTCGGCCAGCACGGCGAGGTTGGCCGGCTCCAGGTCGGCGACCGGGCGCAGCTCCCCGCGCTCGGCGGCACGCACCCACGGGGAGCGGCCCAGCCAGCCGATCAGTGCGTCGCCGGCGTGCTCGCGCAGGTAGGCGACGTCGGCGTCCTCGTCGACCTTGTTGCCCAGCACCGCGAGTGCGACGTCACGGCCGGCGGTGTGCGCGGCGTACTGGTGGAAGACGCCGACGCCGCGCCGGGTCGGCTCGCTGACCAGCACCGTCAGGTCGAAGCGGGTGAACAGACCGGACGCGAAGGCGTCGGCACCCGCGGTCATGTCGACGACGACGTACTCCCCCGGGCCGTCGACGAGGTGGTTGAGCCACAGCTCCACGGCGCCGGTCTTGGAGTGGTAGCAGGAGACGCCGATGTCGGCCTCGTCGAACTCGCCGGTGACGAGGTAGCGCACGCCGTCGGGGGTGGCGGCGGCGCAGCGGGCGAGCACCGGGTCGTCGGCGCGCAGCCCGGCGGTGCGGGAGCCGGGGCCGGGCGGGGTCGTCTTGATCATGGCCTCGGCCGACGGCACGAGGGGGTTGTTGCCGCGCAGGTGGTTCTTGAGCCAGGGCAGGTCGGCGCCGAGCGCGCGGGGCGCGGGGCCCGTGGCGCCGAGCGCCTCGCCGAGGTTCTGGTTGATGTCGGCGTCGACGGCGAGCACGGGGTGCCCGCGGTCCGCCAGGTAGCGGCTGAACATGGCCGCCGCCGTCGTCTTGCCGCTGCCGCCCTTGCCGACGAACGCTATCCGCACGAGCCGTCCCTTCCCCGATCCCTGACTGAACACGGTAACGGTATCGGTTTTCACTAACGGGTGATCATGCCGGGGTCTCGGATCGGCGTCGCCGGATTCACCACGCATCGTGGTGAATCACGACCGACTCGGTGTTTCACATCACATCGTCGTGGGCCCTAGCGTCGGCAGGACCCGAGGTCGAGGAGGACACCGTTGCGGCTCGTCACCTACCGCCCACCCGGCGACGCGGAGCCGCGCGTCGGCGCACTCGACGGTGAGCGGGTCGTCGACCTGCCGGGGTTCACCTCGATGCTCGACCTGCTCGAACGAGGCCCCACCGGGCTCGACGACGCCCGCACCCTCGCCTCCCTCGCCGCGACCACGCACCCGCTCGCCGACGTCACGCTGCTCGCGCCGCTCCCCCGGCCCCGCACGATGCGCGACTTCATGCTGGTCGAGGAGCACGTGCGCAACAGCTTCGGCGACGTACCCGAGGAGTGGTTCCGCATCCCGGTGCACTGGAAGTGCAACCCCGACACCGTGATCGGCCCCGACGCCGTCGCACCCTGGCCGTACTACACCGACAAGCTCGACTACGAGCTCGAGGTGGCCGCCGTGATCGGGGCGCCACTGTTCCGCGCGACCGTCGAGCAGGCCGAGGCCGCCGTCGCCGGGTACACGATCTTCAACGACTGGAGCGCCCGCGACATCCAGTTCCGCGAGATGTCCGTCGGCATCGGGCCCGCGTTCGGCAAGGACTTCGCGACGTCGCTCGGCCCGTGCCTGACCACCGCCGACAGCTTCGACGCCACCGGCGCCCGGATGAGCGCCCGGATCAACGGCGAGACCTGGTCGGAGGGCTCGATCGGCGCGATGCGCTTCAGCTTCGGCCAGGCCGTCGCGACACTGTCGCAGTACCAGCCGCTGCACCCCGGCGACGTCATCGGCGGCGGCACCACCGGCCGTGGCTGCGGTCTGGAGATCGACCGCTGGCTCTCCCCCGGCGACGTCGTCGAGCTCGAGGTCGAGGGCATCGGCGTGCTGCGCAACACCGTCGGCCGCAAGGACGACGACCCGCCGGCCGATTCCGGCATCAACCTGGTGAAACCCGAGGAGTTTCCATGACCGAGGTGATCCTGCAGGTCTACCCGACGCTCGGCGACGAGGCGGCCATGGCCGCCCAGCGACCGATCGGACGCAACAACGACGCCTACCAGAAGATGCTGGCCGGACTGATCGAGGTCTGCCAGGCCGCCGACGACCTCGGCTACTGGGGCATCACCCACGTCGAGCACCACATGCACACCGAGGGCATGGAGATCTCCCCCGCCCCGCTGATGCTCAACGTCCACCTCGGGCACTACACGAAGCGGCTGCGCCACGGGCAGCTCGGCCTCGTGCTGCCCGCCCACGACCCGCTGCGGCTGGCGGAGGAGATCGCCATCGCCGACCACATGCTGCAGGGCAGGCTGTTCGTCGGCATGGCCCGGGGCTACCAGGCGCGCTGGCAGAACATCCTCGGGCAGCGCTTCGGCGTCACCAGCACCGCGTCGGACCAGAGCGACGCCGACCAGCGCAACCGCCTGCTGTTCAGCGAGAACTTCGCGATCATGAAGAAGGCCTGGACCGAGGACCTGCTCACCTACGACGGCCCGACGTACAAGATCCCGTTCCCCGTCGAGGGCATCCCGAACTGGCCGCCGGCGTCCACGATCACCGGCAAGTACGGCGTCCCCGGCGAGGTCGACGAGAACGGCACGATCAAGGGCGTCGGCGTCGTCCCCAAGCCGTACACGAGCCCGCACCCGCAGCTGTTCCAGGCGTTCGGCGCGAGCCCCGGCACGCTGCGCTGGTGCGGCGAGGAGAACGTCACCCCGACGATCCTGATGGGCTCGCTGACCAAGCTGCGCGCGCTGATGGAGATCTACCAGGAGGGCGCCGCATCACGCGGCCGCAACCCGCGCTTCGGCGAGGGCATCGGCGTCTGCAGGACGTTCTACGTCTTCCCCAACGGCACGCCCGAGGACGAGGTCAGGGCCAAGATCCGGCGCAGCGTCGAGCTGTACGAGGAACCGGTCTGGCGCGGCTGGTACGAGCAGTTCGGCTTCATGGAGGGCAGCCGCCTCGACGACGAGGAGGGTCCCGTCCCGAAGCCCGGTGAGCACCTCGCCGACCGGCTGATCAACTCCGGGCTGCTCATCGGCGGCACGGTCGACGACGTGAAGCGCCAGATCGACGGTTTCCTCACCGACCTGCCGATCGACTACTTCGTGTGGCTGTTCCACTGGGGCATGATCCCGCGCGACGAGGGCCTGCGGATGCTGGAGCTGTTCGGCGAGAAGATCATGCCGGAGTTCGGGATCACGGGGGCTCCCGCCACGGTGGCCGGCTCATGAGCGAGGGGCAGCGAGCGAGTCGTCGACACAGCGTCCGCGCGCAGCGCCGACCGAGCCCCGGCGAGGGAGTGCGATGAGTACGCCTCGTTCGCGGCAAGCCGGGATGCCCGACCCCGCCGTCCAGGACCTCGGCAAGGGCTTCCACGTGTTCGTCCAGCTCGACGGCAGCTGGGGACTCAACAACGTCGGCATCTTCGCCGGGCGCGACGGGGTGATCCTCGTCGACACCACGTTCACCGAGGGCCGGGCGCGGGCGCTGCGGGCCGCGGTGACCGAGCTGTCGCCGCACCCGATCCGCACCGTGCTCAACACCCATCACCACGGCGACCACACCTACGGGAACTACCTGTTCCCGGAGGCCACGATCATCGGCCACGAGCTGTGCCGGTCGGCGACGATCGCCACCGGCTTCGAGACGAAGAAGTGGTTCCTGGGCGTCGACTGGGGTGACATCCGGATCGTCCCGCCCGCGGTGACCTTCCGCGACGAGATCACGATCTGGTGCGACGACGTGCCTGCCACCGTGAAGTTCGTCGGGCCCTCGCACACGACCAACGACGTCTACATGTGGGTGGCGGGGCACTCCCTGCTGTTCGCGGGCGACCTCGTGTTCAACGGCGGCACCCCGTTCGTGGTCATGGGGTCGATCTCGGGGCTGCTGCGGGCGCTCGACGAGATCGACGCTCTCGGCGCGCAGACGGTCGTGCCGGGGCACGGGTCCGTGGGCGGCCCGGAGCTGATCGGGCAGCAGCGCGACTACCTGCTGTGGCTCCAGGACGTCGCGAAGCAGGGGTTCGACGCGGGCACCGAACCTCTCGACCTCGCCCGCAGCCTGGACCTGGGCACGTTCGCGCGGCTCACGGACTCCGAGCGGCTGGTGGGCAACCTGCACCGCGCCTACTCGGAGCTGCGCGGCGAGCCGCTCGGCGGCGCGCTGGACTACGACCGGATCGTCGACGAGATGGTGGCGTTCAACGACGGGCAGCCGTTGCACTGCGTGGCGTGACGGCGGGGCCTCCGGCCCCTGTGAGTGGCAATAGTCGCTGTAGCGACTATTGCCACTCACGAGGCCGTGCGATCACAGGGCCCGCAGCTCCCCGGACCGCACGGGTCGCGGACCGGTCCACCGCTCGCGCTCGGCGACGTCGAGTGCGAGGGCGCGGAAGTTCTGCACCGCGGGCCCGGCGACGCTGCGCCAGAACAGATGGACCGGGACGACGGGCGCGGGCTCGACCGGCCGCCACACGAACCCGTCGGGAACGGGATGGAACTGGGTCTCGAACGCCACCGAGAACGCCCGGCCGTCCGCGACCCGGGCACGCGCGGCCGGATCGGTGTGGAACACCCCCGACGACAGGTACTCGAACTCGAGGATCGGCCCGTCGAAGCCGTTGAACCGGTAGAAGCCGACGACCTCGTCGAAGAACCCGGGCGACAGCGCCCGGGGCCAGATCGTCAGGGTCATCGCCGACAGTGCCGCCATCGGCACCGGCGACTCGCCGGCCAGCGTGTGGTCGGCCGCGAGGATCACGCCGATCTTCTCGTGGCGCAGCGTCGCGCACTCCAGGTCGCCCGAGAGCGTCGGGCAGCGCGCGAGCCCGATGTCGAACCGGCCCGCCTTGACCGCTTCGACGCCTTCGGCCTGCCACATCTCGCACATCTGCAGGGTCACGTCGGGGTGGCGGTGGTGCAGCTCGGCGACCAGCAGCGGGAGGGTCTCGTCGGCGAGCGTGGGGGTGAAGGAGATCGCCAGCAACCCGGCCTCGCCCGCCGCGGTGCGCCGGGTGCGTTCGAACGCCGTCGACACCGCGTCGAGGATGCCGCGGGCGTGGTCGAGCAGCTCACGGCCCGCCTCGGTGAGCTCGACGTTGCGCGTGGTGCGCCGCAACAGCTGCACCCCCAGCTCGTCCTCGAGCTGGCGGATCTGCGTCGACAACGCCTGCTGGACGACGTTGAGGCGCTTCGCGGCGCGCGAGAAGTGCAGCTCCTCCGCGACGGCGACGAAGGCGCGCAGATGCCGCAGCTCGGTGTGCCCGCTCACGTGTCCGATTCTCACCTCCCCGACCCGTCGCCTGCCAGGGCCGTACGGGCCCGGCACCCCGTCTCGGTCTCGTGAGCGGCAACAGTCGCGACAGCGACTATCGCCGCTCACAGGGGGACGCCCCCTGGGCGAGATCCCCCGTTGGGCACCAAGATGGCCCGAGACGGTTCGGGGACACGCGGACGCCACACACGACACGCACGGGAGTCGAGTATGAAGATCGGGATGGTCGGGCTGGGTCGTATGGGCGCCAACATGGTGCGCCGGTTGATCCGCGACGGGCACGAGTGCGTCGTGCACGACGTGTCGCCGGACGCCGTGACGCAGCTGGAGTCCGAGGGGGCGATCGGGGCCGCGTCGCTGGCCGAGCTCGTCGGCAAGCTGGAGGCGCCGCGCACCGTGTGGCTCATGCTGCCCGCCGCGATCACCGGCCAGATCGTCGACCAGGTGCTGGAGCTCGTCGAGCCCGGCGACGCGATCGTCGACGGCGGCAACTCGTCCTACCGCGACGACATCGACCGCGCCGAGCACACCGCCGCGCGCGGCGTGGACTACGTCGACTGCGGCACCAGCGGCGGCGTGTGGGGCCTGGACCGCGGCTACTGCCTGATGATCGGGGGGCCCGACCGCGCCGTCGAGCGGCTCGACCCGGTCTTCGCCTCCCTGGCGCCCGGCGTCGGCGACGTCGCCCGCACGCCGGGGCGCTCCGGGGACCCGTCGCCGTCGGAGCAGGGCTACCTGCACTGCGGGCCGTCGGGCGCCGGGCACTTCGTGAAGATGGTCCACAACGGCATCGAGTACGCCCTGATGGCCGCCTACGCCGAGGGCCTCAACATCATCAAGAACGCCGGCATCGGCACGCACGCCCACGACGTCGACGCCGAGACCGCGCCGCTGGCCGCGCCGAAGTACTACCCCTACGACGACATCGACCTCGGCGAGGTGGCCGAGGTGTGGCGGCGCGGGTCCGTCGTCAGCTCGTGGCTGCTCGACCTCACCGCGCAGGCGCTGCACGCCGACCCGACGCTGGAGCAGTTCTCCGGCCGCGTCTCCGACTCCGGCGAGGGCCGCTGGACCTCGATCGCCGCGATCGAGGAGGGTGTCTCGGCGCCGCTGCTGACCACGGCCCTCTACGCGCGCTTCGGGTCCCGGGGCAGCGAGCTGTTCGCCGACAAGATCCAGTCGGCGCAGCGCATGGGCTTCGGTGGGCACATCGAGAAGAAGGCATGACCACCCCGGCGGCTCCCGTCGCCGGGGACGTCCTCGTCCTGTTCGGGATCAGCGGGGACCTGGCGCACAAGAAGATCCTGCCGGCGCTGTACCGGCTCACCGAGCGTGGCGAACTGACCGTGCCGGTGGTGGGGGTCGCGCTCACCGACTGGGACACCGACGCGCTGCGCGCCCACGCCGCCGACGCCGTCCGCGAGGTGATCGACGACGTCGACGACGCTGTGCTGCAACGGTTCCAGGACCTGCTCACGCTCGTGGCGGGCGACTACGCCGACGCGGGCACGTTCTCCCGGCTCGCCGACGAGGTGCGCTCCCGGGCGGAGGCCGACGACCCGTTCGTCGTGCACTACCTCGCGGTGCCGCCCAGCCTGTTCGGCACGGTCGCCGACGCACTGGCGTCGGTCGGCCTGCACGAGCGGGCGCGGCTCGTCGTCGAGAAGCCGTTCGGGCACGACCTCGCGTCGGCCCGCGCCCTCAACGCCGGGCTGGCGAAGAACTACACCGAGGACCAGGTCTTCCGCGTCGACCACTACCTCGGCAAGGAGTCCGTCGAGGACCTGCTCGTGCTGCGCTTCGCCAACACGATGCTCGAGCCGCTGTGGAGCCGCACCTGGGTCGAGCGCATCGAGATCACCATGGCGGAGAGCTTCGACGTCGCCGACCGCGGCTCGTTCTACGACGCCGTCGGCACGGTGCGCGACGTCCTGCAGAACCATCTGCTGCAGGTGCTCGCCTACCTGACGATGGAGGCGCCGCTCAGCGACGCCGCCGACGACCAGCGCGACGCCAAGCACGCCCTGCTCGCGTCGGTGCGCGCGATCGACCCGGCCGAGACCGTCCGCGGCCAGTACACCGGCTACCTCGACGTCCACGGCGTGAAGCCGGGGTCGACGACGGAGACGTTCGTGTCGGTCGTGCTGCACATCGACGACTGGCGCTGGACCGGGGTGCCCGTGCACATCCGGGCGGGCAAGGCGCTGCCGGAGACGGTGCTGGACATCGAGCTCGTCCTGCAGGCCCCGCCGCGGCCCCTGTTCATGGGTGCCGACGCCGGCCCGCCACCCGCCAACCGGATCCGCATCCGGCTGCAGCCCGACTCCGGCCTGACGTTCTTCCTGCTGGCCAAGCAGCCGGGCAAGGGCGACGTCGCGGTCGAGGTGCCGGTCGCGGTCGACCTGCGGCAGGTCCTGGGCCTCGCGCACGAGCCCTACGAGCGGATCTTCGGCGACGCGCTCGTCGGCGACCCGGCGCACTTCGCCCGGTTCGACACCCTGGAGGAGGCGTGGCGGATCGTCGCGCCGATCCTCGACGCGACGACCACACCGCAGCCCTACGCGCCGGGCACGTGGGGTCCCGGATCCGTCACGGGCGGCACCACAGCGTCCAGCGGGTGACGGGCAGGTAACCGAGCCTGCGGTAGACGCCGACGCCGGCGTCGCTCGCGATCAGCACCGCGGGCGACGCCGGCTCGGCGACCGTCGCCGCGTGGGTGACGGCCGCGCCGATCCCCCGTCCGCGCGAGTCCGGCAGGGTTGCCACCGCCTCGACCGACACGACGCCGTGCGCGGTGTGCGACAACGCCGCCGCGACGGGAGCGCCGTCGAGCCGGGCGAGCCAGAACCGGGTCGGGCCGCCGAGCAGCGCGGGCGGCGCCGGCGAGTACGGCACCGGGTAGCCGTCGGCGAGGACGCGGTCCCACTCCCCCACCGACGCCGGTTCGGTGAGCTCCTCGACCGTGACACCGGGCGGTGCTGCGGCGGTGGTCCCGCCCGCGGGCCGCACCATGAACGGTGGGTGCCCCATCAGGGTCAGCCCGGCCGGGGCGAGGTCGACGGTCGGCGCGGCGCTGACCAGCAGGAACGGCCGCCCGGGCGGGAAGAACGCGACGATCCTGTCGGCGTCGGGCGGGTCCTCGGCGACGGCGACGTTGAGGAACAGGCAGGGCGACAGCGCGTCGGCGAGTACGAGGCCCGGCTCGCGGACGACGGTCCCACCGGCGGCACCCGCCCACGCGCAGGCCCTGTCCCCCATGGCGTGCAGGGCCGCGACGATGAGGGTGTCGGCCACCGCGCGGGGTGTGTCGGTCGCGGTCACGGCGATCAGCCCTCCAGCCGGTAGAAGCGGAACAGGGCGTCCTCGATCGGCAGGTCCACGACGCGGGCGAACCCGGCGTCGGCGGCGTAGCGGCGCAGCGTCGCGGGCCGCATCACGGTGCCGGTGGCCGCGGACGGCTGCGCGGACCGGCCGACCGGCAGGCAGTGCAGGACGCTCGCGGCGTAGAAGAGCCGGTCGACCGGGCCGCCGGGGACGGTGAAGACGTCGCCCACATTCTCGTCCATGACGATGACGGGCCCGCGGGTCAGCCGCCGGGCCGTCCGCAGGGCCGCGACGGGGTCGGCCAGGTCGTGGATCATCTCGAACGCGAACACGCCCGCGTGGTCGCCGGTCAGCGCCGGGTCGGTCACGTCGGCGACGACGAAGCGGACCCGGTCGGCCACCCCCGCGTCGGCGGCGTTGCGGCGGGCCGCGTCGATCGAGACGGGATCGGCGTCGAACGCGTCGACCGTCGCGTCGGGGTAGCCGCGAGCCACGGCGATCGCGGCCCAGCCGACACCGCAGCCCAGCTCCGCGACGCGCCCGCCCCCGCGCAGGGCCTCGTCGAGGTCGGGGACCGCGGGCAGCCATTCGGACACGAGCCGGCCCGTGAACGCCGCCCGGTTGAATCCGCCCTGGGCGTGCGCGACGCCGTAGTCGGCGTAGGGCACGCCGCCGCCGGTCCGGTAGGCGCGGTCGAGTGCCGGCATGACACGGGCGGCCGACTCCAGGAACTCCGGCAGTGGCACGACACATGCCGGGCTGTCCGGGTCGAGCAGCACCGCCTCCGCGCCCAGGGGCAGCGCGTAGCAGCGTTCCGCGGGGTCGGCGGCGGGGTCGTCGACGTCGAGGATCCCGGCGGTGGCCTGCTGCTCGCACCATTCCCGGACGTAGCGGGCGTCGACACCCGCGGAGCCGGCGAGGTCGTCGGCGGTGGTGGGACCGCCGTGGCCGGCGAGGGCCTGGTAGAGCCCGAGCCGGTCCCCCAGCCCGACGGTGAGCAGCTCGAACGCTGCGATCCCGGCCTGGAACAGCCGGCCCGCCACCTCGTCGGCGACCTGTTCGGGGGTGCGTGGCGCGATGGTGGTCATGTCGTCCTCCTCCTCGGGTCGTGCCCTCACGGGAGGAGGCGCCATGTCGCGCGTGGCGATGCCACGCGACAGTGCTACAGCTGCCAGTGCACGTCGCGGTCGGGGGCGTAACGGCAGGACGTGCCGGTCCGGACCGACACTGCCAGGTGCCGTCCGAGGTCGGGGTCGGCGGCGTCGATGCGGGCCAGCGCCTGCCGGATCCGGTTGCCGACGGCCTTGCGCATCCGCTCGACGTCCGACCCGGCGGTGCGGGGCCGCCCACCGAGCCCGGTGACGGCACCGAGCTCGGCGAGCAACGCGTCGCGCTCGGCGGCCGCCCGGGCACCGCGGGGCCCGGCGTCGTCGATCTCCGCCGCCAGCTCCCGCAGCCGCGACCGGTAGGCGGCGATCGCGGTGCGGTCGGCCACCTCGACCGCCGGGGCCGCGACCCGGGCACCCGTGAGCTCGTGCACCGTGACCTCCCGGCCCGGCCGGGCGAGCAGGACCGCGAGGTCACGCATGCCCTTCGAGTCGCGCAGCCGCACCTCCCGGCCCTGCCAGCCCACCGTCCAGATCTCGCCGCACCGGCGGAACGTCGCGTCCGCACCGGACGCCGGTGCCGGGGCGGCACCCGCCCAGCGGCGGGTCCGTTCCCCGAGGGCCGCTCCCGCCGCGCCGTCGAGACCGACCGCGACGGCGAGGTGCTCGCGCGCGGCGGCGTCGTCGCCGAGGAGCGCCGCGAGCCTGCCCAGGTGCCCGTCGACGCACCCCCAGGTGCCGGCGAGGATTCCCTCGATCGCGAACAGGCCGGCGAACGGTTCGAGCAGCTTGCGGACGGTGCGTGCGGCGACCCGGTCGCCGATCAGCACCGCGGTCTGGGCGGCCTGCACGACCTCGGGCAGCCACTCGCTGTCCCGCACACTCGTGCGTTGCTCGAGGTAGCGGTGCAGCGCCGGCCGGGCCGCCGTGGCGTCACCGGACAGGGCGTGCAGGAACGCGATGGTGCAGGCCGCGGCGGCGACCGACTCCGGGACCTGTTCGAGGAACAGGTCGACGCTGCCGAAGGCGCGCCCGGCGTTCGCGTCGCGGACGAAGTCCTGGGTCATCCGCAGCAGCCCGGCGTTGGGGCTCGACGACAGCGCGACCAGCCGGCGCAGCTCGGCGGCGTGTGCGGCCTCGGCGGCCACGTCGCCGCGCATCGCCGCCCGGGTCCCCCGCCACAGCGGCACCGGCCAGGCGAGGTCCGGGCGCCGCACGCTGTCCGCGACGCGCGCGTACACGTCGATCTCGGTGTCGACCGCCGGCCAGTCGCCCGCCTCTGCCGATGCCACGAGCCGCAGCCGTCGTCCGAGCAGCTCGGCGGCCCGGTCCCCGGCGTCGCGGGCGGTGTCGACGATCTCCGTCGCCGCGGCGCGCCGGGCCCCGACGTGCTCCGGCCCCGCGGCCGCGTCGCACCACGCCGCCAGCGCGCCGGCCAACGCCCTCACCTCACCCACCCGCCGCGCGGACCCGACCGCCTCCTCGGCCAGCCGCGCGCGGCGCCCCGCCCCGGCGGTGAACGACAGCGCCACCGAGAGCCGTGCCGTCACGGTCGCGCGCAGCACCGAGTCGGCCGCCGGGAGCGCGGCGAGCGCCTCGTCGAGGAGCGCGACGCGGTCGGGGTCCACGAGGTCCACCTCGAACCCGGTCGCCCCGCCGGTGCGGCCCAGCGCAGCCGTCGCGAGCAGGTCGGGGCGGTCGAGGGCACGCGCGAGCACCGCCGCGGCGGCGAACGACTCCCGCGCCGCGGCCGGGTCACCCGAGGCCAGCAGCGCCTCGCCGCGGGCACAGAGCAGGGCCGGGTCGGCCGTCGGGGTCGGGCTCGTCGCCGGGCAGGGCGGCGAGGGCGGCGTCGAACCACACGACCGCGTCCTCGTGGGCGGCGGCGGAGACCGCGCGGTCGGCCGCGGCCTCGGCGGCGCAGGCGGCGGTGTGCGCCTCCCCGGGGTCCCCCGACAGTCTCGCCGCCGCGACCCGTTGGCGCGCAACGGCCGCCGCCGACGCCGTGCCGGCCGCCTCGCGGACCGCGAGCGCCGTCGCGGCCCGCCGGTGCAGGTCGAGCCGCTGTTGCGGCGGCGTCCTCGCCGACACCGTCTCCGCGACCAGCGCGTGCGGGAAACGGAACCGGCCGTCGACGACCCGCAGCAGGCCCGCGTCGACGGCGGGGTCGGCCGTCCCGGGGACCGCACCGGCAGCGATCCCGGCGACGCGGGCCAGCAGCACCGCGTCCACCCCGGCGGTGACGCCCGCGTCGAGGACGGCCGCGGCGCGCAGCACCACCTCCGTCCCGTCGGGGAGCGCGTCGAGGCGGCGGTCGAGGACCGCGCGGACCCCGCCAGGGACACCGGCCTCGTGCCCCGCGCGGCGCATCCGCACGACCTCGGCGGCGAAGAACGGGTTGCCGCCCGTGCGCGCGTGCAGATCCGCCGCACCGGCCGCGTCCAGCTCGGTACCCGTCAGCTCGACCAGCACAGGGACCAGATCGGGCGGCGCGAGACCGCGCAGGACGATGCGCCGCTCGGCCACGAGCTCACCGAGCGCCCGGCCCGCACCCGGGTCCGTGTCGCGCACGGTCGCGAGGAGCACCACGGGGGCGGCGGCGAGGTGCGCCCGCAGGGCGGCGAGCAGGCGCAGCGTCGGTAGGTCGGCCCACTGCAGGTCGTCGACCACGACGAGCAGCGGCCCGGCAGCGCGGAACACCTCCGCGACGGCGTCGACCAGCAGGAACCGGGCGAACTCGGGCTCGGCCGACGTCGGCGGCCCGATGGCGTCGCCGCGGCCGAGCACGCCGAGCAGCTGCGCGACGGGCCAGTACGGCGGCGCCCCGCCGTCGGCACGGCAGGCCGCCCAGGCGACGGTGGCGCCGTCGGCCCGGGAGCGGTCGGCGACCTCGGCGACGAGGCGGGTCTTGCCGATCCCGGCGTCGCCGACGACCAGCGCGGACGTGCCGCGGCCTGCCGCGAACGCGGCGGCCACCGCGGCGAGCAGCTCACGCAGCTCGGACTCCCGCCCGTGGAGCACGGCGGGAGTATGGCCCGCGCCGTCCCGCCGCGGAACCCCTCGGCGGGACGACCGGACGCGACGACTGCGCCGTCACCGCTGGTAGACCGGCCCCATGGTCCCGTCGAGGTCCGGGGTCCGGTCGACGACGCCGTAGCGCACCATCAGCTCGCCGAGCAGCGCGACCTTGTCCTTGTCGAGGGTCGGCGAGTAGTTGGGCAGCGCCATCTTCTGCAGCGTGGCCGGTGGGATCTTCGTGTAGGAGGCGACGACCGCGCGGGTCTCGTCCGGGTTCGCCTTCGCGTAGTCGGTCGCCCGGTCGATGACGGTCCTGAACGTGCGGACGGTCTCCGGGTTCTCCGACACGAACTGGCGGGTCGCGAAGTAGACGCCGATCGGGAAGTCCAACGCGGGTCCCTCGAAGTTGTAGAGCACCGGTCGCAACCCGGCGTCGAGGCCCGCGGTCATGTACGGCTCGACCAGCCATGCCGCGTCGATCCGTCCCGCCGAGACGGCCGCGGACATGTCGGGGAACTGCATCTCGACGAACTTCAGCCCGGACGGGTCGACGCCGTCGCGTTCGAGGGTGGCCTTGATGGTGAGGTCGCCCAGCCCGTTGAGGGAGTTGACCGCGATCGTGCGGCCCTTCAGGTCTGCCTCGGTCGTGATCGGGCTGTCGGCCGGCACCACGACCGCCGACGTGATGTGTGCCGTGTCCTCGAGGCTGCTCGCGGAGTTGTTCTGGCCGGCGATGGCCTGCAGCGGCAGTCCCTGCGTGTTGGCCTTGAGCACCGAGATCAGGTTGCCGGTGCCGACCTGACGTTCGCCGTTGACCAGCGACGGGATGATCGCGGCAGCTCCGCCGCCGGTGCTGATGTCGACGGTCAGCCCCTGTTCGGCGAACCATCCCTTCTGGTCGGCGAGGTAGAGCGGCGCGTCGGTCGTGAGCCCGACGATGCCGACGGTCAGCGCCGTGGTCTCGGCCGAGCCCGAACCGGAACCCGATCCGGATCCGCAGGCGGCGAGTGTGGTGGTGAGGGCGGCGATCGCGACCAGCGCGGCCGCCCGTGGGGGGAATCGCATGGGTCCGTCCTTCGGTCGGCGTGCATGAGTGGTGTCAGTGCCGTGCACGGTGGCGGCGCCCGCCGGTGCGGGCGCCGCTGCTCCGGACCGCTGCGGCGGTCAAGACCTCGTCCCGAGCCAGGTGAACCGGTCGTCGTCGAGGCGCGCGGTGCCGACCGCGCACATGTCGGCGAGGTAGGCGCACATC
This sequence comes from Pseudonocardia sulfidoxydans NBRC 16205, assembly GCF_007989085.1. Taxonomy (GTDB): domain Bacteria; phylum Actinomycetota; class Actinomycetes; order Mycobacteriales; family Pseudonocardiaceae; genus Pseudonocardia; species Pseudonocardia sulfidoxydans. The sequence goes on from NZ_BJVJ01000050.1 coordinate 14,123, forward strand.
GTGTTGAGCAGCGGGCTGCCGTCGTCGTAGCGCGGGTAGTGCTCGCGCGTGGCCCGCGAGAGCTCGGCGACCGTCGCCGACCCGGCCTTCGCGAGCAGGGTCTCGATGACCGCCGCGTACTCGTCGGCGAACCGGCGGGACTCGGCGACCAGCTGCGCCGCGCGGTGTGCGCTGCACACCCCGGTGTGGGCGGTCCCGACGATCTCCGCGCCGCACCCGGCGAAGAAGTCGAGGGACCGGCGGTACTCGTCGACGTGGCGGTAGTTGGGGAAGAAGTCGGCGCGCCGCTGCAGCGGGGTGCCCCTGGCCTGCAACGCGTCCCCGGTGAACAGCACCTTCCCGGCCCGGTGCAGCAGCGCGACGGAACCGTCGGTGTGGGCCGGGATGTGCTCGACCGACAGGACGTGACCGCCACCGAGGTCGAGCTCGTCGCCGTGGGCGAGCTCGACGGTGACGGGGAGGTCGGCGCCGCAGAGCCGCCGGATCCGGTCCACGGCCTCGGCGGGCGGCTCCCAGGCGGGCCGGAAGCGCAGGTACTCCTCGGCGAGGTAGCGCTCGGTGTCGGTGACCCAGGCGGCGTCGGCGGGGTGCGCGGCGATGGCGACGTCGGGGTTGTGCTCGGCGACGACGCCGTTGCCGCCCCGGTGGTCGTGATGGCCGTGGGTGTTGATCACCAGGTCGACGTCGGCGAGCCGGCGACCCAGCTCGCGCAGCCCCTCCGCCAGCCGGCCCGCCGCGGTCTCGGGAACGCCGGGATCGATCACGGTGAGCCGGCTGCCCTCGACGACGTAGATCTGCAGCGGGACGTCCTCGAAGGGGGCGTCGATCGCGTGGACACCGGGCGCGAGGGTCTCGACGATCACGACCGCACCCCCAGTGCGTCGGCGACCAGCTCGCGGGCGAACAGCGGCGCGAACTTGAAACCGCGGCCCTCGCAGGCGACGACGGCCGTGACCGGGCCCGACCGCTCGATCACGAATCTGCCGCCGGTGTGGGTGAACAGGCAGGTGTCGAGCCCGACGGGCGCCGCCGACGCGTGCGGGAGCCGGGCCCGGACGTGGTCCATGAGCACCTCGACCGTCCGCGGGTCGGGCTCGCCTCGGGTGCCCGGTTCCGGCGCGGGAGCGCGGTGGTCGTCCATGCCGAGACGGACGGTGGTGTCGCCGCTGGACACCCAGTACGTCGACGGGTCGCCCTCCTCGAACAGGGCGGGTAGCGTGCGGGCACCGGGGTCGTCGACGTAGACGACGGTCTGCCGGGTCGCACAGGCGTCGACCCGGATGCCCAGCGGCGCGACGAGCGCGGGCGTCCACGACGCGGCGGCGACGACGGCGTGCCGCACCCGGGTGGCACCGATCGCGGTCTCGAGGACGACCCCGTCGCCGTCTCGGGCGACGCCGTGGACGGTCACGCCCTCGCGGACGACGGCGCCGTCGTCCTCGGCGAGGCGGCGCAGCAGGGTGAGGACGCGGTCGGCGCGCAGGGTGCCGCCGTCAGGGGTGTGCACGACGGGCGCGCCCGGTCCGAGGGTGAGACCGGACCAGCGGGCCTCGACGGCGGCGGGGTCGAGGACCTCATGCTCGATCCCGGCCGCGGCGAGGGCGGCGGCGACCGGTTCGGGCCGGGCGGTGCGCAGCATCGCGCCCTGCGCCCAGTGGATCTCCGGGTCGTGGGCGGCGAGCTCACGCCAGATCGCACCGGCCCGACCGGCCGGTTCGACCAGCTCGGGCATCAGGTGCGGGGTGGCGAACGCGCGGGCCGGGCCGTGGCTCGACCCCAGTGGATGACCGATGTGGTCGCGTTCGAACGCGATCGCGCTGCGCCCGGCCGCGGCGGCCTCGCGCAGCACCGACAGACCCATCACTCCGCCGCCGACGACGCCGATGTCGTAGGTGTCCATCCGGGGTTCCTTCCGTGCGCGGGGGTCAGTGGACCGGGAGCTCGGGGGCGAGGGTGTGCACCACGTCCGCGGTGGGTGCGACCTGGGCGAACACGGTCCCCATCAGCCGCAGGCTGTGGTGGTGCAGCTCGTCGAGATAGCCGGCGACCGCATCCGCCGCGACGACGACGCGCAGGTCGCGGAAGAACGCGTCGCGCACCGTGGACTCGACGCAGAAGTCGGTGCGCACGCCGGCGACGACGATCGTCGTGGCGCCGAGTCCGGCGAGGACGTCGTCGAGGGTCGTGTCGTGGAAGGCGCTGAAGCGGCGCTTGCGCACCTCGGTGTCGCCGGGGCGCCGGTCGAGCCCGGCGACGAGCTCGGCGCCCCAGGTGCCGGTGCGCAGCCCCGCCTCGGCGAGGAACGGGCTGCGTTCGGCCAGGAGACCGACCTGGGTGTCGTCGTCCCATTCCATCCGCACCCACACCACCGGGCACCCGCCCGCCCGGGCAGCGGCGACGAGCAGGTTGATCTGATCGACGAGCCCGTCGAGGTCGGCGACCCGCAGCCCGGCGCCGGCGAACACGCCGTCGGGGTGGCAGTAGTCGTTCTGGACGTCGATGACCACCAGGGCGGTCGTGTCGGGGCGGGTCACGACGTCGCCCCCCGGTTCGCGGTGAGCTGCGTGTGTGCGGCCGCCGCCGCCGTCGCCCGGGCGATGTCCTCGCTCGCGATGGCGTCGACCAGCTCGAGGTGCACCTGCGCGCCCAGCCGCGTCGACACCTCGGGGCCCGGCGCGATGGGCGTGACGCCCTGCAGCCTGCTCTCGACGTACTCCAGCATCGACAGGTAGGTGTGGCGCAGCACCTGGTTGGGCGTGATCTCGACCATCCGCCGGTGCAGCGCCCAGTTGATCCGCAGGTACTCCCCCCACGCCAGGTCCTCGACCGCCATAGCGGCGACGAGCTCGCGCAGCTCCTCGACGTCGCGCGAGTTCCGGTAGCGCGTGGCCTCCAGGATCACCAGCGGGTCGAGCTGGTCGCGCACGGTCAGGCAGTCCGCGACCGTGACCGAGTCGCCCGACAGCTCCAGCATCTTGCGGCCCAACCGGACCAGCGCCGTCGGGGACGCGACGAACACGCCGCCGTTGGGGCCGGGCCGCATCGTCGCCGTGCCCCGGGCGCCGAGCAGCCGGATCGCCTCGGTCAGCGTGGCGGGCGCCGCGTCGTACTCCTGGCAGAGCGTCTGCTTGGTGCCCAGCCGGTGCCCGCTGGGCAGCTGCTCGTCGGCGATGCGGCGCTCGATGGCCGACGCGATCGTCTCGGCGCGTGAGGTCCGCGCCGTCTCCCCCGTGCTCACCAGGGCTCTCCTTCGTTCGTCGCGGGCACGGGCGCCGGCAGGCGCAGGCCCAGCAGCCGCAGAGCATTCTCGCCGAGCACCGCGGCGGTGCCCGCGGCGTCCAGCCCGATGCCGGTGACCGTCGTGACCGGGTCACGGTCGGCGAGGTCGAACGGGGTGTCGGTGCCGAGCAGCACCCGGTCGGCGCCCATGTCGTCGACGAGGCGACGCAGCTGCACGGGGTCGAAGACGGCGGTGTCGTAGTAGAGCCGCCGCAGGTAGCGCGTGGGGGGCACCTGCGAGACCCGGGTGACGTCCTTGCGGTGCCAGCCGAGGTCGAGCCGTGGCCCGACGCCGGGTAGGCAGCCGCCGCCGTGGGCCAGGCACAGCACCAGGTCGTGGCGGTCGAGCACGCCCCCGAGCACCAGCCGGGCCGTCGCCAGCGCGGTCTCCGCCGGGTACCCGAGCAGCTGGACGAGGTGGTAGGAGCCCAGCCGGTCGACCGCCGACACGGTGCTGGGGTGCACGAGCACGAACGTCCGGCGGCGGGCGAGCTCGGCCCACAGCGGCTCGTTGACCGGGTCGTCGAGCTCGCGGCCCCCACCGAAGGTGCCGATGGTGGCGCCGTGCAGGCCCAGCTCGTCGAGGCAGCGCCGCAGCTCGTCGACAGCACCGGGGAGACCGACCGGGACCGTGGCCAGACCCGTGAGCCTGCCCCCCGAACCGGCGACGAGCTCGGCGACGGCATCGTTGGAGGCGGACACGACGGCCGCGGTGAGCCGGTCGTCGCGACTCTCCGACGCGAACACGAACGGCGGCGCCGACACGACCTGGTGCGACACGCCCGCGCGGTCCATGTCGGCGAGCCGTGCCGCGAGGTCGTACTGCTGCGCGGGCAGCGGGATCCGCGCCCCGTCCGCCAGCCCGCACACCCGCGGGTCGAGCGAGACCCACTCGTCGGCGACGCCGCTCAGGTCCGCGAGCCCGCGATCGGCGAGCCCGCGCAGCAGCGGCATCGGGAGGACGTGGGCGTGCACGTCGACGACGTGGCGCGGGCGTGGCTCAGCCACGGGAGGTCACGTACCGGTCGTAGTCGTCACCGAGCAGCGAGCGGAGCAGCGCGGTGGCGGGCGTCGACGACCCGGCGTTCTCCCCGGTGCCGAACACCAGCCGCGCCAGCTGCGACAGCAGGTACGGGTGCAGCCCCATGTCGTGCAGCGCCCGGAAGTCGCGCTCGCGGATCGCGGCGCGTTCGGCGCCGGTCATGTCGTAGCCGGCCAGCACCGCGTCCTCGTCGGCGACGAAGCGGGCGCGCAGCCCCTCGTCCCACTTGAGGTCCTGCACGAAGTCGTTGGCCCGCAACTGCGGGTCGAAGCTCTCCAGCGGCATCGTCACACCGTTCCGGTCGTCGCGGTCGCCGGTGCGTCGCCGAGGTCCCAGCAGACCGCGCCGACCCCGCACCGCCATTGGTCGAAGGCCACGTAGCCGAGCGACTCGCACGGCCGCGGCCCGATGGCGCCCATGACGACGACCCAGCTCAGCAGCTCGGCGGTGCCACCGGACCCGGCTTCCTCCATGCGTGCCAGCGTCGCCTCGGCCAGGACCCGGTCGTGGTCGCCCTCGACGAGCAGGTCCAGCCACCAGCGGTCGAACTTCTCGTCGATCTCCAGGTAGCGGGGCCCGCCCGGCTCGTGGCTGAGCCCGCCGGACCCGAGCAGCGCGACCCGCAGCCCGGCCGGCAGATCGTCGCGGATCGCGTCGGCCAGCGCTCGGCCGAACGCGTAGCAGTCGTCCTGGTCGGGGATGGGTGGGACCGTGCAGTTCTGCAGGACCGGGACGACGGCGACCCCGAGATCGGCGAGCCCGGTGAGCGTCGCCGGGACCGACAGGTTGTCGTCGAAACGCAGGTTGTCGCGTGCGCCGCGCAGGCGGCGGCCGGTGTCGCCCAACGCCTCCAGTAGCCGGCCGGCGACGTCGGGGGCGCCCGGGAGGTCGTAGTCGGGGACCCGCAGCCACGGCTTGAACCACTCGTCGGGGCCCCGGTGGCGCTCGGCGAGGCCGAAGGTGAAGTCCGGGTAGTCGTGCAGCCGGGCGTTGGCGACATGGTCGTTGCCGACGACCAGCACCACGTCGGGCCGGGCTGCGACGAGCACCTCGCGGATGCCGTCGTAGGCGCGCCGGACGGTCCGCTGGTCCTCCTCGGACGCCTTCGAGAACCAGCCGGTCAGTCCCGGTGCGTGGCTGGCCGCCACCGCGGCGGTGATCTCAGCCATGGTCGTGTCGTCTCCTCGCTGTCAGGCCGCCGGGCGCCGGATGGCCCGGTAGATGTGCGCACGCAGGTGGGTGAACTCGGCCGTCTCCTTCGTCGTGACCTGGTCGCGGTCCGCAGGCAGGTCGACGGTGACGACCTCGTGGACCGACGTCGGGCGCTGGGTCAGGACGACGACCCTGTCGGCGAGGTACACGGCCTCGTCGATGTCGTGGGTGACGAACAGGATCGTGACGCCGTACCGGCGCCGGACGGCGAGCATGACGTCCTCCAGGTCGGCGCGGGTCTGGGCGTCGACCGAGGCGAACGGCTCGTCCATGAGCAGGATGTCGGGCTGGTAGGCCAGCGCGCGGGCGATCGCGACACGCTGCTGCATGCCGCCGGAGAGCTGGAACGGGTAGTGGTCGGTGAAGCCGGTGAGGCCCACCGAGTCGACGGCCTCGCGGATGCGTTCGTCGCGGTCGGCGGCCGACAGCCTGCGTCGGCGCAGGGGCAGCGCGATGTTGCCGCGCACCGTCAGCCACGGCATGAGCGAACGGCTGTAGTCCTGGAACACGAGCGCCAGCTGCTCGGGCGGACCGTCGACCGGGGTGCCGGCGAGCCGGACCTGTCCGGCGGTCGGCGTCATCAGCCCGGACATGCACTTGAGCAGCGTCGTCTTCCCGCAGCCCGACGGCCCCACGACGCAGACGAACTCCTCCTTGGCCACGTCGAAGCTGACGTCGCCGATCGCGACGGTGGCCCGGGCGCCACTGCCGTAGGTCTTCTGCAGACCGGAGACCTCGAGCACGGAGTCCCTCTTCCCGTCGGTGGCCGTGGGCCGGTGGTTGTCGTCGGTCCGGGTGTTCATCGGGCACTCTCCGTCGCGTGTCGGTGCCAGGCGAGGACACGGCGTTCGACCAGGCCGAGTGCCGCGTTGAGCAGGTAGCCGAGGACGCCGAGCAGGATGATCCCGGACCACATCTGCGGGATCGCGAAGTCGCGCTGCGACTGCAGGACGAAGTAGCCCACGCCGTTCGTACTGGCCACGAGCTCCGACACCACCGTCATGATCAGTGCGAGGGACAGACCGGTACGCATCCCGGCGACGATCTGCGGTCCGGTCCCGGGCAGGACGACCCGCGTCAGCCTGTCCCGGCCGGTGATGCCGTAGATCCGGGCCGTCGCGGTGAGCGTCGGGTCGAGACCGCGGATGCCGTCGACGGTGTTGAGCAGGACCGGCCACAGGCACACGACCGCGATCACGAAGATCTTCATGGTGTCGCCGATGCCCAGCACGAGGATCCCGAAGGGGATGAGCGCGGGCGGCGGGATCGCGCGCAGGAACTCGACGATCGGTTCCGCGGCCCGGGCGGCGAGCGGCACCGACCCGATGACGACGCCGGCCGCCACCCCGACGACGGTCGCGATCGCGTACCCGGCGGCGAGCCGGTAGAGGCTGGGCAGTACGTCGGAGCCGAACCGGTCGAACAGCCACGTCTGTTCGAAGGTGACGAGCATGTCGGTGACCGGTGGGAAGTAGAACGACGTGCTGCCGGCCGACCACAGGATCAGCGCGGCGACGACGAGCAGCGGGACGGCGATCTCCAGGATCAGCCCGATCCTGCGGCGGTTCATGCGACCTCCTCGAGCCGGTGGGAGGCGTGCCAGTGCAGCAGCGGTCGCTCGACCCGGCGCAGCACCGCGTTGAGACCCCAGCCGAGCAGGCCGGTGACCGCGATCAGTGTGTACATGAGCTCGACGTCGCCGCCGTTCTGCGCCTCGGTGATGGCGCGCCCGATGCCCGGCGACCCGACGACGAGCTCCGCGGTCACCGCGAGGACGAGCGCGACCGACGACGAGATCCGCACCCCGGTGGCCAGGTAGGGCAGCACGCTGGGGATCAGGACCCGGGCGACGGTGTCGCCGCGGCGCAGCCGGTAGGACCGCGCGGTCTCCAGCGCAACGGGGTCGACGTCGCGGGCGCCGTAGATCATCTGCAGCAGCAGCGGCCACAGCGCCGCGAACGCGACGAGGAAGACCTTCGTCTCGATCCCGGACCCGTAGACGAGGATGGCCAGCGGGATCAGCGCCACCGACGGCACGGGTCGCAGGAACTCGACGACCGGGCGCAGTGCGCGGTAGAGCCACCAGCTCGACCCGATCGCCAACCCGGCGGGCACCGCGACGACGATCGCGATGAGCAGCCCGATCGCCCAGCCCTGGAGCGTCTGGGCGAGGTCCGTCCAGAACCGTCCGTCGCCGAGCTGCCCGACGAGCCGCCCGGTCACGTCGCTCATGGGCGGGAACCAGCGGGCCGGCAGCAGCCCGGTCCGCGAGGCGATCTCCAGCAGGGCCAGTACGCCGATGACGGCGACCGTTCCGGGCAACCAGCGATGCGCTCGTGGCATCGGCGCCTCCTCGCCCTCGGGGTGCGTCGTCGCACTGTCGCGGCGCCGCTCGACTATTGACTATATTCATTATGGTTTGACGCGCAAGAGGCTTCCCCGGACCCGCTCCGGACACGACGAGGCTCCCGGCCGTCGTTCACGACCGGGAGCCTCGTCGGACACCCTCTGCGGACCCCGCGCTACGGGGCCCGTGTCAGCGCGGGAGCGCCTTGTTGTTCTTGTTCTTGATCGCTGTGTAGGCGGCCGCGCCGACGAACAGCACCGCGCCGATCACCAGCGCGACGCCCAGGAACTTGAACACGGCCCCGAGCACCGAGATGACGATCCAGATCGCGAGCGCGACCCCCAGGACTTTCAGCAGCATGTGCGAACCCCTCCTCCGCCGTCATCCTGTCCGACGAACGGCGCGGCGCAGTAGTTCCCGCCCGCGTCCGTTCCGTCACGGTTCGAGCCAGGACTCCCCTGCGTCGAGGTCGCCGGTCGAGGCCGGGCCGGCGTCGTCGACGGGTGGAAACCGGGCCACCCGCGGGGGTGCTGTCCACACCCCCGGACTCGCGGTGGTGCCGTCGCCGCGCATCCCTGCCCGGCGGGAGCCTTCTCCTCGAACGCCGGGGCCGCCCCCGCGGCTCCGCTCACAGGGGGAGACACCGATGACCGCCATGATCGACCAGCACGACAGCCTGTCCCGCATCGCCGGACCCGTCCTCTTCCCGGGCGACGACGGCTACGCCGAGGAGACCGGCGGCTTCAACCTGACCTACCGGCCCGGTCCCGCCGTCGTCGTGGGAGCGACCTGCGCGGACGACGTCGCCGCCGCCGTCCGGCACGCCGCGGCGACGGGCCGCCGCGTCGCCGTGCAGGCCACCGGCCACGGCCTGACCTGCGACCTGTTCGGCACCGTCCTCGTCTCGACGCGCCGCATGACCGACGTCCTGATCGACCCGCTCGCCCGCACCGCCCGCGTCGGCGCCGGGGTGCGCTGGCGCGCGGTGATCGACGCCGCCGCACCGCACGGCCTCGCCCCGCTCAACGGCTCGTCGTCCGACGTCGGCGTCGTCGGCTACACGACCGGCGGCGGCCTCGGCCCACTGGCGCGCCGCTACGGCTTCGCCGCCGACCACGTCCGCCGCTTGACCCTCGTCACCGCCGACGGCGCCGTCCGCGACGTCACGCCGTCGTCGGAGCCGGACCTGTTCTGGGCGGTCCGCGGCGGCAAGGCAAACTTCGGGATCGTCACCGACATCGAGTTCGACCTCGTCCCCGTGACCCGCTTCTTCGGCGGTGCCCTGGCCTTCGGCGCCGACGACGCCCGCGCCGTCCTGCACGCCTGGCGCGCGTGGGCGCCGACGCTGCCCGAGGACACGACGACGTCGGTGGCGCTGCTGCGCACCCCGCCGGACCCGGCGCTGCCGGAGCCGATCCGTGGCCGGTTCGTCGTGGCGCTGCGGTTCACCCACCTCGGCGACGCCGCGTCCGGGGAGGCGCTGCTGGCGCCGATGCGGGCCGCGGCCACGCCGGTGCTCGACGGGATCGCCGACATGCCCTACCCGGCGATCGACGCCGTCCACATGGACCCGACGACCCCGATGCCGGTGTGGGACCGCGGCGGCGCGCTGTCGGCGCTGCCCGCCGAGGCCGTCGACGCCGTGCTGGCCACCGCGGGCCCTGACGCCGACTGCCCGCTGGCGATGGTCGAGCTGCGCCTGCTCGGCGGCGCCATCGGTCGCGAGCCCGCGGTACCCAACGCCGTCTCGGGCCGCGACGCCGCGTTCTCGCTGTTCACGGTCGGCGTGCCCGTCGGCCCGCCCGTCGAGCTGGTGGCGGCCGCGGCGGCGCGGGTCGTCGAGTCGGTGCGGCCGTGGGCCTGCCGGGGGCTGGTCAACCTGCTGGGCCCGGCCGGCCCGGACCGCGTCGGCAACCTGTGGGACGACGCCGACCGCGCCCGGCTGCTCGCGATCCGGGACGGGGTGGACCCGCAGCACCTGTTCGCGACGAACGTGGTCCTGGGCTGATCTGCCCGCTCTGATCCGGTGCGCAGTCAGGTCAGGTCGACGGCCTCGCGGAAACGCGGAGAGACCGGGCTCGGACTGCGTGCTGTGCGAGCGCTCGCTCGTCGAACGCCGCGGCGCCCGGGGGGTGCTGCCGCGGCCCGACTCCCCCACCGTGCACCTCGGCGGGCACTCGGTGCTCGGCCACGTCCGGGTGCACGTGGGCCGAGGCGCCTTCCGTCAGAACGGGTTGCGGCTGCCCTTCAGCTCGCTGAACGACGGGACGTCGGCCAGCAGCCTCACCGCCTCGAAGAGACGCAGTGCCTCGTCGCCGGTGGGCACCGGGACGACGACGGGCCCGAACCACGCCGTGGCGCCCAGCCGCAGGACCGGGCTGCCCGACTCCTCGCCGACCGCGGTCTGCGACTCCTCGTGGGAGGCCTTGACCGTGGCGTCGAGTCCGGCGTCGTCGGCGGCGTCGATCAGCGTGGCGAGCAGGCCGGCCTCGGCGATGGCGGCGGCGAGCAGGGTGTCGTCCCAGTCCTCGCCGTTGTCGTGGCGGCGCACGCCGAGCGCGGTGAACAGCCGGCCCCGGGCGTCGTTGTCCTCGACGGCCGCGAGCACCCGCAGTACGCGCGCGCTCTGCACCATCAGCGGCCGGTACTGCTCGGGGACGTCCTTGCCCTCGTTGAGCACCGAGAGGCTCATCAGGCGCCAGGTCACCGTGGCGGCGCCGGCGTCGGCCACCTCGGTGATCCAGCGTGAGGTCCGCCAGGTGAAGGGGCACCCGGGGTCGAAGAAGAAGTCGACGGCGGTGGGCTGGGAGATCGAGGCGGAGGTCACGGCCGCAGGCTACGCGTCGAGAGTTGACCGTTCAACTTTTGACCGTCTCGCGGCGGCGCTCGGCGAACACCTCGCGCAGCGGACGCACCGGGAACCCCTCGTCGGCCAGCTTCCGGCGGGCCCGCCGGCGCGCGATGATCACCCCGGCCAGCGCGATGCCCCACACCGCGTACTGGACCACCCATGCCGCGCGGAACGAGTCGGGCGTGTAGCCGCCGGCCAGGCCCAGCACGGCGCCGACACCGAGCGTCACCAGCAGCGACGCGGTGAAGCCGCCGATGTTGACGATCCCGACGGCCGTCCCCTGCCGGTGCCCGGGGTTGAAGGTGCGGGCGTAGTCGAACCCGATCATCGACGCCGGACCGCCTGCGGCCAGGACGACGACGAGCACGACGATCAGCCAGCGCGGCGCCGGGGCCGGGGTGAGCAGGACGGCCGTCCACGCGACGGCCGTCGCCATGATCACGCCGATGACCAGCCAGGACCGGCGCGTGGGGTGGCGGGCGGCGAACTCGCCGAACAGCGGGCCCGCGACCACCCCGACGAGGACGAGCAGCGTCAGGATCCCGCCGGCCGCCGCGGACGACATGCCCTGGCCGACGACGAGGTACGGCACGCCCCACATCAGCGCGAACACGGTGCCGGCGAACTGCGTGCCGGTGTGGGTCCACAGGCCCAACCGGGTGCCGGGCTCCGACCACGAGGCCTTGAGGGAGTCCGACACGGCCCGCCACGACGTCGCCGACACCGGGGTCGGGGCGCCCGCGGGCCGGTTGCGCAGCACCGCGGCGACGGCGATCGCCGCGGCCACGCCCAGGCCCGCGGCCGAGACGAACGCCGGTGTCCAGCCGCCCTGGTGCAGCAGCGCGGCGAACGGGAGGGCCGAGAGGATCTGGCCGCCCTGGCCGAGCAGGCCCGTCAGCTGGGTCATGACCGGCACCGTGCGCGGCGGGAACCACGCGTTCACCACGGACAGCACGCTGATGAAGGTCAGTGCGTCACCGGCGCCGACGAGGACCCGCGCGGCGATCGCGATCGGCAGCGTCTCGGCGAGCGCGAGCAGGAGCTGCCCCGACGCCATGACCAACGCGCCGACGACGACGAGCGTCCGGGCGCCGAAGCGGTCGAGGAGGATGCCGGTCGGGATCTGCAGCAGCGCGTAGACCAGCAGCTGCAGGACCAGGAACCCCGACAGCACCGCGGGGGCGGCGCCGAAGCGGTCGGCCGCGTCGAGACCCGCGACGCCGAACGACGTCCGGTTCATGACACCGATGAGGTAGGCGAACAGACCGACGGACCAGACCACCCACGGGCGGTAACCACTCATGCTCATGACTCGCTCCAGGATGCGCCCGGACGGGCCCGAAAGGACCCTGATTGCGGGCCGCCTCACGATGTGAGATGCATCGGCCGCGCAAGTCACCGCGGCCCGATCCCCCGCGCCCGGCCCCGGACCGGGACAATGGAACGGCTCGACGGCTCCACGGGATGCTGTGCGGGCTCCCGTGCGTTGTGCGGGAAGGCCGGGCACGTCGCCCGGCGACGGGTGCCCCGCACGGGGCGCGCGAGACGACGGCCGGAGGACACACGGTGCTCGACCCGCAGGAGCTCTACACGGTGGCCGACGACGCCCCGCAGCTGAGCGACCCGGTGCTGGTGGTCGTGCTCGACGGGTTCGTCGACGCGGGCAACGCGGCGCGGCTCGCCGCGGAGGCCCTTCTCGAGGGCCGGGAGACGACGCCGGTGGTCCACTTCGACGTCGACCAGCTCGTGGACTACCGCAGCAGACGTCCCCCGCTGCAGTTCGAGACCGACCACTGGGCCTCGTACTCGCCGCCGGTGCTCGACATCGTCGCGGTCACCGACACCGGCGACACCCCCTACCTGCTGCTGTTCGGCCCGGAGCCCGACAGCCAGTGGGAGCGGTTCGTCGCGGCGATCGAGCAGATCGTGCGACGGTTCGGCGTGCGGCTGGTGATCACGCTCAGCGGCATCCCGATGGCCGTCCCGCACACCCGCCCGATCGGCGTCACCGCCCACGCCACGCGTGCCGACCTCGTCGAGGGGCACACGGCGTGGTTCGGCAGCGCGGAGGTCCCCGGCTCGGCGACGGCGCTGCTGGAGTACCGCCTCGGCGAGGCCGGCCACGACGCCATGGGCTTCGCGGTGCACGTGCCGCACTACCTGGCCCGCGCGGAGTACCCGCAGGCGGCGCGCACGCTGCTCGACCACACGGGTGTCTCGGCGGGCCTGTTCCTGCCGACGGAGTCGCTGACCAAGGCGGCCGAGCGCACCGAGGTCGAGATCGCCGAGCAGGTCGAGAACTCCGAGGAGGTCGCGCAGGTCGTGGCCGCCCTGGAGCGGCAGTACGACACCGTCGCGGAGGCGGCCGGTGAGGGCGGCTCCGGCGGGCTCGGCGGCGAGCTGCCCAGCGCCGAGGAGCTCGCGGCCGAGGTGGAGCGTTTCCTCGCGATGCGCGACCCCGAGGACGAGCTCCCCGGCGACGACGGCTGACACCCCGTGAGTGGCGATGGTCGCCAGAGCGACCATCGCCACTCACGAGCTCAGTCGGTGACGTCCAGCGCCGCGGTGACGACGGCGTCGGCGTCGATGCCGTGGTGGCGGTAGACCGACTCCAGGTCGCCGGACTGGCCGAACCGGGACACACCGAGGTGCGTCGCCCGCACCTGGTTGATCCCGGCGAGGAACGCCAGCGTGTGCGGGTGCCCGTCGAGGATCGTGACGAGCGGCGCCGCCCGGTGGGCGGGGAACGCAGCGTCGAGCACCCAGGTGTCGGCGTCGCCGTGGCCCGCGCGGGCCTGGACGGCGTCGAACAGCAGCCCGGGGCTGGTCACGCACACGACGTCGGCGGCGATGCCCTGCTCGGCGAGCCGGTCGGCGGCGGCGAGGGCCTCGGGCACGATCGCGCCCATCGCGGCAATGGTGACGTCGGGCTTCCCCGGCGCACGCCGCAGCGGGTAGGCGCCGGCCACGACCTGCGTGCGACGGCGTTCGCGCGCCGCCGGGTCCGTCGGGACCGCGGCGAGGGTCTGGTCGATCGGGCGCGTCGAGAGCCGCAGGTAGGCCGACGTCCCACCGGGACGGCCCAGCCGCGCGAGCGAGGCCAGCAGCGTCCACTCGACGTCGATCGCGAACGCGGGCTCGTACGTCGTGCAGCCGGGCTGCTCCAGGCCGACCGACGGCGTCGTCACCGACTGGTGCGCACCGCCCTCCGGCGCCAGCGACACCCCCGACGGCGTGCCGACGAGGATCGACTGCCCGCCCGCGTAGATGCCGAACGACCACGGCTCCAGCGCCCGCTCGACGAACGGGTCGTAGAGCACGCCGATGGGCAGCAGCGGCTGACCCCAGCGGCTCCAGGTCGCACCCAGCTCCCCCAGCAGGCCGACGAGGTTGCCCTCGGCGATGCCCAGCTCCAGGTGCTGGCCGGTGGGTCGCTCGCGCCAGTGCAGGATCGTCTCGGGGTCGTCGTCGAACCAGTCGCGGCGCTCGTCGGCCGACCACACCCCGACCTTGTTCACCCAGCCGCCCAGGTTCGTCGACGACGACACGTCCGGGCACAGGGTGACGACGCGCGCCGCGGCCTCCGGAGCGGAGCGGGTCAGGTCGAGCAGGGTCCGGCCCAGCGCGGCCTGCGTGGTGGCCTTCCCGCTGGGGGTGCGACCGATGTCGGTGGGCACGTCGACCGTCGGCAGCGCGGGGACGGGCGCGCGGTGCAGCCGGGTGGCGGTCTCGCGGCACAGCTCGGCCGCGGCGGAGTCGTCGGCGAACCGGGCCCACGGGTCGTCGACCGAGGTGCCGACCGACGCGGCCAGCTCACCCAGCTGGTCGGCCGTCAGCAGCGACGAGTGGTTCTGCGGGTGCCCCGCCGTCGCCAGGCCGTGCCCCTTCACCGTGTAGGCGAGGATGACCGTCGGGCGGGTGTCGTCGATCGCGCGGAAGGCGTCACCGACCGCCTGCAGGTCGTGCCCGCCGAGGTTGCGGATCGCGGCGAGCAGCGTGTCGTCGTCGAGTGCGTCGACGAGTCCCTGCAGCTCGGGCGAGTCGGGCAGGCGTTCGCGCAGCTGGGCCGGGGTGCAGCGCAGCAGCCGCTGGTACTCGGGGTTGGGCATGTCGTCGATGCGCCGGCGCAGCGCGTCGCCACCCGGGCGTTCGAACAGCTCGTGCAGCAGCCGGCCGTACTTGACCGTGAGCACCTGCCAGCCCGCCGCCTCGAACATGCCCTGGATGCGGAAGGCGCCGATGTTGGGCACGACGCGGTCGAGCGACTGCCGGTTCAGGTCGACGATCCACACGACCTCGCCGAGCTCGGCGACCATCGGGTCGAGGATCGCCTCCCAGCAGGCGCCCTCGTCGAGCTCCGCGTCGCCGACCAGCGAGTACTGCCGGCCCGTGCCCGCGCCCCCGCCCTTGGAGTCGACGTAGCGGCGCGCCAGCGCACCCCAGATCGGGGCGGTCGCGCCGATGCCGACCGAACCCGTCGAGTAGTCGACCGGGTCCGGGTCCTTCGAGCGGCTCGGGTAGGACTGCAGGCCACCGAACTCGCGCAGCGTCGTCAGGTAGCGCTCGTCGAGCTCGCCGAGCAGGTAGTTCACCGCGTGCAGCACGGGCGAGGCGTGCGGCTTGACCGACACCCGGTCCTGGGCGCGCAGGTGCTCGAACCACAGCGCCGTCATGATCGTCACCATCGAGGCCGACGACGCCTGGTGCCCGCCGACCTTCAGCCCCGTCGGGTTGGGCCGCACCCGGTTCGCGTGGTCGATGATCGCCGTCGAGAGCCACAGCACCCGCTTCTCGACCTCCGTGAGCACGGCGAGCCGGTCGTCGGCGATCGCGGCGTCGGGGCCGGACGGCTGTCCGGACGTCATGGCGGTGGTCATTCCGATCACACTCCGGGCATCTGGGACGCAAGTTGCCCGCCCATCCGACCACCAGGCACCATGTCTGCACCAGTTCCCGGCCGCCGACCGTGCAGACTGCACGGTCGGCGTCACCCGCCACGTCCCGGAAAGGTGCAACGTGCCCAGTCCCGGCCCCCTCGACCCCCGCATCGATCCCACGGGCCACCGCATCGACGACGTCGACGCCCGGCTGCTGCTCGCCCTCTCGGAGAGCCCCCGCGCCACCGTCCTCGCCCTCGCCGAGCGGATGGGCATGTCGCGCAACACCGTCCAGGCCCGGCTGGCCCGCCTCGACCAGCACCGCGTCCTCGGCGGGTTCGAACGGCGCATCGACACCGCCGCGCTCGGCTACCCGCTCGTCGCCTACGTCACCGTCCAGGTCACCCAGAGCCGGCTCGACGAGGTCGGCGCCGCCCTCGGGCAGGTCCCCGAGGTGCTGGAGGTCCTCGGCATCTCGGGCCAGTCCGACCTGCAGGTCCAGGTCGTCGCCCGCGACGCCGACGACCTCTACCGCGTCGCCGGTGAGCTGCTCGCCGTCGACGGGGTCGAGCGCACGACGACGGGGCTCGTGATGCGCCGGCTCGTCGACTACCGGGTGGAACCCCTGCTCCGGCGTATCGCGGCGGGCTCCGGATAGCGTCCGGGGTGTGACAGAGCTGCTCCCCGGCACCGCCCGCACCCTCTACGCCCGCACCGCCCGCGCCCAGCGCGACGGCCGCGTCCCCGGGCTCGTCGCCGGCGTCGTGCGCGGCGGCGGGCTCGCCTGGTCGGCCGCCCGCGGCGACGTCGCCGAACCCCACCGCGACGTCGCGCACCGGCTCGGCTCGATCACCAAGACCGTCGCCGCCATCACCGTCATGCGGCTGCGCGACGAGGGCCGCCTCGACCTCGCCGACCCGCTCGAAAAGCACCTGCCCGGCACCCCGCTCGGCGACCGCACCCTCGGACAGCTGTTGTCCCACATGGGCGGCGCCACCTCCGAGAGCCCCGGCGGCTGGTGGGAACGGACCCCCGGCACGACGCTGGAGGGGCTCGGTCTCTCCCCCGCCGACGCCGTCCTCGCCCCGGCCCGCCGCTTCCACTACTCCAACCTCGGGTTCGGGCTGCTCGGCGAGCTCGTCGCCCGGGCCCGGGGTCGCAGCTGGGTCGAGGTCGCCCGCGACGAGGTGCTGCTGCCGCTGGGCATGACCCGCACGACTCCGCGCCCCGTCGCCCCTGCGGCGCAAGGGTTCGCGGTGCACCCGTGGGCCGACGTCCGCCAGCCCGAGCCCGAGCACGACGCCGTCGTCATGGCCCCCGCGGGACAGCTCTGGGCGAGCGCGACGGACCTCGCGCGCCTCGGCGCGTTCCTCCTCGGCGACACCGGCGACGTCCTCGCGACCGCGACGCTCGAGGAGATGTGCCTGCCGTCGGGCATCGACCCCGGCGACGCCCCCGGCTGGTCGTCCTACGGGCTCGGCGTGCAGGTGCGGCGCGTCGAGAGCGGCGCGACGCTCGTCGGGCACGGCGGCTCGATGCCGGGCTTCCTCGCCGGGCTGTGGGTCGACCGCGAGGAGGCCACCGGCGCCCTCGCGCTGGCCAACACCACCTCGGGTCTCGACGGCGGGCTGCCCGCCGCGCTGCTCGCCGACGTTCGCGAGGCCGAGCCCCACATCGTGGACGCCTGGCGGCCGTCGGCGTCGCCGGTGCCCGTCGAGCTGCTCGGCCCCTGGTACTGGGGTCCGTCGCCGTATGCGCTACGCGCGATTCCCGGCGGGCTGCTGCACCTGGGCGGGCTCGGCCGGCCGGGGCGGGCCAGCCGGTTCCGCCCGGGTCCCGCCGGCACCTGGATCGGCATGGACGGCTACTTCGCCGGGGAGACGCTGCGCCTGGACCCGGTGGCGCTGAACCTGGCGACGTTCGTCTTCACCCGCACCCCCTACGACCCTGCGGCCCCGGTCCCGGGCGGCACCTGTGAGTGGCGATAGTCGCTATAGCGACTATCGCCACTCACGACCCCGGGACGGGCCGGCGCGCAACCTCACGGTCGTCCTCGGGTCCTCGGACAGCGGTGAGGTTGCGCACCGATGTTCGCGCGCAACCTCACTGTCGTGCCGACGGCTGCGGACAGCGGTGAGGTTGCGCGCGGGTCGTCTGGTCAGGGCTGCAGGACGACCTTGCCGGTGACCCGGCGCTCGTCGATCAGGGCCAGCGCCGCCGCCGCCTCGTCGAGCGGGAACGTCTGCGAGACCACCGGGTCGAGGGCCCCGGAGCGCAGGTGCGGCAGCAGGTCGGCCCACTGCCCGTGGATGTAGCCCTCGTGGGCCAACGCGTAGCCGCCCCACGCGACGCCGACGACCTCGGTGTTGCCCAGTAGCAGCCGGTTCACCTTCACCGTGGGGATCTCGCCCGCGGTGAACCCGACGACCAGCACGCGACCGAAGGGGGCGAGCGAGCGCAGCGAGTCGGTGAACCGGTCACCACCGACGGGGTCCACCACGACGTCCACGCCGCGGCCGCCGGTCAGTTCGCGGGCGGCGTCCTTGAACCCGTCGACGAGCACGGTGTCGTGCGCGCCCGCGGCCCTGGCCACCTCGGCCTTCTCCGCGCTCGACACGACGGCGATCACGCGCGCACCCATGGCCCGTGCCAGCTGTGTGACGGCGGTGCCGATGCCACCCGCCGCGCCGTGGACCAGCACGTCGTCGCCCTCGCGGAGCCGGCCGCGGACGGCCAGGGTGAAGTGGGCGGTGAGGTAGTTCATCGGCAGGCAGGCGCCCGCGGCGAAGGACACCTCGTCGGGCAGCGGGACGACGTGGTCGGCCGCGACCGCGGCGACCTCGGAGAAGGCGCCGTAGACCGAGAAGGCCGCGACCCGGTCGCCGGCGGCGAACCCCGACCCGGCGGGTGCCTCCCGGACGACGCCGGCCAGCTCGGAGCCGAGACCGAAGGGCGGGTCGGGCTTGTACTGGTAGAGCCCGCGGGTGAGCAGGACGTCGGGGAAGTTCACCCCGGCGGCGCGGACGTCGATCACCACCTGCCCGTCGGCCGCCGCGGGCTCCTCGACGTCGCGCACCTCGACCGCCGCCGGACCGTCGAGCCGGACCACCTGAACCGAACGCACCCGTACCTCCTCGTACCGCTGGGCTTCTCAGCCCATCCTCGCCGGAGACCGCGGGGCCGCGACCGGTAGGTGTGAGCGACTCGACGCCGCGATCGTCACCGTCCCGGCCGCCGCGATCACGACGAGCGCCCCCAGCAGCCACGGATAGCCGACGACGTGCGCGGCCACGGCGAGCACCGTCGGCAGCAGGAAACCGATGTAGGCCAGGGCGTAGTAGACGCCGGTGAGCCCCGCGAGGTCCTCGGGCCGGGCGAGCCGCTGGATCTCCAGCAGCCCGGCGACGACCGCCACCCCGTACGCGGCGCCGAGCACGATCGCGGCGCCCAGCGCGAGCCACGGCGAGCGCTCGACGGCGGCGACGACACCGAACGCGAGCCCGCCCGACATGACGATCATCGAGACGACGACGGCGCGTGCGTCGGTACGCCGGTCGAGCCGCTTGGCGATGGGCTGCACGGCCGCGCCGGTGAGCAGGGTCGCGACGGTGAGCAGCGTCGAGTAGGCCAGGCCCCACGAGCCGAGCCGGTCGCCGACGAGCTGCGGCATGATCGCGTAGGCGACGCCCGCCGAACCGAAGATCCACGGCGCCATCGGGAGGACGACGCGCAGGAACCGCGGGTGCCGGGCCGCGCGCAGCGGCGGGACGTGCGTCCCTGTGCCGCCGGGGACGGTCTCGGGGACCCGGGGCAGCAGCGTGAGGGCGGCGATCGTCAGCACCCCGTGCACGACGTAGGGCAGCTCCATCGGCAGCGGGCCCCACTGCGCGAGCACCCCGGCGACGCCCGCGCCCAGGCCGAACCCGAGTGTCAACGACAGTGCGGCGCGGCGGGCCCCGGTGCCGGCGGGCGCGTCGTCGAAGGGCGGTTCCGACAGTTCCTTCACCCACGTCGACCCGACCGCCATGGCGACGGCGACAGCGGTGCCGGTGGCGAAGCGTCCGGCGAAGATCGGGACGGGGCCGGTCTCGCCGAGCGCGAGCAGGACGCTGGCCAGCAATGACATGACGGTGCCCGCGAGCATCAACGGGCGCCGGCCCCAGCGGGCGCACAGCCGTCCGGCGAGCAGGAGCGTCGGAACCACGCCGACGACGTAGGCGCCCAGGAACGCGTCGACGGTCAGCACCGAGTAGCCCGCCGCGTCGCGGTACATGATCAGCAGCGGGGTGAACTGGTTGCCGCCCCAGCCGCAGCAGAACATGGCCGCGGCGACGGCGAGCCAGGCCTTCCGGTTCACCGGGTCGGCCGGTGCGTGCCGTCGAGGTGCGCCGGGAGCAGGGCCGCAAACCGCGCGGCGTCGAGGGCCTCGATGGCGTCGACCAGGGCGGCGTGCTCGTCGACCACCACGGCGACCTGGTCGGGGTTCGGCGCCAGCGCGTGGATGCTCATGCGGCGCTGCCGGTCGCCGAGCGTGGCGTAGAAGCGGGCGGTGAGCCGGTTGCCCCCGGCGTCGACGATCGTGCGGTGGAAGGCCTCGTCGGCGGCCGCGACCGCGGGCAGGTCGCCGCGTGCGGCGTGGCGGCGCTGCACGTCGAGGGCGGCCCGCAGGCGCTCGACGGCGGCGGGGACGTCGGTGGGACGGCGCAGCAGCCGGCGGACGGCCGCGGTCTCGACGGCCTCGCGCGCGTCGAGCACGTCGTCGGCCTCCCCGACCGTCACCGGCACGACCACGGCCCCGCGCTTGGGGATGAGCTCCAGCAGCTCCTCGGACTGCAGCCGCAGGAACGCCTCCCGCACCGGGGTGCGGCTCATCCCGAGCCGCTGGGCGATGTCGCCCTCGCTGAGCAGGTGGCCGCCGGGGAGGTCGCCGGACAGGACGAGCTCCTTGGTGGCGGCGTAGGCGCGGTCGGCCGCGGCTTCCCTGGAGGGCATGTCGCGACCCTACGGCATAGATGCAAGCTTGTATCCATGGTGTGCGCCGTACGGTGAGCACGTGGCGGGGGCACGGGCGTGGGGGCTGTTCGCGGCCGTCTCCGTGCTGTGGGGCGTGCCGTACCTGTTCATCGGTGTCGCGCTGCGGTCCGGGTTCGGCCCGGTCTCCCTCGCCGCCGCCCGCGTCGTGCTCGCCGCGCTCGTGCTCGCCCCGTTCGGCCTGCGCCGCGCCCGGCGGGAACTGCTGCGCGGCCGGGGCGGGCGGCTCGCGGTACTCGCCGTCGTCGAGGTCGTCGTCCCGTTCGTGCTCATCCCCGTCGGCGAGCAGACGGTCGCATCCGGCACCGCCGCCGTCGTCATCGCGACCGAACCACTGTTCGTGCTGGTCACCGGCCTCGTGCTGGGCACCCGGGCCCGGCCGGGGACGGCGGCGGTGATCGGGCTGCTCGTCGGCCTCGGCGGTGTCGCCGTGCTGTCGGGCGTCGCCGGTGGCGGCATCGGTGTCGTGCCGCTCGTCGCAGCCGCCGCCTGCTACGCCGTCGGCGCCGTGCTCATCAGCCACTGGTTCGGCGACGTCCCCGCCCTCGGGGTCGCCGCCGCGATGCTCGCGATCGCCGCGCCGCTGCTCGTCGTCGCCACGCTCGTCCTGGAACCGCTCCCGACGCCGACCCTCGCGGGACTCGCCGCCATCGGCGCGCTCGGGGTCGGCGCCACCGCGGTCGGGTTCGTCGCCTTCTTCGCCCTCGTCGCCACCTCCGGACCCGACCACGCCGCGCTCATCACCTACGCCGCGCCCGTCGTCGCCGTCGCCTGCGGCGCGCTCCTGCTCCACGAACCCCTCGGTCCACGGACCCTCCTCGGCACCGCGCTCGTCTTCGCAGGGGCGTGGCTGGCAACCCGACCGCGGCCCGCGCAACCTCCCTCGCGCGAGTGACACGACCATCCGCCGACGTCACCGCGCGCGACCCCGCTGTCACCCTCCCCCGCCTGTCGCCGGGGATCTCCGAGCTGGAAAAGTTGGGTCGATGCGTCTGGTCTTCGCGGCACACGAACACGAGGAGTACGGACTCGTCCGCGACCGGCTGCTGACCGCGGTCCTGGCCCGGTCCCGGCGGCTCGGCCGCGAGGTCGATCCCGTGCTCGTCGGAGCCGCCCTCGACTACAAGATCGGTGTCGACGGGCGGCTCGGCCGCTGGACCCGCCGCCACGTCGCCGACGCCCTCGCCGTGTGGTTCCCCCGCACCGTGGCCGTCGCCGACAACGAGTGGGCCGAGATCCCCCACGCCCTGCACGGCCTGTTCGCCCTCCTCGCCGAACAGGACCACCTCGACGGCGGCTCCGCCCCCGTCCAGGAACTGCACGACCAGGTCGCCGACTCCACGCCCGCCCTCTACGACGCGATGGCCGACGAGCGCAACTACGACCTCGGCAAGTTCTGGAACGTCCAGATGATGCGCCACGACGTCGACAAGGCCGACGTCCTCGCCGTGCAACGCTTCCTCGAGCAGGCCACCCGCGGCGAGCTCGACATCGACCGCGACGCCCTCGCCGCCGTCACCCGCGAGGAGACCCGCCGCCGCGAGCAGCCCGACGACACCCCCCCCACCCCCGGACCGGTCCTGCTGCCCTCGGCGGCCACCCTCGTCGAGAGCGCGTCGGCATCATCGGCGCTGGAACGGTTGCGCGCCTTCACCTACTGGATCCGCGCCGGACGCCGCCTCACCCGCGACGGCCGACTCCACCTCGCCGACGCGCTCGCCCTCGCCGAAGCCCTCGGCCTCGACCACTTCTACCGCGACACCGCCCGCACCAGCGACGACCTCCCCGACGTCGCCCTGCTCGTGTCGTGGGCGCGCCAGGCCCGGCTCGTACGCGTCGTCAACCGGCGGCTCGTACCCGTCAAGGGCTCCGGCCCGCTGCTGCACCGCCCCATCGAGTTCTTCCGCCGCGCCTTCGACGCCCTCGCCCGCCTCGGCGACCACTTCGGCGGTACCGACGTCTTCGGCGCCCCCTCGCTGTTCAGCATGTCGCTCGGCGAGGCCTTCCCCGTGCTCTGGTACGACCTCTACCAGGCAGGCGGCGGCCCCGTGCCCATCGAGCACTTCTACCGCGTCGTCCGCGACACCGTGAACGGCCAGTTCGGCTGCGTCGTCGACGACCTCGCCGGCGACGTCGAACAGCGGCTCTGGCGCCGCGACGTCACCGCCCTGCTCGACGCCATGGAGCTCCTCGGCGCCGTCGAGCTGGAGGAGAGCACCGACCACGACCACCTCGCCGCCCTCGCCGGCCGCGACGACCCCGACCCCACCGTGGTCTCGCTGACCCCCATCGGCATCTGGGTCTGCAACCAGCTACTGCTCGAGCAGGGCGTGCACGCGCCGCTGGTCGGCGAGTACTCCGACGAGGACGTCGAGTACGTCTGCGTGCGGATGTCGGGCTGCCGCCCCGAGATCGCCGAGGCCGAGCTCGCCGCCTGGGTCGCCGCCCGCGACCCGCGCACCGCCGCCCACGAGCTCACCCGGTTCCTGCGCCGCACCGACGACCCCGGCCACCGCGGGCTCGTCGTCGCCGCGCTCGCCCGGACCGGGGAGGGCGGCCACGAGGTGACGCGACGGCTCGAGGAGCACGCCGCCCGCCGCAGCCGCCGCGCCCCCGACGCCGCGCCCCCCATCCCCGAGCCGCGCGTCGCCGTCGTCCGCTCCTGACGTCCGCGCGCAACCACACTGCTGCGAAGCGGCCCCGGCACGACCGTCAGGTTGCGGCCGGACCTTCGCGCGCAACCACACTGCTGTCCTTGGGCCCCGGCACGACCGTCAGGTTGCGCCCGGACATTCGCGCGCAACCACACTGCTGT
Organism: Pseudonocardia sulfidoxydans NBRC 16205; assembly: GCF_007989085.1. Taxonomy (GTDB): domain Bacteria; phylum Actinomycetota; class Actinomycetes; order Mycobacteriales; family Pseudonocardiaceae; genus Pseudonocardia; species Pseudonocardia sulfidoxydans. The sequence goes on from NZ_BJVJ01000050.1 coordinate 37,577, forward strand.
CCTTCGGCCCCGGCACGACCGTCAGGTTGCGCCCGGACATTCGCGCGCAACCTCAGTGCTGTCCTTGGGCCCCGGCGCGACGGTGAGGTTGCGCCCGGACGTGCGAGGGCAACCTCGTCGTGGTCGAGCCGGGTCAGGCGCTGCGCTGGTGCGGGATCCGGGCGGCGACGTCGATGCGGCGGGCGAGGGACGTCGTGTCACGGGTCAGGTGGTAGTGCCCGTGGGTGGAGCGGTTGCAGCGGTAGGAGCGCATCGGCTGCGCGCCGAGCGACTCGAACTCGCGCCCGGCCTGCTCGGCGGACTCACGGTCGGGGTAGATGACCTTGCCGTCGGTGCGGCCGCCCTGACGTCGCGGGGCGGCGCCGCTCATCTCCGCGCGGCTGGGCCGGCAGAACTGCGGGCCGCCGTCGGAGCGCAGGCGCGCGTGCCGCAGGACGACGGCGGCGCGGGCGGGGTCGCGGACCGGCGTGCGGGGCACCGGGATCATGGGGACCACGGTGGCCGTCGGGGCGGGGGTCGGCGCGTCGTCGGGGGCGGTGCGGGGCGCCCCGATCACGGTCTCGCCGTTGCCGTGCGTGCCGTCGGGACGGGTCGCGTCACCACTCGTGTGGCGGTCCATGTCGTCCTCCGTTCGCCGTTGTCTGAGCATCGCTGATCGGACGGCGTGTCGTTAGCCGTGCACCGACCGCTTCGCCCGTTCGTGTGACCCCGGAACGATTCGTGACAGCGGGTCAGATTGGAACGCTCCGGCCCGCGTCGATCACCGCTTCGTGGTGGCCGCATACGGCCGTCCGGATCACCGCTGGTGAGCGGGTCGTCGACGGTCGGTCACGCGGCACCGTATGGTCGGTCGGCTGGGACGGCGGTCGTCACGGACTGCCCCTACCCTTCCCCTCGCCGTCGCCGACGGGACGACCCCGGCGCCGAGGGCACGGGAGGTCCGCGATGCAGTGGTCCGACGCGTTCGTGACGACCGGGGAGGGGCCCGGCGTCTTCGCCGTGGTGCCCGGGCACCGCCACGTCGTGCTCGACTGGATCGCGCGCCGTCGCCCGCCGCTGGTCGTGGCGCGTGAGGTCGGGTCGCCACCCGTCGACGCCTGGGTGGTCCTCGACGGCGGCATCCTGCGGACCCACCGCCATCGTCGCGAGCCGGCCTGCGACCACGGGGCACCCGAGTCCTGCCCGCCCGACGGAAGGGACGGGGTCGTGCTGGCGCCCGGCATGCGGGTCGTCGGCTGGGCGGCACTGCGCCTCGTCGCCGGTGACCTCGACCTCGGCCTCCCCACCGGCTCCCTGCCGGGCGAGCCGTCCGTCCCCGCCGATCTGGCGTCGCTGCGCCACCGCTACACGACGACGGAGCCGACCGACCCCGGTGTCGCCGAGCAGGCCGAGCTCCTCGCCTCCTGCACCGACGTCCGGATGCTGCGCTGGGTGTCGACTGCGCTGGCCGCGACCGCTCCCCCGATGGCCGTTGCGGACCTGCGGGGCGTGTGAGCAGTACCGTCGACGTCCACACTGGGCGGATGGCGGGGCGGATGGCGGGGCGCTGGGTGCTGCACGTCGACCTCGACCAGTTCATCGCGGCGGTCGAGGTGCGGCGGCGGCCGGAGCTGGCGGGGCTCGCCGTGGTCGTCGGCGGACGGGGTGACCCGACCGAGCGTGCGGTCGTCGCGACGGCGTCGTACGAGGCCCGCGAGTTCGGGGTCCGATCGGGGATGCCGCTGCGCACGGCGGCGAAACGCTGTCCCGACGCCGTGTTCCTGCCCGCCGACAACCCCGCCTACGAGGCTGCCTCCGACGAGGTGATGACGGTGCTGCGGTCATTCCCGGTGGTCGTCGAGGTGATGGGCTGGGACGAGGCGTTCCTCGGCGTGGTCACCGACGACCCCGAGGCGCTCGCACACGACGTGCAGCGCGCCGTCGCCGAGCGCACCGGGCTGTCGTGCACGGTCGGGATCGGGGACAACACGTTGCGCGCCAAGATCGCCACCGAGTTCGGCAAGCCCGCGGGCACGTTCCGGCTGACCCGCCACAACTGGTTCGCGACGATGGGCGACCGCCCCACGACGGCGCTGTGGGGCATCGGCACCCGCACCGCGCGCCGCCTCGACGAGCTGGGCTACCGGACCGTCGCCGAGCTCGCCGAGGCCCGGCCCGGCGAGCTCGCCGAGCGCATCGGTCCGGCGATGGGGCCCTACTACGTGCAGCTGGCGCGTGGGATCGGGCGCGAGGAGGTGTCCGACGCCCCGCACGTCGCCCGGTCCCGCAGCCGGGAGACGACGTTCCAGACCGATCTCGACGACTGGGCCGTCGTCGGCGAGGAGATCGCCGTGCTGGCCCGCCGGGTGGCCGACGACGTCGCCGCCGAGGGGAGGCCTGCCGTGCGGATCGGCGTCAAGCTGCGGTTCGCACCCTTCACGACACGCGGCCGCAGTGCGACGTTGCCGGCGCCGGCGTCGGCACCGGAGGAGCTCGTCGCCGGGGCGCTCGCGGTGCTGGACCTGTTCGAGGAGCGCTACCGGGCGCGGCCGGTGCGCCTTGCCGGGGTGCGGGCGGAGTTCCCGCCGCCCTGACCGGGTCAGTGCACCGGAACCGCGACCGGCGTGTCCGCGGTGTCCCACGCCGCCCGGCGCAGCGCCCGGTAGATCACGCCCGCGTCGCCCAGCCGCCTGCGCAGCAGCCGTTCCAGCCCGCCGATCGGATAGAGGTTCTGGGGGGCGCGGGAGTCCTTGTAGCCGTCGGAGGCGTAGCGCGGCAGCGTCACCTGGGACAGTGCCGCCATCGCGATCGCGTCGGCCGGCGGCTGGGCGGCGCTGCACTCCAGGCGGACCACGCCCGCCCACGGCGAGCCCGGCCCGGTGGGCAGCCGCATGTACCAGGTGTAGCGCTGCCACGACGTGCCCAGCAGGAACACCGGCGTCCGCTCCCCCGGCGCGAGCGTCGCGACCAGGGCGTCGAGCTCGGGCTGCAGCCGCTGCAGGTAGCGGGTCCGGTGCGTCTTGACGTAGCCGAGTGCCCGCGGCAGGTGCTGTCGCCCGCGCAACGGACCGTCGACCACCAGCAGGTCGTCGTCGCCGGTGCCGGCCTCGGTACGGGCGCGGCCGGCCGCGTCGACCTCGACCGCGGCGAGACGTCCCTGCAGGGCGAGGCTCAGGTTCTGGGCGGGTGCGAGCCCGCCACCGGCCGGGACCACCTCGGCCACGTACCGGCCCGCGGGGGTGACGACGTCGGTCGCCCCCGCCGCCGACGTCAGCAGCGACCGCGCGACCGTCACCGCGACCGGCTCGGCCCGCTCGCCCGCGCAGCACACGACGCCCGCGGCGTAGGACGCGCACAGCGCCGCCGTGCTCGATCCGGGGCCGATGTCGGCCGACCCGTCGTCGACCCAGGCCTGCGCGTCCACCCGCCGCACCCCGTCGACGAACAGCGTCGCCGCGGGCGGGCGCACCCGCGGGTCGGGCGCGACGGGCTCCCAGCGGTCGGCCGGCAGCTCCACGGCGACGTCGACGCTGGCGTCGGACGTGGCGGCCTCGTCGCCCGCGTCGGCGTCGAGGCCCGTGCCGTAGGACGGATCCCACGGGTCGACGGTGAACCGCATCCTCGGGTCCTCCCTGTCGTCGCGGCGGTGTCGGGTGCGCCTCCGATCGTCGCCGATGCCCGCCGCGCCGCGGCCCCCGACCCGCCGAGCGGCCCGCTCGGATGCGCCGAACCGCCCGAATGCGGCAGCCACCAACCGTTCACCGATCGACCCGCGCGAACTGTCGGTGGGTGGTGCCACGCTCGCGGTCCGAAGCAGTGCGACGCACTCACGGAGGTGTGCGATGGCCACTCACGAGGGCCCGTGGCAGGCGGGGACGCCGTGCTGGGTCGACCTGACGGTTCCCGACGTCGCTGCGGCGACGCGGTTCTACGGGTCGGTGCTGGGCTGGACGTTCGTCGACACCGGACCCGACTTCGGCAACTACCGGATCGCCCAGTCCGGCGGCCGGGCCGCGGCGGGTATCGGCCCCGTCATGCAGGAGGGCCAGCCGTCGTTCTGGACCGTCTACGTCGCCTCGGACGACGCCGACGCCACCGCGAAGCTGGTGTCCGACAACGGCGGCACCATCATCGCCGGGCCGATGGACATCCCGGGCAGCGGGCGGATGCTCATCGCCGCCGACACCGTAGGCGCGGTGTTCGGGGTGTGGCAGACCCTGGGGATGGACGGCGCGCAGGTCGTCAACGAGCCCGGGGGCCTGGTGTGGGAGGACGCGCGGCTGACCGACCCGGAGTCGGCGCGCGCCTTCTACGCGTCGGTGTTCGGCTACACCTACGACGCCGTCGAGGGCGCCCCGGGCGACTACACGACGTTCTCGCTCGCCGGGGAGGTCAAGGGCGGTATGGGCGGCCTGATGGGGGCGCCCGAGGGCACCCCGAGCCACTGGATCGCCTACTTCGGGGTCGCCGACGTCGACGCGGCGGTCGCCGCGGTGCAGGCCGGCGGGGGCGCGGTGGTGATGGCGCCGGAGAGCACCCCGTTCGGGCGCATGGGCATCGTGGCCGACCCGTTAGGGCGCCCCGTTCTGCGTGCACGGACCGGTTCCGGACTGACCGGCCGCCGCCCGACAGGCCCCGCATCTCGCCACCCGTCCATGGTGACGACGGCGGGGCCGCACGGGATGCCCGGCACTAGACTCGGGTCGTGGATTACCTGGTCAGCGGCGTCGGGGTGCTCGACAAGACCATGCATCTGCTCAACCAGATCGAACGCCGCCAGCCGCTCGGTTTCCAGGAGCTCGCCGAGTCCGTCGTGTTCCCGCGGACCACGACGCACCGCCTCGTCGCGGCGCTGGAGACCCACGGGTTCGTGCGCCGCGACGAGCGTGGACTGCTCGTCACCGGTAGCCGGTTCGCCACCGCGACCCTGTCCCAGATCGCGACGCCCGTCCTGGAGCGTCTCTCCGCCGACACCGGCGAGAGCACGCAGCTGTTCGTCCGCCGGGGCCCGCACCGGCTCGTGGTGGTCTCGATCGAGTCGTCGGAGGAGCTGCGCACGATGGTGCCCGTCGGGGCGCTGCTCACCGTCCACAAGGGGTCGGCGGGCCGGTTGCTGCTCGGTGACGAAACCGCCCTGCGGGCCGGGTGGGTGCAGAGCGTCGGGGAACGCGCGGCCGGGATCGCGTCGGTCAGCGCCCCCGTCCACGGAGGTCGTCAGGTCGTCGCGGCGGTGTGCCTGTCCGGCCCCGTCGAGCGGCTGGGCACCGACCCGGGCTCCCGCTACGCCGAGCAGGTGATGGCCGCCGCGAAGGAGATCGAGATCGCGGCGGCCACGTCGGCGGGCTGATGCCGGCGCCGCGCGCCACGGGCAGGTGCCCGCGGCGCGCGGCCCGGCTCCTCGTCACGACGCGGGCAGGCCCCAGAGCTGCAGGAACCCGGCCGGCAACGCGCCGCCGTAGCCCTTGCCGACCTCCGGCGGAACACCGGACTCGTTCACGTTCGTCTTGTCCCAGATGCGGATCGGGGTCCGCTCGTCGACCGTCGGCTGGCCGAGCAGGATCCGGAAGGCCTGGTCCATCGAGGCGTAGCCGATGCCGACGGTGTCCTCCCCGACGTTCATGGCCACGATGTCGCCGTCCTGGATGAGCTTGAGGGCGTACGGCGAGCCGTTGTAGCTGACGACCTTGACCTGGCCGACCCGGCCGAGGGTCTGGATCGCGGGCACCGCGCCGGCGACCATCGCGTCGTAGAGCGGGTAGACGTAGTCGATCGACGGGTCGGCGGTGAGCGCGGACTGGATCTCGCTCTGGGTCTTGGTGTTCCAGTCCGACACCGGGATGTTCTTGACCGTGACCTTGCAGGCCGGGCACTCCGCGGCGAACTCCTTGCTGATCGTGTCGAGTGTCGCCGGGCTCGGGAGCACGTCGGCGCCGCCGATGAGCAGGACGTTGGCGTTGGCGCCGGAGTCGGCGATGATCCAGTCGGCGGCTGCCTTGCCCGCGACGTTGAACGGGGCCGTGACCAGCGCGGTCACCCCGGCAGCACAGCCCTCGCAGGCCGGGGGTACGGGCGAGGAGTCGTCGTAGAAGTGGGTGACCAGCACCGGGATGCCGGCGGCCTTGGCCGCCTCGAGCTGGGGTTGGAGGGTGCGCGGGTCCGGGGCGGTGCTGAGCACGATGATGTCGGGTTTCGCGGTCAGGGCCGTGTTCATGCCCTGCACCCACTCCGACGGTTTGCCCTGGTTGGGATAGATGGTGAACTCCATCCCGACCTTCTGGGCGATCGCCTGCATCGTCTCCTGGATGCTCTGGTTGAACGGGTTGGGCACCAACGGGATGAGGAACATCCGCTTGCCGCGCAACGTGGTCGGGTCGATCGGCGGCCCGGGCGGGGTGAAGGTCGGCAGCCCCTTGTACGTGGCGACGTTGTCGGTCACCGCGGACGAGACCGTGTTGGCGGCCCCGGAGGCCGGGGCGCCCGCGCTGCCCCCACCGCCGGTGCTGCACGCCGTCAGGGCGAGCGCGAGCGCCGCCACCGCGACGATTCCGCGGCGTACCAGCCGCGTGCTGACAGGACGAACGATCCCCATGGGAGTCCTCCGGTGCGGCCGTCGAGGGCGGCGGGCAACGCTGCCCGTCCACTATTTGGACATCACATCACCGCATGCTGGAAGCTAGCGGCTTCCGACGATCGAGGACAAGCGACCGGACATCGCAATTTCGGCGTTCGGCGTCGGGGCCCGGGGCGGGCCCGCCGCTCGTCGTCCGGACATTTCGCTCAGGGGCCTTCCCGCACCACCGAGGCGGTTCGCTGGTCGCGGCTCACGGCGAAGCGCACCGGGACGCGCTCGGCCAGCGCCGCGACGTGGGTGATCACACCGACCATCCGGTCGCCGCGCGCGGCGAGGTTCTCCAGCGTGGTGGCGACGACCTCGAGGTTCGCCTCGTCGAGCGTGCCGAAGCCCTCGTCGAGGAAGATCGAGTCGAGCCGGGCGGCGCCGTCGGCGGCCAGCGACGACATCTGCGCCGACAACGCCAGCGCGAGCGCGAGACTCGCCTGGAACGTCTCCCCTCCCGACAGCGTCTTCACCGGCCGGTGGGCGTCGGCGTCGGCATGGTCGACCACGACGAACTCGCCGTTGTCGTGGGTCAGCTCGAACTGGCCGCCCGACAGCTCGGCCAGGCTCGCCGACGCGTCGGCGACCAGCACGTCGAGTGCCGACGCGACCAGCCACCGCGGGAACCGGTCGGACTTGAGCAGCTGGCCGAGCATCCGCGCGACCTGCTGGTTCTCCTCCGCCGCGGCGCGGTCGGCCCGCAGCTTCGCCGACTCTGCGACGCGCTCGGCCAGCCGGTCGCGGCGGGCCTGGGCCTTGGCGTGCTCGGTGGCGACGACCGACGCCGCCCGCTGCACGAGCCGGTCGGTCTCCTCGGCGGCCGACCCGGTGCCGCGGGGCGGGGCCAGGTCGTGGCGGCCGAGGTCGTCGAGCAGGTCGGCGGTGAGCGCGTCACGACGGGTCCGGGCCGCAGTCACGGCGTCGCGCTCGGCGGCGAGGCGGGTGCCGCGCTCGGCGGCGGCCGCCGCGGCCCAGCCGGCAAGCGTCTCCCAGGCGGCGACGAGGTCGTCGCCCGAGAGCGCCGGGGCGCCGAGCACGACGAGGGGGTCGCGCGCACTGCGCAGCACGTCCCACGCCGCGGCCGCCGCCCGTTCCGCCGCCGTCGACGCCGCGGCCGCCGCGGCCGCCTCGGAGTGGGCGGCGCGCAGGGCCTCGGCCGCGGACCGGGCGGTCGCGTCGAGGGCGTCGATCCGCTCGAGAGTGCCGAGGATCTCGTCGGGGGCCGCGGCGTCGGCGAGCGCGGCGACGAGCCCGTCGATGCGGGTGTCGAGCGCGGTGAGTGCCGAACGGGCGGCCTGTTCGGCGCGGGCGGCGGCGGTCTCGCGGGCGCGGGCGGCACCCAGAGCGGTGTCGGCGTCGGCGAACGCCGCAGCCGACGTCCTGGACGCCTCGGTCGCGGCGGTGCGTTCGGCGCGGGCGGGCCCGGCGGCGGCGTCGCGGTCGTCGACCGCGGCGGCGGCCCAGCCGGCGAGGGCCGCCCAGGCGCCGGGCAGGTCGTCGTCCGCGACGGCGGGCGCACCCAGCCCGACGAGCGGGTCGCGGGCCGACCGCAACGCCCCGGCGGCACGGCCCAGCTCGGCACGCACGGTCTCGACGGCAGTGGCGGCGGAGTCGCGCTCGGCGCGGGCGCGGCGCAGCGCGGCGTCGGCGCGGACCACCTCGGCCTCGGCGTCGTCGAGCCGGCGCAGCTCGGCACGCAGGGCGGCCACGTTCCCGACGCCGTCGACCGCCGCGCGCAGAGCGTCGATCTCGGTGTCGAGCCGGGCCAGCTCGGTCGCGG
>NZ_BJVJ01000051.1 GCF_007989085.1 Pseudonocardia sulfidoxydans NBRC 16205
GACTGGCCACCACCGTTGCCGCCGCGCTGGCCGTGACCGTCGCCGCGCGTGCCGTCGCTGTCGCCGCCGCGGTTGCGCTCGGTCTTCGGGTCTGCGCTGTGGCTGCGGGCGTTGGTGTGGTGGTAGCGAAGATCGTTCTTGTCGAAGGTCGCCGTGCTGGCGATGTCGTCGCCCGTCGTCTTGTGCGCTTCATTGTGGTTCTCGTCGGCGTGCGCCGCGGTGTTTGCCAGCAGCAACAGACCGCCCGACATGGCGGCGACGTACGCGCCACGGAGCAGGTTCTTGTTCACGTCCAGTCCTTCCAGCACGAGACGACCGGTCGGGGTGCCGGACGTCGGGAAATCTGCAGAAGCCTGGAGATACTCAGCGGGGAGCCGTATCTCCTTGATCTCCCCAGCGTTGGACATAGACGGGCCGTTACCGCCTTTTCCGAAGTTGCGCCGTGCAGCGCAACGGGTTGGCCGAAACTCGACGCAACCTCGGCCGTCCTCGCGCGTCCCAGAGGCGCGGGCGGCTCACCGACGATCACGGACCTTTCCGTCACGGTGCGCTCGTGTCTGGGCGGTCGCAAGGCGCGGGGCACCTTCCACATGGGTTGCACATGCCGCCGGCTGGACGAACCGGACATGTGGTGACGGACCGCCGGTACCGTGGCGGGGTCCGTCGATCCCCGAGGAGTGCCGTGTCCAGCGTCGCCGTGCGTGTGCCGCTGCGGTGGCCCGTGCTCCTGGCGCTGTTGGTGGCGTTGTTGGTGCCGGTGGGTCCGGTACCGGCGCGGGCGCACCAGCCGGGCGACGCGGCGACGCGGACGATCGGGACGGTGACGCCGGCGCGAGCGGAGTCGGGGACGCGGCGTGTGGCCGCGTCGGACTCCCCGGTGGTCCACGGTTCGACGGTCGCGTCCTGGCCCGTGATGTCGGCCGTCGTCGCGCCTGCCGCCACGACCCCGCGCCCGGCCGGGGCGTGGGCCTGTGGGTCCGAGGTCGCGACGACGGGGCCTGCCGCGACGTGGTCGCCCCGGTGCGGGCGCGGCCCTCCGGTGACGACGGTCTGACGCCGTCCGTCTCCTCACCCCGCCTCGCGCGGGCTCTCACCGAAGGTCCCTGTGAAAAGTCCTCTGCTCGCGCGCGCTCTGGCGGCGCTCGTCGTCGTCGGTGGGTCGGCCGCGGTCGCGGCGACCGGTTCCCCCACGCTCGGCCTGGATCTGCGTGGTGGCACGCAGATCGTCCTGGAGACCCGGGACGCCCCGGGTATCACCGCCGACTCCGAGGCGGCCGACCGTGTGCTGGAGGTGCTGCGGGGCCGGGTCGACGGGTTGGGGGTCGCGGAGCCGTCGCTGAACCGGTCGGGCGAGAGGCGCATCGTCGTGGAGCTGCCGGGGCTGCAGGACCCGGCGGAGGCCGCGGAGGTGTTGGGCCGCACCGCGCAGCTGACGATCCGGCCGGTGCTGAACGCGCCGTCGGCGGACAGCGAGCAGGTCGTCGACGACTCGGGGGCGCCGTTGCTGGTGGGCCCGCCCGCGCTGGTGGGTGAGGACGTGGAGTCGGCGCAGTCGGCGGCGGGGTCGCAGGGGGTGATCGGCTCGGTCGTCGACGTCTCGTTCTCGGGTGCGGGCGGGGAGAAGTGGCGGCAGCTGACGGCGGAGACGGCGTGCGCCCCGGCCGGGGATCCGGCGCGGCGGATCGCGATCGTCCTGGACTCGCAGGTGATCTCGTCGCCGCAGCTGGACCCGTCGATCGGCTGTGGCGTCGGCATGCTGGGTGGGAGCACGCAGATCAGCGGCTCGTTCAGCGTGGAGCAGGCCCGGGAGCTGGCGGTCCTGATCCAGGGTGGCGCGCTGCCGGTGCCGGTGGAGATCATCGAGCAGCGGACGGTGGGTCCGACGTTGGGTGCGTCGGCGATCGAGGCGAGCGTGCTGGCGGCGTTGATCGGGACGGCGTTGACGGGCGTGTTCCTGCTGGTGGCGTACCGGCTCGCGGGGTTGGTGGCGGTCGTCGCGCTGGCGGGGTACGCGTTGGTGGCGTATGCGGGGCTGATCGCGCTGGGGGCGACGTTGACGTTGCCGGGTCTGGCGGGGTTCGTGCTGGCGATCGGGATGGCGGTCGACGCGAACGTGCTGGTCGCGGAGCGGGCGCGGGAGGAGTACGCGAAGCGGCCGCGGCTGGAGCGGGCGTCGGAACGCGGGTACAAGGGCGCGTTCACGGCGGTGATCGACTCGGCGGTGACGACGTTGCTGGCCGGTGCGTTGTTGTTCTGGCTGGCGTCGGGGCCGGTGCGCGGGTTCGGGGTGACGCTGACGCTCGGTGTCGTGGTGTCGCTGTTCTCGGCGCTGGTGCTGTCGCGGCTGCTGACGATCTGGATGCTGCGCCGCAAGGTCATCCGCGCGCATCCGGCGTGGACGGGGTTGTCGACGATCGGGCCGGTGCGGCGCCGCTTGGAGAAGGCGGACCCGGGGCTGCTGCGGCCGGCGGGGCGCTACCTCGCGATCTCGGCGCTCGTCGTCGTGGCGGCGCTTGCTGGGCTCGCGGTGCGCGGGCTCGACCTGGGTGTGGAGTTCACGGGTGGGCGTTCGGTCGAGTTCACGACGACGAACCCGGTGGATGCGGACGCCGCGCGCGCCGCGGTGGCCGAGGCGGGGCTGGGTGGGCTGCCCGTCCAGATGACCGGCGACGGCGGTATCTCGGTGCGTGGCAACGACATCGTCGATACCGATGTGGCCGCGCTGCGGGAGGCCCTGGCCGCCGTGGGTGGCGGCGCGGAGCTGGAGCAGGACGAGCTGATCGGGCCGAGCTTGGGCGCGGAGCTGGCGCGGGGCGCGTTGATCGCCTTGGCGGTGGCGCTGGCTGCGCAGCTGATCTACCTGGCGGTGCGGTTCCGCTGGACGTACGGAGCGGGCGCGGTGGCGGCGCTGGCGGCGAACGTGGCGATCGTCGTCGGCTGGTTCGCGTGGACGGGCCGCATGATCGACGGCGTGTTCGTCGCGGCCCTGTTGACGGTGATCGGGTACACGGTGAACGACTCGGTGGTGGTGTTCGACCGGGTGCGGGCGGAGCGGGCGACGCGGCGGAAGGAGCCGTTCCACCGGGTGGCGGGTTCGGCGGTGCTGTCGACGTTGCCGCGCACCGTGAACACGGGTCTGGCGACGCTCGTGATCCTGGCGGCGCTGCTGGTGCTGGGCGGGGAGACGTTGGCGGACTTCGCGTTGGCCCTGATCCTGGGCATCGTCGCGGGCACCGTGTCGACGGTGACGGTCGCGGTGCCGCTGACGATCGCGCTGCAGCGACGGTTCGGTGACGCCGAGCCGGGGACGCGGAAGAAGCGGCCCGCGGGCCGGCCGACGCGCAGCCCGAGACGGGCCGACGGCGCCGTCGTCTGAGGGTGGCACCGGTGGCCGGCGTGATCGTCACGTCGGCTACCGTTGTCCCACCGGTCCGGTGCCGGACGTGCGGACGTAGCGCAGCTGGTAGCGCATCACCTTGCCAAGGTGAGGGTCGCGGGTTCGAATCCCGTCGTCCGCTCTCACACGCCCGAGAGCTCGTGAGTGGCGATAGTCGCTCTAGCGACTATCGCCGCTCACAGGGTGGTCACTCCTATCGCGGCGAGCAGCCGTTCGCGGTGTGCGGCGTGGTCGCCGAACAGCACGGCGTCGGTGGCGGCGCGCCGGAAGTGCAGGTGCGCCGGGTGCTCCCAGGTGAAGCCGATCCCGCCGTGCACCTGGATGTTCTCCCCGGCGACGAACCGGTACGCCGCGCCGCACGTCATGGCGGCGACGGCGACGGCCGCGGGCAGGTCCTCGGGTTCCTCGTCGGCGCAGGCGGTCACCCAGGCGACGGCCGAGCGGGCGGCCTCGACCTGGACGGCCATGTCGGCGCAGCGGTGTTTGATGGCCTGGAAGGTGCCGATGGGCCGGCCGAACTGCAGCCGTTCCCCGGCGTAGGCGACGGCGGCGTCGAGTGCGGCGGCGGCCCCGCCGAGCTGCTCGGCGGCGAGCGCGATGACCGCGCGGTCGAGGACGCTCGCGATCAGGGCACCGATGTCGTGACCGGCGCCGATGCGGCGTGCCGCGACGCGGGCCATGTCGACGCGGGCGAGCTGACGGTTGAGGTCGAGGGCCTCGAGCGGTGTGCGGGTCAGCCCCGTGGCGACGCTGTGCACGGCGAACAGCCCGAGCTCGTCGCCTGCGCGGGCGACGACGAGCAGCAGGTCGGCGCTCGCGCCTTCGACGACGAGGGTCTTGGTGCCGGTGAGCCGCCAGCTGTCGGCCCCGGGTTCGGCGACGGTCGCGACCGTGGCGGGGTCCCACCCGGCGGGGTCCTCGAGGTGGGCGAGGGTGGCGGTGGTGTCGCCGGACAGCAGCCCGTCGAGGAGGTCGACGGCGTCGTCGCACGCCGTGAGCGCGCCGACGGCGAGGACGGCGGTGGAGAGCCACGGCAGCCGCGACGGGACGCGCCCCAGTTCCTCGGCGACGACGGCGAGCTCGCGGATGCCGGCGCCCGCCCCGCCGAGGTCCTCGGGGACGTCGAGGGCGACGGCGCCGAGCTCGCCGGCGAAGCGGCGCCACACGCCCGCGTCCCAGCCGCGGTCGTCGCGCAGCTCGGCGAACACGGCGTCGACGGGGAGGTGCTTGTCGAGGAAGGCGCGCACGGTGGCGCGGAGCTCCTCGGCGTCGGCATCGGGCGTGTACCGCATGCGATCTCCCGTCAGTCGTCGTCGGCGGCAGCGGCCAGGACGTCGGCGAACCGGTCGTGGGCCGCGGCGCGCAGGGTGGGGCGGATGTAGGGCGGGAACAGCCCGTCGTCGGGGTCGGTGCCGCGCAGCAGGGCCTGCGCGAGGTTGACCTTGTGGATCTCGGTGGCGCCGTCGGCGAGTCCCATGTGGAAGGACTCCATGACCCATTTGCCGAAGGGCAGCTCGGTGGAGATGCCGAGCGAGCCGTGGATCTGGATGGCGCGTGACGACGCGTCGAGCAGGACCTTGGGCATGGCGGCCTTGACGGCGGAGATGTCGGCGCGGACCTTGCGGTAGTCGTTGTAGCGGTCGATCCGCCAGGCTGTGCGCAGCACGAGCAGCCGGAACTGTTCGAGCTCGATCCAGGTGTCGGCGATCATCTGCGCGACGAGCTGCTTGTCGGCGAGCCGGTCGCCCTTGGTGGTGCGGGAGACGGCGCGACGCTTCATCAGTTCGAACGCGGTCGTCACGAGGCCGACGGTGCGCATGGCGTGGTGGATGCGGCCGCCGCCGAGGCGGGTCTGGGCGACGGCGAACCCGGCGCCGCGCTCACCGAGCAGGTTCTCGGCGGGGACGCGGACGTCGGTGTAGCGCAGGTACTGGTGGGTGCCGACGGACTCCTCGTGCCCCCACACGGAGACGTCGCGGACGCGCTCGAGGCCGGGGGTGTCGGCGGGCACGACGAACATCGACATGGACTTGTGCCGCGGCGCGTCGGGTTCGGTGACGGCCATGACGATGAGGAAGTCGGCGAACAGGGCGTGGCTGGAGAACCACTTCTCACCGTTGATGACCCAGTCGTCGCCGTCGAGGACGGCGGTGGTGCGGAACCCGGTGGGGTCGGAGCCGCCGTGGGGCTCGGTCATGGAGAAGCAGGACACGATCTCGTTCGCGACCAGCGGTTCGAGGTAGGTCTTCTTCAGGTGCTCGGTGCCGTAATGGGCGAGGATTTCCGCATTGCCCGAATCGGGGGCCTGGCAGCCGAACACCACGGGCGCGGAGTGGGAGCGGCCGAGCTGCTCGTTGAGCAGCGCGAGCCGGAGCTGGCCGTAGCCCTTGCCGCCCAGCTCGGGCCCGAGGTGACAGGCCCACAGACCGCGGTCGCGCACGACGTCCTGCAGCGGCTTGATCAGCGCGTTGCGCGCCGGGTCGTGGACGTTCCAGGCGTGCTCGATCACCTGGTCGACGGGTTCGATCTCGGTGCGGACGAACTCGTCGACCCAGTCCAGCTCGCGCTGGACGTCGGGGTCGGTCTCGAAGTCCCAGCCCATGTGCGTGCCTCTCAGCGGGTCAGCACGGTGCACGCGGAGATGCCGGGTGCGCCGTAGACGTGGGTGAAACCGACGCGCGGATCGCCGGGGACCTGGTGGTCGCCGGCCTCGCCGCGCAGCTGCAGGGCCGTCTCGTAGACCTGCCGCAGCCCGGACGCGCCGATGGGTTCGCCGTTGGCGATGCAGCCGCCGTCGGTGTTGACGGGCAGGCTCCCCGTGATCGTGGTGGCGCCGGAGGAGATCAGCTCCTCCTGCGCGCCGTGCTCGCACAGCCCGGTCTCGGCCATGTGCATCAGCTCGGCGCCGGACTCGGTGTCCTGGACCTGGGCGACGTCGACGTCGGCGGGGGTGAGCCCGGCCTGCGCGAATGCTGCGGCAGCGGCGTCGACGGTGGGGCTCTGCGCGGCGTCCACGGCGAGCCAGGGGCTGAACACCTCGAACGAGCCGTAGCGCCGCGAGCGCAGCGCGGCCCCGCTGAGGTGGACGGGGTTCTCGCAGTAGTCGTGGGCCCGGTCGGCCCGGCACACGACGAACGCGACGGCCCCCTCCCCCGGCGAGCAGTACATGTACTGGGTCAGCGGGTGGCTGATCATCGGCGCCGCGGCGATCTCGTCGGCGCCGATCTCCTTGCGCCGCCACGCGTTGGGGTTGAGCGCGCCGTTGCGGAACGCCTTCTCGGCGATCGTCGCGAGCACCTCGGTGCCGATGCCGTGGGTGTGCAGGTAGCGCTGGATCTTCAGGCCGAAGAACTGCGTCGTCAGCATCAGGCCGGTCTCGCCGTACCAGGCGCCGATGCCGTGCGAGGCGGGGTCGGTGTTGAAGGCGCCGCGCGGGTGCTTGTCGAAGCCGACGACGAGCCCTAGGTCGTGGGTGCCGGAGCGGATCGCGGCGTCGGCGCCGATCAGCGCGCTGCCGCCGGTGGCGCAGCCGTTGGCGACGTTGATGAAGGGCAGGCTGGTCAGGCCCAGCTCGGAGACGAGGGTGTCGGGGTCGCCTGCCGACCAGCTGCCGCCGAACCCGAACTGCATGTCGCCGAACCGGACCCCGGCGTCGGCGAGGGCGGCGCGGACGGCGTGCACGGCCTGGGCCCGGCCGGAGACGCCCTCGGTGCGGCCGAAGGGATGGATGCCGATCCCGACGATCGCGAGCGCCGCGGTCACGACCGACCCACTGGTGTGAACGCGAACGTCAGCACGGGTTCGCCGGCGTCGTCGGTGCGGAACGGGATCATCTCCATGCGCATGGGCATGCCGATCTCCAGGCGGTCGGGGTCGTTCTCGGTGAGCCGGGCCTCGACGATCAGCTGCCCCGGCAGCTCGACGTAGCCGACGCCGTAGGGCTCGAACTCGTCCGGGCCCTGGTAGGGCGTCTTGGGCCGGAAACCCTGGATCGTGAACGACCAGAGCGTGCCCTCACGGGCGAGCGCGACGTCGGCCATCGAGGAGCCCGTGCAGCGCGGGCAGCCGCCCTGGCGCGGGAACGTGTGGGCGCCGCAGTCGTCGCAACGGCTGCCGAGCAGGGCCGTCCCGTCGGCGGTGAACAGCGAGTCGTCGACCGTGCGGGGCAAGGGACCTCCAGTCATGGCGCGGCCGTCCCGCCACCGTCGACGGTGAGCAGGGTGCCGGTGGTGAAACCGGCCGTCGGGCCGCACAGGTAGAGCGCGGCGCCGACGATCTCGGCCGGGTCGCCGCCGCGGCTCTGCGGCCAGTCGGCGGTGAGCCGGTCGAAGAACTCCATGTCCCAGCCGGCGGCGATGTCGGTGAAGAACGGCCCGGCGAGGATCGTGTTGACCCGCACGCTCGGCCCGTACTCCTGGGCGAACCCCTTGGTGAGGACGTTGAGCCCGGCCTTGGCAGCGGCGTAGGGCAGGTCGTGCGCGGTGGGCCGGACCGACGCGATCGAGCTGATGTTGAGCATCGCGCCCCCGCCGGCGGCGACCATCCGCTTCCCGGCCGCGGCCATGAACCGGAAGGGCCCCTTCAGGTTCACCCCGATCACCTTGTCCCACAGCAGCTCGGTGACCTCGTCGAGGCTCGGGTAGACCGGCGCCATCCCGGCGTTGTTGACGAGCACGTCGACGACGCCCAGCTCGGCCTCGACCTCGTCGAGCAGCGTCGGGACGCGTTCCCAGTCGGCGACGTGCGCGCCGTGGGCGGTGACCTTCTGGCCGGTGGCGTCGGCGAGCTCTTCGGCGAGGGCCTCGCAGGCGTCCTTCTTGCGGCTGACGACGGCGACGTCGGCACCGGCGGCGGCGAAGGCGATGGCGATCTCGCGGCCGAGGCCGCGGGAGCCGCCCGTGACGAGCGCGGTGCGCCCGGCCAGCGGTTTCTCGACGGCGCGCGCCGCGGCGACGGCCTCGGCGACGCTGCGGGGTCCGGGACGGGTCATCGCGGGATCTCCTTCCACGGGACGCCGCGGTCCCCGCGCGGTTCGGGCGGCAGGCCGAGCAGGCGCTCACCGATGATCGTGCGCTGCACCTCGTCGGAGCCGCCGGCGATGCGGTATCCGGGGGCGCCGAGGACGTGCTCGGTCCATCCGAAGAAGTCCCCGCCCGAGTCCGCGACGAGCTGGTTCCCCAGAATCGTCGTCGCCGCCTCGGACACCAGGGTCAGCCCCTGGGCCCACGCGAGCTTGCGCAGCGACCCGATCGGGCCGGGCGCGACGCCGGCGAGGCGGGCCTCCCGGTCGCGCTGCGCCGCGACCGACGCGAGCTTCTCGTGTACCCAGACGTCGGCGAGCAGGCGTCGAACGTCCGCGTCGCCGGTGCGGTCGAGGCGCTGCGCGGCAGCCAGGAGCTGGGTGAACCCGCCACCGACGCGGGCCTCGGACCCGGAGTGGCCGCGTTCGAAGCCCAGGGTCGCGAGCGCGACCTTCCAGCCGTCGCCGACCTCGCCGAGGCGCAGCACGTCGGGGATGCGGACCTCGTCGAGGAACACCTCGCAGAACGAGGAGCCGCCCGACATCTGCCGCAGCGGCCGCACGTCGACACCCGGGGTGTCCATCGGCAGCAGGAACGCGGTGAGCCCCTTGTGTTTCGCGACGTCGGGGTCGGTGCGCGCGATCAGCTCGCCCCACCCGGCGAACTGGGCGCCGGAGCTCCACACCTTCTGGCCCGTCACGACCCAGTCGTCGCCGTCGCGGACCGCGCGGGTGGCGAGCCCGGCGAGGTCGGAGCCCGCCGACGGCTCGGAGAACAGCTGGCAGGCCAGCTCGTCGCCGCGCAACAGCCCGCGCACGAGCCGTGCCTTCTGCGCCGGGGTGCCGAACATCTGCACGGTCGGCGCGATCAGCGAGACGCTCACCGAGGTCAGCTCGTGCTGGCCGGGGACGTCGAAACCGGCCTCCAGGTCGCCGAACGCCTCGGCATGCCGGTCGGACAAGCCCGCTCCCCCGGCCTCCTCGGGCCAGGTCAGCGCGCCGTAGCCGGCGTCGAACTTGGTGCATTGCCAGTCGCAGATGCGGTCGATGAGGGCACGTTCGCGGTCGGCGGGCAGGTCGTGGAAGACGGCGACGTCGGTACCGCGGTCGTCGCCGGGGCGCCGGGGTGCGGCGTGCTCGGTGAGCCAGGCGCGGGCGGTCTCGGTGAACTCCAGGAGCGTCGCCTCTGGGGAGGGCGTCATCGAAGCCTCCGTTCCGGTCGGGGGACGGGCACGCACAAGGCGTTGGCCCACAGCAGGCTGAGCTGGGTGACGGCGGTGTCGAGGTCGAACGGTTCGTCCTTGGCGACCCAGCCGTAGGCGAAGCGGTTGACCATGCCGCCGAGGGCGTGGGCGGCGTAGCGGGCGTCGACGTCCGGGTCGGCGCGGCCGTCGTCCTGCAGCCGCAGGATCGCGCGGCGGGTGCGGTCGACGACGGTGGCGCGGGCGTCGTCGATCAGGTCGGACAGGCCTGGGCTGACGCCGGGCATCTCCTCCCACAGGACCATGAGCCGGCCGTGCCGCAGGTAGGCCTCCAGGTAGCGCCGGTTCGCGGCCTCGATGGCGGTCCAGGCGTCGGGTGCGGGCGTCGGCCGGGTGTGTGCGGCGGGGAAGAACTCCTCGAGGAGCTCCTGGCTGACCGCGAGGAAGATCTCCTCCTTGGAGTCGAAGTAGGTGTAGAAGGTGCCGTGTGCGACGCCGGCGTGCTCGGCGATGTCGGTGATCCGGGCGCCGAACCCGTCGCGTTCGAAGATGTCCTTGGCGGCGTCGACCAGCGCCTCGCGGGTGCGCCGCCCACGGGGGGTGAGCCCGTCCTGCGCAGTGATCGGTGCGCTCACAGCGGCATGTTCCCCGGGCGGCCGCGCGTGTCGGCCGCGGCGGCGAGGGTCCGGGCGATCGCGTCGCGGGTGGCCGCCGGCGCGACGATCTCGTCGACGTACCCGGCGGCGACAGCGTCGGCGAGCCCGCCGGTCTCGCGGGCGTGGGTGTCGACGAGGGCGGCCTCGGCGTGGTCGCGCGCGGCGCCGTCGAGCCCGGCGAGGTCGCGGCGGTGCAGGATGCGTACGGCCGCGACGGGGTTCATGACGTCGACGGTCGCGGCGGGCCACGCGAACACCCGGGTCGCGCCCAGCGACGTGCTGTTCATGGCGATGTAGGCGCCGCCGTAGGCCTTGCGGGTGACGACGGTGACCCGCGGGACCGACGCGCAGGCGAAGGCGTGCAACAGTTTCGCGCCGCGCCGGACGACACCGTCGAGCTCCTGGGCGGCGCCGGGCAGGTAGCCGGGGACGTCGACGAGCACGACCAGCGGGACGCCGAGGCTGTCGCAGGTGCGGACGAACCGGGCCGCCTTGTCCGACGACGTCGCCGTGAGGCAGCCGCCGAGGCGCAGCGGGTTGTTGGCCAGCACGCCGACGGAGCGGCCGTCGATGCGCCCGAGCGCGGTGACGATGTTGGGCGCCCAGCGCGGGGCGAGCTCGTGGGCGGGAGCGTCGAGCAGGGCGTCGACGACGGGGCGCACGTCGTAGGCTCGCCGTGGCGAGGGCGGCATGAGCGTCGCGGGGTCGACGGCGCGGCGCACACGCGGTGCGGGCCGGCGGCGGTCGGCGAGCAGCCCGACGATCTCGCGCGCCGCGGTGTACGCGGCGTCGTCGTCGGGGGCGGCGACGTGGGCGACCCCGGAGTGGCGGGCGTGCACCTGCGGCCCGCCGAGCGACAGGGCGTCGACGTCCTCGCCGGTGACGCTGCGGACGACGTCGGGGCCGGTGACGAACACGCGTGCGTCGGGCCCGGTGACGACGACGTCGGTGAGCGCGGGCCCGTAGGCCGCCCCACCCGCCGATGGCCCGAGCACGACGCTGACCTGTGGGATCCGCCCGCTGGCCAGGGTCATCGCGCGGAAGATGCGGCCGATGGCGTCGAGGCTGCCGGCGCCTTCGCGCAGCCGGGCGCCGCCGGACTGCCAGATGCCGACGACGGGTTCGCCCGCGGTGAGCGCTGCGTCGTAGGCGCCGACGACGAGTGCGCAGCCGTCGCGGCCGAGCGCGCCGCCCTGGACGCGCGGGTCGGTGGCGAAGACCCGGGAGGCGACGCCGTCGAGGAGCCCGCGGCCGGCGACGAGCCCGTCGACGGCGACGACGTCGTGGAGCGTCCCGGGGTCGCAGAGGTCGGCGAGCCGGACGGCCGGGTCGCGGCGGGCGGCGTCGGGGACGTGCTCGACGGCGGCGCTCATGCGGTTCCGCCCGCGCGGTCGATCGCCGCCTGCACGGCCTGGACCTGCCGGACCGCCTCGGCGTCGAGGGCGGTGGCGAAGTCGGTGGTCTCGCCGTCGGTGAAGTTGGCCTTGATGCCGGCGACGGTGTTCGCGGGCGCGGCGGCGAGCGCGTGGGCGCGGTCGAGGACGGCGTCGAGGAAGCCGTCTCCCTCCTCGACGCCGGACACGAGTCCCATGGCCAGCGCGCGCGTCGCGTCGACGCGTTCGTCGAGCAGGTACAGCTCGCGGGCGCGGCCCCAGCCGACGATGCGCGGCAGCGACCAGGTGCCGCCGAAGTCGCCGGTGAGTGTGACGCCGAGGAACGACGTCTTGAACACGGCGGTGCGGGTGGCGAAGCGCAGGTCGGCGGCGCAGGCGAGGGCGAGCCCGGCGCCGGCGCACGGGCCGTTGACCGCGGCGATCGTGGCCTTGGGCATGTCGTGGAGCAGCAGGCTCGCGCGCTGCAGTTCGCGCAGGGCGGCGGTACGTTCGTCGAGGCCCAGGTCGGGACGGAAGTCGTCGATCGCGCCGAGGTCGCCGCCGGCGCAGAAGGCCTTGCCCGCTCCGGTGACGACGACGGCGCCGATCGCGTCGTCGGTGGCGGCGTCGTCGAGTGCGGCGACGAGGGCTCCGAGGAGCTCGTCGGTCATGGCGTTGTAGCGGTCGGGGCGGTTCAAGGTCACCAGCCGGACCCGGTCCCGGGTCTCGACCAGCACGGTGTCGGTCATCGTCGGCCCCCCTTCGTCCTCACCGTACGATTATCTGATTCCGACGTCAACTTCATACAAACTTGACGTCGACGTCGAGTCCGGATTGACTGCCGGACGTGACAGGACCCCTCACCGGAGTGCGCGTCGTCGAGCTCGCGGGGCTCGGACCGGCACCGTTCGCGGGCATGATGCTGGCCGACATGGGCGCCGACGTGATCCGCGTCGACCGCGTCACCCGCCACCACGAGGTGGCCGAGTCGACCGAGCTCAGCGAGGTCATCGAGCGCGGCCGGCGCAGCATCGCGGTGAACCTCAAGGACCCGCGCGGCGTCGCGATCGTGCTCGACCTCGTCGCCGGCGCCGACGCGCTCATGGAGGGCTACCGGCCCGGCGTCGCCGAACGGCTCGGCGTCGGCCCGGCGCCCTGCCTGGCCCGCAACCCCGCCCTCGTCTACGGGCGGATGACCGGCTGGGGCCAGGACGGCCCGCTCGCCCCGACCGTCGGCCACGACGTCACCTACATCGCCCTGACCGGCGTGCTCGACTCGATCGGCCCCGCGGGCGGCGGTGATCCCGTGCTGCCGCTCAACCTCGTCGGCGACTTCGGCGGCGGCGGGATGCTGCTCGCGTTCGGGCTGGTGTGCGGCATCGTCTCCGCGCGCACGACCGGTCGCGGGCAGGTCGTCGACGCCGCGATGGTCGACGGCGCCGCCCTGCTGATGGCGCCCTACCTCGCGCGCAGCGAATGGGGTCCGCGCGGCACCAACATGGTCGACGGCGGCGCCCACTTCTACGGCGTCTACGCCACCGCCGACGACCGGCACGTCGCCGTCGGTGCGCTGGAGCCGCAGTTCTACGCGGTGTTCCTCGACCGGCTCGGCCTCGCCGACGCCGACCTCCCGGCACAGATGGACCAGGCCTCGTGGCCCGCGATGCGCGAGCGGGTCGCCGCGGTCTTCCGGGGCCGCACCCGGGACGAGTGGTGCGACGTGTTCGCCGGTGCCGAGACCTGCTTCGCGCCCGTCCTCAGCCGTGACGAGGCGGCGGCCGACCCGCACCTTGCGGCGCGCGGCACCGTCGTCACCCGTGACGGCCTGCGCCAGCCCGCCCCCGCGCCGCGGTTCGACCGCACCCCGGCGACGCTCCCGCCGCCACGCCCGCGGCCCGGTGAGCACGGCGACGCGCTGCTGGCCGAGCTGGGCATCGACGAGGGCGAGGTGGCGGCACTGCGGGCGGGTGGCGTGATCGGCTGAGCGGTCGCTCACGGCCCCTCGACGGGCGCGAGCGTCGCCGCCTCCACCTCGTCGCGCACGACGCCCAGCTCCAGCACCAGCGCACGCGTCGCGAGCTTCGCCGCGAACGCCGCGTTCTGCTCCAGCAGCAGGATCGTCATGTCGTACTCCTGCTGGATCTCGCGCAGGAAGTCGGTGACCGTCACGACGGCCGACGGCGACAACCCGAGCGACGGCTCGTCGAGGACCAGCACTGACGGGAACGCCATCAGCGCGCGGCCGATCGCGAGCAGCTGCTGCTCGCCACCCGACAGCAGCCCACCCCGCACCGACGCACGTTCCGCGAGCCGCGGCAGCCGCTCGTAGAGCGTCGCCCGCCGAGCCTCCCAGTCGTGCTTGCGGCGCACGCTGAACGCGCCCGCCCGCAGGTTGTCGGCCACCGAGAGCTGGGTGAACACCATCCGGCCCTCGGGCACGTAGACGACGCCGGCACCCACCGCGGCCACGGCCGTCCTCGGCACGGCGACGCCGTCGAGCAGCACCTCGCCGGTCGAGCCGACCAGCCGGGCGACCGCCTTGCCCAGCGAGCTCTTCCCACCGCCGTTCGCCCCGACCACGGCCAGTGTCTCGCCGCGCCCGATCGCGAACGAGACGCCGCGGACGGCGAGGGCCTGCCCGTAGCGGACGGCGAGGTCGCGAACCTCCAGGTGCGGGGTCACGAGCTCAGGTAGTTCCGGGCGAGCACGTCGTCACGTGCGAGCTCCGCCGGTGTTCCCGCGGCGACGAGCCGCCCGGCGTCCAGGACGACCATCCGGTCGGCGAGGCGCAACGTCCGGCCGATGTCGTGCTCCACCATGCACACGGTCACTCCCGAGTCGTGGACCTGCTCGATCAGCGACGTCACCCGGTCGCGGTCGGTGTCGTCGAGGCCGGCGAGGGGTTCGTCGAGCAGCAGCAGCCTGGGCGTACGGACCAGCGCCATCGCGATGCCGACGAGCTTGCGCGTCGCCAGGCTGCAGTCCTCGACCGATCTGTCGCGCACGTCGGCGAGGTGCAGCAGCGCCTCGACCCGCTCGATGGCCTCGGGGTCGCGTCCGCGCGTCGCCAGTTCGAGGTTCTCCGCGACGGTGAGCCCGGTGAAGCCGCCGACGTTCTGGAAGGTGCGGACGAGCCCGCTGCGCGCGACCTTGTGGGCCTTCCCGCCGCGCAGGGGGGCGCCGTCCCAGCGGACCTCCCCGGTCGTCGCGGGCACGAACCCGGTGACGACGTTGAACAGCGTGGTCTTGCCCGCGCCGTTGGGCCCGATGATGCCGACGAGCTCGCCCGGCGCGATGTGCATCGTCACCTCGGACAGCGCCCGGACGCCGCCGAGGACGCAGGACACGTCGTCGACGTCGAGGAGGGAGCCGGCCCCGCTGGACGTGGCCGGGTCCGAGACCACGGCTCCGCTGCGCGCGGTCATCGGCCCGCCCCCGCCGGTTCCAGGGTGGCGTCGACGGGTCCGTCGGCGGGCGGTGGGTTCTTCGGCCGGCGCAGCCGCGTCCACAGTGTCGCGAGGCCACCGACGATGCCCGAGGGCTGCAGCAGCGCGACGACCGCGAGCAGCCCGCCGACGAGCACGGTCCGCAGCACCGGGTCCATGTCGAAGAGCGCGGGCAGCGTGACCAGGAGCGCGACGCCGACGAGCGCGCCGGTGATGCGGCCGACGCCGCCGATGATCAGCATGCCCAGCAGCAGGATCGACTGGTTGACACCGAGCGTGTCGGGGCTGATGAACCCGTTCATCGGCGCCCAGAGGACACCGACGAGCCCGGCGAGCATCGAGGCGAGGACGAACGCGATCCCCTTGTAGGTGGTCGGGTTGAACCCGAGACCGCGGGTGCCGTTCTCGTCGGCGCGCACGGCCTTCATCCGCAGCCCGAGGTGGGAGTTGCGGACGAGGACCACCACGAGCATGACGACGACCAGCACCACGACGAGCCACAGCGTGAAGTACCGGTAGACCGAGAAGTCGAACGGCATGTCCGAGCCGACGCCCCAGTCGATCGTGAGGCCCGACGAGCCGCCGAAGAATCCCGGCACGTTGGCGATCAGCTGGATGAGCAGCTCCCCGAACGCGAACGTGATGATCGCGAAGGAGAACCCGGCCGACCGGCCGACGGCGGGCAGCCCGATCAGCGCGGCGAGCAGCCCGACGATCAGCACGGCGAGCACGCCCGCGACGGGCAGCGGCAGCCCGGCCTTCTGGTAGAGCAGGACCGTCGCGTAGCCGCCGGCGCCGAAGAACGCCGCGTGTCCCGCGGGCATCATCCGCAGGTCGCCGACCAGCAGGTCCAGGCCGACGACGAGCGCGCCGTAGGCGAGGAACGCGTTGAGCAGCAGCACCCGGTTCTCGGGCACCACGAACGCCAGCACCAGCAGCACGACCCCGACCGCGAGCACACCCGCGCCGTGCCGCGTCCGCCGCGCCGACATCGCACTCCGACCGGCGCTCATCCGGCACGCACCTGCCTGCGATTGAACAGACCTGCCGGCGCGACCAGGAGGATGACGATCATGAGGACGAAGCCGTAGGCGTTGGTCAGCCCGGCCTCGACGTAGCGGGTGCCCAGGGCCTCGAGCAGGCCCAGCATCATCGCGGCGACGAACGTGCCCTCGATCGAGCCGAGCCCACCGATGATCGCGACGACGAAGCCCTTGAGCAGGAACGCCAGGCCCGTCAGCGGGGTGATCGGCACGACCAGGGCGATGCAGACGCCGGCGACCGCGGCGAGCACCCCGGCGACGACGAACGCGTACAGCCCGACCCGCTTGGCGGGCAACCCGACGGTGGAGGCGGCGAACTCGTCGTCACCGCAGGCCCGCAGGGCGAGCCCGATCCACGTGCGGCGCATGGCGAACGCGGTCACGACGACGACCACGACGGTCACCCCGATGACGATGAGCCGCCCGACCGGCATCTGTTCCTGGCCGATCAGGGCGACGGTGCCCTCGATGCGCGGGCCGCTGCGCGGGGTGGCCGTGAACGTCCGCATCATGAACGCCTCGACGAACAGCAGCAGGCCCAGCGAGAACGCGAGGCCCTGCAGGTGGTTGCCGATCGTGCGGCGGAAGCCGACGACGTAGAGCAGCGCCGCGATGCCACCCGCGACGAGCAGTGCCAGCGGGAGTGCGAGCCCGGCCCCGACGGCACCCGCGAACAGCACGAACGCGTAGGCGCCGACGGTGATGAACTCGCCGTGGGCGAAGTTGAGGATGTGGGTGACGCCGAAGGTGAGCGTGACCCCGAGGCCGACGAGCGTGTAGAGCCCGCCCTGCATGATGCCGAGCAGGATCGTCGTGACGAGTGCGTCCACCGCTCAGCCCGCCGGTACCGCGTCGTCGCGCACCGACTTCTCGACGACGAAGCGCTGCAGCTTGCCCATCGAGTTGCGCGGCAACGCCTCCGGCCAGACGACGACCGCCCGCGGGATCTTGTAGTCAGCGAGGTGGTCGCGGCAGAAGGCACGCAGGTCGTCGGACTCGACGCTCTCCCCCGGCTTCGCGACGACGACCGCGACGATCTGCTCGCCCCACTTCTCGTGGGGGGTGCCGAGCACGACGGTCTCCTGCACGGCAGGGTGCTGGGCGACGACCTGCTCGACCTCGGCGGCGTACACGTTCTCGCCGCCGGTGATGATCATGCCGTTCTTGCGGTCGACGATCCGCAGCCGGCCGTCGGCGTCCATGATCCCGATGTCGCCGGAGCGGATGAGGTCGCCGGTCCACGACGCAGCCGTGGCCTCGGCCAGGTTGAGGTAGCCGGACGAACAGGCGAGCGTCCGCAGCAGGATCTCGCCGCGCTCTCCCGGCGGGCACGGCTCGTCGTTCTCGTCGACGACGAGGATCTCGCAGCCGACCGTGGGATACCCGACGGTGCCGTCGAGCACGGTCTCGCGCGACTTGAGCTCGAACGTCGCGAACCCGCCCTCGGTCCAGCCGTAGGTCTCGGAGATCTCGACGTTCGGGAAGATGTCGTAGGCCTGCTCCAGCAGCACCGGCGACACGGCCGCACCAGCGGTCATCATCCGCTTCATCGCGGGCAGCGGGGTGCGGCCGCGGCGCTCCCACTCGGCCGAGATCATCGTCGTCATCGACGGGACGAGGAACGCCGCGGTGGACCGTTCGGCGAACTCGTCACAGGCCACGGCGGCGTCGAAGTTCGGCATGATCCGCACCCGGCCGCCGATCATCCAGCAGCACAGCGCGAAGCTGCAGTAGGACATGTGGAACAGCGGGCCGGGGACGAGCATGTCGTCGTCGGGGCCCAGCCGCAGCTGCCAGCCCCAGCGGAAGCAGTTGATCAGCCAGGTGTCGTTGGTCATCGTGGCGCCCTTGGGCAGCCCCGTGGTGCCCGACGTGTAGAACACCGCCGCCACCTGCTGCCCGACCGCCGGGTCGCCGGTGGGGTCGGGCAGCGGGGCGTCGTTGGGCACGGTGTCGAGGTCGAGCACCGTGACGTCGTGGTCGACGAGCGCGGCGACCTCGCGGGCCGTGTCGAGCAGCGCTCCGGCGGCGACCACCACGGTGGCGCCGGAGTCGGACAGGATGTGCGCGATCTCCGGCAGCGCCAGCCGCGTGTTGACGGGTACCGACGCCACGCCGGCGACCATGGCCGCCGGGTAGATCAGCAGCGCGTCGAGCCCGTTGGGCAGCAGCGTCGCGACCATCCGGCCGTTGCGCCCGGCCGGTGTGTCCGCGATCGCCGCCGCGAGCCCGCCGACGCGCTGCCAGACCTGTGCGAACGTCCACGACCGTTCCGGCGACGTCGGCGTCGCGAGCACCGTGGCGGCGAGGGCGTCGGGGCGGGACCGGGCGCTCATGCCCAGCATGTCGGCCACCGAGTACTGCATGTGCTGCTCCTCCGGGCTGTTCTTGCTGGTGAGGGCGGGTCAGCTGATGCCGAACGTGACGACCTTGCCGCCGCTGGGCGTGAGGAACCCGGCGCCCATCGGGCTGGTGTTGGCCCCGGACGGGTCGAACGAGACCTGGACGACGCCGTCGTAGGAGGCGCCGCGCAGCGCCGCCGCGACCTTGTCGACGTCGTCGGTCGTGCCGGCCTTCTCCATCGCCTGGGCGAGCATCGCGATGTAGTCGTAGTGCGTGAACGGGAACCACGTGACCTTGGCCGGGTCCACCTCGTACTCGGCCGCGTAGCGCGAGATGAAGTCCCTGACCTCGTCGGTGCTGGGGAAGGCCGGGTCGGCGCCGAGGACGAGCCACGCGTAGTTGTCGATCTTGTCGGCACGCTGCTGGCCGGGCAGGGCGGAGATGCCGCGGGTGATGAAGTTCTTGGTCAGGCCCGCGTCGAGCGCGGCGTCCATGATCGCGGCGGCGCGGCCGTCGCCGTTGTAGCCGATGAAGATGCCGTCGACGCTGCCGCGGGGGATCTGGTTGACGACGGCCGCGAAGTCCTGCGAGGCCGGGTCGAAGAAGATCTTCTGGGTGACCTCGACGCCGTTCTGGGCGAATGCGGGGACGTAGGAGTCGGCGAGCGCGCGGCCGGTGTCGTCGTTGTTCATCAGCATCGCGATGCGCTTGATGTCGGGCAGCGCCTTGGTGACGGCGGGGATGTAGCCGTTGTTCACCATCTTGTCGTCGGACGCCGAGAGCTTGAAGAACGGCTTGTCGGGCGCGACGTAGTTCTGCATCGAGGTCGTCACCGACAGGGCCATCACGTTGCCGGTGCGTTCGGCGGCGGTGACCATCGGCGGGATCGCGGGCGACATGTCGCCGCCGATCAGGTAGTGCGCACCGAAGCCGGTGATGAGGTCCTGGGCGTTGCGCGCCATGTTGTCGGGGTTGCTCTGCATGTCGGCCGACTTGAGCTCGAACGTGCACTGCTTGCCCGCCACGGTGAAGCCCTTGGCGTTGATGTCCTTGACGGCCATGTCGATCGAGTTCTGACCGTCGATACCGAATGCGGCGGCCGCACCGGTGGTGCTGAACACCGAACCGATCTTCACGACGCAGTCGCCGCCGGCGGCGGAGCTACCACTGCCCCCGCCGCAGGCGGCGAGGACCAGGGCTCCGGCGAGGGTGACGCCGACCGCGGCGGCACGGGTGGAACGCATTGCAGACTCCTTCGTCCGAGGGGGTCCCGCATGCGATTCCGGCCGGTCGGATGTCACGACTCGGGCGTCGATGCGGTTCGCGCTGGAGGGATTCGAGCAGATGTTGAAGTCGACGTCAAGTCCGAGTCACGGCCTCTGCCGCACCGTTCGCGCCCACACGACAGCACCCCGACCTGCGACGACGCCGCACGGGGTAGCGCTGTTGCGCCGATCAGTCGCGGCTGATCACGAGCGAGCTGTTCTGCCCGCCGAACCCGAACGCGTTGACCTGCACGACGCCGATGTCGGCCTTCGCCGGCTCGCCGGTGACGATCCGGAACTGCGCGCCGTCCTCGACCTCGGACGTGCCGCCCACCGGCGGCAGGGCGCCGGCGTCCATCGCCTGCAGCCCCGCGATCACGCCCATCGCCGCCGAGGCCGCGCCGGTGTGCCCGACACTGCCCTTGATCGACGTCACCAGCAGCGAGTCGCCGCGGTCGCCGAACACCTCGTTGACCGCCTTGATCTCCACGGTGTCGCCCTTGGGCGTGCTCGTCGCGTGGGCGACGATCGCGCCGACGTCGGACGCCGCGAGCCCGGCGTCGGCGTGCGCGCGCCGGATCGCCTCGGCCTCCCACCTCGCGCTCGGATCGGGCGAGGACGGATGGAACCCGTCAGAGAGCGAGGCATAGCCCCGCACGACGCCGTGGATGTGCGCGCCCCGGGCGACGGCGCGCTCGTAGCGCTCCAGCACGAGGACGGCCGCACCCTCACCCTCGACGATCCCGGTCCGCCGCACGTCGAAGGGCAGCATGGCCATCGCCGGGTCGGGCGCGCCCTGCGACATCCCGTACGACGTCTGGGCCCAGTAGAGGATCTCGGTCAGCCCGTGCTCGGTGCCGCCCGCGATCATCACGTCGGCCCGGCCGGACTCGATCATCTGCGCGGCCGTGCCGATCGCGTCGTTGGCCGACGCGCACGCCGACGACACCGTCAGCAGCGGGCCGTGCAGCTTCCAGCGCAGCGCCAGCTGGCCCGCGGCCATGTTCGGCCACGCCTTGATGTTGAGCTTGCGGTGGATCGCCTGCGGCCCTTCCAGATCCAGCGCACGCTGGGCCTCGGACAGCGACTGCACCCCCGACATCGTCGTTCCGAGGACGACCCCGGTGCGCTCGGCGTCGAGCTCCTCGTCGTGGTCGGCCACCGCCTGTGCTGCGGCCGCGATCGCGTACTGCGCGAAGACGTCGGTGCCGTCGACGACGCGGTCGTCCATCCACGCGTGCGGGTCGAAACCCTCGATGGTCGAGACCCAGGCGTGGCGTCCCGCGGCGGGGTCCGCCCACGGTGCCTCGACGATCCGGACCCGGCCGTCCTGGAGGCCGGAGGTGAACTCCCCCGCGCTCTGTCCGAGCGGGGAGACGATCCCGACCCCGGTGATGGCGACCCGCTCCATGCATGCCTCCGCCGACACGACTTCCTGGTTTCCGACGATCCGACCTTGCATGAAGTCGACGTCGAAGTCAATATTCGTAGCGGTCGCGCATCCGGCGCCGCGCGACGTCGGCGATACGATCAGCCGACCCCGTGCGGTGCCACACACTCCGCCGCGGCCGCAACGCGTGGGAGAGGTGCGACCCGATGACCGAGACCGCGGAGAGCGCGGCGACCGACGCCGCCGCGACCCCGGCCCGACGCGCCGTGCCCGCGACCGCACGTGGCCGGCGCAGCCGACAGGCCCTCCTCGACGCCGCCCGCGTCGTGTTCGCCCGCGACGGGTTCACCAACGCCCGCATCACCGACATCTCCGACGAGGCCGGCGTCGCGCACGGCTCCTTCTACACGTACTTCAAGTCGAAGGACGAGATCTTCCTGGCGCTCATCGAGGAGCTCGAGGAGGACCTGAGGGTCAGCGGCGACGGCGAGCGCGCAGGCGCCACCGACGGCTCCGC
Source organism: Pseudonocardia sulfidoxydans NBRC 16205 (assembly GCF_007989085.1). Lineage (GTDB taxonomy): Bacteria > Actinomycetota > Actinomycetes > Mycobacteriales > Pseudonocardiaceae > Pseudonocardia > Pseudonocardia sulfidoxydans. The sequence goes on from NZ_BJVJ01000051.1 coordinate 21,653, forward strand.
CTACGCCCGCATCCTGCGCGCCAACACCGACTACCTCACCGCCTACCACGACAACCGCGGGATTATGGTCGTCTGGGAGCAGGCCGCGACGCTCAACGAGGAGGTCGCCGAACTGCGCAGCCAGGCCAGCGAACGGGCCGTCGCCCGGATCGTCCGCTCCATCGAGCACATGCAGACCGCCGGCGACGTCCCCGCCGCCATCGACGCCCGCTACGCCGCCACCGCACTCACCGGCATGGTCAGCAACTTCGCCTACCGCTGGTGCCTGCGCGACGAGGACTTCGAGCTCGACAAGGCCGCCGAGCAGCTGAGCCGCCTGTGGGCCAACGCCCTGGGAATCCCGACCCCCTAAGCCCCTGTGAGCGGCAATAGTCGCTATAGCGACTATTGCCGCTCACAAGGCCTGACCTGCACGGACTCGACTCTCCCCCGGCTCAGGCGTTCGCCAGGATCGCCGTCGCCCGCCTCACCAACTGAGGGATCAGCTCGCCGCGCTGCGCCATCCGCGGGTCCGTGCTCTCCCCGCGCAGCCAGCGGCTGTGCAGCTGCTGGAGCACCACGATCGTCTTCCACGCCGCGAAGGCCTCGTACCAGGCGCTGTCGCCGACGTCGTGACCCGCGCGCTGCGCGTAGCGCTCCACGACCTCGCCCCGGGTCGGCAGCCCGATCGTCTCCAGACCGGGCGGTGTGATCGCGCGGGCGTCCGGTGCGTCCGCGGGGTCCGGCCAGTAGTTGAGCAGGATGCCCAGGTCGACCATCGGGTCCCCCAGGGTGGCCATGTCCCAGTCGAACACCGACACGACGACGTCGGGGTCATCGGGCGCGAACTGGCAGTTGTCCACCTTGTAGTCGTTGTGCAACACCGCGTTTCGAGGCGACTCCGGCATCGTGTCCGCCAGGTGCGCGCCGATGCCGTCGATCTGCCCGGCCAGCGCACCGGCGTCGCCACTCACGCGTTCCCAGCGCCGGTGCCACCCGCCGACCTGGCGTTCCAGGAACCCGTCCGGTTTGCCCAGTCCCGCCAGCCCGCATGCCGCCGGGTCGACGCGGTGCAGGTCGGCCAGGGCGTCGACCACCGCGAACCCGATCCGCCGGGCCGCGTCGGGCACGTCCGCCATCGTCGCCGGCACCGAACCCCACACGACGACACCCGGCCGGTACTCGACGACGAGGAAGTCCGACCCGACGACGTCGTGGTCGTCGCAGAACGCCAACGCCCGTGGCGCGCGCGGGAACTCCTGCCACAGCGAGGCGAGCGTCGTGTACTCGCGGCGCATGTCGTGCGCGCCGGGGGCGATCTCCCCGAACGGCGGCCGCCGGACGACGAGACGCCGGTCCCCGAACGACACCCGGTAGGTCAGGTTGGCCGAGCCGTTCGGGAACTGCTCGACCGCGAACGGCCCGTCGAGCCCCTCGACGTGCGTGCGCAGGTACCGCTCCAGCGCAGCCCAGTCGAGCTCCTCACCGGGCCGGACCGCCGCGACCTCGTCGGGTTCCTCGTTCACCCGGTCATCCCCCCTCGAAATGGAAGCGCGCCAACAACCGCGCGGTACAGGCGGGCTCAGCGGTCCCGTCGCGTTCGATGACAACACCCACCGCCACCTGGACCGCGCCTCCCCGGCCCGGCGCGGCCTCGTCGATCCGGGCCCGCAGCCGCACCCGTGAACCGACGGGTACCGGATCGCCGAAGCGCACGTCGTCCAGGCCGTAGTTGACGCCCATCGACGCGCCGGGGACCGCGAAGACCTCGGCCAGCAACGCGGCGGCGTAGGAGAGCACGAGCGTGCCGGGCAGCCCGTCGCCCCAGCCCTCGTCCGCGGTGACCTGGCTGAACGTGGCGGCGCGGGCGGCGTCGACCTCGACCCAGCCGGTCGTCCCGAGGTCGCGGCCCGACGCGGCGACGAGCTCGTCGGCCGTCGCGAAGACGCCGGTCACCGGCCCTCGAACCGCGGCGGTCGCTTCTCGACGAACGCCGCGACCCCTTCGGCGACGTCGGCACTGTTGTTGACGACGTCGACGGCGAACTCGGCGTCGCCCAGCGCGTGGTCGAACGACGTCCCCGCGGCGCGGAGCATCAGCTTCTTCGCGACGCGCACGGCCAGCGGCGCCTTGGCGGCGAGGACCGCCGCCAACCCGGCGGTGTGCTCGTGCAGCTTCTCGTCGGGCACGACCTCGCCGACGAGCCCCAGCTCACGGGCGCGTTCGGCGTCGTAGATCTCGCCGAGCAACGTCATCCGCAGCGCGGCCTCCATGCCCATCGCGCGCGGGAAGAGCCAGGCGCCGCCCTCGTCGGGCAGCAGGCCGACGCGCCCGCTCGTGTCGCCGAGCCGGGCGCTCGCACCGGCGACGCGCAGGTCGCACAGCAGCGCCAGGGTGAGCCCGCCGGCGACCGCGACGCCGTTGACCATGGCGATGGTCGGCTTGTCGAGGCCGTGCAGCAGCCGCCCGACGCGGTGCATGCCCTCGCGCATCACCATCGCGTGCCCGAGCTGGCGACGTTCCGCCTCGTCGACCTCGTCGCTGTTGCGGACGTCCCCACCCGCGCAGAACGCCCGGCCCTCGCCGGTGAGCACGAGCACCCTGGTGTCGTCGTCGGTCTGGTAGCGGGTGAGGACGTCGACGATCTCGTCGCACATGACCGTCGTGTAGGCGTTGAGCGCGTCGGGACGGTTCAGCGTGAGCCAGCCGATGTGATCAGCGGTCTCGTAGCGGATCGTTCGATACGTCATTCCGGGGCCTCCTCGGCGTCGACGACCGCGATCAGGTCGCCGCTCTGGACGACGTCGCCGACGGCGACGGCGACCGACACGACGGTCCCCCCGGTCTCGCTCACCACGGGAATCTCCATCTTCATCGACTCGAGGAGCACGATGGCCTGCCCGCCCGCGACCCGCACCCCGGCGGTGGCGCTGACCTCGAGGACGGAGGCGACCAGCTCGGCACGGATCTCCTCAGGGGGCTCCACGGGTGGCACGCTACGCACTAATTGATTTCGACGTCAAGTTCGGCTACTGTCCGCGTCGTGACCACGACGTCCGCCCACGCCGCCGACACCTTCTTCGCGGCGGCCGCCGCGGGCGACTGGGACGGCATGCGCGCCGCCGTCGCCGAGGACGCCGTGTTCTGGCAGAACGTCGACGGCACCGAACGCGGCGTCGAACAGGTCATCCGCTACACCGGCAAGCTCCGGCGCACCGGCGGGTTCACCTACACCGACGTGCGCCGCCTTGTCGCCGACGACGGCTTCTGCGAACAGCACACCGTCCGGTTCCACGACGCCGACGGCACGACCACCGCGGAGTACGCGGTCTGCGTCGTCGCCCGCGTCGACGGAGCCGGCCTGATCACCCGGCTCGACGAGTACCTCGCGGGCTGAACCTAGGAGGCACACATGGGAGCCCTCTGCGCGAGCCGGACCGTCCTTGTCACCGGCGCCGGACGCGGCATCGGCAGGGCGCACGCCCTCGAGTTCGCCCGCCAGGGCGCCCGGGTCGTCGTCAACGACAACGGGGTCGACGTCGACGGCTCCGGCGGCTCGCCCGACGTCGCCGACGCCGTCGTCGCCGAGATCCGGGCGTCGGGCGGCGTGGCCGTCGCCTCCTACGGCGACGCCGCGTCCACCGAGGGCGCCGACGCCGCGGTCGCGACGGCGCTGAGCGAGTTCGGCGGCCTCGACGTCCTGGTCAACAACGCCGGAATCCTGCGCGACCGGATGCTCGTCAACACCGCCGACGAGGAGTGGGACGAGGTCCTGCGCGTGCACCTGCGCAGCGTCTTCGCCTGCACGCGCGCGGCGTCGCGGCACTGGCGCGAACGCTCGAAGGCGGGAGACCCTGTCGACGCGCGGGTGATCAGCACGTCGTCGCCGTCGGGTCTGTACGGCAACGTGGGCCAGACGGGCTACGGCGCGGCCAAGGCCGGCATCGCGGCGCTGACCGTCATCGCCGCGACGGAGCTGCAGCGCTACGGCGTCACCGTCAACGCGATCGCGCCCGGTGCCCGCACCCGGATGACCGAGAACCTCGCGGTGCTCGACGGCGTCGCCGGGGCCGGTTCGGAGTTCGACGAGATGGCTCCGGAGAACGTCGCCCCGCTGGTCGTGTGGCTGGGGTCGACGCAGTCGGCGGGCATCACCGGCCGGGTGTTCAACGTCTGGGGCGGCCGGATCAGCGTGGCCGAGGGCTGGAGCGCCGGGCCGTCGGCCGACAAGGGCGCCCGCTGGGACGCCGGGGAACTCGGCGAGGTCGTCCCGGACCTGGTCGCGCAGGCCGCGAAGAACGCCGACATGTGGGGCCAGCGCCTGTGAGTGGCGATAGTCGCTATAGCGACTATCGCCACTCACGAGGCCTGACCTGCTGCTCCGCAACAGCCCCGCGTGAACCGCTCTCGAACTTGACGTCGATGTCGGATCCGGCTTAGCGTCGATCCGCACGCACGTCAGCTCGACGAGGAGACGACATGGCCGACCGCTACGACGACGTCATCGTGGGCGCCGGGTCCTCCGGGGCCGCTCTCGCCGCCCGCCTCTCGGAGGACCCGACCCGACGGGTGCTGCTGATCGAGGCAGGCCCCGACTACACCGACGACGAGGTGCCCGCCGAGGTCAAGCTCGGCACCTCACCGCTGATGACCGGCAGCCACGACTGGGGCTACCAGGCCGACGCCGGCACCGCCGGCCGGTCCATCGCCTACTTCCGCGGCAAGGTCACCGGCGGTTCGTCGGCGATCAACACCGCGATCGCCCTGCGCGGCACCCCCGCCGACTTCGAGAACTGGGTCGGGTTCGGGCTGCCGTTGTGGAGCTGGGAGGACGTCCTCCCCTTCTACATCGCGCTCGAGGACGACCCCGAGGGCGAGGGCCCCGACCACGGCAAGGACGGCCCGATCCCGATCCGCCGCAACACCTTCGGCCCGCTGCGCCCGGTGCAGAAGGCGTTCGCCGAAGCCTGCAACGAGCTCGGCTTCCCGACGGTCGACGACCTCAACAGCGGCGATCTCGACCCGCGGGGATCCGTCGGCAAGCTGCCGATGAACGTCGTCGACGACGTCCGGATGTCGACCGCGCTCACCTACCTCTCCACCGCCCGCAGCCGGGCCAACCTCACCGTCCTGGCCGATCGCACCGTCGATCGCGTCCTGATCGAGAACGGCACGGCGACCGGGGTCGTCGTCCGCAAGGGCGGCGTCGAGGAGCGCTACGACGCCGGCCGCGTGACACTCTCGGCCGGCGCGTTCGGCACCCCCGCGATCCTGATGCGCTCCGGCATCGGCCCCCGCGCGACCCTCTCCGCGCTGGGCATCGAGGTCGTCGCCGACCTCGCGGGCGTCGGTGAGAACCTCATGGACCACCCGACCTCCGCGCTCGCGCTGGCCCCGAAGCCCGGCGTCTGCAACGCCGCGGACCCGCTGGTCCAGATGATGCTGCGCTACACGTCGTCGGGCAGCTCCGACGTCGACGACATGCAGCTCTACTTCCTGTCCAACGTCGACCTCGGCGGCGGGTGGAGCACCGAGGCCGGCGAGATGGCGGGTGCCTCGCTCGCGCCGGTCCTCAACCCGGGCCTGCAGAAGCCACGCTCCCGCGGTCGCGTCACGATCACCTCCGCCGACCCCGACGCCGCGCCGTCGATCGAGCTGCGCTTCCTCTCCGAGGAGGAGGACCGTCGCAAGCTGATCGAGGGGGTGCGGATGTCGGCGAAGCTCGCCGCCACCACGCCCATCGCGTCGCTCATCGACGGCCTCGTCGGGCTCACCCCCGAGGCGCTCGAGTCCGACGCCGCCGTCGGGGAGTACCTCGAGGCGACCGTCACGACGATCCTGCATGCCAGCGGCACCGCCCGGATGGGCCGGGCCGACGACCCGAAGGCCGTCGTCGACGAGCGCTTCGGGGTGCACGGCGTCGCGAACCTGCGCGTCGTCGACGCCTCGGTGATGCCGGAGATCGTGCGCGCCAACACCAACCTGACCTGCATCATGCTGGCGGAGCGGGCCGCGACATTCTGACCGCTGCGCGGTCGTGAGTGGCAATAGTCGCCATGGCGACTATTGCCACTCACAGGTCTCCGGAGGCCACCTGCTCTCGGAGCACGAACTTCTGGATCTTTCCCGACGGCGTCCGCGGGAAGGTGTCGACGAAGTACCAGAGCTTCGGCGTCTTGAACGGCGCCACCCGGCTGCGGCAGAACGTGAACAGCTCGTCGGGGGTGGGCGGGTCCGCCGGGTCGGCGGCCTGCACGACCGCGCCCACCTGCTCGCCCCACTTCGGGTCCGGGATGCCGATGACGGCCACCTCGGCGACCTTCTCGTGTGCGAGCAGCAGCTCCTCGACCTCCAGCGGGTGGATGTTCTCCCCGCCGCGGATCACGAGGTCCTTGAGCCGGCCCGCGATCTGCAGGTAGCCGCGCTCGTCCATCGTCCCGATGTCGCCGCTGTGCAGCCAGCCGTCGGCGTCGATCGTCGCGCCCGTCGCGTCGGGCATGTTGAAGTAGCCCATCATGTTCTGGTAGCCGCGGGCGCAGATCTCGCCCTCGGCACCCACCGCGACCGGCGCCCCGGAGGGGTCGGCGATCTTGACCTCGACGTGCGGCATCGGCTGCCCCAGCGTCTCGGCCTGGTCGTCGTCGGAGTCGGTGGGGAAGGTCTGGGTGAGCACGCCGTGCATCTCGGCCTGCCCGAACAGGATCGAGAAGTCGCAGTTCCACGTGGACTTGGTGCGCCGCACCAGGTCCGCGGGCACCTTCGCGCCGCCGCACATGACGGTCCGCAGCGCGGACATGTCCCGCGAGGGCCGGTCGGGGTGGTCGAGCAGGCCGAGCAGGATCGTCGGCACCGTCAGGATGAGGGCGCCGCGCTCGGTCTCCATGAGCTCCAGCACGAGTGCGGGGTCGAACACCGGGACGACGACGTGCACGCCGCGCCTGGCCAGCGTCCCGATGCTCGCGAGGACTCCGCCGCCGGTGTGGAACAACGGGATCGGGTTGATCCAGGCGTCGCCGTCGCGGAAGCCGGCGCGCTCCGCGGAGAGCCGTGAGGCGTTGACGACGCCGAGGTTGTGCAGCAGCGCGCCCTTGGCGAAGCCGGTCGTGCCGGAGGTGTAGATGATCAGGTTGGGGTCGTCGGGCGAGACCTCGGGCAGCGGCGTCGACCGGTCGCCGCTCGCGACGAACGCGTCCCAGTCGGCGAAGCAGATGGTCTCGCGCAGGTCGGGCAGGTCGTCGCGGACGCTCTCGACGATGCCGCTCATCGACACCCCGCGGTGCTCGGTGCCGTGGACGATGCCGACGCTGCCGGACTGGCGCAGCGCGTAGCGGAGCTCCTCGGTGCGGTACTGCGGGTTGATGGTGACGACGACGATCCCTGCCAGCGCCGCACCCATCTGCAGGAGGACCCATTCGGCGCGGTTGGACTCCCAGACCGCGACGCGCTCCCCCGGCCGGAAGCGCGCGAGCAGCGCGGCCGCGACGGCCTCGGCGGCGTCGAGGATCTCGGCGTAGGTCCAGCGGCGGCGCTGCGCGGGATCGACCAGCCCGTCGACGAGCCCGATCCGGTCGGGCACCTCGGCCGCGACCCGGCGCAGCAGCGCGCCGACCGTCGTGACGTCGAGATCGACGTCCGTGGTCGCGGGCCAGTAGGAGGCCGCGGGCAGTGCCACGGGTTCCGAGATCGGCTGGTCCGAGATCGACATCCGCGTCGTCCTCCCGCTCTGCTGGGCGAGGATCGACGCTATTCGAAATCTGACCTCGACGTCAAGTTCGAACTTGGCGACGATTCGTCCGCCGCCACAGCCCCACCGACGACGGCCGCGCCGCCCTGGTCGGCGGCGAACTGCTCGACCTGTTCCACCGCCACCGCGGCCGGTTACTCGAAAACCGGTCGCCCGCCGACGCCACGCCCGGCTAACGTCCGTTTCGTGCCCGAGTACCAGCTCTACCTCTGACGACGTCCGCCTCCCCGGCGCCGCGGCTCCTGCGCGTGCGCCGACCTCGTCGTCCTTGTAGGCACCATCGCGGGCCTGTGCCCGCGTCCGGAGGCATCCGTGCTCCGCCATCGCTCACCCCTGCGCACCGCCCACGTCCGCGCCGTCGACGTCCACGTCGCCCGCGGCGGCCGACCCGTCCTGCGCGGCCTCGATCTCGTCGCCTCGCCGGGTGACCGCATCGCCGTCGTCGGCGAGAACGGCCGCGGCAAGTCGACGCTGCTGCAGGTCCTCACCGGCACCCTCGCGCCCGACCGCGGTGAGGTCCACGTCTGCGGTGGTCTCGGCGTCGCCGACCAGACGATCCTCGCCTGCGAGGGTCGGACCGTCGGCGACCTGATCGACCTGGAGCTGACCGACGCCCACGCCGCGCTGCGTGACCTCGACACCGAGACCGCCGCGCTCGCCGCCGGCGATCCAGGCGACGCGTACTCCGACGCACTCGCCGCCGCCGAAGCCCTCGACGCCTGGGACGCCGACCGCCGCGTCGACATCGCGCTGGCCGCCCTCGGCGCCGTCGACGACCGCGCGCGACTCCTCTCGACGTTGTCGGTCGGGCAACGCCATCGCGTCCGGCTCGCCTGCCTGCTCGGCGCACGCTACGACGTCCTGCTGCTCGACGAACCCACCAACCACCTCGACGCCGCCGGGCTCGACCACCTCACCGCCGCCCTGCGCGAGCACCCCGGGGTCGTGGTCGTCGTCAGTCACGACCGGACGCTGCTCGCCGACGTCGCGACGACCGTCGTCGACCTCGACCCCTCTGTCGACGGCCGCCCGCGCTGCTACGGCGGCGGCTGGGCGGGATACGTCGCGGGTCGCGAGGCCGAACGCGCCCGCTGGGAGGCCCTGCACGCGGAACAGGTCGAGCGCCACCGACAGCTCGCCGACGACCTCTCCGCCGCGCAGAACCGCCTGCGCGACAACTGGCGCCCTCCCAAAGGCACCGGCAGGCACGTGCGGGCGACGCGGGCGCCCGCTCTGGTCCGCGCCGTCCACCGCAGGCAGGACGATCTCGACGCCCACCTCGTCGACGTGCCGCCCCCGCCGCGGCGGTTCACCATGCCCGACCTCCCGGCCCATCCGGGAACGCTCCTGTCCGCCGACGGTGTGTCCGTCCTCGTCACCGGGCCCAACGGCGCCGGGAAGTCGACGCTGCTCGCCGTCCTGGCCGGGGCACTGGTGCCCGACCACGGAGCCGTGACGGCGGCGCGCGACGTCCGGATCGGCCGGCTCGGGCAGGAGTCGGCCGTGTCCGAGGGGACGGCGCTCCCGTCCGAGCTCGGGCTCCTCGGCCCCGACGACGTCGGCCGTCGGCTCGCGGAGCTGTCCGTCGGGGCGCGACGACGCGTCGACCTCGCCCACGTCCTCGCCGCGCGGCCCCACGTCCTGCTGCTCGACGAGCCGACCAACCATCTCTCGCCCACCCTCGTCGACGAGCTCACCGCGGCATTGCGGGCCACCGCCGCGGTCGTCGTCGCCACCCACGACCGTGGCCTCCTCGCCGACCTCGCCGACTGGCCCCGGCTCCACCTCTCGGCAGGATGACCACGGTCAGAGAACCGCGCGCAACCTCACTGCTCCGGAACGTGCCCGGCGGTCGCTCAGCGGGTGGCGGCGATCGCGTGGGCGGCGCCCCAGCCGTCGGCTCGTGCGGCGACCCGCCCGCCGACGAGCCGGATCCCGGCCTCGGTCACGTCCGACACGGAGGTCACCCCCGCTGCGGCAGCGAGCGCCCCGTCGTCGAGGGCGATCCGCAGACCGGGCGGGAGGAGCGTCGGGAAGATCGGGCGCAGCGCGGTGGCCAGCTCGGTGACGCTCAGCCGCGCGAGCATGCCCGCCTCGTGCGGGTCGGCGGTGACGAGCGCGGCGGTGATCTCGGTGCCGGGCGGCGCGGCACGGACCGCGTGTTCGAAGGCCTCCAACCGGTGCAGACCGAGCACGAGGACGACCCCATCGCCGGAGAACGTGATCGCGTTGCCGCGCAAAGCGTCGAGGGCCACGGGCGGAAGCCACGGCTCATCGACGGGCCGGGGTGTGGGCGCGTAGTCGGCGAAGGCGGGTTCGGCCCAGGTGTCGTCGAGGTCGGCGTCGGCGAGGTACTCGCAGGCGCGCACGACCGTGAATGGTTCGCCGAAGCCGGGTGCCGCGACGGCCAGGCGCGCGGCCCCCTGCAGCAGCGTCAACGCGGTCTCGGCGACGCGGACCATGCGGCGGTCCTCACGCCGCCGCAACGTCTGTTCCAGGGCCAGCCCGACGACGATGGCGTTCAACGCCTGGAGCTGCGCGAAGGGCACGCGGAGCTGCGCGTCGGCGGAGATCTCCTGTTCGAGGCCGGCGGCGAGCCGGACGGGCCCGCGGTGTTCGTCCACGGCGAGCGGCAGCCGGGCGAGCCATCCGCGGGCGAGGGCGGCGAGGGCGTCCGCGGCGGTGGTCGGCGCCTTCCCGGGCAGCGGATCGGCGTCGGCAGCGGCGGCGTCGGCGGCACTGGCGTCGGCGGCGAGGACCGCGAGGTAGAGGGCCCGCTTGCTCGGGAAGTTCGAGTAGACGGCCCCGCGGGTGAGCTCGGCCGCTGCGGCGATGACGTCGACCTTCGCGTCGCGGAATCCCTTGTCTCCGAACTCCTCGCGGGCGGCGGCGAGCACGCGGGCCCGGTTGCGCCGTTGCATCTCGGCGCGCGACGGCGGCGTCAATCGTCCTCCACTGGCTTGCTCCCGATGTCCGCCGACGATACCGTCGCCATCCAGATGATGTGAACATCTGAAGTCGACATCCAGAAGGCGGGACCATGAGCGCGGTCGAGATCGACCTGTCCGATCCGGAGTCGTCACGCGACCCCGCAACTACCTACGGCGCCGCACGCGAACGGTCGGCCGTCGCTCGGCTCGTCGCCCCGGGCATGCCGCCGATGTGGGCGATCACCCGGTACGCGGAGGCCCGCGCACTGTTCACCGACCCCCGGTTCGCCCTGACCGACGCGACCTTCGCACTGCTCCCGACCCTCGTCGATTCCGAGTACCTGCCCTACCTGCGGACGATGCAGCAGATGGAGGGCCCGGCGCACGCCCGGTTGCGGCGCGCAGTGTCGCCGGCGTTCACCCCCGCCCGCGCGGCGGCGTTCCGACCGCAGGCGGAGGCGATCGTCGACGCCGCGCTCGACCGGGTCGAGAAGGGTCGCGTCGACCTGGTCGAGATCGCCCGGCCGTTGCCGATCGAGATCATCTGCGCGCTGCTCGGTGTTCCCGAGGACGAGCGGGGGCCGTGGCACCAGTTCGGGGTGGCGGTGGCGACCGGGCACGGGCAGGCGTTCGTCGAGGCGGTCCCGCGGATCATCGACGCGGCGCGCGCCGCCGTCGAAGCGGCCCGGGCCCGGGACGGCGACGACGTACTGGCGGTCCTCGCCCGCACCCCGGACGGCCCCACCGAGACGGAGACGATCACGCTCGTCTGGCAGCTGCTGCTCGCAGGTCAGGTGCCGGCACTGCTCGTCCCCAACGCCGTGCACGCCCTGCTGACCGAGTCCGCGCAGCACCCCGATCCCGCCACAGCCGTCGACGAGCTGATCCGCTGGTGCGGACCGCAACTGCTGTCGTTGCCTCGGATCGCGCAGGAGGACGTCGAGGTCGACGGCGTCGCGATCGCGAAGGGCGACATGGTGTCGGCGTCGCTCGTCGGCGCCAACCGCGATCCACGGGTGTTCGACGACCCCGACACGCTCAGGCTCGACCGGCACAACGCGGGCGCACACCTCGGGTTCGCCCACGGCCCGCACTTCTGCCTGGGTGCGAGCCTCGCACGCATGCAGACGGAGGTGACACTGCGCGCGGTCCTGCGCCGCGACCCGCGCCTGGTCGCCCCCGACGCGGCCGCCCGCCGTCCCGACCCGGGGACGTGGCGGCTGACGACGTTGCCGGTCGAGCTCAGCTGACGTGGCGCTGCAGCGACCGGACCATCCCGAGGAGCGCGGCGGAGTCGGCGCACCTGGCACGGACCTCGACACGACCCGATGCGTCGGCACTGAACGCGGACACGTCGACGACGATCAGCAGTTTCTCGCCGTCGAGCCCGATGTCGAGGGTGGCGAACCGCCGGTCGGTCCAGGGCACGTCGACGACGGGACCGTGCGGCCCCAGCACGGTGAACCGACGCTGCGTCAGGATCACGGTCCAGCGCCGCAGCTCCTTCGCCCAGGACGAGGAGCGACCGGGGGCGCGGTAGTGCCGGTAGGTGATCGTCCCGCCGACCGTCTCCTGGTGGAGCAGCCCTTCGCGCGTGAACTCCGAGAGGTCCGGCCCCGATCTGCGCCACCACGCCACGCGTCGGACGTTACCCGCCGGAGGTGATCGAGACTCGTCACGAGGACCTCGTGAGCGGCGATAGTCGCTATAGCGACTATCGCCGCTCACAGGAGCAGGTAGGAAGGGGGCATGACCGCTCCCCCGGCGTCGCGGCGCGCCGTCCGTTTCGATCGCTTCGGACCGCCGGAGGTGCTGGAGCTCGGCACCGAGCCGCTGCCCGAGCCCGGGCCCGGCGACGTGGTGGTGGCGGTCGCGGCGGTGGGGGTGAACTTCGCCGACACGATGACGCGGCGCGGGGAGTACCGGCGCGACCAGGTGCTTCCCGACGTCCCCGGGGTCGAGGCCGTCGGGACGGTCGTGTGGGCGGGGCCCGGGTCGGGGCATGTCGTCGGCACGCCGGTGGCGGCGTTCCTGCCCGACGGCGGCGGGTACACCGATCATGCGATCGTCGAGGGCCGGCGCGCGTATCCGGTGCCCGGCGACGTCGACCCGGTGACGGTCGCCGGTGCGTTCCTGCAGGGCATGACGGCCTGGTACGCCGTCGACCGCTACGGGCGGACCCGGCCGGGCGAGACCGTGCTGGTCAGCGGGGCGACGGGCGGGGTCGGCGGGCTCGCGGTGCAGCTGGCCGCGGACGTCGGTGCGCGGGTGATCGGGACGGCGTCGACACCGGAGAAGCGGGCCGAGGCCGTCCGACTGGGGTGCGCGGAGGCCGTCGATCCCGCGGACCCCGACCTCCGGGGTGCGCTGCGCGAGAAAGTCGACGTCGTGGTCGACGTCGTGGGCGGGGCCGTGTTCGCCGCGGCGCTCGACGCGTTGGCGCACAACGGCAGGTTCGTCGTGGTCGGGTCGTCGACGCAGCAGCCGGCGACGTTCGACGCGCGCCGGTTGATCCCGCGCGGGCAGACGGTGAGCGGGTTCGTGCTGCGGCGGGTCTTCGAGGCCGATCCCGGCGAGCCGGCGCGGGCGATCGCGCACGTCCTGGACCGGGTGGCCGCGGGCGCGGTGCGGCTGCGGACCGAGACGTTCCCGCTCGCCGACGCCGCCCGCGTGCACACGCTGCTGGAGGAGCGCCGCAGCGTCGGCAAGATCGTGCTGGTTCCCTGACGGTCGGCGCCGTACCGTGGCGCGCAAACGATTTCGATCGTGAGACGGAGGGGCCGTCATGTGCGCTCAGTGCCGCGCGCCGAGCTCTCGGGTCGACTGGTACGCAGCCGGCGCGCCCGACACCCTGGCCGGGCGGCGCACCGCCCGCACCGAGCTGGCAGCCGCCGCCACCCGCCAGCTCGCGCCGCTCGGGCTGCGCGTCGATGCCCATCCGGGGTCGATGACGCTGGCGGTGCGGTCGGCGACAGGCCGGACCGTCGTGGTCACCCGGCTCGACGAGCTGGCCGACGCGGTGCGGACGCTCACCTGCCGCGAGATCGACCCGCTCGACGTGCCGTGATCGACGCGCCGCTGGTCTCCGGGTTTCTCGGTGCGGGCAAGACGACGTGGCTGGCCGAGCATCTGCGCCGACACACCTGCGATCTCGTCGTCGTCAACGACGTCGCCGACCAGGGTGTCGACGACGCGTTGCTGCGGGAGGCGGCGTCGGCGGCGGGCGCGCGGGTGGAGCCGATCGTCGGCGGCTGCCTGTGCTGCGACCGCGCCGACGAGCTGCGCCGCGTCCTGCTCGCCGAGATCGGGCGCCGGCACCGCGGGGACGCGGTACGGGACGGGCGGGTCGTCGTGGAGACGTCCGGGCTGGCCGCGCCGCACCGGATCACCCGCATGCTGGCCGACGACCCGGTGCTGCGGACGAACCTGTCGCTGCGCTCGCTCGTGGTCGTCGTCGACGGGCTGGGCGGCCGACGGCTGCTGAGGCACCGTCACGGTGTGCGCGAGCAGGTGACGCTCGCCGACCGGGTCGTCCTGTCGCGGGCCGATCTCGCGCGTCACGGCGAGCTGGAAGAGCTGGCGGCGACGGTCCGGCGGCTCAACGCGACCGCGGAGCTCGCGGCGTCGACGCTCGGCGCCGAGCGCCCGGTGACGCCCGCCGACCCGGCCGTGGCCGATGTGTTCGACGACGACGGGACCGTCGCCGAGCCCGACGTGCGCTCCTGCCGGGTCGATCTCGCCGAGGGCACGAGCTGGGCCGAGTACGCGTTGTGGCTGGAAATGATGCGCCGGGCGCATCCGGAGCGGCTGCTGCGCAGCAAGGGGATCGTCCCGACTCGGGACGGGCGGCTGCTGGTGCAGTCGATGGGCGGGGACGTCGCGTCGCCGGTGCCTGCGCCGGCGGGCGTCGACACCGGGATGGTGTTCGTGCTCGACCGGATCGCTCCGGAGGTGCTCGTGCGCTCGCTGCGCGCGCACGTCCCGAGCGCCGGCGTCTGAGCTCTCGCGGACCCGGAGCGAGAAAGTTTGCGCACGGTTTTCGCGTTCCTCTACGCATGATCGCCCCAGGTGAAAGCCTGGTCGTTGACGTTGTATGCATCTCGACCTACTCTTTTACGCAATCGTTCGCGTGCACTGGGTCACCCCACACTCGCGGGCGTGGATTCACCGCGAACGACCGCACCCCACGACGTCAGGAGAACTGCATGTCGAAGGAGATCAAGGTCTGCGTCGGCGCCGACATCGACGCGGTGGCCGGATGGCTCGGTTCGTACGGCGGCGAGGACTCCCCCGCCGACATCCAGCGCGGCATGTTCGCGGGCGAGGTCGGCATCCCGCGCCTGCTGAACCTCTATCGCAAGTTCGACATCACGACGACGTTCTTCGCCCCCGGGCACTCCATCGAGACGTTCCCGCACCGCATCGAGCAGATCGTCGAGGCCGGGCACGAGATCGGCGCCCACGGCTACTCCCACGAGAACCCCATCCTCATGAGCCCGGAGCAGGAGGAGGACGTCCTCAACAAGTCGATCGAGCTGATCGAGCACTTCTCCGGCTCACGCCCGCGCGGCTACATCGCCCCGTGGTGCGAGCTGTCCCCGGTCACCGCGGACCTGCTGCTCAAGAACGGCTTCCGCTACGACCACAGCCAGGCCTACCACGACTTCCAGCCGTTCTACGCCCGCACCGGCGACACCTGGACCAAGATCGACCTCTCCGGCCCGGCCGAGAAGTGGATGAAGCCGCTGGTCCGCGGCGACGAGATCGACCTCGTCGAGATCAACTTCAGCTGGTACATCGACGATCTCCCACCGATGATGTTCATCAAGGGCAGCCCGAACAGCCACGGATTCGTCAACCCTCGCGACATCGAGCAGATGTGGCGCGACCAGTTCGACTGGGTCTACCGCGAGTACGACTACGCGATCTACCCGATCACCATCCACCCCGACGTCTCCGGCCGCCCCCACGTCCTGCTCATGCTGGAGCGGCTCTTCGAGCACATCCTCGGCCACGACGGCGTCAGCTTCGACACCTTCGAGAACGTCGCCGAGGACTTCCGGAGGCGCTTCCCGTTCGCGGAGAACAAGCGCTACCCGTTCGACCGCGACCTGTCCTGAGCCGCGACCTGCCCTGAGCCGCGACCTGTCCTGAGCCGCGACCGGCTCTGGCCCTCGACCCGCCTGACCCTCGACCCGCCCCGCGTCTCGACCTGTCCGGAGGAGAGTTCGTGAGCCCCGCCCGCCCGCACGTCCTCGTCGTCACGATGGGCGGGACGATCGCCTCGGTGCCCGACGCGGGGGGCCACGACGCGGTCCCCCGTCTCGGCCCCGACGAGCTGCTGGCGTCGGTACCCGGCGCCGACCGGATCGCGACGGTCAGCACCGAGTCGTTCCGGCAGTACCCGTCGGGCGACCTCACGGTGCGCGACGTCGTCGAGCTGGCGCAGCTGGTCGTCGAGCACACGGGCAAGGTCGACGGGGTGGTCGTCACCCAGGGCACTGACACCCTGGAGGAGACGTCGTACCTGCTCGACCTGCTCCTCGACGACGACGCACCACCCGTCGTCCTCACCGGGGCGATGCGCAACTCGGGACTCGCCGGGGCCGACGGGCCCGCCAACCTGCTCACCGCGCTGAAGGTCGCGGCCGACGAGCAGGCCCGGCGGCTCGGCCCGCTCGTCGTGTTCGCCGACGAGATCCACCTGCCCCGCTTCGTCCGCAAACTGCACAGCTCGAGCATCCACGCGTTCGGGTCGCCGAACGCCGGACCGGTCGGCTGGGTGACCGAGGACCGCGTGCGGATCTGGCTCGCGCCGCGCCGGCGCGACCCGGTCTGCACGCCCGGCGATCTCCCCGACGACATGCCGTCGATCGGGATCGTCCGCGTCGGGCTGGGCAGCGACCCGATCCGCCCCGAGCACGTCACCGGGTTCGACGGGGTGGTCGTCGAGGCGTTCGGCGGTGGTCACGTACCGGGGCGGGTCGTCGAGTCGCTGTCGGGGATCGTCGCCCGGATGCCCGTCGTGATGACGACCCGGACCGGGGCCGGCGAGCTCTACGAGTCGACCTACGCCTTCCCGGGCTCCGAGCGCGACCTGCTCGGACGCGGAGTCATCAGCGGTGGCGCGCTCGACGGCGCCAAGGCCCGGCTGCTGCTGACCCTGCTGATCGCGAGCGGAGCCGACCGCGCCGCGCTCCGCCGCCGGTTCGCGGCGGTCTGACCCGGCACGACGCGGCCCGGCGCCCGGGCCCGCGGACTGCCCGACCTCACAACCTCACCCACCTCGCACGTCCGGTCGCCCACGTCCGCGCAGGTCCGCGGGGGTGGCGGCAGCACGGCCCGCACGACCCACCGTCGTCCGTCGGATCACCCGCGCCCGCGAGGAGTCCCTGCCATGCCATCGATCGTTCTCTCACCCGCCGACGAGGCGGCCCGCATCAACGCGGCCGTCACGCGCATCGACGTCCGGCGCGCGACGCACTCCGCCCGCCACACGGCCACGGGGACGTCGTGAGGCGGGCCGGACGACGGGTCCTCGTCGTCGGCGCCGGCGTGCTGGTCGACGCGTCCCGCGTCGTCGGGCAGTCATCCTGCGCCGCGCGCCGCTCGACGAGCTGACCGAGAAGGCGGCCGCGTCGTCCGGTTCCTGACGTCGGACGCCGCCACCGACGTCACCGGCCGGGAGACCGTCCTGAGGTCCGGGTCGCGTACCTGCGCGGATACAGTGGCGCGCAGACCGAGGATTCGGGAGGCGCAGCGTTGGCGGCATCCGAGCCGGTGACGCTGGCTCAGATCGCCAAGCGCGCCGGCGTCCACATCTCGACCGTGTCCAGGGCGTTGGCCCTCAACTCGACCGGCGTCGGGCTCGACACGGCCACCCGTATCCGGGCGATCGCCGAGGAGATGGGCTACCACCCCGACCCGGCGGCGTCGGCGTTGCGCACCCGGCGCAGCGGGGCGCTGGGGATCATCGTCCCCCGTATCACCGACTACGTGCTGGCCCGCATCTACGAGAGCGCCGACGACGCAGCGCACGCCCGCGGGTACACGACGCTCGTCGCCAACTCCAACGACGACCCCGGGCTGCGCATGGAGCGGCTGGAGAAGATGCTGGCGCGTCGCGTCGAGGGCTTCCTGATCGGCGACGCCCGGCTCGACGGTGACGACCTCGTGCAGGCCCTCAAGCGGCGCGGCATCCCGTACGTGCTGGTCAACCGTCGGTTGCGGGGTCATCCGTCGGTCACCACCGACGACGTCCGCGGCGGGCGGCTCGCCGGGGAGCACCTCATCGGGCTGGGACACCGCAACGTCGGGGTGATCGCCGGGCCCGAGTACGCGAGCACCTGCGTGGAGCGGACGCACGGGTTCGTGGAGCGGTTCCTCTCGGCGGGGATCAGCGTGCCGGACAGCTGTGTGCAGCCGTCGGCACCCGACGGTGAGGGCGGGCACGCGGGCGCCGATGCGCTGCTGACCCGCCACCCCGAGATCACCGCGCTGTTCGCGATCAACGACTTCGCCGCGATCGGGGCCGTCGGCGCCGCACGGGAGCACGGCCGGATCGTGGGCCGCGACATCGCGGTCATCGGCTACAACGACATCCCGCTGATGAGCTGGTTGCCGGTGCCGATGAGCTCGATCGCCTCGCCGATGGACGAGATGGGCCGCCGCGGGTCGGAGGCGTTGCACGACATCCTCACCGGCGTCGACCGCGAGCCGGAGCTGCTGGAGCCGACGCTGCAGGCCCGCGATTCGACGTTGCGCGTCGAGCTGTAGGCCCCGTCCGGCGGACGACCTCCACCGCCGGAACGAATAGCGTCAACCGGACGAATCCCCCCGAGGAGGCGTTCGTGGACTCGTCGATCATCTCGGTCGTGCTGCCGGTCGTGCTGGCCGTCGTCATGTTCGGGCTCGGGCTCAGCCTCACGGTGGCCGACTTCGCCCGCGTCCTCACCGCGCCCCGCGCCGTGCTGGTGACGCTCGCCTGTCAGATGATCGTGTTGCCGCTCATCGTGTTCGGGCTGGTCGTCGCGTTCGGGATCGGACCCGACCTGGCCATCGGCATGATGGTCCTGGTGGTGTCGCCGGGCGGGGCGACGGCCAACGTGTTCAGCCATCTCGCCCGCGCCGACGTCGCGCTCAACATCACCGTGACCGCCGTGAACTCGGTGCTGGCGATGATCACGCTGCCGTTCGTCGTCGTGTTCTCGGTGCGGTTCTTCGCCGGCGCCGAGGCGACCATCGGGCTGCAGCTCGACAAGCTCGTGCAGGTCGCGGCCATCGTGCTGGTTCCGGTGGCGCTCGGGATGCTCGTCCGCCGGCGGTGGCCCGCGTTCGCCGAGCGGATGGAGCGGCCCGTGCGCATCGCGGCGGTGGTGGCGGTGTTCCTGGCGATCGCCGCAGCGATCCTGCAGCAGCTCGACCAGTTCCTCGACGGGCTCGTCGCGATCGGGCTGCTGTGCCTGCTGGTCAGCATGCTCAGCCTGGCGGTCGGCTACACGGTGCCGCGGCTGGCCCGGATCGAGCACCGCCAGGCCGTCGCCGCGGCCATGGAGATCGGCATCCACAACGCCGTCCTCGCCATCACGGTGCTGGTCACGGTGCTCGACAACCCCGCCGCGGCGCTGGCTCCCGCGATGTACGGGGTGCTGATGTACGTCCCGGCGGCGATCTTCGTGCGGATCGTCGTGCGCGGGCGGGTGCCGATGGGCTCACCGGTCCGCGGGTCGTGGGCGGCAATAGTCGCTATAGCGACTATTGCCGCTCACAGGCGGTCGTCAGGCGACCGTGGCCGCCACCCGGGTCCCGATCTCCGACGCCGTGATCAGCGACTCCTGCCCGGCGACGGGCGGGGTGCCGTAGACGAAGTACGTCTCCGCGGGCAGCGTCGCGCCGCCGATGGCGATACCGGTGTCGAAGTCGGCCAGGTCCCAGGTGACGGTCTCGAAATCGGGCTCCAGCTCCAGGATGCCGGAGTTGCCGAACAGCTCGATCCGGTTCCCGCCGGGCTCGAACACGTAGAGGAACGCGCCCTGGGTGATGCCGTGGATGTCGGGCCCGGCCTCGATCTGCACGCCGTACTCGCGGCACAGCTCCGCGGCGTCGGTGTTGTGCTGAGGAACCCCGTACCAGAACGCGAGATGGTGCAGCCGCCCGCGCGAGCCGGTGGAGTCGGCCATGATCGCCATCTCGTGGCCCAGGATGTTCACGCTCATCCACGCGCCGATCTCGGTGCCGCCCCCGGCGACGTCGACGACCCGCTCCCGCGTCCCGAACCCGAGGGTCTGCTCGAACATCTCCTTCTGGACGGTCACGTCCGACGCCATCAGGTTGACGTGGTCGAGCCGGCGCGGGGGCAGCCCCTGCAGGGGCCGCTTGGAGCGCCGCGTCAGGATCGGGCTGCGCAGCTCCGGCGGGGCGAGGTACTTCTCGACGTCCCAGACCAGCTCCATCGGGTGCCCGTCGGGGGACTCGAACGCGAAGGTGCGCCCGACGCCGAGGTCGCCCTTGGTCCACCCGCGACCGAGGCCGGCCCTGTCCAACGCGTCGGCGCGGCGTTCCAGGGCGTCCGCCGAGGTGGTGCGCCAGCCGAGGTTGGCCAGACCGGGCGCGTCGGCGGCGGTGACCTTGAGGCTGTGGTGGTACGGGTCCTCGTAGCAGCGCAGGTACACCGAGTCACCCTGGCGGGCGACCTCCCGCATGCCGAGCAGCTCGGTGAAGAACCAGAGCGTGCCCTCCATGTTCGGGGTCAGCAGCTCGGCGTGAGCGAGATGGGCCAGTTCGAAACGGGGGTTCATGACTCCTGCTCGGTGTGGTCGGCCGACGGGGCCGGGCGCCAGCGCCGCAGCGCCGTCCCCGACTCGTAGGCCTGCGGGGACGGGTAGGTGACGAGCTCGACGGTCGAGCCCCACGGCGTGCGGGCGTAGACGTAACGGTTGCCGGGCCCCTCGTCGCCGCCCGGCAGCTCGCCGGGGGCCGACAGCAGGGTGCCGCCGGCCTTCTCCAGCCGGGCCGCGGCCGCGTCGATGTCGTCGACGTAGACGCAGAAGTGCTGCAGCCCGTAGTCCGACGGGACCGCCGGGTCCCGTTGCGGCACACCGGAGTAGGTGAACAGCTCCAGGTTCGGGCCGTTGCCGAGGCGCAGCATGCGGATCGCCTCGATCGTCGCGCCGGCCGGGACGCCCAGACCCGATTCGATCGCCGGGCCGGACAGCGCCTCGTCGATCATGTCGTAGACGTGTTCGGCGCCGAACGCCTCGGCGAAGAACGTCGTCGCCTGCTCCAGGTCGGGCACGGTCAGCCCGATGTGCTCGATCGCGCGCACGGTCATCGTCGTCTCCGCTCAGATCTCGGCCGCGGCCCAGAACCCGGACTGGGTGGCCTCGTACATGCGGCCACCGCGGGCGCGGGTGCCGATCTCGCGGACCCGCTCACCGTCGACGGCGTCGGCGAGCACCCGCGACGGGGTCCGTCCGGTCGCACGGACGGTCGTGGCGCCGCCCGGGTCGGCGACCCCGGTCGCGACGGTGACGCCGTGCTCCTCCAGCAGCCCGGCGAGGTGCCCGTTCTGCATGTCGTTGGTGTCGACGCCGACCGCGTCGAGCGGGGACACCAACGTCGTGCGCCTGCCCTGCTCCGCGAGCCAGAGCGCAGCGAACATCGCCGTCTCGGTCTCCCCGAAGACGGTGACCTCGTCGCCCTCGGGGAGGGCACCTGACGCGAGCATCGCGACGGCGTCGACCCCCTCGTCGCCCGCGACGGTGCCCGTCGCCAGCAGCACATGGTCGAACCCGGCGCGGTCGACGTCGGCGACGTCGGTCCCCAGCCGGACCTCGACACCGGCCAGGGTCAGCTCGTCGGTGTAGAAGCCGATCAGGTTCGCGATCTCCGCGCGGAACGGGCTCGCCGCGCCCCACGCATGCAGCTGGCCCCCGACCCGGTCGTCACGTTCGACGAGGACGACGTCGTGCCCGCGCTCGGCAGCGAGCAGCGCCGCCTCGCAGCCCGCGGGGCCGGCCCCGGCCACCAGCACCCGCTTGCGGACGGGCGCGGGCCGGCGCGCGTCGGCGGCGCGCTTCTCCTGGCCCAGACCGGGGTTGATGACGCACTGGGTGCGCTGCCCGTTGAACATCCAGCGCGAAACGCACTCGTTGACAGCCAGGCAGCGCCGCACCCGGCCGACCTCTCCGCGGCGCGTCTTGGCGACGGTGTCGGGGTCGGCGAGCTGGCTGCGGCCCAGCGACACGAAGTCGAGCTCGCCGTTGCCGACGGCCTTCTGCAGGTCGTCGAGCAGCCAGGTCAGCCGGCCGACGCCGATCACCGGCACCGTCACCCGCTCCTTGACCGCGCGGGCGTAGGGCAGCAGCGACCCGGGGGCGACCATCGGCAGCAGCGTCATGGCGGTGTCGTAGTTGCCGCCGGTGATGTCGAGGGCGTCGACGAGCGGGTCGAGCAGCTCGCAGAACGCGAGCCCGTCCTCGGTGGACAGGCCGCCCTCGTACGGCTCCTCCAGGCTGAGCCGGTACAGCACCGGGAAATCGGGTCCGACCTGTTCGCGGACCGCCTTCACGACCTCCAGCGCGAACCGGGCCCGGTTCTCCAGCGGCCCGCCCCAGTCGTCGGTACGCCGGTTCGTCTTGGGCGAGAGGAACTGCGACAGCAGGTACCCGTGGGCGCCGTGCAGCTCGACGGCATCGAACCCGGCAGCGACCGCGCGGCGCGCCCCCTGGGCGTAGAGGTCGATGAGCCCGGGGATCTCGGATTCCTCGATGGCCCTCGGCGGCGTCCCGAACGCGCTGGTGATGCCCGCCGTCGGGGCGATCGGCGGCTCGTTGCGCTCGGTGTTGCCCTGCGAGTTCTGCCGGCCGGTGTGGTGCAGCTGGACCGCGATCTTCGCGCCCTCGTTGTGCACCGCCTCGACCAGGTCGGTGAGCCCGGCGCGGAACCGGTCGTGGTCGATCCGCATCGGGTTGCCGACCGTGCGGCCCAGCTCCCAGTCGACCGACGTGTTCTCGGTGATGATCAGGCCGATCCCGCCGCGGGCGCGCGCCCGGTGGTACTCGATCAGCCGCTGGTCGACCTCACCCCACGTGGTGGCGAAC
>NZ_BJVJ01000052.1 GCF_007989085.1 Pseudonocardia sulfidoxydans NBRC 16205
TATAGCGACCATCGCCACTCACGACCGCTCGTCGGGGCCGGCGCCGTGCGGATCCGCGAACGACACGATCTGCGGCCTGACCGCCTCGGTCGTCACCGACGACGCCGACCGCGCGCTCGCCGTCGCCCGCCGGATCCGGTCGGGAACGGTGGGCCACAACGCCTTCCGCACCGACTTCGGGATCGCGTTCGGCGGGTTCGCGCAGTCGGGCGTCGGCCGCGAGGGCGGCACCGAGGGCGTGGCGCCGTACCTGGAGACCACGACGGTCGTCCTCGACGCCACCCCGACCGGCTACTGACGCACGGACCTCGTGAGCGGCAATAGTCGCCATAGCGACTATTGCCGCTCACAGGGGTTGGTGGCGGTGTGGTGTGCTGCACGTCGTGGACGACCAACTGCTCGGACGGCTCCGCACCCTGTTCGACGGCCGCGCCGACGTCGTCGAGAAACGGATGGTGGGGGGACGCTCGTTCCTGGTCGACGGCCGGATGTGCTGCGGGGTCACCAAGGGCGGGCTGATGGTCCGCGTCGGCGTGCAGGGTCGCGACGCGGCGCTCGCCGAACCGCACGTGCAGCCGCTGATGATGGGCGCCAAGGTCGTCGAGGCGTACGTGGTCGTGGCCGCCGACGCCGTCGCGGACGACGACGACCTCACGCGCTGGGTGCGGCGCGGCGAGGAGTCCTAGTCACAGGACCGCCTCCTCCAGGCTGCGGCCGATGTCGGCGCCGGTCACGACCTCGACGAGCGCCTCGGCGAGGATCGACGCCGGCTCGCGGTCGGGCACGATCAGCCCCACGACGGGCCGCGGCCGGATCTCGGCGAGCGGTCGCGCGCACATCCCCGCCGGGACACCGAACGCGTGCAGCCAGGTGTGGGCGACGATGCTCGCGAGCCGGCGCGACGCGACGTGCGCGTACAGCCCGTCGACGCTGTCGGCCTCGACGACCGGGTCCAGCCGCTCCCCCGCCGCCGCCATCGTGGCGTCGAGGATGCGCCGGTTGCGCATCGACGGCGGTAGCGCGCACAACGGCATCCGGGCGGCTGCCTCCCAGGTCACGACGTCGTCGTCGGCGTGCGGGTCGTCGTCGCGCAGCAGCAGGAGGTAGCGCTCCCGGTACAGCTCGACGCGGCGGGTGCCGGGCGGGGTCTCGTCGTCGAGGTAGGTGACGCCGGCGTCGAGCTCGAACTCGGTGAGCCGCCTGCTGATCTCCCGCGACGGCAGCGCCTCGATCCGCACCCGGGCCAGCGGGTTGCGCCGGCCGAACAGCTCGGTGATCAGCGGGGTCGCCGGGATCGCGGTCGGGATGGCGCCGATGCGTGCGGTCGCGGTGATGCCGTCGCGCATGCGGTCGAGGTCGGCGTAGAGGGCGTCGCGCTCGGCGAGGATGCGGTGGGCCCAGCCCAGGATCCGCGCGCCCTCGTCGGTGAACCCTTCGAACCGCCTGCCCCGCAGCACGATCACGGCGTCGAGCTCCGACTCGAGCTTGCGGATCGCGGCCGAGAGCGTGGGCTGGCTGACGTGGCAGGCCGCCGCGGCCCGGCCGAAGTGCCGTTCCCGGCCCAGCGCGACGAGGTACTCGAGCTGGCGGATGAGCACGTCGCCGGACACGCGGCGATCATAGGTGCCGTCATGCCCTCGATCCGCGCTCGCTCACGGCCGTGAGGTTGCGCGCGGGGCCGACGGGCGCCGTCACTCGGCGGGAGTCACCTCGGCCATGTCGTTCCAGCCGTCGAGCTCCTGGTAGATGATCTTCGGGCGCTCGGCGACCTGGTAGGGCATCCACTCGAAGAACTTCTTCACGTGGTCCATCGCGACGTGCGCCTCGCCCGCCGCCGAGTCCACGAAGGCCTCGAGGATCGCGAACTCGTTCGGGTGCTCCGTGCTCTCGAAGTACTCGAAGGAGATGTTGCCGGGCTCGGCGTTGACATCCGCGGTGTACTGCGCGATGCCCTTGAGCCACTCGTCCCGCTTCTCGGGGCGGATCTTCGCCTTGAGCGCGATGAAGATCATCGGATGGGGTTCCCTTGCCGTTCGGAGGTCGCCGGCGCAGGCCGGCCGTCGACCCCCGACCGTAGTGCCCGGCCACGACGCCCGGGAGGGCCGAAATTCTCCCCGGGTGATGATCAGCGGCGTTCGCGCGCAACGTCCCCCGGTCGGGCCACGCCCCGCGGTCAGGCGCAGCGCAGCCGGTCGCGGAGCGCGTCGGCACGGGCGCGCAGGACGACGACGGGGTCGAGCGTGTCGTCCTGCCCGGTCACGGTGCTCGGGCGGCGGCGTCCCGGGACCGGGCCCGTCGCGTCCAGTTCGGTGGCGACGTCGGCGAGCTCGGTCAACGTGTCGCGGACGGTCTCCCCGGAGTCGTCCCCCGACACCGCCGACCACAGCAGCGGGCCGAGCAGCCGGTCGGGGTCGATGAGCCCGGTCCGCCACGCGCGGCTGTCGGCGACACGCGAGCCCAGCACGCACAGCTGCCACGTCGACGGGTCGGTGGTGTCGGTGACGTTGCGGCTGAACCGTCGTGAGCCGGTGAGCTTGCGGTAGCGACGTTCGGGACTGTCGACGAGGTCCACGATCGCGAGCAGCAGCGCCGCCAGCACCGCGCCGACGAGCAGGCCGGCGACGAGCCACGCCAGCTTCCACCAGCCGTCGCCGAGGAAGAGCGCACCGGCCGCGCCCGCGGCGACGACGACCCCGAGGGTCGCGCCCGCGGGCACCCGGTCGTGGACGAGCGCGCCGTGGTCGTCGATGGAGTAGTGCGTGCCCTCGACGATCCGCGGATCGAACACGACGAAGCCTCGCCGGGTACGGACCAGCGTCTGCAAAGGGTGCCGCCCGGCGGCGGGTCGTTCCATCGTGCGTGTCCCGTTCACATGCGAAAGCCGACTGCTACAACCAGGTATCGACGACCGTGCCGCGGTGTTAGCCGACCGCGCGGGTGATTCGCTCCATAGCGCGCGCACCCACCGGGCCCCGGTCGCGGTCATGGTCGCGGACGGCCAGCGACAGGCCCGCGCGGACGGCGCTGGCGGCGTCGAGGGTGGCGTCGCGGGCGGCCGCGCTGATCGCGGTGAAGCTCGCGTAGCCGTGGACGAGCCCGCTGAACCGTCGCGCCAGCACCGGGACGCCGGCGTCGCGCAGCCGGGCGGCGAACTCCTCGCCCTCGTCGCGCAGCGGGTCGAACCCGGCCGTCGACAGGTAGACCGGCGGCATCCCGGACAGGTCGTCGGCGCGCAGGATGGCGCCGCGGGCGTCGTCGTCGGGGACGCCGTCGGGCAGGTAGGCGCGTTCCAGCTCCGCGAGGTACTCGGCGGTCAGGCCGAAGCCGGAGCCGAACAGCTCGCGGGAGCCGCCGCTGCGCTCCGCGTCGGTGGCCGGGTACAGGGCCAGCACGAACGACGGCGACGGCAGCCCCTCGGCGGCCTGCTGGTGCGCGACGACGAGCGCGAGGTTGGCGCCCGCGCTGTCACCGCCGACGGCCAGCAGGCGGGGGTCGGCGCCGAACTCGTCGGCGTGGCCGGCGACGTGGGCGAACGCGGCGATGGCGTCGTCGAGCGCGGCCGGGTAGGGGTGCTCGGGGGCGAGCCGGTAGTCGACCGAGAGCACCCGCAGCTGCGACTGCGCGGCCAGCAGCCGGCACAGCGGATCGGTCGAGCCGAGGCTGCCGAGCACGAACCCGCCGCCGTGGAAGTACACGACCATCCCCGACGTCGTCGGCACCGACGGCGGGACGTAGAGGCGCGCGGCGAGCGGGCCGGTGGCGCCGGGGACGGTGAGGTCGTAGGTCTCGATGTCGTCGGGGGCGCCGACGGCGACGATCTCGGCGGCGAAGTCGGCCTGGCGGCGCTGCTCGGCGAGTGCGGCCTCGCCGAGGCGGTCCTCGCTCTCCGACGACAGCAGCTCACCGACGCGGTTGAGCAGCTGCAGGTCGAGGTCGAGCTGCTGGTCGTCGATGCGTACGGGCGGGCCCGCGACCAGGCGTTTGAGCGGTCGGGGCAGCCCGAACACGACTCGCAACGCCACTCGCCACGCCCGCAGCCGGGCCCACTCGCGGACCATGCCCGCAGGTTACTCCCGAGTACGACCCGGACGCTCACCTGTCGAAGGTGTACCGCAGCACAGCGAGCATGTCGTCGGGACCGGCGGGCTCCTCACGCTCACAGGCACGCAGCGCGGACCGCAGCGCGTCGGCGTCGACACCCGAGCCGATGAACTCCAGACCCGTCCGCCGCGGCTCGTCGCGCGGCCACGACGTCCGGTCGAACCGCAGGTACCGGCCCACGGCGTGCAGCCCGAACCGCTGCCGGTGCCCGGTCACCCCGAAGTCGACGAACCCCTTGACCCGGTAGGTCCCGGCGGGCCGGCGGTCGAGCAGCTCGACGAACCGCCGCGGGTCGATCGGGCGCTCGGTGACGTACTCGACGGCCTCGTAGGCGGCGTGCAGGTGGTTCGTGTGGTCGTCGTCGGTGGCCCCGGCGAGCATCAGCTGCCGCCCGGGGACGACGTGGATGTCGAACAGCAGCCCCGGATCGACAACGCCGTGGCTCGCCGGGACGATCGGCGCACGTCCGTTGGCCTCCCGGCACGCCCGCCGGACCCGGCACAACCTGGCCGGGTCGACGCGGTCGGCCTTGTTCAGCACGATGAGGTCGGCGAGGCCGACGTGCCCCTCGACCTGCGGGTGCCGGGCCCGGGTGGTCTCGAACTCCGCGGCGTCGACCACCTGCACCAGCCCGCCGAACGTCGTCCGCGCGGTGCCCGCGGTGAGCACCAGCTGCACGAGCGCGCCCGGCTCGGCGATGCCGCTGGCCTCGATGACGATCACGTCGACCTCCGACGACGGGCCCGCAAGCTTCTCCAGTAGCGGCCCGACGCCCTCCTCGCCGACGGCGCAGCAGAGGCAGCCGTTGCCGAGCGGTACCACACCGTCGGCCTGCCCGCCGACGAGCATCGCGTCGATCCCGATGCTGCCGAAGTCGTTGACGATCACGCCGATCCGAACGTCCGCGCTGTGCGCGAGCAGGTGGTTGAGCAGCGTCGTCTTGCCCGCGCCCAGGAACCCGGCGAGGACGAGCACCGGGATCCGACGGCCGCGCATCCGGCAATGCCTATCACGACCTCGGTGATCCGCTGTGCGACGGCCAGGTCACTTGCAGCAGGATGTCCGGCATGGCCGACGTCACCGCCAGTGCCACGCGCACGATCTCCGCCCCCGCGTTCCGGGTCCGGCGCATGCTCGCCGACTACGAGACGGTCCGCCCCCGCATCCTCACCGAGCACTACCGCGACTACGTGCTGCACAGCGGCACCGTCGGCGAGGGCACGGTCGCGGGCTGGACGTTGCAGGCCACCAGCAAGCGGTCGCGCGAGGTCGTCGTCGACGTCTCGCTGCCCATGCACGACAAGATCGTCGAGACCGACCGCAACTCCACGATGGTCACGACGTGGAAGGTCACCCCCGGCCCGCCCATCACCTGCACCGTCACCGTCACCTCGACCTGGCAGGGCGCCGGCGGCATCGGCGGGTTCTTCGAGCGCCGGTTCGCCCCCAAGGCACTCGCCGCGATCTACGACGAGGTGCTCGCGAACCTGGAGCGCATCGTGGCGGCGGAGCCGGAGGCCGGCACGGACGCCGACCCCGGGGACTCCCCGTCCGTCGAGCGGTCCGACCAGGACTGACCCGGTGCCCGCGCCCGGGGTCGTCGCCGTCGCCGGCGAGGCGCTGGTCGACATCGTGCCCGCCCCCGTCGCCGGCTACCACGAGCTCGCACCCGGCGGCAGCCCCGCGAACACCGCTGTCGGACTGGCCCGGCTCGGCGTCCCCGTGCGGATGCTGGCCCGCCTCGCCGACGATCTCCTCGGCCGCAGGCTGCGCACCCACCTGGAGCGCAACGGCGTCGACCTGAGCCACGTCGTCGCCGCCGCCGAGCCGTCGTCGATGGCGGTGGTGGAGGTCGACGAGCGCGGTGTCGCGAGCTACGACTTCCGCGTCGCCGGGACGGCCGACTGGCAGTGGACCGCCGACGAGCTGGCCGACGCACTCTCCGGCCCCGTCGTCGCCCTGCACACGGGGTCGCTCGCGCTGACCACGGCGCCCGGGGCCGCGGTGCTGCGCGACCTCGTCCGCCGCGCCGCCCCGACCGCGACGGTCAGCTACGACCCCAACTGCCGGCCGCTGCTGATGGGCGGCGACGTCCTCGCCGGGGTGCACGAGATGGTCGGCCTCGCCGACATCGTGAAGGTGAGCTCCGAGGACCTCGACTGGCTGCTGCCCGGGACGTCCTACGACACGGTGGTCGACGACTGGCTCGCCCGCGGTGCCGCGCTGGTCGCGGTGACCCTCGGCGCCGACGGCGTCCTCGCCGCAACCGCGGCGGGCCTGCGGACGCGGCTGCCGGGGCGACCGGTGGAGGTCGTCGACACCGTGGGGGCCGGCGACACCTTCTCCGCGGGGCTGCTGACCGGCCTGCACACCCGCGGTCTGTTCGGCGCCGCTGCGCGGGAGGCGTTGCGCGCCATCGCCGCCGACGATCTCGACGCGGTCCTCGACGGCGCGATCCGGGCCGCGGCGATCACCTGCTCACGACGTGGTGCCGACCCGCCCACGGCCGACGAGCTGGACCGCTCCGCAGCGTCGGGCAGGCCGTGAGCGACGGCGGACGGCCCCAGATCCTTTCGTCCGCCGCCGCTCACGTTCGGGGGTCGCAGGCGACATAAGGGGCGAAACCGACCTCAGCACCGTTGGCCCCTCCCGTCCCGCGACGCCTCTCATTTCACCCCAGCTCGTCACCGTCGGGGAACCCTTCCACCCGGACGTGTACCTCGATCGTGGCGATGTCGACGAGAACTTGCGCCCCACGGGCGCAGTCGGTAACCAACGCCCGTGCCCGTTCCCGACCTCGCCGCCGAGCTCGACCTCGCCCCGCA
Organism: Pseudonocardia sulfidoxydans NBRC 16205; assembly: GCF_007989085.1. Classification (GTDB taxonomy): domain Bacteria; phylum Actinomycetota; class Actinomycetes; order Mycobacteriales; family Pseudonocardiaceae; genus Pseudonocardia; species Pseudonocardia sulfidoxydans. Next base: position 6,927 of record NZ_BJVJ01000052.1, read on the forward strand.
CCCCGAGGGCGGCTGGTACCGACGCACCTGGACCGCACCCGGCACCGTCGACACCCCGCACGGGCCGCGCCCCACCGCCACCGCGATCCTCTACCTGCTCGACGGCGTCTCCGCCTGGCACCGCGTCCGCTCCACCGAACTGTGGTGCTGGCACACCGGATCACCCGTCGGCCTCGCGCTCGGCGGCTCGCTCGACACCCCCGGCCCTCCCGACGAGGCCGTCCTCGGCCCACCCGGCGACGGCGCGCTGCCCCAACGCGAGATCCCACCCGGCGTCTGGCAGACCGCACGACTCCTCGGCGCCCAGCCCGCCCTCGTCAGCTGCATCGTCTCCCCTGGGTTCGACTTCGCGGACTTCTCACTCGCGTGATCGACTCCGGTCAAAACGGACAGGGGTGGGGCTAGGGTGGCAACCATGACGGTCGCGCAGCCTCCCGACCAGACACCGCCCGAGTCCCTCGACCCGGCCCGCCGCACCATCACCGACCAGCTCGAACGCGCCGTCGGCGAGGGCAGACTCACCCTCGACGAGTTCACCGACCGCTCCGCGCTCGTCTGGAAGGCACAGAACGCCGGCGAGCTCGACGCCGTCGTCGCCGACCTCCCCGCCGCGCCCGTCGTCGGCAGCACCCAGCCGGCCCGCTCGACGCTCGTCAGCGTCATCGGCGACATCCGCCGCCGCGGCCGTTGGGCCCTGCGCCGCAAGACCACCGCCGTGCTGCTCATCGGCGACGTCGAGCTCGACCTGCGCGGCGCCGTCGTCACCGAGCAGAGCAGCGAACCCGTCACCGTCGACGTGTGGTCGATCATCGGCGACACCGACGTCGTCGTCCCCGACGGCGTCGAGGCCGAGCTGGTCGGCTTCAGCCTGCTCGGCGACCGCCGCGTCGACCTCGCCCCGGTCCCCCGCGTCCCCGGCACCCCGGTCGTCCGCATCCGGGTGTTCTCGCTGCTGGGCGACGCGAAGCTCCGCAGCGGCTGAGCCTGCCCATTCCGAACGAACGGCACAGTCGCGCAACTGAATTGCGCCAGCGGGCCGTTCGTTCGCTGTGGCGGGCCGGGGCCCGGTTGCACGAACGGCACAGTGGTGCCACTGAGTTGCGCGACTGTGCCGTTCGTGCAATTCGCCGAGCCGGGCCCCGGCTACGCGTGGGCGGCCAGCAGGGCGTCGGCGGTCCAGGTGTTGCGGACCGTCCCCGGGTCGACGCCGCACGCCACCGCGCGGGTGACGCCGTTGTCGAGCCAGTCGAGCTGGCCGGGGGCGTGGGCGTCGGTGTCGATCGTGAACTCGCAGCCCGCCTCCACCGCGAGGCGCAGCAGCCGCTTGGGCGGGTCGAGCCGCTCGGGCCGCGAGTTGATCTCCACGGCCACCCCGTTCTCGGCGCACGCGGCGAACACCGACGGGGCGTCGAACTCCGACTCGGGACGCTTGCGCCGCCCCGTCACCATCCGGCCGGTGCAGTGCCCGAGCACGTCGACGAGCGGGTTGGCGACGGCGGCGAGCATCCGTGCGGTCATCTCCGGTTTCGCCATCCGCAGCTTGGAGTGCACGCTCGCGACGACGACGTCGAGCCGGTCGAGGAGGTCGGCGTCCTGGTCGAGGGCGCCGTCGTCGAGGATGTCGACCTCGATCCCGGTGAGCACCCGGAACCGGCCGTCGAGGGCCTGGTTGAGGGCGGCGATCTGGTCGAGCTGGGCCCGCAGCCGGTCGGCGGACAGCCCGTTGGCGACGGTGAGCCGCGGCGAGTGGTCGGTGATGACGAGGTAGTCGTGGCCGAGGTCGATCGCGGTCTCGACCATCTCGGCGAGCGGCGACCCGCCGTCGGAGGCGTCGGTGTGGGAGTGGCAGTCGCCGCGCAGCGCCTCGCGCAGGGTGGCGGCGGCCTCGTCGAGCGGGGTGTCCTCGGTGGCGCGCAGCCGTCGCAGGTAGACGGGTTCCTCGCCGGTGAGCGACTCCTCGACGCAGCGGGCCGTCACCTCGCCCACGCCCTTCAGCCGGACGAGCTCGCCCGACCCGGCGAGCTGCGCCAGCTCGTCGACGGTCTTGCGTCGCAGCACCGACGCCGCCCCACGGAATGCACGCACCCGATAGGTGGACTCGTGGGCGCGTTCCAGCAGGAACGCGATGCGGCGCAGGTCGGCGACGGGGTCGCGGGGCTCGCTCACGTCGGCGATTGTCGTCGGTGGCCGGTCACCGCAGCCAGCGGCGTGCCTTCTTCGCCCACGCGACGTCCCAGAGCCCGGGCAGCCGGGACTCGACGAGCGCGGCCATCGCCCGGTCGTGGCCGTGCAGGACACCGAAGGTGAACCCGTTGTCGCCGGCCGCGTGGCCCTGGGCACCGAGCTCACGCAGCGCCTCGCGGGACACGACGGAGTCCTGGTGCTCCCCGAGTGCGGTCTGCATCCCCTTGAGGCCCTTGCGGAACGCCTTGACCTGTTTCTTCGACACGGCGGGCGCGGCGAGCTCCGTGGCGTAGCGCATCCGCTTGGCGTCCTTGCGGACGCGGTGGATCGCGTCGTCGGTGGGCTCGTCCTCCATGACCGCGACGGCCTTCTCCAGCCGGCGCGCCGTCTTCCCGGCGACCTTCGGCAGTTCCTTCTCCGCGGGCTTGCCCGCCCGCGCCGAGAGCGGCGGATCGGCGAGGAGGTCGTCGAGCGCGGTGCGCAGCCGGGCGTAGCGGTCGCCGTCGAGCTCGGCGAGGACGGCGGCGCGGGCCTCGGCCTCGATCCGGGCGAAGTGCCGGGTGACCTGGGCCTGCACGGGGCCCAACACGAGGCCGGGGTCGAGTCCCGCGATCCCGGCGCTGATCCGCTCGCGCAGCACCTCGGCGTCACGGGCGGGGGCGAGGGTGCGGCCGAGCTCGCGCAGCTCGTCGACGAGCGGGTCGGTGCGTTCGCGGTCGACCAGCGGGCGGTAGGCCTGCAGGGCACTGCGCAGCCGCCGGGACGCGACACGCATCTGGTGGACGGCGTCGGGCTCGTCGCGACGGACCCGGATGTCCTGCGCCGCAAGGGCGTCGACCTGGGCGGCGAGGTAGTCGACCAGCACCCGCCCGGCGGTGCCCTTCTTCCCCCGGCGCACCCGTCGCGGACGGGCGGGGGCGAGCAGCTCGTCGACGCGGTCGTCGGCGCCGGGGGCCGCGGCGACGGCGCCGACGTCACCGAGGCGTCGTTCCAGCTCCGAGGCCAGCGCCGTGCCGCGGGCGGGCGGGTGCAGCGCGAACTCCGTCCACGTGTCGACGGTCGTCGACTCCCCCAGCGTCGCCACCGACACGTCGTCGCGGTCGAGGGCCGCCCGCGGGGTGCCGGAGGCGAGCAGCCGCGTCGTCGTGCGGACGGTGCGGACCCGGGCGACGGGCCGCAGCTCACGGTCACGGCGCACGCCGCGGACCAGCTCGTCGAGCTCGGCGGGCGGGTCGTGCGGGTCCGCGCCCTCGACGTCGGGTACCGTCGCGGGCAGCCGGATGACGTCGTCCTCGCCGGGCAGGGTGAGCCGCCACTGCGCGTCGTCGGGACCCGTTGCGAGCTCGAGCCGGATGCCGGCCGCGGCGAGGCGGAGGTCGTCGGTGTCGTAGCGCTGCGTCTCGGTGACGACGGCAGGGTCGGGGGCCGCGGTCACTCCGCGCAGCCCGGCCAGCCGGGGGGCGCTCGTCCCGGCGGGGGCTCGGAACGTGCGGGCGGTCGACGGGACCTCGGTGGCGGGACGCATGTCGTGACGTGCCCGGTCGGAGGACATCTCAACCCACCACCTTGCCGGGGTTGAGGATCCCCAGCGGGTCGAGCGCCGCCTTGATCGCCCGCTGCATCGACAGCACCTGCGGCGACTGCTCGCGGCGCATCCCGGCACGCTTGAGCAGGCCGACGCCGTGCTCACCGGTCACCGTCCCTCCGCGCGCGATCGCGGCGTCGATGATCTCCTCGAACGCCGACTGCGCGCGGCGGCGGGCGTCCACGTCGTGGCGGTCGACGATGATCAGTGGGTGCAGGTTGCCGTCGCCGGCGTGCGCGACGGTGGCGATGAACGTGGTGTGCCGCTCCCCGATGCGTTCGACCTCGGCGAGCATGTCGGCCAGCTTCTGCCGGGGCAGGCACACGTCCTCGGTGAGGACGGCGTCGGCGCGCTGCTCGAGCGCCGGGTACACCATCCGGCGGGCCTCGAAGAGGGCGTCGGCCTCGACGGCGTCGGTCGAGATCATGGCGTCCTTCGCCCCGCACGCCTCGAACGCGGCGAGGATGCCCTCGGCCTCGGCGGTCGCGGCCGGCTCGGGAAGGTCGGTCTGGGCGAGCAACAGCGCCGCGGCGTTCTCGGGCAGGCCGGCGTTGCGCCACTCGTTGACCGCCCGCAGGCTGTGCCGGTCGATCAGCTCGAACACCGCCGGCTGCAGACCGGCCGCGGTGACGGCCGCGACCGCGGCACCGGTGTCGGCGAGCGAGTCGAAGAAGCCGACGACGGTGCGCGGCGGCGTCGTCCGCAGCGGTCGCAGCCGGACGGTGACCTCGGTAATCACGCCGAGGGTCCCCTCGGAGCCGACCATCAGCCCGGCGAGGTCGTAGCCGACGACGCCCTTGGCCGTCCGCCGGCCCACCCGCACGATCTCGCCCGCCGCGGTGACGACCTCCAGGGCCAGCACGTAGTCGCGGGTCACGCCGTACTTCACACAGCACAGCCCACCCGCGTTGGTGGCGACGTTGCCGCCGATCGTCGACCACGGCGCGCTCGCCGGGTCCGGCGGGTACCAGAGGTCCTGCGCGGCGGCCGCCGCCCGCAGGTGGTCGTTCACCACGCCGGGCTGCACGACCGCCAGCCGCTCCCCCGGGTCGATCTCGACGATGTCGTTCATCCGCTCCAGGCTCAGCACCAGGCAGCCGTCGACGGCGTTCGCGCCACCCGACAGGCCCGTCCCCGCCCCGCGCGGGACGACGGCGACGTGATGGCGCGCGCAGCTGCGCACCACCGCGGCGACCTCGTCGGTGGTGCGGGGACGGACCACCGCGACCGGCGTGCCGTACTCGGCCCACTCCGCCTCGTCGTGGACGTAGGGGCCGATCGTGTCGGGATCGGTCAGCAGCCGGTCCGCGGGCAGCGCGGCGCGCAGCTCCGCGAGTACCGCCTCGGCGGCGGGGTCCGCGTCGAGCGTCGCCAGCCGGGCGGGCCGGTCGTCACCGAAGGGACGGTCCAGCGGCGACACGGGCTCGGCGGTCTCCATGCCCCGACGCTACGACGCCCGGTGCCGCCGGGCCAGCTCCCGGCCCAGCAGCGTCCCCGACCGCCACGCCGTCTCGATCCGCGGGCTCCCCCACCCGTCGCCTGCCAGCGCGACGCCGTCGCCAGCCAGCAGGAACGGCACGTCCCGGTCGTCCTCCGGCGCGGCGTAGCGCCAGCGGTAGGCGCGCGTCCACACCGGCTCGGCGCGCACGTCGAGCAGCTCCGACACCGCGGCGAGCACCTCCGGGATCGCGCCATCCGGGTCGGCGTCGTACGTGCGGGCCACCTCGGAGGTCGTGTGCGCCACCAGGACGGGGGCCGCGTCACCGCGGCGGGCACCGTCGTCGGCCACCATCGAGACGACCGGATGACCGTTGACGAACGCCGCGGGCAGCGGCGCCCAGGACCGCGTCGCGAACCCTGCCGCCACCGCCACCACCGGGCGCCAGCGGCGTCCCGCCGCCGCGGCGTGCGCCGCCAGGGCAGGGTCGAGGACGCGCACCGCCTGCGGGTCGGGCATCGCGAGGACGACGGTGCCGGCAGGCTCCCCGTCGACGGTCGGCCCCGGGCGGACGTGGCGCACCTGGTGGCCGAGCTCCACGGGAAGCCCGCACGCCAGGTCCTCGACGAGGCTGCGCAGCCCCTGCGGCGCCGACCACCGCATCGGGCCGGGCGAGCGGCCCGGCCCGTCGCCGCTCAGCACCGCCAGCTCCGGCGTCCACGGCCGGGCCAGGCCCGCGGTGCGCCAGCCGGCGACGACCTCGGCGAACTCCGGGTCGCGCACGGTGAAGTAGGCGGCGCCGGTGTCGACCGCCCGCCCGTCGACGGTGCGGGTGGCCATCCGGCCGCCGACGTGGTCGGCGCGGTCGAGCACGCGCACCTCGACACCCGCTGCCACCAGCTCGGTGGCGCAGGCGATCCCGGCCAGCCCGGCCCCGACGACCACTACGGACATGACCAGGTCACCCTAACCCCGGCGAGAATCGGCTGACGATCACCGGCGGGGTTCCCGGCCGACGAGAGGTCGGCCCTGCGCGGGGATCGGTACCTGCGCGCGGTGTTGGGTGCCGACCGCACAGACCGCGCGCAACCTCACTGCTGCGTTCCGGCCGTCGGACGACCGTGAGGTTGCGCCCGACAAACCGCGCGCAACCTCACTGCTCTTCCGGCGCCGCGAGACGACCGTGAGGTTGCGCCCGGACTACGGGACGAGCGACGAAACCCGGGCCAGGCGGGCACCCCACCAAGCGGCGCGGTCGCCGTCGGCGGCGAGGGCGCAGCGACGCACCGGGTCGGGGGCCCGGCGCAGCACCGGGAGCATCCCGTCGACCGGCCGCAGCGGCGCGTCGACGACGTCCTCACGCAGCAGCGCGACCGTCCCCAGCCCGCAGGCGAACTCCAGCTCCGGCAGCGCCGCGGCCAGCGCGATCTCCGCGGCCAGCCCGACGCTCGTCTCCAACGCCGAGGACACGACGCACGGCAGCCCGCACGCCTCCGCGACCGCGAGCGCCCGGCGCACCCCGCCCAGCGGCGCGACCTTGAGGATCGCGACGTCGGCGGCCTCGGTGACGTCGACGGCGAGGGGGTCGTCGGCGCGGCGGATGGCCTCGTCGGCGGCGATGCGGACGTCGACACGCGTGCGGACCGCGACCAGCTCCTCGACGGTGACGCAGGGCTGCTCGACGTACTGCAGCCCACCGGCGGCGCGGTCGAGGGCGCGGATCGCGGCGACGGCCTCGTCGACGTCCCAGCGGGCGTTGGCGTCGACCCGGATCGCCCCGCCGGGGCCGAGGGCGTCGCGGACGGCGGCGACGCGGTCGAGGTCGGCGGGCAGCGAGCCGGGCTCGTCGGCGACCTTGACCTTGGCGGTCGTGCACCCGGAGTCCCGCACCATCTCCTGGGCGCGGAGAGGGTCGACGGCGGGGACGATGCAGTTGACCGGGATGCTCACCCGCACCGGCGCCGGCCACCCCACAGAAGCCGCCTCCAGCGCCGCGGCGAGCCAGGACGCGGCCTCGGCGTCGTCGTACTCGGGGAACGGGCAGAACTCGCCCCAGCCGGCGGGCCCCTCGACGAGCATCCCCTCGCGGACGGTGATGCCGCGGAACCGCGTCGTCATGGGGATCGAGTAGGTGAAGGCCCGCACGGTCAGACGGTACGTCTCAGATCAGGACGTGGTCTGCGGGGTCGATACGACGGGTGCGGCGGCGGTAGGTGAAGGTCGCGCCCGGCCAGAGGGTGCGGTTGCGGCCGTGCTCGTCGAGGTACCAGCTGTTGCAGCCGCCCTGGCTCCACACGGCCTTCTCGAGCTTGGCCTGGACCTCGGTGTTGAAGTCGTCCTGGCGTTCGCGGACGGTGTCGATGGCGGTGGCCCGGTGCCTGTCGACGGTGTCCATCGCGTCGAGGACGTAGGGGATCTGCGACTCGATCATCAGCACCATCGAGCTGTGCCCGAGCCCGGTGTTCGGGCCGGTGAGCAGGAAGAGGTTGGGGAAGCCGGCGACGGTCGTGCCGAGCAGGGCCTGCATGCCGCCACGCCAGGCGTCGCCGAGCTTGGCGCCGTCGCGACCGGTGATCGTCATGCGGGACAGGCTGTCCGCGATGGTGAACCCGGTGCCGAACACGATGGTGTCGCAGGGGTGCTCGACGCCGTCGGCGGTGACGACGCCGGTCTCGGTGACGCGGGCGATGCCCGTCGTCTCGACGTGGACGTTGTCGCGGCGCAGGGCCGGATAGTAGTCGTTGGACAGCAGGATGCGCTTGCAGCCGATGGTGAAGTCGGGCGTGACCTTTGCCTTGAGCGCGGGGTCGTTCGCGAAGGAGCGGTCGAGGTAGGTGGTGGCGACGCGGCCGATGACCTTCATCAGCCGGGGGTTCATGAAACCCGCGACCAGCACCTCGTGCCGCCAGTAGAGGGCGGTGCGGGCGAGGCGCTGCAGCAGCGGGAAGCGCCGGTAGCGGCGCCGCGCGTCGTCGGAGATCGGCTTGTCGCCCTTGGGGAGCACCCACGGGGCGGTGCGCTGGAACAGGGTGAGCGACTCGACGTCGGGCGCGATGGCGGGCACGAACTGGACGGCGCTGGCGCCGGTGCCGATGACGGCGACTCGCGTACCGCGCAGCTCGCGGGAGTGGTCCCACTGGGCGGAGTGGAAGGCGGTGCCGGCGAAGCGGTCGAGGCCCTCGATGTCGGGGATCGCGGGGTCGTGCAGGGCGCCGGTGCCGAAGACGACGAAGCGGGCGCGGATCGTGGAGCCGTCGGCGAGACGGACGTCCCACCCCGTCCCGTCCCATTCGGCACCGGTGACGTGGGCGCCGTAGCGGATGCGGTCGCGCAGCCGGTAGTGGTCGGCGACGTCCTCGAGGTAGGCGCGGATCTCGGGCTGGCGCGCGAAGGTGCGGGTCCAGGCCGGGTTCTGCCGGAAGCTGAAGGAATAGAGGTGCGACTCGACGTCGCAGGCGCAGCCCGGGTACTCGTTGTCGCGCCAGGTGCCGCCGAGGGTGTCGCCCTTCTCGAGGATCAGCCAGTCGCGCCGGCCGGCCTCGTCGAGCTTGACGGCCATGCCGAGGCCCGCGAACCCGCTGCCGACGACGGCGGTGTCCACGGTGACGATCTCCCCGGGGACGGCCGCCCCGATGCGCTCGTTCATCACTGCCCCCTCGCTGGGTGTTACCGCCGGTAACCTACCACGGGTAACTTAGCGGCCGGTAGGGTCGACCGCCATGCAGACCCGCACGCCCCGGCGCCGTGTCGCCCGCGCCGAGCGTGAGCGACAGATCCTCGACGCCGCGGTCACGGTGTTCTCCGGACGTGGGTACCAGAACGCGTCGATGGACGCCGTCGCCGAGGTCGTCGGCGTCACCAAACCCGTGCTGTACAGCCATTTCGGCTCCAAGGAAGGCCTGCTGCTCGCCTGCGTCGCACGGGTGCGCACCGAGCTGCTCGAGGTCACCTCCGCCGCCGCGGCCGCCGCCGACGGACCCGAGGACATGCTGCGCCGAGGCACCCTCGCCTTCTTCTCCTACCTCGACGCCCAGAAACCGTCGTGGTCGCTGCTCTACACCGAGGCGTCGGTGTCGCCGGCCGCCGCGGCCGCACTCGAGGAGATCCGCGCCCAGCAGACCGACTTCATCGCCGGACTGCTCGCCGCCCAGGCCCCCGACGCCGCGCCACAACGGCTCGCCGGGTGGGCGCACGTCATCGTCGGCGCGTGCGAGCGGCTCGCCCTGTGGCGCGGATCCACGCCCGACTGTGAACCCCGCACGAGCGCCGCCGACGCCACCGAACACCTCATGGATCTCGTCTGGACGGGGCTCGCGCACCAGCGCTCGTAGCCCGCTCGGCAGAATGTCCGACGATGACGATGACCCCACCCCGGCTGCTGCAGGTGCGCCGCAGCGCCCGCATCACGCCGAAGATGATCCGCGTGACCCTCGGCGGCGACGAGCTCGCGGGCTTCCCCGGCGACGGTCCCGACCGCCGCGTGAAGATGTTCTTCCCCGTCGACGGCCAGGACCGCCCCGCGGTGCCGCGCGCGAGCACGGGCGGGCCGGTGTGGCCGCCCGGCGAGGCCCGGCCGACGATCCGCACCTACACCGTCCGCCGTTTCGACGCCGCCGCCGGCGAGCTCGACGTCGACTTCGTTCTGCACGAGGGCCACGGCCCGGCCGCGGCGTGGGCGCGGGCGGCCGAGCCGGGCGCCTGGGTGGGCGTCTCCGAGCCGGGCGGGCGGTGGGAGCCCGACCCCGCGGCGGAGTTCCACGTCGTCATCGGGGACGAGAGCGCGCTGCCCGCCGTCGCGACCGTCCTGGAGGAGCTCGCCGGCTTCACCGGGCCCGTGCTCGCCTTCCTCGAGGTCGCCGACGCCGGCGAGGAGCAGGAGCTGACCGCGAACGCCGACGTCGAGTGGGTGCACCGCGGCGAGGCGCCGGCGGGCGAACGGCTCGTCGAGGCGGTGCGTGCGGCGACGCTGCCGGGGGCCGGCGGCCAGGCGTGGCTGGCCGGGGAATCCGCTGCCGTGCGTGACCTGCGCAAACACCTTCTCGACGACCGTCGCCTGGACAGGCGCCGCGTCTACGCGACGGGCTACTGGCGGGCGCGCTAGCAGGGTCGTGAGTGGCGATAGTCGCCCTAGCGACTATCGCCACTCACAGGGTTACACAGGGAACGCACAGACTGCGCCCAGCGCCGGCACAGTCCCGCGCGCGAGTCTCGCTAGCATGACCGGGGTGAACGAGCAGGTGGCGGGGCGGCTGCAGCGCGCGGACGGCAGCGCGGTGCGGGTCCTCGTCGTCGACGACGAGTCGACGCTGTCCGACCTGCTGTCGATGGCGCTGCGCTACGAGGGCTGGGACGTGCGGACGGCCGCCGACGGGCTGACCGCCGTCCGCGCGGCGCGGGAGTTCCGCCCCGACGCCGTCGTCCTCGACATCATGCTGCCCGACCTCGACGGGCTGGAGGTGTTGCGCCGCATGCGCGCCGACACCCCGGACGTCCCGGTGCTGTTCCTGACGGCGAAGGACGCCGTCGAGGACCGCGTCGCCGGGCTCACCGCGGGCGGGGACGACTACGTCACCAAGCCGTTCAGCATCGAGGAGCTCGTCGCGCGGCTACGGGGGCTGCTGCGCCGATCCGGGATGACCGCGGCCCGGCAGGGCTCGGAGCTGGCCGTCGGCGACCTGACCCTCGACGAGGACAGCCACGAGGTCCGCCGCGGCGACGCCGAGGTGGAGCTGACCGCGACCGAGTTCGAACTGCTGCGGTTCCTGATGCGCAACCCGCGACGCGTGCTCAGCAAGGCCCAGATCCTCGACCGCGTGTGGCACTACGACTTCGGGGGGCAGTCCAACGTCGTGGAGCTCTACATCTCCTACCTCCGCAAGAAGATCGACAACGGCCGGGCGCCGATGATCCACACGGTCCGCGGCGCGGGATACGTGCTCAAGCCCGCGTCGGGCGAGTGAGCCCCCGGGCGGCACCGCGCTCCCTGCGGGCGCGGCTCGTCGCCACCGTGCTGATCCTGTTGACCGCCGCGGTGCTGGTCATCGGGTTCGCGACGACGATCGCCGCCCGCCAGTTCATGATCCGCCAGCTCGACGACGACCTCCGCTCGGCCGGGCAGCGGTTCTCCCGGTTCCACGACAACGCCCCGCCGCCGGGCACGACGCCCGACCGCAACGACTCCTTCCTCGGCCCCGCGCAGGAACCCCGGACGCTGGGGGCGCGGGTCGTCGGCGGGCAGGTCATCGAGGCGCTGGTGAGCGACAAGGGCGGCACGTCGCGGCCCGTCGACCCCGGGGACTTCGCCGCGCTGGAGGCCGTCCCGGTCAACGCGCAGCCGGTCAGCAAGTCGCTGTCGATCGGCGCCTACCGGCTCTCGGCGTTCCCCGCCCCCGACGGCAGTCTGCTGGTCATCGGGTTGCCGCAGGCGCGGGCGGAGTCGGTCGTCGACGGGCTGATCCTGATCGAGGTCATCGTGCTGGGTGTCGCGCTGCTGGGCGCGGGCGTCACCGGGGCGGTGCTCGTGCGGCGTGAGCTGCGCCCGCTGGAGCGGGTGGCGCAGACGGCGGCGTCGGTGAGCGCGCTGCGGCTCGACCGTGGCGAGGTCGAGCTGGTGGAGCGCATCCCGGACACCGACCCGCGCACGGAGGTCGGCAAGATGGGCGCGGCGTTGAACCTGATGCTGGACAACGTCGGTGGGGCCCTGGAGGCGCGCCAGGACAGCGAGATGCGGCTGCGGCAGTTCATCGCCGACGCCAGCCACGAGCTGCGCACCCCGCTCGCCGCGATTCGCGGCTACGCCGAGCTGACCCGGCGCTCCGAGCTGTCTCCCGACGCCGAGTACTCGCTCGTGCGGATCTCGACGCAGGCCGAGCGGATGACGACGCTCGTCGAGGATCTGCTGCTGCTCGCCCGGCTCGACGCGGGCCGGCCGCTGGAGCGCGCGCCCGTCGACCTCACCCGGCTCGTGCTCGACGCGGTGAGCGACGCGCACGCCGTCGGACCGGACCACTCGTGGCGGATGGCGCTGCCCGACGAGCCGGTCTCGACGGTCGGCGACGCGTCCCGGCTCACCCAGGTGCTGACGAACCTGCTGGCCAACGCCCGCAGCCACACCCCGCCAGGCACCGAGGTGACGGTGGGGCTGACCCCGGACAGCCGGACGGGCGAGGTCGTCCTGACGGTCACCGACACCGGCCCCGGCATCTCGGCGGCGCTGCTGCCGCACGTGTTCGAACGGTTCGCGCGCGGGGAGAAGTCGCGGTCGCGCGCGGCGGGCAGCACGGGGCTGGGGCTGGCGATCGTGCACGCCGTCGTGACCGCGCACGACGGGACGGTGGGCGTCGAGAGCGTCCCTGGCCGCACCCGGTTCGTCGTGCGGCTCCCGGGTGGCGACACCGGGACTCCCCCGCCGCCCGCCGACCCCCGCACGACGAGTGCCCGGACCCCGCAGCCCGCGGCCGAACGCCCCTGAGCCCGCGGATTTCAGCGCGCAACCTGACGGTCGTGATCGGGCCGCCGGACAGCGGTGAGGTTGCGCGCGGTCTGTGCCGCAACCCCGGGGGTCGCGATCGGGCCGGGAGCAGTCGGGGTGCGCGCACCGACGACTCGCGCGCAACCTCACGGTCCCGATTCGACGGCCCGGGAGCAGTCAGGTTGCGCGCTAAGGATCGCGCGCAACCTCACGGTCGTGAATCGGGCGCCGGACAGCAGTGAGGTTGCGCGCGGGGGTCAGGCCGGTGTGGGCAGGGCGGCGAGGCGTCGCAGGGCCGTCAGGTCGGGGACCTCAGTGCCGAGCAGGCCCCGGACCAGCGCCCGGGAGGTGTCCGGATCGGCGCCGGCACGCGCGCAGTTGTCCCGGAACTTCGCGACGACCCGCTCCTCGTCCCAGGGGCGCCCCGCGTTGCCGTCGACGTCGTCGATCCGCACCGTGCGGACCGTGCCGTCGGTGAGCTCGGCGACGATCTCGGCGGGGAACACCGCCGGGTAGCCGGAGTCCTCCCAGCGCTCCTGCTCGACCCGCTTCGCGACGGCGACGACCTCGGGATCGGGGTCGCCGACGAAGTCGTCGAGGGTCACCGCGCCGCGCACGGCCTGCAGCGCGACGACGTAGGGCAGGCTCCAGCGCGCCTCGCCGGCCGTCGCGGGCGACTGCTTGGCCTCCCACGGCACCGCGACGACCTCCTCCTGACCGGCGGGAACCCGGCAAAGCAGGCGGGCGATGCGGTCGGCGGGCACGTCGACGGTCGCGACGGCCTCGGCGAACGGGTGCAGGAAGTGGCAGCAGGGCAGGCCCTTGAAGGCGGCGTCGACGAGGTGCCAGCGGCTGCCGAGGTCGCAGGCGAGGTCGGCGAGGCGCCCGGCGGCGGAGCCGTCGTGGGCGTAGAGGCCGAAGAAGCCGCGGTCGCCCTCGAACACCGAGCGCCCGCCGGTGATCCCGCCGCGCACCAGCGCCACGGCCGACACCGCGCCCTGCGCGGCGATGCCCGCCTGGGCGGCCTTGCTGGTGGCGCCGCGGGTCAGGAACGTGAAGTTGCCGGCGGAGAAGCTGGCGGCCACCCCGACGGCGTCGAGCAGCGCGTCGCGGTCGAGGTCGTGGACCAGCCCGACGGCGACGGCGCCCGCCACCGTCCCGGCGACGGACGTGCCCTGGAACCCGACGCGTTGGAACCCGCTCGGCGTGGCCAGCCCGATCCGGACGAGCACCTCCCAGCCGACGGCGAACGCGCGGACGACGACGTCGCCGGGCGCGTCGGTCTCCTGGGCGGCGGCCAGGACGGCGGGGGCGAGCGCGGCGCTGCCGTGCATGACCGAGCCGGTGTGGGTGTCGTCGTACTCCAGGGAGTGGACGAGGGTGCCGTTGACCAGCGCGGCGTCGGCGGCCCCGGCCCCCTCGGCCGCTCCGAGGACCGTGCAGGGCCCGGTTGCGCGGGGCACCTGGACGATCCTTCGGGCGGGCCCGACCCGCGACGCGGCCAGCCCGACACCGACGGCGTCGAGCAGGTGCCGGCGGGCGAGGACGTCGACCTCGGCGGGGAGCGCCGCGGGTACCCGGAGGACGCCGTCGACGAGCGCCTCGGCGGCAGTGCTCCCGCCGGGTTCGACGCCGGACTGGTCCCGAGCGCCGCCGGACCGGTCCGACGGCGAACTCGGGGATGAGGTGGTCATCGGTTGTCCCCCAGCAGCCTGTCGAGCACGTCGCGCAGCGGGGCCTCGAGGTCGAGGGGGCCGCGGGGGTCGGTGAGGTCGCGGACCCGGTCGGCGAACCCGGGGCGCAGCTCGCCGGTGAGCGTCTCGTACTTGGCGAGCAGCTCGGGGCGCGACAGCGGCCGGTCGGGGCCGCCCGCCGCCGACAGCACCGTCTCCTCCAGCACGCTGCCGTCGTGCAGGGTGACCCGCACGGTCGACGGGCGGTCGTGCGGGGCGGGAGGCGTGTCGGTCCACGGCTCGATGCGGACGCGCCCGCGCAGGGACGCGGTCGCCCCGTCGTGCAGGTGCGCGCCGGAGAACACGGCGGCGTCGGTGGTGCGGTGGTGCAGCACCGTCGAGACGGCGTGGGGCAGGGAGAACCGGCCGGCGAGTGTCGTCGCCGGGTCTGCCTCGGTGAGCGCGGCACCCAGTGGGTGGGTGCGGACGTCGACCGACGCGATCGCGTCCACGTCCGGGATGGACGCGATGAGCGCCGCGGCAGCCTCCACACTCGCGTGCAGGTACTGGCAGCACGCGTAGGGCTTCTGGTAACCGTCCTCGACGCCCCAGCGCTCGCCGAGCCCGGCGGTCAGCTCACCGGGCGTGACGACCGTGGACGCGAACACCTCGTCGAGGACGGTCGGGCTCGCGGTGAGCCCGGCCGCGGCGACGTCGACGGCGACGAACCCGAGCTGCGCGCCCGCGCCCGCCCAGGCGTTGCGGATCGTCGCGCCGCTGGTGGCGTGGGAGAAGGGGCCGGTCAGCGACATCGACGCGGCGCCGAGCACGGCCGTCGCGAAGGTGTCCGCGTCGAGGCGCCGCGCCGCCGCGAGGGCCGCGGCGGCGCCGATCGGCGAGAGCGTGGCGTGCGGGTGCAGGGCGAGCGGCACCGGCGGCCGGTAGGCCCGCGCGACGCGGGTGACGACCTCGTAGCCGAGGACGTGGGCGCGCAGCAGGTCGCCGAGCGTGCCACCGGTGGCCTCGACCTCGGCCAGCGCGGCGGGCAGCGAGTAGAGCGAGCCGTGGCAGGTCGCGGGCCGGTAGCCGCCGTCGAGCTCGGTCCAGTTGGCGGCGACGGCGTTGGCCAGCGCCGCGGACCTGCGGTCGGAGCGCTGCCCGGGCGCCCCGACGACCGTCGACTCCGGCGCTCCGCCGCCCGCCTGCGCGGTGACGGCGCGGACCTCGTCCTCGGTGTGGGCGACGACCATCGCGGCGAGGTCGTCGCACATGATCACCAGCGCGGTGCGCAGGACGTGCTCGGGGATGTCGGCGTCGGCGGCGCGGGCCGCCGCCCACGTGAGCAGCTCGGACAACCGGTGCTTCCTTCTTCGCAGGGACGGACAGGTCGGGCCCGGGGTCCTCGGGTGTGTCCGTCGGGGAGCGGACGTCAGGGGGCGAGGTCAGGGGGCGAGGTCAGGAACGGACGGAGGCGGCGTGCCGGCCGGCGATCATGCCGAGGCCCAGCGCGGTGAGCAGGCCGTTGCCCGACGAGTAGCCGCGGCCGCCCGTCCGTCCGCTGACGCCGGCGGCGACACCACCCGTCGCGTACACACCGGGGATCGGACCGTCCGGGCCGACGACCCGGGCGTGCGCGTCGATCTGCACGCCACCCTGGGTGTGGAACAGGGCGGGCACCGCACGGACGGCGACGTACGGGCGCTGCAGCGGGCCGCGGCCCCAGGCGGTGCGCCCCACCGGGTCCGGGGCGTCGCCGGCGGCGGCCGCGGCGGCCTCGTCGAGGGTGCGGGCGAGGACGTCCGGGTCGGCGCCGATGGCGGCGGCGAGCGAGGCGGCGTCGGGCGCCTCCTTCGTGCCGTTCGCGGCGACGAGCTCGGCGAACTCCTCCTCGTGCGCGGCGACGGAGTCGCGGATCGGGGCGTCGAAGATCACGTGGACGGGCCCGGCGGCACGGGAGACGTCGGCGGCGAAGCCGGAGTAGCCGATCGACTCGTCGCCGATGCGCTCCCCCTTCGCGTCGACGACGATGCCGCCGTGCTCGACGGTCGTCCACGACGTGATCGACCCGTGCGGGCTGGCGACGGCGGCGTAGCCCTGGAACGCCGACGCGTTGCCCATGGTCGCGCCGAGGTCGAGCAACCACCGGACGGCCTCGCCGGTGCTGCCGTGGGCGCCCAGGTACTCCAGGCCCGCCGCGTCGGGGGCGAAGCGCGACACCATGGTCGGGTCGGCGCCGAAACCGTTGGCGGCCAGCACGACCGCCTTGCAGCGCAACGTGTACGTGCCCGAACGGGCGCCGGACACGACGACGCCGCGCACGACCCCGTCCTCGACGACGAGCCGGTCGACCGGCGAGTGGGTGAGCACCTCGACGTCGGCGGCCTTGGCGGCGCGCAGCATGTCCGCGACGAGGGCGTGGCCCTTGCGCGACGGCGGCGCGTGCAGCCGCGGCACGCTGTGCCCGACGTGCTTGTAGTCGGTGATCAGCCGCAGGTCGATGTCGTGGCTGTCGACGAGCCACTCGACCAGCCCGGCGCTCGCCGCGGCGAGGACCTCGACGGGCTCCTCGGCGTCGTGCGGGCCGGACTGGCGCAGCAGGTCGGCGGCGAGGCGGGCCGGGGAGTCGTCGATACCCGCGTCGGCCTGCCAACGGGTGCCGGCACCGGGCACGGAGCCGGTGGACAGGGCCGAGTTGCCGCCCGCGCGCTCCTCCTTCTCGAGGACGACGGCGGTCGCGCCGGCGTCGGCCGCGGCGAGTGCGGCGGCGAGCCCGCCACCGCCCGCCCCGACCACGACGACGTCGACGTCCACCTCTGCGGGCCGGCTGTCCGACATGGGGAGTCCTTTCGGGGAGGTCACGCGGTCCGCAGCACGGAGCCGCGGGTCTCGGTGAGGGTCAGGGCCGCGACGACGGTGACGACCGCCGCGGCGACGAGGAACCAGGCGGGTGAGAGCGGGTCGCCGCTGATGCGCAACAGCCACAGGCAGATCAGCGGGGCGGTGCCCCCGACGGCCATGCTCGCGAGGTTGAAGCCCAGCGCGATGCCGGTGTAGCGCACGCGGGAGGGGAACATCTCGGCGAAGGTCGCGAACACGACGCCCATCAGCGCCGCCTCGGGCAGCCCGAGCACGACCTGCGCGAGCATCGCCAGGGGCAGGGAGTGCGCGTTCATCAGCGCGAACCCCGGCACGGCGAGCACGCCGAACGCGACGGCCGCCCACAGCAGCATCGGCTTGCGCCCCACACGGTCGGACATCCGGCCGAAGAACGGCATGGCCAGGCACGACACGACGAGGGTGACCGTCGTCGACCAGAACGCGGCGCGGGCGTCGAAACCGCCGGTGCGCTGCAGGTGCGTCGACGCGTACACGTAGACGACGTAGTAGCCGGCGAACAGCAGCGTCGACAGGCCCAGCGTGCGCAACAGCCCGGGCAGGTGGGCTCGGAAGAGCTCGACGACGGGCGCGGACGCGACGCCCTCGGCGGCGAGCTCGTCCTCGTGGACGGAGTCGTCGAGCCGGAAGCGGATCCACAGGCCGACCAGGCCCAGCGGGAGGCTGAGCAGGAACGGCAGCCGCCAGCCCCATGACGCCAGCTGGTCGGCGGTGAGCGCGGAGCTCACGACCGACACGACGATCGAGGCGAGGAGCGCGCCGGACAGGGCGCCGAGCTGCACCGTCGAGCACAGGAAGCCGCGGCGCGCGGGCGGGGACTTCTCCGCGACGTAGGCCGCCGCGCCGCCGACCTCGCCACCGGACGCGATGCCCTGCACGCACCGGGCGGCGACGAGCAGGAACGCGGCGCCGACGCCGATCGCGGCGTAGGTGGGCAGGATGCCGATGAGCACGGTGGCCGCGCACATCGCGAGGATCGTCGCGGCCAGGATGCGGGAGCGGCCGAAACGGTCGCCGAGGTGGCCGAAGATCAGGCCGCCGAGCGGGCGGAGGACGAAGGCGGCGGCGAACGTCGCGAACGTGGCGAGCAGGGCGGTCGTCGGGTCGGAGCCTTCGGCGAAGAAGACGACGGACAGCACCGTGGCGAGGTAGCCGTAGATGCCGAAGTCGTAGTACTCGACGACGGAGCCGACGAGGCCGGCCGAGACGACCTTGGGGTCGATGGTCTCGGGTACCGCGGGCGTAGCGGTCCCGACCTGTGTGGACTGATCATCTGGCTGCATCGTCAGCCCCCTCGTCCCGTCGTCGTCGGTGCGGCGATGTTCATGAAACGCGTTGCCGCAGCCACTCGCCCTACGCTGCGCCACCTACTGACAACTGTCAACAGTTTGCCGTAGATTGACCGGTGACCAAGTCGACACGGCAGCTCAATAGCGTTTCCGCTTGTCGACAGTTTGTAATCGACGACGGTCGGTCGGGCCTCAGAAGGCGCGGCCGGACCGGCGACCGAGGGAGGTCGCGCGCACGTGCGAAAGAGTGTCCGTGGGGCCACGTGGCACCATGACGGAGCGGGTCGCAGCCACCCGAGGCGAGGAGAACCCGTGAGCGAGCAGTCCCGTCCGCCGAAGCTCGGCCGCGTCGCGACCTACGCGGGGCAGAGCCTCGAGGTGTTGCGGGGGATGATCCTCGACGGCACCCTCGCCCCCGCCGAGCGGCTCAACGAGGTCCACCTCTCGCAGGCCCTCGGCATCAGCCGCGGCCCGCTGCGTGAGGCCATCCAACGGCTGGCGAGCGAAGGGCTCGTCGAGGCCGTCCCGCACCGCGGCGTCTACGTCCGCTCGTTCTCCGCGCGCGAGCTGTCGGACCTCTACGAGCTGCGGATCGCGCTCGAGACCCACGCCGTACGCCTGGCCGCCCGCTACGCGCCGCAGCAGCGCATCGACGAGCTCGGCAGCATGCTCGACGAGACCGAGTCCAGCATGGGTGTGCATGCCACCAGCGCCTACCCGGAGGACCCCGACTTCCACGCCCGGCTCGCCCGGCTCGCGGCCAACCCGCCGCTGGTCGAGGCGCTGACCGACGTCGGCCGCAGGATCCGGCTCGCCCGCGCCCGCTCGGCCCACCAGCCCCGCCGCGCCCGCACCGCCCTCGACGAGCACCGCGAGATCCTCGCCGCGCTCGTCGCCCGCGACGGCGAGGGCGCGGCCGCGAAGCTCGAGTCCCACCTGACGAGCTCGCTCAACAACGCCCTCGCGGTCCTGCGCGCCGCCGAACCGGACTGAGCCCGGCCCCCGTCCCGCACCCCCATTCCGAACGAACGGCACAGTGCCGCAACTGAGTTGCGCGACTGTGCCGTTCGTGCAAGTCCCGGCGCAACCCGGAAGCACCCCGCGGAGTGCCCGGCGGCGCCCACCCCGAATTGCACGAACGGCCCTTTCCCGCAACCGAGTTGCGGGAAAGGGCCGTTCGTGCGCTCGGAAGGAGCGGTCAGGCGCCCTTCGCGGGGACGTCCGCCAGCGCTGCGAGGAGCGTGTCGGTCGTCGTGACGTCGGCGTACTTCTGCGCCATGTCGAACAGGTTGACCTCGTGCACGACCGGGCTGCGGTCGTACACGGCGTCGGCCGGCACGCTGACACGCCAGTTGTAGGAGAACGCGTCGGCGACGCTGGAACGCACGCAGCCCGACGTGCTGCAGCCCGTGACCACCAGCGAGTCCGCGCCCGTCTCGACCAGGTAGCTGGCCAGCGGCGTGCCGAAGAACGCGCTGGGGTGGCGCTTGGGCAGCAACACGTCGCCCTCCTCCGGCGCGATCTCGGCGACGAACTCGTAGCCCTTCTCGGGGATGGTCATGATCGCCGGGACCTTGGCGCCGAGCCGCCCGGCATCGTAGGACTTCTTCGGCGCGACGTGCGGGTAGAGGATCGGCCAGCCCTTCTCACGGAACAGCGCCACCAGCTTCGCGATCCGCTCGACGGCCGCCCACGCGACGTCGCCGCAGCTGGTCGGGAACTCCTGCACGGCCTCCTCGAACGGCATCGGGCGGGTGCCGACCGTCCGGTACTGCACGTCGATGATCAGCAGCGCGGGCCGCGTCCCGAGGCCGACGGGCCCGCCGAAGCCGGCGAGGTCGTAGTGCTTCAGGGTCGTCTCGTCGATGACGCCGGCACCGCCGACGCCCCACACGGGGTCGGTCACACGAGCTCCTTCTGGGAGGCGAGCGCCGCGGCGCCGCCGTTGATGCGGGACAGGTAGGTGCCGCCCGGCACGGAAGCGAGCTGCCCGTCGCGGACCGCGAACTTCCCGCGGACGATCGTGTGCACGACGGAGCAGGGCAGCTCGGCGCCCTCCCACGGCGAGTACTCGGCGACGGAGTGCTGGGTCTCGGCACGCACCGTCATGGGCGTGTCGAGGTCGAGGACGGCGAGGTCGGCGTCGGAGCCGACGCGGATGGTTCCCTTGCGCGGGAACAGCCCGAACAGCTGCGCGGCGCGGGTGCTGGTGGCCTCGACGAGCCGCTCCAGGTCGATGCCGCGGGCCAGGCCGAGGCCGATGGTCGTCGGCAGGATCAGGCCGGTGCCGGGGAAGCCCGCGGACGCCGTCCAGATGTCCTTCTCCTTGGCCGTGCGGTGGCGGGAGTTGTGGTCGGACCCGACGGTGTCGACCTTGCCCGTGCGCAGCCCCTCCCAGAGCGCCTCGACGTCCTCGGTGTGCCGGACGGGCGGGTTGACCTTGCCGTAGGTGCCGCAGTCGGCGTCCGTGGTCAGGGTCAGGTACTGGGTGCAGGTCTCGGTGAAGAGGTTGGGGTACGCGGTCTGCTGCATGGCCATCGCGTCGAGTGCGGCCTTGCTGGAGGTGTGCACCGCGTACACCGAGGCACCGGTCTGGCTGGCGAAGTAGGCGACGCGCTGCACGGCTTCGGCCTCGACGACCGGCGGGCGGCTGCGGTACCAGGCCTCCAGCGGGGGCAGCGTCTCGTCGCGGGGCTGCTCGCGCAGCTTCCAGACGAGCTCGATGTTCTCCGGGTGCGGGCAGACGAGCGCGCCGGCGTCGGCAGCCTTGCCGAGCAGGTTGTACATGTAGGCGTCGTCGTTGCCGGGCAGGCCGAGGTACCTACCCTCGTCGCCGCGGAAGTTCATGAAGAACTTGAAGCTGGGGACGCCCAGCTCGCGCACGTAGTCCGGGATGGACGCGACCTGGTCGTCGGTGCCGAGCACGAAGTGGAAGCCGTAGTCGGTGTGGGAGTTGCCGGCCATGGCGGCGTCGGACTCCGCGAACACCTTCTCGTAGGGGTCGGCGCTCATCAGGTAGATCAGCATCGACGTGATGCCGCCGGCGACGGCGGACGCGGTCTCGCGCTCGCCGTCCTCGGGGTCGCGCGGAACCCGGATGTCCTTGCCCAGGTGCACGTGCGGGTCGATGCCGCCGGGGAGGACGACCTTGCCCGTGATGTCGACCTCGGACGCGGCGGCGACGGTCGCGCCGCGGGCCACCAGGCCCGAGACGACGCCGTCGGTGACCAGGATGTCGAGATCCTGCAGCCCGGCGCCGTGTTGGAAGACGCGCCCGCCGACCAACCTCAGATCGTGTACCTCGCTCATCGGGCACGCCTCCGTTCCGCGGTCGCTGCGTACCGCTCCTCCAGCTCGTCGAACTCGGGCTTGCGCACGAGCGCCTGCCGGTCCTCCCAGCTGATCATCAGGCGGCCCGCCTCGAGCGTGTCGCCGTGCTTGTCCAGGTGGGCGAGCACCTCGCGCATCCCGACCACCGCGCCGCGCATCGTCGCGTTCGCGTAGAGCGCCACGGCGAAGCCCAGCTCCTGCAGTGTGCGCCGCGGCAGAACCGGGGTGCGACCGCCCTCGACCATGTTGGCGACGTGCAGGCCCGGGACGTTCTCGGTGATGTAGCGCATCTCCTCGAGGCTCTCGGGGGCCTCGACGAACAGGACGTCGGCGCCGGCCTCGCTGTAGGCCTGCATCCGCTCGCAGGCGGCGGCGAGGCCCTCGGTGGCGCGGGCGTCGGTGCGGGCGACGATGACGAGGTCGTCGTCGCGGCGGGCGTCGACGGCGGCGCGGACCTTGCCGACCATCTCGCCGACGGAGATGACGTCCTTGCCCGCGAAGTGGCCGCACTTCTTGGGGCTGACCTGGTCCTCGAGCTGCAGGCCGGCGGCGCCGGCGCGTTCGAGGCGGCGGACGGTGCGCTGCACGTTGAGGGCGTTGCCGAAGCCGGTGTCGGCGTCGACGACGACCGGGATGCCGACGACGTCGCACATCGCCTCGACGTGCCCGCAGAGTTCGTCGAGGGTGAGGATGCCGTGGTCGGGCACGCCGAGATAGGTGTTGGTGACGCCCGCGCCGGTCACGTAGACGGCGCCGAAGCCTGCCTCTTCCACGACGCGCGCCGTCAGGGCGTTGGCGGCGCCGGGCAGCATCAGCGGCCGGTCCTGCGCCGCGAGGAGGGCGCGCAGGGTTCGCCCCGGGCTGGTCATCGAACCTCCAGGAGGTCGTCGGGTCGCGCAACTGCATTCCGCGCAACTTCGTTCATCGTGAGGCTGCATTCATCGTGAGACGCAAACTGCCAACTGTCAACAGTTGGCGGTTGCGTGGAGCCGCGGTGGTCAGATCGAGCGGAGCCGCGGGTCAACTCGGCACCCGCGCGAGCAGGCCGCCGTCGACGAGGATCGACGTCCCCGTGACGAACGACGCCTCCGCCGAGCACAGGAACGCCACCGCACCGGCGACGTCGGCCGGGGTTCCCATGCGCCCCAACGGCGCCGCCGACGCCGCACCCGCCGACGCGGCGTCCGGGTCGGGCTGGGCGTCGAAGAAGCCCTGCAGGTTCGGCGTGAGGATGAAGCCCGGGCACACCGCATTGACCCGGATCCCGACGGGCGCGCCGTCCAGCGCCATCGCCTTCGTCATCGCGAGCACCGCGCCCTTCGACGCGACGTACGCGGCGTCGGCGGGGAAGCCGGCGAACGACGCCGTCGACCCCACGAGCACGACCGATCCGCCGCCGGCCGTGACCATCGCGGGCCACAGGTGCCGGTTGAGACTGTAGATGCTGGTCAGGTTGACGTCGATCTGCTGGTGCCACTGCGCGGGCGTCAGCTGGTCGAGCGCGCCCACGACGGTCATCCCGGCCGCGTGCACCACGACGTCGGGCGGTCCGGTGCGCTCGATGAGGCCCGGCAGGGCGGCGTCGACGGCGTCCGCGTCGGCCGCGTCGAACGCGGCGGTCACCGCGTTCGGGCCGCACTCCTGCGCCGCCTCGGCGAGGCGTTTCTCGTCGCGGCCCAGCAGGACGACGGTCGCGCCGTCGGCGGCGAGCCGGACAGCCGCGCCGCGACCGATCCCGGAGCTGGCCCCGGACACGTACGCGATGGTCATGACGGCGCTCCCATCGGCAGGGCCGGCTCGCCGGCGGTCCAGCCGCCGTCGACGGGCATGACGACGCCGGTCACGGCCGAGGCGGCCGGCGACGCGAGGAACGCGATGACCGACCCGATCTCCTCGGGCTCGAACATCCGGCCCATCGGGACGCGCCGCGAGACGGCGGCGTCGAGCTCGGGGGTCATCTGCTGCTTGGCCATCGGGGTCAGCGTGAAGCCGGGGCAGACGGCGTTGACGCGGACACCCGCGGCGGCCCAGTCGATCGCCATCGAGCGGGTCAGCGCCGCGACCGCACCCTTCGACGCCGAGTACGCGGACTGGTGCGGCAGGCACACCAGCGCCGCCTGCGAGGCGACGTTGACGACCGCGCCCTTCGCCGAGACGAGCGTGGCGTGCAGCGCCTGCGAGGCGTTGACGATCCCGCCGACGTTGACCTCGTAGGTGCGCAGGAAGTCCGCCGGGGAGGTCTCCTCCATCGGCAGGTTCTCGGTGATGATCCCGGCGCAGTTGACCAGGGCGTCGACGCGGCCGTGCTCGGCGACGACCGCCTCGGCGGCCGCCGTCGTCGCGGCGGGGTCGGTGAGGTCGAGCGGGCCCGCCTCCGTCGTCCCGGACAGGTCCCAGCCGACGACGGTCGCGCCCTGGGCGCGGAACACCTCGACGGTGGACGCGCCGATTCCGGACGCGGCGCCGGTCACGACGACCACCCGGCCGTCGAACGGGGTGCTCATGAGCTGCTCCTCGGGGTGGGCTCGGGAACGGTGTGCGCGGGATAGTCGACGTAGCCGCGCTCGCCCGCGGTGAAGAAGGTGTCCTCGTCCCACGCGGCGCGGGGCAGGCCGTGGCGCCAGCGCGCGACGAGGTCGGGGTTGGAGATGAACAGCCGACCGACGCTGACGAGGTCGGCGTGGCCGTCGGCGACCAGCGGCGCGACGTCGTCGAGCTCGCTGGCACCCATGAAGCCGGTGTTGAGCACGTATGCCGTGGGCCAGAGCGCACGCAGCTGCTCATGCAGCGGCGACGAGCGCCGCCGCAACGAGTGCAGGTAGGCCGGCCGCAGCGGCGCGAGCGCCTCGACGAGCGCGACGTAGGTGTCGTCGTTGCCTTTGTCGGCCATGTCGTTGAACTGGCCGCCGGGCGAGATCCGGACACCGACCCGATCGGCACCGACCGCCTCGGCGACCGCGGTCGTCACCTCGGCGACGAACCGCGCCCTGTTCTCCGGGCTACCGCCCCAGCGGTCGGTGCGGCGGTTCGTCCCCGGCGAGAGGAACTGGTGCAGCAGGTAGCCGTTGGCGGCGTGCAGCTCGACCCCGTCGAGCCCGGCGCGCACGGCCCGGGTGGCGGCACTCGCGAAGTCCTCGACGATCCGCGCGATACCGGCGTCGTCGAGCTCGACCGGGACCGGTGCGGGCACCATGGTCCGGTCGGCGGTCTCCACCTCGAGGTTCGCCGCCACCGCGCTGGGGGCGACGACGCGGGCGTCGGCGGGGATGTGGCTCTGGTGCCCGATCCGGCCGGTGTGCATGAGCTGGCAGAAGATCCGCCCGCCGGCGGCGTGGACGGCGTCGGCGACCCGCGCCCACGCCCGCTCCTGGTCGTCGCTGTGGACGCCGGGGGTGCCCGGGTAGCCCTTGCCCGCGGCACTGGGCTGGGTGCCCTCGGTGACGATCAGGCCCGCGCCGGCGCGCTGCGCGTAGTAGGTCGCGGCGTAGTCGGGCAGGACACCGTCGTCGTCGGCGCGGTTGCGGGTCATGGGGGCCATGACGACGCGGTTGGCCAGCTCGCAGCGGCCCAGCTCCCAGGGGTCGAAGACCGTGGGGTGATCAGGCGCTGACATCGACGCACACCGTCTTGACGTCGGTGTAGTCGTGCAGCACCTCGTGGCCCATCTCGCGGCCCCAGCCGGACTCCTTCATGCCGCCGAACGGCATGCTCGGGTCGAAGACGCCGTAGGTGTTGACCCACACCGTTCCGGCCTGCAGCCGTGCCGCGACGCGGTGCGCCCGGCCGACGTCGCGGGTCCAGATGCCGGCCGACAGCCCGTAGCGGGTGTCGTTGGCGGCGCGGACGACCTCGGCCTCGTCGGTGAAGCGGTGCGCGACGACGACCGGCCCGAAGATCTCCTCCTTGGTGACGCGGGAGTCGGGCGCGGTGTCGGCGATGATCGTCGGCTCCACGAAATAGCCGCGGTCGCCGACCCGGCCGCCTCCGGTGAGGACGGTGCCCTCGGTGGCGCCGACGGCGAGGTAGTTGCTGACCCGGTCGAAGTGTTCGCGACTGGCGAGCGGACCGATCTGGCTGGCCGGGTCGAACCCGTCGCCGACCGTGATCCCGCGGGCCTTCTCCACCAGGCCCGAGACGAACTCGTCGTAGACGCTGTCGTGGACGTAGAGCCGCGAACCGGCCG
Organism: Pseudonocardia sulfidoxydans NBRC 16205; assembly: GCF_007989085.1. GTDB lineage: Bacteria > Actinomycetota > Actinomycetes > Mycobacteriales > Pseudonocardiaceae > Pseudonocardia > Pseudonocardia sulfidoxydans. The sequence continues at coordinate 32,975 of NZ_BJVJ01000052.1, forward strand.
CGCAGGCCTGGCCGGCGTTGAAGAAGATCGCGTCCGAGGAGCCGCCGATGGCCTTGTCGAGGTCGGCGTCGCCGAAGACGACGTTGGCGGACTTGCCGCCCAGCTCCAGGGTGACGCGCTTGAGGTTGCCACCCGCGGCGTCGAGGATCCGGCGACCGGTGGCGGTGGAGCCGGTGAACGACACCTTGTCCACCCCTGGGTGCGCCGACAGCGCGGCGCCGACCGTCGACCCGTAGCCGTTGACGACGTTGAGCACGCCCGGTGGGATGCCCGCCTCGAGCGCGAGGTGCGCGAGCCGCAGCGCCGACAGCGGGGTGGCCTCCGCCGGCTTCAGGACGACGGTGTTGCCCGCCGCGAGCGCCGGCGCCACCTTCCACGACGTGATGACCAGCGGGAAGTTCCACGGCACGATCAGCCCGACGACGCCGAGCGGCTCACGCCGGGTGTAGGTGAGGAACTCCCCCGGCGCCGAGATCGGGATGGTCTCGCCCTCGATCTTCGTGGCGTACCCGGACATGTAGTGGAACAGCCCGGCCGCCGACGGGACGTCCGCGGCCTGCGCGATCGCGTACGGCTTGCCCTGGTCCAGCGTCTCGACGCGGCCCATCTCGGCGGCGTCGGCCAGGATCAGGTCGCCGAGGCGCCACAGCGCGGCGGCCCGCTCGCGCGGGGTCATCCGCGGCCACGGGCCCTCCTCGAAGGCCTTCCGCGCGGCGGCGACGGCGCGGTCGACGTCGGCGGCCTCGCCGAGCGCCACCCGCGCGAACACCTCACCGGTCGCGGGGTTGACGGTGTCGAGCTCGCCACCACCGACGGCGTCGGTCCACTCGCCGCCGATGTGCAGGCGGGTGTGCTCCACCGGCCGGGAGGCGAGGTCGGCCGGGTTCTCGGTCACTGCGGTCATGTCGCGCGTTTCCCCTAGAAGGTCAGTGCTGGTGGACGAGCACGCCGCGGATGTTGCGGCCCGCGTGCATGTCGGCGACGGCCTCGTTGATCTGGTCGAGCGAGTACCGCCGGGTGACGAGCTCGTCGAGGCGCAGGACGCCGCTGCGGTACAGCTCGATCAGGCCCGGGATGTCGGCGGTCGGGTTGCAGTCGCCGTACATGACGCCCTTGAGCGACTTCGCGAAGTTGGTGAGGTCCTGCGGGCTGATCGCGACGTGCTTGTCGGACGCGCCGACCGACACGAGCACGCAGCGCCCGGCCTTGCCGACCGCGCCGAAGACGTCACCGATGATGTCGCCGTCGACGCGGCCGACGGTCACGATGCCGACGTTGACGCCCTGGCCGTTGGTGAGCTGGTCGATCAGCGGCCGGGCCTCGGCGATCGAGCCGAACGCGGCGGTGGCGCCGAAGTCCTCGGCGCGCTCCTGCTTGTAGGGCACGGGGTCGACGACGATGACGTGCGCGGCACCGGCGATCCGGGCACCCTGCACGGCGTTCGCGCCGACGCCGCCGAGACCGGCGACGAGCACGACGTCGCCGGGGCGGACCGGGCCCGCGTTGACGGCGGCACCGAATCCGGTGGCCACCCCGCAGGACACGAGGCAGGCCAGCTCGAACGGGATGTCGTCGGGCACCTTGACGGCCTGGTTCTCGTGGCAGACGAGCCGGTCGGCGAACGTGCCGAGCCGGGTCACGCCGCCCACGTCGGAACCGTCCGCGGCGTGGAAGCGGGCGGTCCCGTCCATCGCGCGGCCGTGCTCCATGCCGGCGCCGTTGTCGCAGATGTACTGCTGGCCCCGCGCGCAGTAGCGGCACTTGCCGCAGGCGGGGATGAACAGCGTCGCGACGTGGTCGCCCACCGCCACCTTGGTGACGCCGGGGCCGACCGCCTCGACGATGCCCGCGCCCTCGTGCCCGCCGACCATCGGCAGCGTCACGGCGAGGTCGCCGGTCACGAAGTGGTCGTCGGAGTGGCACAGCCCCGACGCCATGATCTTGACGCGGATCTCGTGGTCGCGCGGCTCGTCGAGCTCGAGGTCCTCGACCTCCCACTGACCGCCGACCGTGTGGATGACGGCTCCACGTACCTTCATTGTCACTGACTCCTCGTTCGATCAGGCCGGGTCGGCGGCCTCGGCCCGCCGCTTGCGTTCGCCGCGGTTGCGGACGAGCTTGGACAGGATCACGGCGATGACCAGCGCACCGCCGTAGAACAGCTGCTGGACGTACTGCTCGGCACCCAGCAGCTGCAGGCCGGTGATGCCGGTGACCAGGAAGTACACCGCGATCAACGTGCCCCAGGCATTGAACCGCCCGATGCGCAGCACGGTCGAGCCGAGGAAGCACGCCGCGAACGCGGGCAGCAGGAACGCCGCGCCCGACACCGGGTCGGCGCTCGCCGTGGTACCGGCGTAGACGACACCGGCGATACCGGCGAAGCCCGCGGAGATGATCAGCGCGCGCAGGCGCAGCGCGGGGACGTTGACGCCGTTGAGCCGGGCGACGTCGTGGCTCTGCCCGATGAACAGCAGACGCTGCCCGAACGCGGTCTTGTCGAAGACGTACCAGGCCACCGCGACGAGCACGATCGCGTAGTAGAAGCCGACCGGGATGCCCAGGAAGGGCCGGGTGAGCACGGCCGACGACAGCGCCCGGTCGATGCCGCTGATCGTGGACGTGTCGGACAGCAGGTAGATCAGGCCCTGCACGACCGTGCCCATGCCCAGCGTCACGATGAACGGGTTGATGTCGAAGACCGTGACGACGACGCCGTTGATCACACCGACGAGCAGGCTGGCGAGGATCGCGACGATCACCGTGACCCAGATGTTCCAGCCCTGCTGCACGTTGAGGATCGCGACGATCACCGTCGACAGGTTCAACGTGGACGCGACCGACAGGTCGTAGTCGCCCGCCCGCAGCGGGTAGAGCAGGCCGATCGCGAGGATCAGCAGCACGACCTGCGACGACAGCATGTTGGACACGTTCGCCGCGGTCGGGAACGTCTGCGGCACGACCAGGCTGAACGCGACGATCAGCACCGCCCACACGCCGATGAGCGCGAACCGCTCCGGCTCGGCGGGTGCCTTGCGCCGCTTCGCCTGCGCTGCCGGGGTGGAAGTCACGGGATCGACCTTCGTCACGGGGGGTTCGGAACGGGTGGTTCTCACGACGCTTCCTCCGCGTAGACGGCGGACGCCAGGACGTCCTTGGTGATGTCGGATCCGGTGACCTCGGCGCTGATCCGGCCACCGTCGAGCACGACGACCCGGTCGGCCATCTCGACGAGCTGCTCGTAGTCCGACGTCGCGCACAACACGGCCATGCCCTGCGCGACGGCCGACCGGATGAGCGCGAAGATCTCGCGGCGGGCTCCGATGTCGACGCCCTGGGTGGGCTCGGCCAGCAACATGACCTGCGGGTTCGTGTCCATCCACTTGCCCAGCAGCGCCTTCTGCTGGTTGCCGCCGGACAGGTGCCCGAACAGGGCGTGCGGGTTGGCCGGCACCACACCCAGCCGGTCGCAGGTCCCCTGCGCGCGGCGGTCCAGGCTCTTCCAGTCGACGTGCAGGCCACCGGCCCGCTCGGTCAGGAACGGCAGGGACACGTTCTCCAGGACCGACAGGCCCAGCGCCCCGCCCTGACCCTTGCGGTCCGCGGGGATCAGCACGACGCCGGCGTCCATCGAGCGGGCCGGTGTCGGCCTGGCGACCACCGTGCCGCCGTGCTCGATCCGTCCGGCGGTGGCCTGGCGGGCCCCGAAGAGCAGGTCGGGCAGCTCCTCGAAACCCGACCCGGCCAGTCCGGTGAGACCGACGACCTCACCGGCGTGCAGGTCCAGGTCCAGGTCGCGGACCCGGGCCCCGCACAGCCCGCGAGCGCTGAGCAGCGCGGGCCGGTCCGAGCGCACCATGGCGGCACCCTTGGCGACGTGCTCGTCGCGCGCGCCGAGGATCAGCTGCACGAGGTCGTCGCGGGTGGAGCCCTCCGTCGTCCGGGTGCCGGCGGTGCGCCCGTTGCGGAACACCGTGACCCGGTCGGTGACCTCGAGGATCTCGTCGAGGTCGTGCGAGACGAGCAGGACGGCGTCGCCGCGCTCCCGCAGCCGCCCGAGCAGCGCGAACAGCAGCCCCACCTCGTGGCGCGGCAGGAACACCGTCGGCTCGTCGAGGATGAGGATCTGCCCGCCGCCGCTCCCGGAGGCAAGCTCCTGGGAGCCCACCGCGCGGACGACCGCCACCATCGCCCGCTGCACGGGCGAGAGGGTGTCGATCGTCGCGTCCGGGTCGACGTCGACCTCGAAGCGTTCGAGCAGCTCGCTCACCCGGGCCCGCTCGGCCTTCCACCTCACCCGGCGCCGCCCCGGGGCGTCGCCGTGGGAGTCCAGTGCCATGTGCTCCAGCACGGTGGACGTCCCGGCCAGGCCCAGGTCCTGGTGGACGAACCCGAGACCGTGGTCACGCAGACCACGCGCCCCGAACGGGCCGGCCACCGTGGTCCCGCCGACGGTGACGGTGCCACCGTCGGCGTCGTGGAACCCGGCCAGGATCTTGATCAATGTGGACTTGCCGGAGCCGTTGGCCCCGAGCAGCCCGTGGACCTCGCCGGGCCGGACGTCGAGGTCGACCCCGCGCAGCGCAGGGACGCCGTTGAACGCCTTGGCGAGCCCGGTCACGGCCAGCAGCGGCGCGGGGGCGGTCATCAGCCCAGGCCCCACAGCTTCGTGAACGCGCCGGCGTAGGTGTCGCCGAAGCCCTTGCCGCTCTCCGGCGGGTTGCCGGTGTCCGCGACGTTGGACTCGTCGATGACACGCACCGGGCCGGACTCCGCCGGGACCGGCGGGGCGCCCAGCATGGCGCGGAACGCGACATCGACGTTGACGTAGGCGACCCAGTCGGGGTTCTCCGCGACGTTCATCGCGACGGTGCCGTCCTGGACCATCTTCAGGATCGAGGGCGTCCCGTTGAACGTGTAGATCGGGACCTCACGGCCCCCGGCGGCCTGCTGGATGCCCGGCGCGGCGTAGAGAGCCATCGAGTCGTAGATGGGCAGGACCGCGTTGATGTTCGGGTTCTTCAGCAGCGCCGACTGGACCTGGCTCTGGATCTGCTGCGACCACTGCGGCACCGCGACGTTGATGACGGTGGCGTCCGAACCCGCGGGGCCCTCGTCGGTCAGCGCCTTCTCGATGGTCTCGACCATGCCCTTGGACGGGCCGGTCTCCGACGCCTGGATGACCAGGGCGTGGATCGGGGCGCCCTTGCCGGCGGCGATCGCGGCCTGCGTCATGAGGTGCGCGCCCTCGTTGAACGGTGCGAACGCCTCGTACTTCAGCCCCGTGACCGACGGGGTGTCCTTGTCGGACAGGTGCAGCGGGATGACCGGGATGCCGGCCTTCGTCGCGTCGTCGATCTGCGGGCCCAGCGTCGAGGGCAACGGGCCGTTGAGCAGGATCGCGCCGGCCTTCGCGTTGATGGCCTGGGCGATGCCCTGCTGGTAGGAGGTCTGGGTACCGTCCGACGGGAAGGTCACGAAGCCGACGCCGGCCTTCTCGGCGACGATCTTCATCGCGGCCTCGCCGGCCTGGTAGAACTCGGCCTTGCTGTCGATCGGGATGCTGTAGATCGTCTTGCCCTTGAGGGAGCTGACGTCGATCGCGGGGCCGAGGTCGTCGGTGCCCGGGACGGCCTTGGCGGCGTCGACCTTCTGCTGGGCCGCCTCGGCCTTTCCGGTGTCGGCGGCCGACGCGGTGGACGTTCCGCCGTCGGTACCGCCGCTGCCACCGCCACAGCCGGCCAACAGGCCGAGTGACGCCGCGGCGACCACCGCGACGACGATCTTCGAGATGCGCATGGATGACTCTCCGAGAGGGGATGCCGGCACACGTACCGGGGTTGGGCTGGCTTAGCGCGTCGCGAGATCGGGCCGCTCGACGAGGTCGTCGTAGATGCGGGCGACCGACCGTCGTTGGAACATCTCGATGAGGTCGTCGGGGTAACCGACGTAGTCCTCGGTGTCGACGTGGATGTTGTCCGCGAACCGGATCTCCGCGGCTGCCTGATCGCTGTCCTCACCGCGGCCGATCGCCGCGGCCACCTGCCCGACCACCTCGCGCCCCCACTCGCGGTAGCGGTCCAGCACCGCCCGGTCGGCCACCTCCCCGTGGCCGGGGACGAGAACGGAGAAGTCGTAGGACGCGACCTTCTCGATCGCGTCGAACCAGTCCCACAACCGCGAGTCCTGGAACGACGGGAGCCCCGCCTCGCAGACGATGTCGCCGGTGAACACGACCCCGTCCTCCGGGAGGAAGGCGATCAGACTGTTGGCCGTGTGCCCGGGCTGGAAGCTCAGTTCGAGGTGCACGTCGCCCAGGTGCAGGTCGAGCCGGTCGGAGAAGACGACCTCGGGAACGCGCACCCGGTACCCGGCCAGCAGCGGGACCGCCTCGGGATCGATGCGGTCGAACAGCCTGGCCAGGTAGTCGTGGTCGGGCGCCTCGTTGAGCAGACGGTCCCGGGTGCCGCGGTGCGAGACCACCTCGCCGGCCATCCAGAAGTTGCCGATCGTGTGGTCGGGGTGGTGGTCGGTGTTGACGACGAACCGGGTCCGACCGAAACCGTCGACCACCGTGCGCCACGCGATGGCGTCGGTCGGCTTGTGCGGGGTGTCCACCAGCGCCACGCCGTCGGCGCCGGCGATGATCGAGTTGTTGCTGCCGAGGTGCGCGGTCTCGACGTGGACGTGCGCGCTGACCTGCTGCAGTGTCACCGGTTCTCCTCGGTTCCCGCGGGGTCCGGCATCGACGCGCCGCCGAGGAAGCCCAGCAGGTTCTCGATGCGGGTCGGGGCGAAGATCTCCACGAACGTCGCCTCACCCTCGATGCTGTGTCCCGAGTGCACGACGTCGCGGGGGATCACGCAGATGTCGCCCTCTTCGAGAACGGTCTCCTCGCCGCCGACCGTGAATGCGATGCGTCCGCTGGTGACCACCATCGTCTGCTCCGCGTCGGGGTGGGTGTGCGCCGGCAGCGTGGTGGGGTGGACCCACCGGATGCGGTTGACGCCCATCTCCTTGCCCGTCACGGCGGTGCGGAAGTTCCCGGGCAGGACCTCCTGTTCCGGCAGGTCCGACCAGCTGGCCCAGTAGGCCGCCATCCGCGTCACCGTCCCCTTCGACTGTCGTGAGTGCACCGGTCGACGAACGATCCGGGCTCGGCGAGAGACGCTAGAGCCCCTCGCTGAAAACTGTCAACAGTCTTCAGTTGTCGGTTTGCAGCAGGGCGGCGTTCACGCACGGAGGGTGCCCGAACCAACCCTGTGAGTGGCGATAGTCGCTATAGCGACTATCGCCACTCACGAGGGTTTCGGCGCACCAGGACCGCCCCGCGGCGGCGCCCGGCTCCCGACCCGGGACACGTTCACAGCCGTCACACAGCCCGACCACAACGCCACGACATCAGCCGGCGACATCGTCGTCCCCATGACCCTCGACACCGCCGAGCCGGACGTGCCCGCGCCGCGCCCCCCGGGCCCGACCCGATACCCCGTCCTCGACGTCGTCGTCCCCGTCTTCAACGAGGAGCGCGACCTCGAACCGTCGGTACGGCGGCTGCACGCCCACCTGCGGTCATGGTTCCCCTACGCGTTCCGGATCACGATCGCCGACAACGCCAGCACCGACGCCACCCCCCGCATCGCCACCGCACTGTCCGACGAGATCACCGAGGTCGAGGCCGTCCGCATCGACCAGAAAGGCCGCGGCCGGGCGCTGCGGACCGTCTGGGAGGCCTCGGATGCGCAGGTCCTCGCCTACTGCGACGTCGACCTCTCCACCGATCTCGCCGCGTTGGCACCCTTGGTCGCCCCACTGCTGTCCGGGCACTCCGACCTCGCGATCGGCACCCGGCTCGGCCGCGGGTCGCGGGTGGTGCGCGGCGCGAAACGCGAGATCATCTCCCGCTGCTACAACCTGCTGCTGCGCGGCACGCTCGCCGCCGGGTTCACCGACGCGCAGTGCGGGTTCAAAGCCGTCCGCGCCGACGTCGCCGCCCGGCTGCTGCCACTCGTCGAGGACACCGGCTGGTTCTTCGACACCGAGCTGCTGGTGCTCGCCGAACGTGCCGGGCTGCGCATCCACGAGGTCCCCGTCGACTGGGTCGACGACCCCGACTCGCGCGTCGACATCGTCGCGACCGCGAAGGCCGACCTGCGCGGCATCTGGCGCGTCGGCCGGGCCCTGGCCGCGGGCCGGCTCCCCGTCGGCGAACTGCGCGCGAGCCTCGGCCGCGCACCTCTGGAGGTGCCCGGCGTGCCCACCGGGATGACGGGCCAGCTGGCCCGGTTCGCGGCGATAGGCGTCGCCAGCACCGTCGCCCACCTGCTGCTGTTCGTGCTGCTCCGCGCCGCGATGGGCGCGATCGGGGCGAACCTCGTCGCGCTGCTGCTGACGACCGTGGCCAACACCGCCGCCAACCGCCGGCTCACCTTCGGGGTCCGCGGCCGCGACGGCGCGGCGCGCCACCAGTTCCAGGGGCTGGTCGTCTTCGGCATCGGTCTCGGGCTGACCACCGGTGCGCTGGCACTGCTCGACACGCTCGTCCCCGGCGCGGGCCGGGTGACCGAGGTCGCGGCACTCGTCGCCGCCAACGCGCTTGCGACCGCGCTGCGGTTCGTCCTGTTCCGGACGTGGGTGTTCCGCAGCCCCCGACGCGTTCCCCCCACCCCCGCTCCTGTCGATCGCGCCCCGGAGAGCCACGCATGACCACGACGCTCGACCCCGGTGCACCGGCCGCCGCACCCGTCCCCGACCCTCCCCCGCCGCCGCGGCCCCGCCCCCGCTGGGAGCTGCCGACGCTGGCCGGGCTCCTCGTCGCCACGGCCGCGCTCTACCTGTGGGACATCACCGCGAGCGGCTACGCCAACTCGTTCTACGCCGCCGCCGTGCAGGCCGGGACGCAGGACTGGAAAGCGTTCTTCTTCGGCTCGCTCGACCCCGGCAACGCGATCACCGTCGACAAACCGCCCGCGTCGCTGTGGGTCATGGCGCTGTCCGGGCGGATCTTCGGGTTCTCCTCGGCGAGCCTGCTGGTGCCGCAGGCGCTCATGGCCGTCGGCGTCGTCGCCCTGCTGTGGGCGACCGTGCGCCGCATCGCCGGACCGGCCGCCGGGCTCGTCGCGGGGGCGGTCTTCGCGCTCACCCCCGTCGCGGTGCTGATGTTCAAGTTCGACAACCCCGACGCGCTGCTCGTGCTGCTGATGGTCGGCGCCGCCTACGCGACGACCCGGGCGATCGAGAAAGCCGGGACCCGCTGGCTGCTGCTCGCGGGCGTGCTGATCGGGTTCGCGTTCCTGACCAAGATGCTGCAGGGCTTCCTCGTGCTGCCCGGGTTGGTCCTCGCATACCTGTGGGCGGCGCCGACGGGCATGTGGCGACGGATCCGGCAGGTGCTCGCGGCCGGCGTCGCGGTGGTGGTGTCGGCGGGATGGTGGATCGTCGCGGTCGCCCTCTGGCCGGCGGCCGACCGGCCCTACATCGGCGGGTCGACCGACAACAGCGCGCTGGAGCTCGCCTTCGGCTACAACGGGCTGGGCCGCATCTTCGGCGGCTCGGGGAACGGCGGCGGAGTCCCGGGCGGCGGAGTCCCAGGCGGCGGGGTCCCGGACGGCGCCTTCTCCGGTGGTGGTCCCGGCGGCGGTGGCGGCGGTTTCGGGGGACAGACCGGGCTGGGGCGGCTGTTCAGCAGCGAGATCGGCGGCCAGATCAGCTGGCTGCTGCCCGCGGCGTTGCTGCTGCTCGTCGCCGGGCTGTGGTTCACCCGTGGCGCCGCACGGACCGACCGCACCCGCGCGGCGCTGCTGCTGTGGGGCGGCTGGACCGTCGTCACGACGGCGGTGTTCTCCCTGATGGAGGGCACCTTCCACCCGTACTACACGGTCGCGCTGGCGCCGGGGATCGCCGCGCTGGTGGCAGTCGGCGGCCATGAGGCGTGGCGGGCCCGCGACACCTGGACGGGCCGCGGGACGCTCGCCGCCGCGACCGCGCTGACCGCGGTGTGGTCGTTCGTGCTGCTCGGTCGCACGCCGGAGTTCCTGCCGTGGCTGCGGTGGGTCGTGCTCGTCGCCGGGGTCGTCGTGGCCGTGGTGCTGCTCGTCCCGGTCGGCAGGCGCCGGTGGCTCGCGGCCGTTGCCGCGGCGGCCGTGCTGGTCGGGGCGGCCGGGCCGGCGGCGTACGCCGTCGACACCACGACGACGGCGCACCAGGGGTCGATCCCGTCGGCAGGTCCGTCGGTGGAGGGTGCGCGTGGCGGGTTCGGCGGCGGCTTCGGTGGCCCGGCCGGGTTCGGGGACCGTGACGGCGCCGGGGCCTCCCCTGCCGCGCCCGGCGGCAGTGGACCCGGTGAGGAACACACCGATGCCGCCCTCGCCGAGCTCGTCACGGGCGCCGCCGGAGCGCGGTGGGCGGCGGCGACGCTCGGGTCGCAGAGCGCGGCGTCGTTGCAGCTGGCGACGGGTGCGTCGGTCATGGCGATCGGTGGGTTCACCGGGAGCGACCCGGCCCCGACCCTGGAGCAGTTCCAGGCCTGGGTGGCGGCGGGCGACGTGCGGTACTTCGTCTCCGGAGGCATGGGTGGCGGGCCCGGCGGCGGTCGTGAGGGCCGCGGCACGGGTGCGCAGATCCAGGAATGGGTGCAGCAGCACTTCACCGCGTCGACGGTGGGCGGGCGGACGGTCTACGACCTGAGCTCACCGACCAGCTGACGCGGTTGCGACGGCGGCGCGGCGGGGCTGGGGCCCGCCGCGCC
>NZ_BJVJ01000053.1 GCF_007989085.1 Pseudonocardia sulfidoxydans NBRC 16205
TTCCGGGGCCGGGCGACGACCGTGAGGTTGCGCGCGGGTGGCTGTAGCGACCTGCGCCACTCAGGTGGCAGCGCGGTGGGAGGGGCACGTATCGTCGTCGCGACCCGCGGGAGCACTCACGATCCGAGGCTGAGAGGGCGGCAGGACCGGCCGTCGACCGTTCGCACCTGACCCGGTTAGCACCGGCGTAGGGAGGACGACGACTGTGCGTACTCACGTCCCCGTTCCACGACGATCGCGGCGGCACCGGTTGCCGGTGGTGATGCTCGCGGCGCTGGCCATGGTGCTCGCGGCGTGCTCCGGATCGTCGGGCAGCTCCGGCGACGCCGGCACCACGACGATCCGGCTCGCGCTCGACTGGACGCCCAACACCAACCACACCGGGCTGTTCGTCGCGCAGCAGCAGGGCTGGTTCGGTGACGCCGGTCTCGACGTGCAGATCCTGCCGTACAACAGCACCTCGCCCGACACGCTCGTCGGCTCCGGCGCGGCCGAGTTCGGGATCGGCTTCCAGAACTCGTTCACGTTCTCCAAGGCCGCGGGCGCCGACATCGTGTCGGTCATGGCGATCCTGCAGCACTGGGGGTCCGGCATCGCGGTGCGCGCCGACCGGGCCGACATCACCTCGCCCAAGGACCTCGACGGCAAGACCTACGGCGGCTTCGGCGATCCCGGCGAGGCCCCCAAGATGGCCGCCGTCATCAAGGACGCCGGCGGCCGGGGGACGTTCGACACCGTCGTCCTCGGGACGTCGGCCTACGAGGCGCTGTACTCGGGGCAGGTCGACTTCACCGAGCCGTTCACCGCGTGGGAGGGCATCGAGGCGCAGCTGCGCGGCGAGCCGCTCAAGACGTTCCAGTACACCGACTACGGCTTCCCCGACGCCTACGGCGTGCTGCTCGAGGGCAACGGCGCCTGGCTGGCCGCGCACCCCGACGTCGCGACCACGTTCGTGCAGGCCGTGCAGCGCGGCTACCAGTTCGCCGCCGACGACCCCGCCACCGCCGCGAAGATTCTCAGCGACGCCAACCCCGGCGCGTTCGCCGAGCCCGATCTCGTCGACCGCAGCCAGCACATGCTCGCCGCCACGTACATGAAGGACGCGAACGGGCGCGTCGGCACGCAGACGGCCGCGCAGTGGGCGGGCTTCTCCGGGTTCCTCTACGACGCCGGTGTCCTCGTCGACGCCGCGGGCAAGCCGCTCACGGCCCGCCCCGACTTCTCGACGTGGTTCACCGACCGCTACCTGGGAGCGACGCCCTGAGCACCGGGGTCGCCGCCCGCTCGGTCGCGCACGACCCGCGGGTAGTCGCCGAGCCGGTGGCCCGCCGGGGCGGTCGGTGGCGCCGGGTGGTGCCGCCCCTGGTCGTCGTCGCCGTCCTCGTCGGGATCTGGCAGTGGGCCGTCACGGCGTTCGACGTCCGGCCGCAGGTGCTGCCGTCGCCGCTGCGGGTCGTCGAACAGGGGTGGCTGTTCCGGGACGCGCTGTGGACCAACACGGTGCCGACGCTGCAGGTCACCGCGGTCGGGTTCGCGGTCTCGCTCGTCGTGGCGTGGGTGCTGGCGGTCGTCGTCGACTTCTCGCCATGGTTGCGACGGGCGCTGCTGCCGCTGTTCGTCGCCTCCCAGACCATCCCGATCATCGCGATCGCGCCGCTGTTGATCATCTGGTTCGGTTTCGGGTTGCTGCCCAAGGTCGTCGTGATCGCGCTCGTGACGTTCTTCCCCGTCGCGATCGGGCTGGTCGAGGGCTTCTCCTCCGCCGACCGGGAGGCCTCGAACCTGGTGCGCAGCATGGGCGCCGGCCGCTGGAAGGAGTTCCGCTACCTGCGGCTGCCCGCGGCGATGCCGTCGTTCTTCACGTCGCTGCGGATCGGGATCACCTACGCGGTCACGGGCGCGGTGTTCGCCGAGTACGTCGGTGCCCGGGCGGGGCTGGGGATCTTCATGAACCTGCAGAAGAACTCGTTCCGCACCGACCTCGTGCTCGCCGCGGTGCTCGTGACCGCCGCGATCAGTGTCGCGTTGTTCGGGTTGACGTTCCTGGTGCAGCGGCTCGCGATGCCGTGGTATGCGGCGGAGCGCCGCCGTGGATGAGGTGCGTCGTGCGTGAGGTCCGGGTCGACGGTGTGGCGAAGCGGTTCGGGGACCGTGAGGTCCTCGACGATGTCTCCCTGCACGCCGGGCCCGGCGAGCTCGTCTCGGTCATCGGGCCCAGCGGCTGCGGCAAGAGCACCCTGTTCGGCGTGCTCGCCGGCCTGGTCGAGCCCGACCGGGGAACCGTGACCGTCGACGGCGGCCCGGCCACCGGCGCGATGTTCGGGTACATGCCGCAGAAGGACCTGCTCTTCCCGTGGCGGACGGTCCTCGACAACACCGCGCTCGGCCTGGAGATCGCCGGCGTCGGGCGGCGGGAGGCCCGCAGACGGGCCGAGCCGCTGTTCGAGCCCTTCGGTCTCGCCGGGTTCGAGACGTCGCGGCCGTCGGAGCTGTCGGGGGGCATGCGCCAGCGCGCCGCCCTGTTGCGGACGGTCGTGCAGGACCGCGACGTCCTGCTCCTCGACGAGCCGTTCGGCGCCCTGGACTCCTTGACCCGCACCGGGATGCAGGAGTGGCTGGAGGAGGTGCGGTCGCGGTTCGGCTGGACCGTCCTGCTCATCACCCACGACATCCGCGAAGCCGTCTTCCTGTCCGACCGGGTCGTGGTGCTGGGCCCCCGGCCCGCGCGGGTGCGGGCCGTCGTGGAGATCGACCTGCCCCGTCCCCGCGAGCCGGCCTCGCCCGCCGCGGCCGCCCGCGAAGCCGAGCTGCTGGCCCTCCTCCGCACCCTGTGAGCGGCGATGGTCGCTATGGCGACCATCGCCGCTCACGACCCCTGACCAGGCGAAAGGCCCGGCCTCCGCGGGAGCGGGGCCGGGCCTTCGGTGTCGTGCGTGCGCGCCGGGACGATCAGGCGCCGGGCAGGGCCACGTCGATCGGGTTGTGGTCGACGTGGATGTGGTGGTCGTCGGTGGTGGTGGTCGCGCTGCTGTGGTCGTCGGTCAGCGTCGCCTCGTTGTCCGACAGGAAGTGGTTCGTCGAGTGGTCGTGGACGCTGTTGTCGTTGTTGCTGTCGGTCGTCGTCGTGTCGTGCGAGTCGGTCGAGTTGTGCGAGTCCGTCGTGTTGTGACCGGTGTCGTTGTTGCTGTCGGTCTGGTTCGCGTTGCTGCCGTTGTTCGCGACGGAGCCCGAGCCGAAGTTGGTGAGCTCGGTGGAGGTGTGGTCCCCGCCGGTGCCGGAGCCGATGACGCCGCCGTCGGAGGCGGTGGCGCCGTGGTTGTTGGTCGCCGAGCCGCCGGCACCGAAGTTCACCGCGCTGTCGGTGTCGCCCTCGGCGACCTGGTTGCCGGAGCCGGCGACGGCACCGTTGCCGGTGGCGATGTTGCCGTTGTTGTCGCCGCCCACGGCCGCGGAGTGGTCGCCGGTGGCGTTGACGTTGGTGACGTCGACCGGGGCGAAGACGTGGCCGCCGTGCGAGGCGTCGATGTCCTGGTGGACGGAGTTGTCGATGGTGGTCTCGCGGGCGTCGACCGACACGTAGTTGTTGGTGATGTAGTTGTTCAGGTACTTGACCGCGGCTTCGTGGGGCGACTCGTGGCCGTGGTGCACGGGCGGGGGCGGGGGCAGGTGGCCGCCGTGGTCGTGGCCGCCCTTCCAGTTGTGCGACTCGTCGTCGTTTGCCAGCGCGATGGCGTCGTGGATGTCCTCGGCGCTCAGGTTCGACATGCCGCAGCTCTCGAGGTAGGCGGCGGGGTCGGCCTGGAAGGCGGCCTGCTCGGCCGGGTCGTTCAGCAGGCTCATCAGGAAGTCGAGAAGCGAGGTGCTCATCGGATTCTCCGTTGCTCGGGTGGTTCTCGTGTGTGGGTGACGTGCCGTTCGTGATGTTCGGGTGTCGCGGCCGGTCCGTGTGGGCCGGTGTTCGAGGCAGAACGTTATGAGCGGGGCGACGGGTCGGGGATCGGGGAAGTCCCAGAGTTCGTCCGCGGCCGGATCGCCTGATCCGGGGGCTCGACGAGTGGGGGGCCGGGGGCATTTCGCGAAAGAGGGCGACAGGGGCTTTCGCGAACGGCGCTCGTCGGCTAATGGAGATCTGACCTGCGGTTTCGTTCCGGAAGCACTGTTGGTGAGGTCCTTCCGGAATTGCCGGGATGGCTCGTTCTTTGCGCTGTGGAAGGAAATCTTTACCGACGGTTTGTTGCCATCAGCGGGATGCGTGGTCGAACGCCTGTGTGTGTCCGGATGGCGCGGTAGGTGCGAATGTCGCCCCATGGCGAAGATCGGGGGGTGTACATTTTCCGGTAGGACCGTTACGCGTCTTCTCGAACAGGATTCCCACACGTATTCGGACAATCGAATCGATGGTCCGCGGATTGCGTTCTCTTGACCGACCCCGACGGGCCCACACCGGCGTGGTGGCAGGACTCACGGACCGCGCGCGGCGCGGACGATTAGCGTTGCCGGGTAACACGACCCGGTCGACCGGGGACTCCGACGACCGGGACGGTCACGGCGAAAGGGACTCCCATGGGCACCGGCGGGCGCGTCACCGTCGTCGGCATCGGTGCCGACGGCTGGTCCGGCCTCACCTCCGACGCCCGCGACGCCGCCCTCGCCGCCGACGTCGTCCTCGGCAGCCCCCGCCAGCTCGACCTGCTCCCCGAATCCCTCACCGCCACCCCCCGTGCCTGGCCGAGCCCCCTCGTGCCCGCCCTACCCGCCCTGTTCGCCGAGCTCGCCGACCGCGCCGTGTGCGTCCTGGCCAGCGGCGACCCGATGTTCTTCGGCATCGGCGCCACCCTCGCCCGCGTACTGGGACCCGACCGGCTGCGGGTGATCCCGGCGCCGTCGTCGGTGGCGCTGGCCTGCGCGCGGCTGGGCTGGCCGGAGGAGGAGGTCGACGTCGTGAGCGTCGTCGGCCGCCCCCTCGCGAGGATCCGACGTGCGCTGGCCCCCGGCCGGCGGCTGATCGTGCTCTCCGCGGGCGCCGAGTCACCCGCGGAGATCGCGGCACTGCTCGACGCCGACGGCTGGGGCCCCAGCGCCATGGCCCTGCTCGAACAGCTCGGCGGCCCGGGGGAACGGCTGCTCGCCGGGCACGCCTCCCACTGGCCGCACCCGCCCGGCGACGCGCTCAACCTCGTCGCCGTCTCCTGCGAGCCCGGACCGGACGCGCGTGTCCTCGGCGAGACCGCAGGCCTGCCCGACGACGCCTACGACCACGACGGCCAGCTCACCAAACGCGAGATCCGGGCGGTGACGCTCGCGATGCTCGGCCCCCGGGCCGGCGAGCTGCTGTGGGACGTCGGCGCCGGCGCCGGCAGCATCGCCATCGAGTGGATGCGGGCGCACGCGTCGTGCCGGGCCGTCGCCATCGAGTCGCACCTCGACCGCGTCGCCGCGATCTCCCGCAACGCCGACGCGCTGGGCGTCCCCGGCCTGGAGGTCGTGCCCGGCCGCGCCCCCGAGGCGCTTACCGAACTGCCCACCCCCGACGCCGTGTTCATCGGCGGCGGCGTCACCGGCGACGGCGTGCTCGACACCTGCCTCGCCGCCCTGCGACCCGGCGGGCGGCTCGTCGCCAACGCGGTGACCGTCGAGGCCGAAGGTGTCCTCGCCGCCGCCCACGCCCGCCTCGACGGAACCCTGACCCGGCTGTCGGTCGCCCGTGCGGGCGCGGTCGGCGGCTTCACCGGCTGGCGCCCGGCGATGCCGGTGACGATCTGGAGCGTGACCCTGTGACCGTCCATTTCATCGGTGCCGGCCCCGGCGCCCCCGACCTGGTGACGCTGCGCGGGCGCGACCTCATCGCGTCCTCCCCGGTGTGCATCTACGCGGGCAGCCTGGTCCCGCCGGAGATGCTGGCGTTCGCGCCCGCGGGGGCGCGGCTCGTCGACAGCGCACTGATGACGCTCGACGAGATCGTCGACGAGATGGTCCGCGCCCACACCCACGGCCTCGACGTCGCCCGCCTGGCGTCGGGCGACCCGTCGGTGTTCTCCGCGATGGCCGAGCAGATGCGGCGCCTCGACGCCCTCGACGTCCCCTACGACGTGTGCCCGGGCGTTCCCGCCTACGCGGCCGCGGCCGCGGCGCTGCGTCGTGAGCTGACGGTGCCGACGGTCGCCCAGACCGTCACGCTGACCCGCATCGCCGCCCGCGCCACGCCGATGCCCGAGGGCGAGGGGATCGGCGAGCTGACCCGCGCCGCGGGCACGGTCGTCGTCCACCTCGCGGTGCACCGGATCGAGGAGGTCGTGAAGGAGCTGCTCGACGTCCACGGCCCCGACTGCCCGGCCGCCGTCGTCGCTCACGCCGCCCGGGACCACCAGGTGGTGCTGCGCGGCCGTCTCGACGGAATCGCCGCAGACGTGCGCGCGGCGGGCATCGAGCGGACCGCCGTCGTCATCGTCGGGCCCGCGCTCGCCGCCGAGCAGTTCCCCGACTCGCACCTGTACTCCGACGGGCGGTGTCGGTCCTGACGCCGAACTCCAGCACCCTTCTCGTCCTCGGCGGGACCGGCGAGGGCCGCCGGCTGGCGGGCGTGCTCGTCGGCAGGCCCGCGCTGCGGGTGGTGTCCTCGCTGGCGGGGCGGGTCAAGGCGCCGTCGCTGCCGGCGGGAGAGGTCCGCATCGGCGGGTTCGGCGGCACCGCCGGGCTCGCACAGTGGTTGCGCGACAACAGGGTCGACGCCGTCGTCGACGCCACCCATCCGTTCGCCGCGCGCATCACCGCGCACGCGGTGCGGGCCTGCGCGGCCACCGCGACGCCGCTGCTCGTGCTCAGCCGCCCCGGCTGGACGGCCGGGCCCGGCGACCTGTGGCACTGGGTCCGCAGCCTCGACGAGGCCGCCGGTCTGCTGCCCGAGCTGGGCCGGCGGGTCTTCCTGACGACGGGCCGCCAGGACCTCGCCGCCTTCGCCGATCTGGACCTGTGGTTCCTCGTCCGGTCGGTCGACCCGCCGCAGCCGCCGGTGCCGCGGCACTCCGAGGTGCTGCTGGCGCGCGGCCCGTTCTCCGTCGACGGCGAGCGGGACCTGCTGGAACGCCACCGCATCGACGTGCTCGTCACCAAGGACAGTGGCGGCATCATGACGGCCGCGAAGCTCATCGCGGCGCGCGACGCCCGGATTCCCGTCGTCGTGCAGCGCCGCCCGCCGCTGCCCTCGGGGCCGGGGGTGGAGCAGGTCGAGACCGTCGAGGACGCCGTCGCGTGGGTGCGGCAGCTCCTGCAGGTCTGACCATCGCCGCGCATCCGCGCGCAACCCCACTGTCGCCTTCTCGCCGTCGGACGACGCTGAGGTTGCGCCCGGTGGTTCGGCCGCAACCTCACTGTCGTCGTCGCGCCCCGACACGACTGTGAGGTTGCGCGCGGGTCAGGTGCCGTAGTGCCGCGGGGTGAACACCGTCGTGCCGGCTCCGCGGTGCACCACCCTGGTCGCCGACGAACCGACGACCACCAACGTCCGCATGTCGACGTCCTCGGGGTCCAGCTCGGCGAGCGTCGTCACGATGATCCGTTGTCCCGCACCGCCGACGTCGCGCCCGAGCACGACGGGGGTGTCGCCGGCGCGGTGCTCGAGCAGCACGTCACGCGCCGCGCCGAGCTGCCAGGGCCGGGCGCGCGAGCGCGGGTTGTAGATCGCGATGACCAGGTCCGCCTTCGCCGCGGCGACGAGCCGCTCGGTCACGGTGTCCCACGGCTTGAGCCTGTCGGACAACGAGATCAGCGCGTGGTCGTGACCCAGCGGCGCCCCGACGGCGGCGGCCACGGCCTGCGCCGCCGACATCCCGGGCAGCACCCGGACCGGGACGTCGGTGTACTTCTGCTCGCTCGCCACCTCCAGGACGGCGGTGGCCATCGCGAACACCCCGGGATCCCCGGCGGACACGACGACGACGCGACGTCCCGCGGCCGCGAGGTCGAGGGCGAGGGCGGCGCGTTCGGCCTCGACGCGGTTGTCGGAGGCGTGCCGGGTCTGCCGCGGGTTGGGGGCGACGCGGTCGAGGTAGGGGCCGTAGCCGACGAGGTCGTCGGCCTCGGCGAGCGCGGCGGCGGTCTGCGGGGTGAGCCAGTCACGCCCGGCCGGCCCGGTGCCGACGACGACGACCTCCCCGGGCCCGGTGACCGTCGACCCGCCCTCCTCCGCGACGGCGTCGGCGTCGGCCGACATGTCGGACGGAACGCTCGATGCCACCCGGCCCGGGATGACCGCGATGGAGAAGTACGGGACGTCGGCGGGGTCGACGTCGGCCAGCGGGGACGTGCGCTCGCCCGCGGTCGTGGCGCGCTCGACGTAGTGGGCGTCGTCGAGCCGCCCGGCGTCGGTCAGCGCGCCACGGACGTTGTCGAACGTGCGGCCGAGCTTCATCACCGCGGCCGAGTCCGTGTCGGCGAGGTGCCGCGCCAGCTCGTCGCGGGGCAGGGTGCCGGGCAGGATCGTCAGTACCTCGTCGCGCTCCACCAGGGGCTGCCCGAGCGCCGCCGACGCCGCGGACACCGACGTCACGCCCGGCACGACGACCGCGGTGAACCGCGGGGTGAGCCGCTTGTGCATGTGCATGTAGGAGCCGTAGAAGAGCGGGTCGCCCTCCGACAGCAGCACGACGTCGCGTCCCGCGTCGAGGTGCGCGGCCAGCCGCTCGGCCGCGGCGGTGTAGAACTCGTCGATCGCGCCCTGGTAGCCGCCGGGGTGGTCGGTGCTCTCCGTCGTGACGGGGTAGACCAGCGCCTCCTCGACCTGGTCACCGCGCAGGTAGGGCTCGGCGATGCCGCGCGCGATCGACCGGCCGTGCCGGGCCGCGTGGTAGGCGACGACGTCGGCGGCACCGATGAGCCGGGCGGCCTTGACCGTGATGAGCTCGGGGTCGCCGGGGCCGACGCCGACGCCGTAGAGAACTCCGGGCACCGTCACTCCTGCTCGCTCGCCAACGCGTTCAGCGCGGCCGCCGTGATGGCCGAGCCGCCGCGGCGCCCGTGCACCACCAGGTGCTCCAGGTCGGTCCGGGCGGCCAGGGCGTGCTTCGACTCCGCGGCGCCGATGAACCCGACGGGGATGCCGAGGACCGCGGCCGGGCGCGGCGCACCGGCGTCGATCATGTCGAGCAGGTGGAACAGCGCCGTCGGCGCGTTCCCGATGGCGACGACCGCGCCGTCGAGGTGCGGGCGCCACAGCTCCAGTGCCGCCGCCGAGCGGGTGTTGCCCAACTCCTGCGCCAGCGCCGGGACGCGCTCGTCGCGCAGGGTGCAGATCACCTCGTTGTCGCGGGGGAGCCGGGCGCGGGTGACGCCGGCGGCGACCATCATCGCGTCGCACAGGATCGGGGCCCCGGCCCGCAGCGCCGCACGGGCCGCGGCGACGACGCCCGCGGTCGCCGCGATGTCGTCGACGAGATCGACCTGCCCGCACGCGTGGATCATCCGGACCGCGACGTACGCGACGTCGGCCGGGAGCCGGGAGAGGTCGGCCTCGGCGCGGATCGTCGCGAACGACTGCCGGTAGATCTCGGCGCCGTCGCGAATGTAGGTGCTGGTCATGCGGTTCCTTCCGGCGCCTGCGGCGCCTGTGAGCGGCGATGGTCGCCATAGCGACCATCGCCGCTCACGACCTCGGTTGCGTACGTGCCGTCCACCTGCGCGACGAGTTCGGCGTGGGCCCCGTGCGGGGCGCCGCAGCGTCTCCCGCAGCCGACGACGTGGGTCCGTTCCCCGGCGGAGAGGGTCAGCGCACGGGCGTGGGAGCGGACGTCGGCGAGCGACTTCGCGCACCCCGGCGACCCCGCGCACGCGCTCACCAGCGTGACCGGCGAGTCGGCGTCGACGGCGAACCCCGCGGCCGCGAGAGCCTCGGGGTCGCCGCCGGAGGGCAGCACGATCGTCCGCCACGGCGTGACCAGCACCTGGGGCGAGAGCCGGGCGAGCAACCGGAGGTCGGCGGCGGCGAGCTCCCCCAACACCGGCGCGACGACGAGCGCGCGCCCGCCGTCGTCGCGCAGCACGCCCCCGACCCCCGGGGAACGAACGGCACAGTCGCGCAACTCAGTGGCGTCACTGTGCCGTTCGTGCGCGTCGGGCAGGGCGCGAGTGGGCAGGGCGAGGGCGGGCAGGGCGAGGGCGGCGGCGACGCGGGCGGCGGCGTCCGGCACCTCCGAGGCGCGCCATTGGGAACTGCTCAGCGCGGGGAACGCCTCCGCCGCGCTGACCAGCACGTCCACGGCATCGGCGAGCGCGACGGCACCGACCGGCGTGCCGGCCACGAGCAGTGTCCCGGTCGTCGCGGTCCGGGCCCGCCAGCACAGGTCGGGGGCCTCGGCGGCGACGTCGCCACGGCCGTCGTCGATCGCGAACAGGAACCGTCCGGACAGCCCGGCGAGCGCAGGACAGGCGCAGATCGCGGTGTCGAGCCGGGCCGCGACACCGCGGACGTCGGCGAGCCCGCCCGCGATCCCCGACAGCGGCGAGGCGAGGACGTTGCGTATCCGCTCGTGGGTCCGTGACGGCACGAGACCGGCCGTGACCAGCACCGACAGGGCGTCGGGGTCGTCGCGGCGCAGACCCCGCAGCTGCAGGTTCCCCCGGGAGGTCAGGTGCGCGGCGCCGTCACCGTGGCGTGCCGCGCAGTCGGCGACGGCCCGCGCCGCGGCGGCGGTGAGCACCCCGCCGGGCAGCCGGATCCGGGCGAGCGCACCGTCGGCGGCGTCGTGCGGGGCCAGTACGCCCGGGCAGGCGTCGGCCCGCAGGCGAGGCGGCGGCGCGACGGACGGGGGCACGGCCGCCACTGTAAACACCGCATTGCGGGCGTGGCGGGAGCCGATCGTCACTCCGGGGCCGCTCGGCTTGACGTGCGAGCAGGACGTTGCGGACAGTGAGAGCCGAACAACTTCATGGCGGGCGGGAACCGAGGAAGCCGGTGCGAGTCCGGCGCGGTCCCGCCACTGTCACCGGGGAGCGGACCCCACGCACGGCCACGGGCGCGAGCCCGGAAGGCCGGGGCGAGCGCCGATCCGGGAGCCAGGACACTCACCTGCCCGCCGACCATCCCACCCGGGACGAGGATCCCGAGGAAGGCCGGCCATGCGCCCCGAGAACCCGCGCCCCGAGATCCTGCTGCTCTCCACGTCGGACACCGACCTGCTGTCCGCCCGCGCCTCCGACGCGCCGTACCGGCTCGCGAACCCGGCCCGCGTCCTGCTCGACGACCTCCCCGCGCTGCTCGACGGCGTCGCGGTCGTCGTCGTGCGGATCCTGGGCGGGCGCCGGTACTGGGAGGACGGCCTCGACGCGGTCCTGGCCTCCGGGAAGCCGGTCGTGGCGCTGGGCGGGGAGATGGCGCCCGACGCGGAGATGATGGAGCTGTCGACGGTGCCCGCCGGGGTCGCCGCGCAGGCCCACGCCTACCTCGCCCAGGGCGGCACCGACAACCTCGCGCAGCTGGCCGCGTTCCTGTCCGACACCGTCCTGCTCACCGGCGAGGGCTTCGCGCCCCCGGCGGAGCTCCCGGCCTGGGGCATCCTCGACCGCCGCGGGAAGGAGAGCGACGGCCCGACCGTCGCCGTCCTCTACTACCGCGCCCAGCAGCTCGCCGGGAACACCGGCTACGTCGAGGCGCTGTGCACGGCGATCGAGGACGCGGGTGGGCGGCCGTTGCCGGTCTACTGCGCGTCGCTGCGCCAGGCGCCCGCCGAACTGTTGACGACGTTGCGCGCCGCCGACGCCATGGTCGTCACCGTGCTCGCCGCGGGCGGGACGAAGCCCGCGTCCGCGCAGGCCGGGGGTGACGACGAGGCGTGGGACGTCGCGGAGCTGGCCGCGCTCGACGTCCCGATCCTGCAGGGCCTGTGCCTGACCAGCAGCCGTGAGTCGTGGGCGTCCTCCGACGACGGGATGACCCCGCTCGACGTCGCCACCCAGGTCGCGGTCCCGGAGTTCGACGGCCGGCTGATCACGGTGCCGTTCTCGTTCAAGGAGGTCGACGCCGACGGCCTGTCGGTCTACGTGCCCGACCCCGAGCGCGCGGCCCGCGTCGCCGGGATCGCCGTCCGACACGCCATGCTGCGCCGGATCCCCAACGCGGACAAGCGGATCGTCGTGATGCTCTCGGCGTACCCGACGAAACACGCCCGCATCGGCAACGCGGTCGGGCTCGACACGCCGGCGTCGACGGTCGCGTTGCTGCGCACCATGGCCGAGGCGGGCTACGACGTCGGCGACTTCCCCGGGGTGGCCGACGGCGACGGCGACGCACTGATCCACGCGCTCATCGAGGCCGGCGGTCAGGACCCGGACTGGCTCACCGAGGAGCAGCTGGCCGGCAACCCCGTCCGCATCTCGGCGGCCCGCTACCGGTCGTGGTTCGAACGGTTGCCCGCGGAGCTGACCGACGGCGTCGAGAAGCACTGGGGGCCCGCTCCGGGGGAGCACTACGTCGACCGCTCCGCCGACCCGGACGGCGAGATCGTCGTCGCGGCGCTGCGGTCGGGCAACGTCGTGCTGATGGTGCAGCCGCCGCGCGGGTTCGGCGAGAACCCCGTCGCGATCTACCACGATCCGGACCTGCCGCCCTCGCACCACTATCTCGGCGCCTACCGCTGGCTCGCCGCGCCGCGCGACGAGGAGGGTTTCGGGGCGCACGCGATCGTGCACGTCGGCAAGCACGGGAACCTGGAGTGGTTGCCGGGCAAGACGTTGGGCATGTCCGCGGGCTGCGGGACCGACGCCGCGCTGGGCGACCTGCCGCTGGTCTACCCGTTCCTGGTCAACGACCCCGGCGAAGGCACGCAGGCCAAGCGCCGCGCCCACGCCACGCTGGTCGACCACCTGATCCCGCCGATGGCGCGCGCCGAGAGCTACGGCGACATCTCGCGGCTGGAGCAGCTGCTCGACGAGCACGCCAACATCGCAGCGCTCGACCCGGCGAAGCTGCCCGCGATCCGTCAGCAGATCTGGACGCTGATGCAGGCGGCGAAGCTCGACCACGACCTCGGGCTGTCCGAGCGCCCCGAGGAAGATCACTTCGACGACATGCTCCTGCACGTCGACGGCTGGTTGTGCGAGATCAAGGACGTCCAGATCCGCGACGGGCTGCACGTCCTCGGCGCGGCCCCGACGGGCGCGCAGCGGGTCGAGCTGGTGCTGGCCATGTTGCGGGCCCGGCAGATGTGGGGCGGGGAGCAGAACGTGCCCGGGCTGCGGGAGGCTCTCGGCCTGGTCGAGGACGGGTCGGAGACGAAGGCGCGCACGGACGCGATCGAGGCGCTCGCACACACGCTGGTCGCGGACATGGAGGCTGCGGGCTGGGATCCGGCCGCCGTCGCCGAGATCGCGCGCCTCCACAAAGCCCCCGAAGCCGAGGCCGTGTTGCGCTTCGCCGCGACCGAGGTCGTCCCCCGCCTCGCCGGGACCGCCCACGAGATCGACCGCGTCCTGCACGCCCTGGCCGGCGGGTTCGTCCCCGCCGGGCCGTCGGGCTCCCCGCTGCGCGGCCTGGTCAACGTGCTCCCGACCGGGCGCAACTTCTACTCCGTCGACCCCAAGGCCGTCCCGTCGCGGCTGGCGTGGGAGACGGGGCAGGCGATGGCGGACTCGCTCGTCGAGCGCTACCGCCGCGACCACGACGACTGGCCCCGCTCGGTCGGCATCTCGGTGTGGGGCACGTCCGCCATGCGCACGTCCGGTGACGACGTCGCCGAGGTCTTCGCCCTGCTCGGCGTCCGCCCGGTGTGGGACGAGATGTCGCGCCGCGTCGTCCGCCTCGAACCGATCCCGCTCGACGAGCTCGGCCGCCCCCGCATCGACGTCACCGTCCGCATCTCCGGGTTCTTCCGCGACGCGTTCCCGCACGTCCTGGCCCTTCTCGACGACGCCGTCGCCCTCGTCGCGGGTCTCGACGAACCGGCGTCGCAGAACTTCGTCCGGGCACACGTGGAGGCCGACCGGGACCGCCACGGCGACGAGCGGCGCGCCCGCACCCGCGTCTTCGGCTCGAAGCCCGGCACGTACGGCGCGGGGCTGCTGCAGCTCGTCGAGTCCCGGGACTGGCGCGGTGACGCCGACCTCGCCGAGGTCTACACGACGTGGGGCGGCTACGCCTACGGCCGCGGCCTCGACGGCGTCCCCGCGCGCGACGACATGGAGAACGCCTACCGGCGGATCGCGGTGGCGGCCAAGAACACCGACACCCGTGAGCACGACATCGCCGACTCCGACGACTACTACCAGTACCACGGCGGCATGGTCGCGACGGTCCGCGCGCTCACCGGCTCCGCGCCGGAGGCCTACATCGGTGACTCGACGCGGCCCGAGTCCGTGCGCACCCGGACGCTGTCGGAGGAGACGGCGCGGGTGTTCCGGGCGCGCGTGGTCAACCCGCGCTGGATCGCGGCGATGCGCCGCCACGGCTACAAGGGCGCCTTCGAGATGGCCGCGACGGTCGACTACCTCTTCGGCTACGACGCCACGACCGGTGTCGTCGACGACTGGATGTACGACCGGCTGGCGGGCGAGTACGTCCTCGATCCGGAGAACCGCGCGTTCCTGTCCGAGTCGAACCCGTGGGCGTTGCACGGCATGGCCGAACGGCTGCTGGAAGCGGTCGAACGCGGCATGTGGGAGGCCCCGGACCCCGACACCCTCGCCGCCCTGCGCACCGCCTACCTGGAATCGGAAGGCGACGTCGAAAGCCTGTGAGTGGCAATGGTCGCTATCGCGACTATTGCCACTCACGACCCCGGTACGCGCGGTCGAGCAGCGCCCGGATCGTGTCGAAGGACGCCGGCACCGGGTTCGTGGTGTCCGCGACGTCGTGGGCCACGCCGTCGAGGGCCTCGCCGGTGGCACCGAGCGTCGCGAGGTCATGGGGCAGCCCGATGCGCGCGGCGAGCTCCCACAGGGCGCGGCCGGGATCGTCACCCAGGTACGGACGCAGGCGTGACACCATGTCCGGCACCGCCGCGGCGTTCAACGCGACGACGTAGGGCAACACGACGGAGTGCGTGTCGGCGTGCACCAGTCCCAGCCGCCCACCGAGCGCGTGCGAGATCCGATGCTGCAGGCCGGTTCCGGCCGAGCCCAGCGCCGTCCCGGCGAGGAAGGCCCCGTACTGCAGGCCGGCGCGGGCGTCGAGATCCGCCGGGTTCGTCGTGACGACGGGCAGCGACGTCGTGAGGATGCGGACGGCGTCGGCGGCGAGCGCCGCGATCAGCGGGTTCCCGGCCGGTGCCCAGAGCGCGGCGAAACAGTGCGCCATCGCGTTGAACGTGCTCGGGCCCGTCACCGCGGCCGGGAGGCCGACCGTCAGCTCGGGGTCGTAGAGCACGACGCGCGGCCGGACCCGCTCGTCGGATCCCGTGCGCTTGCGCTGCCCACCGGTCATGCCGTAGACGGGCGTCAGCTCGGAACCGGCGTAGGTCGTCGGCACGGCGACGATCGGGATCCCGAGCTCGAGCGCCACGGCCTTCGCGAGCCCGGTCGCCGACCCGCCGCCGAGGCTCACGATCACGTCCGCGCCGGCGTCACGCGCCGCGGCCGTGGCACGCGAGGCGATGTCGACGGGCACGTGCTGGGCGATCTCGTGCCAGGTCAGCGCGGCACGCGCGCCGAGCGCGGCCGTCACCGTGTCCCCGCCGGGCGCGTGCCCGCTCACGATCACCATCGCCCGGGACGCGCCGAGCCGCGCGACCTCGTCACCGACCTCGGCGAGCCGCCCGGGCCCGAACACGATCCGGGTGGGTGCGAACTCGTGGTCGAAGGGGCGGACAGGCGCAGTCATGGTTCCGCGATCGTGGCAGACGCCGCCTCGACCGGCCCCACGGCCGACGGTCCTCGGACGCGTACCAGTCGGCGGCGCGGGCCCGGCTGCGATGGACTCCCTGGTCAGGGGTCGTGAGCGGCAATAGTCGCGATAGCGACTATTGCCGCTCACAGGGGGTTGGTGCGGCCTGCGATGCCCGTGCCCACGACGGCCAGTACCAGTAGACCCGCGATCAGCAGCGGCAACGCGACGGCCGGGGACGTCGTCGTCGCCAGGAGGGCGCCGCCGACCCCGACGAGCGTCGCCTGCGAGAGCTGGTCGGTGAGCTGCGCGGCCGCCGAGTCGGAGCCGACCCGGCCCGGACCCGCCTCCGCCGAACGCGCCAGCAGCAGGAACGACAGCGACGAGAACCCGAGCCCCATCCCGACGCCCGCGACCACCCAGAACGGCAGCGACAGCCACGCGACGCCCCAGGACGGTGCCACCGCCAGCAGCCCCGCGATCCCGACGGTCACGAACGCGAACCCGACCCGCAGCAGCGTCGGCCGTGACAGGTCCGGGTGCCGGCCCTGCCATGCTGCCGCGGACGACCAGCCCAGCGCCCCCACGATCAGCGGGATACCGGCGGCCGACAGCGACCAGCCGTGCGTCGACGTCAGCATCAGCGGCAGGTAGGCGTTGACGGTGAAGAACGCGCCCGACAACAGGCCGCGCGACGCCACGACCGCCGCGATCCCGCGCCGCGCGCGGAACGACCCCGCGGGCAGCAGCCGGCGCAGCGCCGGAACCAGCAGTGCGAGTGCGACGACGGCGACGACCGCGGCGGGCAGGCCCGTCGGGTGCTGACCGGCCCAGCTGAGCGCGGCGACCGCGGCCGCCGCCGCGAGGGCGGCGGCGACGATCCCGCGCCCGTGCGCACCGGTCCGTGCGGGGCGGCCCGCCGGCAGGTCGCGGACCGCGGGCAGCACCAGCACCACGGCGACCACGACGAACGGCACGATCCCCAGGAACACCCAGTGCCACGAGAGGCGCTCGGTGACCACCCCGGCGACGGGCGGTCCGACCAGCGCCGGCAGCACCCACGCCGACGACATCAGCGCGAACACCGCCGGCCGCGCCCGCTCGCTGTAGACCAGCGCGATCAGCACGTACACCGCGACGGCCACGGCCCCGGCGCCCAGCCCCTGCAGCACCCGCCCGACCAGCAGCTGTGCCATCGACGGTGCCGTCCCCGCCACGAGCAGGCCCGCCCCGAACAGCATCGGCGAGGTGACAAGCGTGCCCCGCGGGCCGCGCTGGTCGCACCAGCGTCCGCCGAGCACCGTCCCGACGACGCTCGCGGCCGTGAACGCCACGAACGGCCACGCGTACGACGACACCGATCCCAGGTCGGCCACGACCGCCGGCATCGCGGTGCCGACGCCCATCGCCTCGAACGCGATCATGCTGATCAGCAGCAGGATTCCGACGGTCGTCGCCCGCCTGCCGGGCCCGAACAGCTCGGGGCGCACCGCGG
The DNA here is from genome assembly GCF_007989085.1 of Pseudonocardia sulfidoxydans NBRC 16205. Classification (GTDB taxonomy): domain Bacteria; phylum Actinomycetota; class Actinomycetes; order Mycobacteriales; family Pseudonocardiaceae; genus Pseudonocardia; species Pseudonocardia sulfidoxydans. The sequence continues at coordinate 17,301 of NZ_BJVJ01000053.1, forward strand.
CCTGGTCGGTCGCCGGGGCGCTCGTCGGGGGAGAGGTCGGATCGTCCGTCGCGCTGCTCACGTCGGCCAGCGTGCGCGCTGAACCCCGGTTGAGGTCAACGACTTTCGCGCGCGGAGCGCGCCACGGCAGGATGAGGGTGGTGACGACGGTCGTCGAACAGCAGGTGAGACCCCGGCTGTGGTGGGCCGGTGTGGGCGCCGCCGCAGGCGTCGTCCTCGTCGTGCTCCTCGCGACGGCGGGCCGCTACGGATACCACCGCGACGAGCTGTACTTCCTGCGCGCGGGCCGTGAGCTCGCGTTCGGCTACGTCGACCAGCCGCCGCTCACCCCGCTGCTGGCCCGGGTCGCGACGGTCCTGTTCGGCGACTCCCTCGTCGGTCTGCGCGTCGCGTCGGCGATCGCGTCGGCGCTCGTCGTCGTGTGCGCGGGGCTGCTCGCCCGGGAGCTCGGCGGCGGCCGCGGCGCCCAGCTGCTGGCCGCCGCCGCGACCGGGGCGTCGTCGTTCCTGCTCGCGGTCGGGCACCTGCTGTCGACGACGACCTTCGACGTGGCGGCCTGGGCGCTCGTCTCCTGGCTCGCCGTGCGGGCGCTGCGCGACGGCGGCGCGACCTGGCTGCTCGTCGGTCTCGTCGCCGGGATCGGGCTGCAGAACAAGGTGCTGCCGGCATTCCTGGTGGGGGCTTTGCTGATCGGCATCCTCGTCGGGGGGCCGCGGGAGGTGCTGCGCACGCCCTGGCCGTGGCTCGGCGGGCTCCTCGCGCTGCTCGTGTGGACGCCGTTCCTGGTGTGGGAGGCCCGGCACGGCTGGCCGATGCTCGAGCTGTCGTCGGCGATCGCGGGCGGCAGCTCCGGCACCAGCGCGTCGCGCTGGATCCTCGTGCCCTACCAGCTGGTGATCGCCAGCCCGCTGTTCGTGCCGATCTGGGGGACCGGGCTGTGGCGCCTCGCCCGTGACCCCGCCCTGCGCCGCTGGCGCGCCTTCGCCGTCGCCTGGGTCCTGCTGCTCGTCCTGTTCGTCGCGACGGGCGGCAAGCCGTACTACATGGTCGGGCTCTACCCGCTGCTGCTCGCCGCCGGCGCCGGGCCGGTCGTGGACTGGGCGGGCCGTGGGGCGCACCGGGTCCGGCGTGGAATCCTCGTCGCCGGGGTCGCCCTCGCCGCCGCGGTCAGTGCGCTGCTGTTCCTGCCGCTGGTGCCCGCGACGGCGCTGCCCGGCATACCGATCGACGCGATCAACTACGACGCGGGGGAGCAGGTCGGGTGGCCGGGCTTCGCCGAGACGATCGCCCGGGCCGCCGACACCGTGGCGCCCGCCGAACGTGCGTCGACGATCGTGCTGACCGCCAACTACGGCGAGGCCGGCGCCGTCGACCACTACGGCCCCGCCCTCGGCCTACCGCCGGTCTACAGCGGACACAACAGCTATGGCGAGTGGGGCCCGCCGCCCGCGTCGGCGACGACGGCGATCGCCGTCGGCTACCGACCCGACACGCTGAGCCGGTGGTGCGGCAGCGTGGAACCGTTGGCGCGCATCGACAACGGCATCGGTCTCGACAACGACGAGCAGGGCGCGCCCGTCGCCGTCTGCCGCGACCTCACTGCGAGCTGGGCTCAGCTCTGGCCGCAGATCCGGCGCATCGGATGAGACGGTGTCTCAAGAAGTCAGACCACCGAAACATAGATTTCGGGTGCCCGAACTCTTAGTCTGCCCGTCATGTCCGGTTCGCAGCGTTGCCTCGGGTCGAGCGCCTCTCGACCGGCCCGTGCCCTCGTGCGCGGCCGGGCCGGGGTCGTGGCGGTACTGGCCGTCCTGCTGCTGGTGGTGGCCGGCTGCTCCGGCGCCGGTCCGGCGCGCGACGCCGAACGTCCGCTGGTGCTCACCACGTTCACGGTGCTGGCCGACATCGCCCGCAACGTGGCGGGGGAGCACCTGCAGGTCGAGTCGATCACCAAGGTGGGCGCGGAGATCCACGGCTACGAGCCGACCCCCGGCGACATCCGCAAGGCCGCGGAGGCGGACCTGATCGTCGACAACGGGCTCAACCTGGAGCTCTGGTTCGGCCGGTTCGTGTCGGAGCTGTCGGTGCCGCACGTCGTGGTGTCCGACGGCGTCGAGGTCATCGACATCAGCGAGGACGCCTACGCGGGCAAGCCGAACCCGCACGCGTGGATGAGCCCCGACAACGTGGCGCGCTACGTCGACAACATGGTCGCCGCGTTCTCGAACCTCGACCCGGCGAACACCGACGCGTTCCGCGCCAACGCCGAGACGTACAAGGCGCAGCTGCGGACGGTCCACGACGAGCTGGTGACGGCGTTGGCGGCGGTGCCGGCGACCCAGCGGGCGCTCGTGACGTGCGAGGGCGCGTTCTCCTACCTCGCGCGGGACGCGGGCCTGACCGAGCGCTACATCTGGGCGGTCAACGCCGAGCAGCAGGCGACGCCGCAGCAGGTGGCATCGACGATCGCGTTCGTGAGCGAGAACCGGGTCCCGGCGGTGTTCTGCGAGTCGACGGTGTCCGACAGCGCGATGCGCCAGGTCGTCGCCGCGACGGGCACCCGGTTCGGTGGCATCCTCTACGTCGACTCGCTGTCCGAACCCGGCGGACCCGTCCCGACCTACCTGGACCTGATCCGCCACGACACCCGCACGATCATCGCCGGGCTCACCGGGTCGGCGGCGTGAGTACCGCGGCGGTGCAGGTCGAGGGGCTGACGGTCCGCTACGGCCCCCTGGTCGCGCTGGACGACGTGTCGTTGCGGCTCGACCCGGGCACGGTGTGCGGGCTGATCGGGATGAACGGGTCGGGCAAGTCGACGCTGTTCAAGTCGGTGATGGGTCTGCTGCGCGCGGACGCGGGCCGGGTCCGGATCGCCGGCCACGACCCGGCAGGGGCGCGCCGGCGCGGCATCGTCGGCTACGTCCCGCAGGCCGAGGCCGTCGACTGGGCGTTCCCGGTGTCGGTGCGCGACGTCGTGACGATGGGCCGCTACGGCCGCCTCGGCGCGTTGCGGCGCACGCGGACGGCCGACCGGGTCGCGGTCGCCGACGCGCTGGCCCGGGTGGAGCTCACCGACCTGGCCGACCGCCAGATCGGGCAGCTCTCCGGCGGGCAGCGCAAGCGGGCGTTCGTGGCCCGCGGGATCGCGCAGGGTGCCGAGGTCCTGCTGCTCGACGAGCCGTTCGCGGGCGTCGACAAACGCTCGGAGGCGACGATGTCGGCACTGCTCACCGAGCTGGCGGCCGACGGCTGCGCGGTCCTGATCGCCACCCACGACCTGCACGCCCTGCCCGCGCTGGCCGACGAGGCGGTGCTGCTGCTGCGCCGGGTGCTGCTGCACGGCCCGGTCGACGAGGTGCTGCGCCCGGAGAACCTGGCCCGCGCGTTCGGGATGGACCCGCTGGAGCAGGGGAGGACGGCGTGAACCCGATCGAGCTCATCGTCGAGCCCCTGTCCTACGGGTTCATGATCCGCGCCCTGGTCACGACGGTCGTCGCCGCGGTGGTGTGCGCGCTGCTGTCGTGCTGGCTGGTGTTGATCGGGTGGTCCCTGATGGGCGACGCGGTGTCGCACGCCGTGCTGCCCGGGGTGGTGCTCGCCTACGTCCTGGGTCTGCCGTTCGCGATCGGCGCCGTCGTGTTCGGGTTCCTGGCCGTCGGGCTGATCGGCGCGATCCGCGACACCAGCCGGGTCAAGGAGGACGCGGCGATCGGCATCGTGTTCACGACGCTGTTCGCGCTCGGACTGGTGCTGATCTCGGTGACCCCGAGCCAGACCGACCTCAACCACATCGTGTTCGGCAACGTCCTGGGGGTGTCGGTCGCCGACCTCGTCCAGGTCGTCGTCCTCGGCGCGGTGGTGGCCGCCGTGCTGCTGGCCAAGCGTCGTGACCTGGTCCTGTACGCGTTCGACCCGGGTCACGCGCACGCGATCGGGCTGTCGCCGCGACGCCTCGGCGCGCTGCTGCTGGGGCTGCTCGCGCTGACCGCGGTGGTGGCACTGCAGGTCGTCGGGGTCATCCTCGTCGTCGCGATGCTGATCCTGCCCGGCGCGACCGCGCAGCTGCTCACCGACCGCTTCTCCCGGATGCTGGCGCTCGCGCCGGTGCTGTCGGCGGTGTGCGCGACGATCGGGCTGTACCTGAGCTACTGGCTCGACGCCGCGCCGGGCGGACTGGTCGTCGTCACCCAGGGTGCGGCGTTCGCGGTGGTCTACCTGTTCGGGCCGAGGAACGGGCTGCTCGCCCGGTTCCGCCGGTCGACGACCAAGCCGGTTCTCGATGCCGTCGTGCACGGGGAGCGGCTCTGAGGAATGCGCGCTGTCGTACGGTTCCGGCGACGGGTGCGTGACGAGAGGGACGGATGTCGGAGTCCGCGGCGACGGAGAACTACCTGAAGGTCCTGTGGACCGCCGGGGAGTGGTCCGACGAGCCCGTGACGGTCTCACGGCTCGCCGGGCGGCTGGGGCTGGCGGCGTCGTCGGTGTCGGAGGTCGTCCGCAGGCTGACCGAGCGTGGCCTCGTCGCCCACGCCCGGTACGGCACGATCGAGCTGACCGACGACGGCAGGCGGATCGCCCTGGCCACGGTGCGCAAGCACCGGCTGATCGAGACGTTCCTCGTCGAGTACCTGGGCTACACGTGGGACGAGGTGCACGAGGAGGCCGACGTCCTGGAGCACGCGGTGTCGGACACGTTCGTCGAACGGCTCGCGGCGCGGCTCGGCGAGCCCGACCGGGACCCGCACGGTGACCCGATCCCGAACGCCGACGGCACCGTGCCCGACGAGGCGGAGCTGACCCTGGACGTGGTCGCCGAGGGGGCCCGGGTGCGGGTCGTGCGGGTCTCCGACACCGATCCGCTCATGCTGCGCCACCTCGACCGGCTCGGCATCGCGCTGGGCAGCGTCCTGCGGGTGACCGAGCGCCACGACACCGCCGGCACCATCGAGGTCGTGCACGGGCCCGGTGCACTCGTGCTGGGTGTCCCCGCGGCGCGGGCGATCCGCGTCGCCGTGATCGGGTAGCTGCCGCCCACCGGTCCTGATAGTTAACGGCTATCACCGGATAGGAACGTTTGCTTTGACCGTTCCCGGTGACCACCCCACAGTCACCTGCATGACACGCAGCCGTGAGCGTCGGGACCGCCGATGAGTATCGAGGCGCCCCCCGCACGGGTGGACGAGGTGGTGAGCCAGGCGCTCGAGGCGCATTCCGGGTCCCGTGGCGCCCTGCTGCCGATCCTGCACGCGGTGCAGGCGGAGCTCGGTCACGTGCCACCCTCGGTCGTCCCGGTCCTGGCCGACCGGCTCAACCTGTCGACGGCCGAGGTCCACGGCGTCGTCACCTTCTACCGCGACTTCCGCACCACCCCGCCCGGGCGCGTGACCGTGCGCGTGTGCCGGGCCGAGGCCTGCCAGGCCGTCGGTGGCCAGGCGCTGCTGGAGCACGCCGTCACGAGCCTCGGCGTCGCGCGGGGGGAGACCACCCCCGACGGCGCGGTCACCCTCGACGAGGTCTTCTGCCTCGGCAACTGCGCGCTCGGCCCGGCCGTGCAGGTCGGCGACCGGCTGCACGGCCGCGTCACCCCGGCCCGCCTCGACGCGCTGATCGGGCAGACACGAGGGCTGGGCCGATGACGGTCTTCGTGCCCAAGGACTCCGCGGCCGTCTCCGTCGGGGCCGACGAGGTCGCCGAGCTGCTCGCCCGCGCCGGCGCCCACGTCGTGCGCACCGGCTCGCGCGGCATGCTCTGGCTGGAGCCGCTCGTCGAGGTCGAGACCGACGCCGGCCGCGTGGGCTACGGGCCCGTCGCACCCGAGGACGTCGACGGGCTCGTCGCCGCCGGGATGCTCGACGGCACCGCTGCCGGGCTGGGCCCGGTCGAGGACCTGCCGTGGATGCGGGCCCAGCAGCGGCTGACGTTCGCCCGCGTCGGCGTCGTCGACCCCGCCGACCCGGCCGACCACGAACGCCACGGCGGCCTCGACGGCCTGCGCGCCGCGCTCGCGATGGAACCGGCCGACGTCGTCACCGCGGTGACCGACTCCGGCCTGCGCGGGCGCGGCGGCGCCGGCTTCCCGACCGGCGTCAAATGGAAGACCGTCGCGGCCGCGGCGGCGGAGGAGAAGTTCGTGTGCTGCAACGCCGACGAGGGCGACAGCGGCACCTTCGCCGACCGGATGCTGATGGAGGGCGACCCCTTCACCCTGCTCACCGGCATGACCATCGCCGCGTACGCGGTCGGGGCCCGCGAGGGGTACGTCTACGTCCGCTCCGAGTACCCCGATGCCGTTGCCGCGCTTCGCACCGCGATCGTCGCCGCCCGCGAGCGCGGCTGGCTCGGCCCCGACGTCCTCGGCTCGGGGTTCGCGTTCGACGTGCACGTCCGCGTCGGCGCCGGCGCCTACATCTGCGGCGAGGAGACCTCCATGCTGGAGAGTCTCGAGGGCAGGCGCGGCACGGTCCGGCCGAAGCCCCCGATCCCCGCGCTGGAGGGCCTGTTCGGGCGGCCGACCGTCGTCAACAACGTGCTGTCGCTGGCCTCGGTGCCCACGATCCTGGCCGACGGCGCCGAGGCCTATGCCTCGCTCGGCGTCGGGCGCTCGCGCGGGACGCAGGTGTTCCAGCTGGGCGGCAACATCGCCCGCGGCGGCGTCCTGGAGACGGCCTTCGGCATCTCGCTCGGCGAGCTGGTCGAGACGTTCGGCGGCGGCACCCTGTCCGGGCGGCCGGTGCGGGCGGTGCAGGTCGGCGGCCCGCTGGGGGCCTACCTGCCGGTCGAGCAGTTCGACCTGCCGATGGACTACGAGGCCTTCGCCGCGTCCGGCGCGATGGTCGGGCACGGCGGAATCGTCGTGTTCGACGACACCGTCGACATGTCGGCGATGGCGCGGTTCGCGATGGAGTTCTGCGCCGAGGAGTCGTGCGGGCGCTGCACACCGTGCCGGATCGGGGCGGTGCGCGGCGTCGAGACGATCGACCGCATCCGGGCGGGCGTGGACCGCGAGGCCAACCTCATGCTCCTCGAGGACCTGTGCGAGCTCATGACCGACGGATCGCTGTGCGCCATGGGTGGGCTCACCCCACTCCCGGTGCGCAGCGCAGTGACGCACTTCGCGGAGGACTTCCGGTGAGCCTGCTGAAAGAACCCGACTTCGGCACGCCCGCCCGCGCCGGGGACGCAGGCGTCGAGCTCACCATCGACGGCACGACCGTCGCCGTGCCCCCGGGCACGTCGGTGATGCGCGCGGCCGCGCAGGCGGGCTGCGAGGTCCCGAAGCTGTGCGCGACCGACAGCCTGGAGGCGTTCGGCTCGTGCCGGCTGTGCGTCGTCGAGATCGACGGCGCCCGCGGCACCCCCGCCTCCTGCACGACGCCGGTCGCGCCCGGCATGGTGGTGCGGACCCAGACCGAGAAGCTGGGCAGGCTGCGCCGCGGGGTCATGGAGCTCTACATCTCCGACCACCCGCTCGACTGCCTGACCTGCTCGGCCAACGGCGACTGCGAGCTGCAGGACATGGCCGGTGTGACGGGGCTGCGCGAGGTCCGCTACGGCTCCGGTGTCGACGCCGGCGCCAACCACATGGACCTGCTCACGGACACGTCGAACCCGTACTTCGAGTTCGACCCGGCCAAGTGCATCCTCTGCTCGCGCTGCGTGCGGGCCTGCGACGAGGTGCAGGGCACCCTGGCGCTCACGATCGAGGGCCGCGGTTTCGACTCGAAGGTCTCGCCGGGCGCGGGTGGCACCTTCATGGAGTCCGACTGCGTCTCCTGCGGCGCGTGCGTCCAGGCCTGCCCGACGGCGACGCTGCAGGAGAAGACCGTCGTCGAGCTCGGCATGCCCACCCGCTCGGTGATCACCACGTGCGCCTACTGCGGCGTCGGCTGCTCGTTCAAGGCCGAGCTGCGCGGCTCCGGTGACAGCACGGAGCTCGTCCGGATGGTGCCGTACAAGGACGGCGGCGCCAACGAGGGCCACTCGTGTGTGAAGGGGCGCTTCGCGTTCGGCTACGCCTCCCACCCGGACCGGGTCCTGACGCCGCGGGTGCGCGACTCGATCGCCGACGAGTGGCGCGAGGTCTCCTGGGAGGAGGCGATCACCCACACCGCCCGTCGCCTGCGCGCGATCCAGGCCGAGCACGGGACCGGGTCGATCGGCGCGATCACCTCCTCGCGGTGCACCAACGAGGAGGTCTACGTCGTCCAGAAGATGGTGCGGGCGGCGTTCGGCAACAACAACGTCGACACGTGCGCGCGGGTCTGCCACTCGCCGACCGGGTACGGGCTGAACCAGACCTTCGGCACCTCGGCGGGCACCCAGGACTTCGCGTCCGTCGACGACGCCGACGTGATCATGGTGATCGGCGCCAACCCCACCGACGCCCACCCGGTGTTCGGGTCGCGGATGAAGAAGCGGCTGCGCCAGGGCGCCCGGCTCATCGTCGCCGACCCCCGCTCGATCGACCTGGTCCGCAGCCCCCACATCGAGGCCGCGCACCACCTCGCGCTCAACCCGGGCACCAACGTCGCGATCGTCAACGCCATGGCCCACGTCGTCGTCACCGAGGGGCTGGTCGACCGCGAGTTCGTCGACGCCCGCTGCGAGAACATCGACGAGTGGGAGGCGTTCATCGCCGATCCCGCGCACTCGCCCGAAGCCGTCGAGGAGATCACCGGCGTCCCGGCCGCCGAGGTACGCGCCGCCGCCCGGCTCTACGCGACGGCCGGCAACGCCGCGATCTACTACGGCCTGGGCGTCACCGAGCACAGCCAGGGCTCGACGATGGTGATGGGCATGGCCAACCTCGCCATGGCCACCGGCAACATCGGCCGCTCCGGGGTCGGGGTCAACCCGCTGCGCGGGCAGAACAACGTCCAGGGCTCCTGCGACATGGGCTCGTTCCCGCACGAGCTGCCCGGCTACCGCCACGTCTCCGACGGCTCGGTCCGCGAGGTCTACGAACAGCTGTGGGGCACGCCGCTGCTCGACGAGCCGGGCCTGCGCATCCCCAACATGTTCGACTCCGCGCTCGACGGCTCGTTCCGGGCGCTGTTCGTGCAAGGCGAGGACATCGCGCAGTCCGACCCCAACATCAGCCACGTGCACGCGGCGCTGGCCGCGCTCGACCTCGTCGTGGTGCAGGACCTGTTCGTCAACGAGACCGCGAAGTTCGCGCACGTCCTGCTGCCGGGCACGTCGTTCCTGGAGAAGGACGGCACGTTCACCAACGCCGAGCGGCGCATCAACCGCGTCCGCCCGGTGATGGCGGCGCGGACCGGCAAGCAGGAGTGGCAGATCGTCTGCGAGATCGCGCAGGCCATGGGCTACCCGATGCACTACGACGACGCCGCCCAGATCATGGACGAGATCGCGCTGACGACGCCCACGTTCGCCGGGGTGTCCTTCGCCCACCTCGACGCCGTCGGCTCGGTGCAGTGGCCCTGCACCACCGAGCGGCCGGAGGGGACGCCGATCATGCACGTCGACGGGTTCGTCCGCGGCAAGGGCCGGTTCGTCGTCACCCCGTACGTGCCGACGCGCGAGCGCAGCAACCGCCGTTTCCCGCTGATCCTGACGACGGGGCGCATCCTGTCGCAGTACAACGTCGGCGCCCAGACGCGGCGCACGGCCAACGTGGCGTGGCACCCCGAGGACGTCCTGGAGCTGCATCCCCACGACGCCGAGGTTCGCGGTGTGGCCGACGGCGACCGGGTCGAGCTGGCCAGCCGGGTGGGCACGACCTCGTTGCGCGCCAAGATCTCCGACCGGATGCCGGTGGGTGTCTGCTACACGACGTTCCACCATCCGGTCAGCGGCGCGAACGTCGTCACGACGGACAACTCCGACTGGGCGACCAACTGTCCGGAGTACAAGGTGACCGCGGTGCAGGTGACGCCGTCGACGGCGCTCACGGCCGCGGCGCCCGCCCACGAGCAGACCTCGGTGGGGGCCGGCCGTGGATGAGCTCGGGCCCGAGGTGCGGATGGTCTCCGACATCGTCGTCCAGTTCGCGCACCGCCCCGCCGACGACGCGGCCGCGGCGATCGCGGCGCACCTGAGGAGGTTCTGGGACCCGCGGATGCGGCGCAGGCTGGTCGCGGCCGTCGACGCCGGCGCCGACGTCGACCCGGTCGTGGTGCGGGTGGCGCAGCTGCTGTCGTCGTCTGCCCCGGCGTCCTGACGTCGCGGGGTCAGTCCTGCGTGGGGCCCTGCAGGCCGTTGCGCAGCCGGCGCAGCAGGTCGTCGAACAGCTCGGCGTCGGGCCCGAGCAGCCGGCTGAACTGGCGCCGCACGTCGGCCGTGGCCTCCTCCCACACCGTGTGGGCCTGACGCCCGCGCGGGGAGGCGGCGACGAGCACGCGGCGCCGGTCGAGCTCGTCGGGCCGGCGCAGCACCAGGTTGGCCGAGACCATCCGGTCGACCAGCTTGGACAGCTTGGGCGCCAGCATCATCGCGTGCTCGGCGACGACGTTCATCGGGCAGCCGCCGCGCGCGACGAGCAGTGACAGGATGCGCCACTGCTCGATGTCGGCGCCGTGGGCCTTGAGCGCCTCGTCGAGCTGCTGCTCGACGGAGCGCTCGACGAGGGTGAGCACGCGCAGCGTCTCGTCGTCGACCGGGGCCATCCGGCCCTCGACGGGGCCGTCGACGAGCTCCGACGGGTCCGGACGCGCTGCCACCGTCGCATGCTAACCCACGTTCGGAGTAACCGCCGGGCCCACCGGGTCGCTAGCGTCGTCACATGACCGCGGGCGGCGAGGCCGAGCGACTGACGGTGCCGCCGTCGGCCGGGCCGGACGTCCTCACGATGGCGCTCGTCGTCCCGTTGCAGGGACCGGCCGGCATCTTCGGGCCGTCGTGCGAGAGTTGCGCCGATCTGGCCGCGGCCGAGATCAACGAGGAGGGCGGCGTCCTCGGCCGTGAGCTGCGGCTGCTGCCCGTCGACGGCGGCCGGGCGCCCGACGTCGTGGCCACCGAGGTCGACGCGCTGATCCGGGCGGGCGCGGTCGAGGCCGTCACGGGCTGGCACATCTCCGCGGTCCGGGAGGCGGTCGCGCCGCGGATCGGGGGCCGGGTCCCGTACGCCTACACCGCCCTCTACGAGGGCGGTGAGCACCGCCCGGGGGTGTTCCTGACGGGGGAGACGCCGGACCTGCAGCTGGGCCCGACGCTCGACTGGTTCGCGGGCACGGTCGGGGTGCGGCGCTGGACGATCGTCGGTGACGACTACATCTGGCCGCGCCGCTCGGCCCACATCGCCAAGGAGTACCTGCGGGCGATCGGCGGCACGGTGTGCGACGAGATGTACGTGCCGCTGGGCACGTCGGACTTCGCGGGGCCGTTGGGGCGCATCGAGGCCAGCGGGTGCGAGGCCGTCCTGATGCTGCTCATCGGTGACGACGCGGTGTGCTTCAACCGGCAGTTCAGCGCGCGCGGCATGGACCGCGACATCCTGCGGTTCAGCTCGCTGATCGACGAGAACGTCCTGCTCGCCTCGGGTGCGAACAACACCCGTGGGCTGCTGACGTCGGCCGGGTACTTCGAGGAGCTGGCGACGACGCCGGGTCTCGACTTCGCCGCGGCCTACTTCAGCCGGTTCGGTCCCGACGCGCCGGTGCTCAACAGCCTGGGGGAGTCCTGTTACGAGGGCGTCCGGCTGCTGTCGGCCCTGATCCGGCGGGCGCACTCGGCCGAGGTGGGCTCGGTGACGTCGGTGTCGGAGGGGCTGGCCTACGAGAGCCCGCGCGGGACGGTCGTGGTGCGCGACCGTCACCTCAAGCAGCGGGTGTTCCTGGCGGTGGCCGACGGCCTGCGCTGGGACGTCATCCAGGAGCTCTGACCCCGTCCCCACCTGCGGGTTCTCGCGTCGGGCCGGTGGCGCTCCGACTGGTCGTTGACAGCCTTGGTCACACGCCGTAGTTTCCCAGGAAATTGTTTCCGGTGATCGTCATCACGGTGGTCCCGGGGACTCCCCACAACGACGTGGAAGGAGCGCTCGTGGCCCTCTACCGCTATCGCTGTGCCGCCCACGGTGCCTTCGACCTGACCACCCCCATCGGCACCGCCCCCGAGACCGCGCCCTGCCCCCGCTGCACCGCGACGTCCGCCCGCCAGTACACCGCGCCCATGCTGGGCCGGGGCACCGACGCCGCGATGACGCTGATCGACCGGACCCGCGCCACCGCCGACACCCCGGCCGTCGTGGGCGCCCCGCCGCCGCGCCCGGCGTCCCGACGCACCCCCCTCGCCCCGCCGAACCCGGCCCTGCGCCGGCTGCCGAGGCCGTGACATGGGAGCCGTCGGACTGATCTACGTGGGCGCCGTCCTGTTCGTCAACGGCGCGATGCTCCTCGGCTGGGTCGAGGGCCGCTCCGCAGCCCCGCTCAACATCTTCGTCGGCCTCCTGCAGGTCGTCACACCGACATACCTGATCTTCAGCGCCAACGGCAACACCGACCAGATCCTCAACGCATCAGGGCTCTACCTGTTCGGCTTCACCTACCTCTACGTCGCGTTCAACCTGTTCATGAACCTCGACGGAACCGGCCTCGGCTTCTTCTCGCTGTTCGTCGCCGTCGCCGCCGTCGGGTACTCGCTGGCGAACTTCTTCACCCTCCGCGACCCCGTCTTCGGCGTCATCTGGCTCTACTGGGCCTTCCTGTGGCTGCTGTTCTACCTGCTCCTCGGACGGAACGAGGAAGGACTCGGCCGCTACACCGGAGCCGTCGCCGCTGTCCAGGGCTGGGTCACCGGCGCCGTGCCCGCCGCACTGCTGCTGCTCGGCTACTGGGGTGGCAACAACGCCGGCCTGATCGCGACGATCTTCGCCGTCTTCGGGATCGTCGTCTTCGCCGCTCTCTGGGTCCCGTTGCGACCCCGCGGCCGAACAGAACCCACCACCACCGACAGGACCGCCGCCGCGACCTGATCGGGCGGACCACACCTCCGGACCTGGCAACCCTCGTTTCCTGCACACCCACACTGGAGATTCGCCATGCCTGATGTCGTGTTCCCGCTGGACTCGACCAAGAAGTTCACCGACCAGGAGAAGATCGGTCACAACCGCTGGCACCCGGACATCCCGGCGCAGGTGCACGTCAAGCCGGGCGACTCGTTCCGCGTCCACTGCCGCGAATGGTTCGACGGCGCGATCGTCAACGACGACTCCGCCGACGACATCCTCAACGCCCCGCTCGCCGGGGTGCACGTGCTCTCCGGGCCGATCGCCGTCGAGGGCGTCCAACCCGGCGACCTGCTGATCGTCGACATCCTCGACGTCGGCCCGATCCCGCAGGAGGACTCCGGCCCCCTCGCCGGCCAGGGCTGGGGCTACACCGGCGTCTTCGCCACCAGCAACGGCGGCGGGTTCCTCACCGAGCAGTTCCCCGACGCCTACAAGGTGATCTGGGACTTCCAGGGTGGCAAGGCGACCTCCCGGCACGTCCCCGGCGTCTCCTTCACCGGCATCGTGCACCCGGGCCTCATGGGCACCGCGCCCTCACACGAGCTGCTGGGCAAGTGGAACGCCCGCGAGCAGGCCCTGATCGACACCGACCCCGGCCGCGTCCCGCCGCTCGCCCTGCCGCCGCTGCCCGACTCGGCGATCCTCGGCAGCCTGTCGGGCGCCGACTTCGAACGCGCCGCCGCCGAGGCCGCCCGCACCGCCCCGCCCCGCGAGAACGGCGGCAACCAGGACATCAAGAACCTGACCAAGGGGACCCGGGTCTTCTACCCGGTGTTCGTCGACGGCGGGAACCTGTCCATGGGCGACCTGCACTTCTCCCAGGGCGACGGCGAGATCACGTTCTGCGGCGCGATCGAGATGGGCGGGTTCATGGACCTGCACGTCGACGTCATCAAGGGCGGCATGGCGACCTACGGCGTCTCCGAGAACGCGATCTTCATGCCGGGCAACACCGACCCGCAGTACAGCGAGTGGCTGGCCTTCTCCGGCACCTCGGTCACCCTCGACGGCGAGCAGCGCTACCTCGACTCGCACCTGTCGTACCAGCGGGCCTGTCTGCACGCCATCGACTACCTGACCAAGTTCGGCTACAGCGCCATCCAGGCCTACATGATCCTGGGCGCGGCGCCGATCGAGGGCCGGCTCTCGGGTGTCGTCGACATCCCGAACTCCTGCTCGACGGTCTACATCCCGACGGCGATCTTCGACTTCGACGTGCGGCCCGGCAAGAACGGCCCGCACCAGGTCGACCCGGGAATGGGTGTCCCGATGTCGCGAGGCTGACCTCGCGACGACCGACGGCCCCGGCCCGCCCTCACGGCGGCCGGGTTCGTTCGGCGTGCGGTCCGACCCTGCCGAGTCCGACACAGGACTGCTTCGATCATGGAGCGAGCCAGTCCGGTGTCGAACTCGGCGGATCGCTCCGGCCAGGCCCGCGGCGGCGCCGGGAGGGCGGGCAGGAGCGCGGCGAGCCGGTGCCCGGGACGCACGTGGCGTCCCGGGCACCGGGTACGACCGTCAGTCCAGGTAGTCGCGCAGGACCTGGGACCGCGACGGGTGGCGCAGCTTCGACATCGTCTTCGACTCGATCTGGCGGATCCGCTCACGGGTCACGCCGTAGACCTGGCCGATCTCGTCGAGGGTGCGGGGCTGGCCGTCGGTCAGGCCGAAGCGCAGCCGGACGACGCCCGCCTCACGCTCGGACAGCGTGGCCAGCACCGACTGCAGCTGGTCCTGCAGCAGCGTGAAGCTCACCGCGTCGACCGCGACGACAGCCTCGGAGTCCTCGATGAAGTCACCGAGCTGGCTGTCGCCCTCGTCGCCGATGGTCTGGTCGAGCGAGATGGGCTCCCGGGCGTACTGCTGGATCTCCAGCACCTTCTCCGGGGTGATGTCCATCTCCTTGGCCAGCTCCTCCGGGGTGGGCTCACGGCCCAGGTCCTGGAGCAGCTCGCGCTGGATGCGGCCCAGCTTGTTGATGACCTCGACCATGTGCACCGGGATACGGATGGTGCGGGCCTGGTCGGCCATCGCGCGGGTGATGGCCTGACGGATCCACCACGTCGCGTACGTCGAGAACTTGTAGCCCTTGGTGTAGTCGAACTTCTCGACCGCACGGATCAGGCCCAGGTTGCCCTCCTGGATCAGGTCCAGGAACGCCATACCGCGGCCGGTGTAGCGCTTGGCCAGCGACACGACGAGACGCAGGTTCGCCTCGAGCAGGTGGTTCTTGGCGCGCTCACCGTCGCGGACGATCCAGCGCAGGTCGCGCCGCAGCTGCGGGGAGACCTTCTCACCGGACTCGATCGCCCGGCGCAGCCGCTCGGCCGCGTAGAGGCCGGCCTCGATGCGCTTGGCGAGCTCGACCTCCTCCTCGGCATTGAGCAGCGCGACCTTGCCGATCTGCTTGAGGTACGCGCGGACCGAGTCGGCCGAGGCGGTGAGCTCGGCGTCCTTGCGGGCCTGCCGCAGCGCCTCCGACTCCTCCTCGTCCCAGACGAAGTCGCCCGACTGCTTCTGCTGCGAGCTGCGCGTGGTCGGGGCACGACGGTTGGCGCCGGTGTTGGTCGGCTCCTCTTCTTCGTCGTCCTCGTCATCGTCGTCGGAGTCGTCCGAGTCGGCCGTCTCGGGCTCGTCGTCGACCTCGAGGTCGTCGAGCTCGACGTCCTCGAGCTCACCCGCCTCGGGTGCGCCGTCGAGCTCGGCCTCGTCGCCGTCGCCCTCGCCGTCGGCCTTCTTGGTGGCCGGCTTGGCAGCCGACCCGGCCCGCGGGCGCGTCGTCTTCGTCGCGGTCTTCTTCGGGGCTCCCGTCGTACCCGCCTTGCGGCGGCGGGTCGGTGCCGGCGCGACCGCCTCGTCGACGGTCGAGTCGGTGCGGGTTGCGGAGTCTGCGGCTGCCACCTAGGCCCTCTCGCTGCGTGCGCTCTGCTGTTCGCCGGAGACACGAAGGATCCGGCTGTCGAGATGTCGGGACTGATCGATGACCTCGCTGCGCCGCGGACCGCCGTCGATTGGTGTTCGGCCGGCCTCGTGGGGGCGGGGTACCGCGTCATTGTAACTACGTCGCCGCCGAGAGTTCGCACGTCGCGTGGGTCGCGTGGCGCGACACTGCGCCGGACGGTCGCCGCGACGCCCTCGAAGGCCGCCCCGCGACGATCGGCGCAGGTCTCCCACATGGGAGTTCCGGCGTGTATCGGCCGGCGGCTGCGCCGATCCGGTGACGACGCCGTGCGTCCGCCGAACAGCCCCTCCGGACGCGCGCGGAGCTGCGGTGACCGGAGCGGGAACCACGGTGTGGTCGGATGTCGGCCATGCACGACCGAACCGATGCCGCGCCGTCCCCCGGGCCTCTCTCCGACGACCCCGCGGTGCTGCGCGCCGTCGCCGAGCAGGTGGCCCACGAGGCCGCCGCGCACCTGCGGTCGCTGCCGCCGCCGCGGCTGCCCTCCGGTGGTGACGTCGAGGGGGCGGTGCGCACCAAGTCGTCCCCGACCGACGTGGTGACCGCGGCGGACGAGGCCGTCGAGGCGCTGATCCGGGCGCGGCTCGCGCAGCTGCGTCCCGGTGAGCACGTGTTCGGGGAGGAGGACGGTGGCGACGCCGCGCGCGCCCGCTGGGTCGTGGACCCCATCGACGGCACCGTCAACTACCTCTACGGCATCCCCGCGTACTCGATCTCGGTGGCCGCGGTCCAGCACGGCGAGTCCCTCGCCGGGGTGGTCGTCGATCCTGTGTCGGGGTGTACCTGGAGCGCGGCCCGCGGCGGGGGAGCGACGCTGGACGGGCGGCCACTGTCGGTCACCGCCGCTACCGACCTCGCCCAGTCCCTGGTGGCGACGGGCTTCTCCTACCGGGCCGAGCGCCGCGCGCGCCAGGCCCGCATGGTCGCGGGCATGCTGCCGCGGGTCCGCGACATCCGCCGGGCGGGGTCGTCGGCACTCGATGTCTGCGCGGTCGCGACGGGCCGGCTCGACGGGTACGTCGAACACGGCCTGAGCTGGTACGACTGGGCCGCCTCGGGCCTGATCGCCGCCGAGGCGGGCGCGGTCGTACGGGTGCCCGGCCCGCCCGGGGCCACGGCCCCCGACGACGGGCTGGGCGCGGAGGCGATCCTCGTCGCCACGCCCGGCATCGCCGACGCACTGGCCGAGCTGGCCCGTGAGCAGGGCGCCGCCGAGGTCTGAGGCGCGCGGCCCGCGGCCGGGCCCTGCTCAGCAGGACGCGTCGCGCGCTTCCTGCAGCGTCGTCGGGTCGACCGCGGGCGGCGGGGGGCCGGCCGTGCCGCCCTCGGCCGAGGTGTCGGCGGGCGGGTTGGCCAGCTGGTCGAGCACGTCCTTCGCCGGGCGGCCCGGCTTCACGTCGGAGAACGCGGTGCCGACGGCGAAGTCGACGGTCTCGTCGGCGCGCGCGTCGCGCACCAGCTCGGTGCACGGCAGCACGATCGCGAGGGTCGCCGCCGCCGCCGACCCGTTCGCACCGAACCGGATCTGGCCGCGGCACTCCAGGTCGCCGTCGGGGAACAGCGGGTCGTTGTCGGGCGCGCCGCCCTCGGCGAACCCCAGGTCGCCGAGCTGGGCCGCGACCAGGTTGGCCTGACCCCGCTGCCCGCCGCCGTTGAGCACCCGCACCTTCACCGCCGACGCCGCAGCCGGCGTCGTCGAGTCGAGCGAGGACGCTTCGACGACCTCACCCGCCGCCCCCGCGGCCGGGGTGGGACACGACACGGCCCCGGACCGGCCCGCCGCCGTGATCAGCACCGTCGTCCACGTGACCAGCGCGACGACGGCCAGCACCGACACCAGCACGACGACCGGACCACGGCGCCGCCGCTGGTACGGGCGCGTCGGCCGGGACGACACAGCGGCGGCGGCCATCAGGAGATCCCCTCGTCGAGCACGTGATGGCCGAGGACGACGAGCGGGTCGACCGCCCCGTCGAGACCTTCGGCCATGTCGGCGGGCACCGAGCCCGCCCGTACCCGGGCGAGGATGCCCGCCAGGACGACGGCGAGCTTGAACGCCCCGAAGCCCGCGTACCAGGGCAGCGGTGCGAGGTCGAGACCCGAGCCCGCCGCGTAGGCGCTCGCGATGTCGGAGCGCAGGGGGAAGCCGGGCAGCCGGGTGGGCGACGGGATGTGCTGGGCCGCGCGCCAGACGGGGTGCTCGTCGGCCTGGCACCAGTAGACGAGCATGAGCCCGAGGTCGGCGAGCGGGTCGCCCAGCGTCGACAGCTCCCAGTCGAGCACCGCGAGGATGCGTCCCGGGTCGGTGGCGTCGAAGACGCAGTTGTCGATGCGGTAGTCGCCGTGGACGATCGTGTTGCGCTGCGTCGCGGGTACCGCGGCGGCCAGCCGGGTCGACAGCGCCGTGAGTGAGGACTCGGTGCCGGCACCGACGGTCAGCCCGCTCTCGCGCGCCGACTCCCACTGGGAGTTCCAGCGGCGCACCTGCCGGGACATGAAACCCTCGGGGCGCCCGAAGCCGGACAGCCCGGCCGCGTCGATGTCGACGGCGTGCAGCGCCACCAGGACGTCGACCAGCGCGCCGCCGGCGCGGGCCCGGTCGGCGGGCGTGTCGGCCCAGCCGGCGGGCGGCTCCTCCAGCGGCACCACACCGTCGACGAGCTCCATGACGTAACAGGGGGCGTCGACCGGTGCGCCGCCCTCGCTGTGCGCGAGGATCCGGGGGACCGGCACCGCGGTGTCGCGCAACGCGTCGACGACCGTGCGCTCACGTCCCATGTCGTGCGCCGTCGCCGCGACCGAACCCACCGGGGGGCGGCGCAGCACGACCGCGCCCGCGGCCGAGGTGACCCGGTAGGTGAGGTTGGACCGGCCGGCCCCGATCAGCGAGAGCGAACACTCCTGCCAGGCGGGATCTCCGAGCTCGGAGGCGAGCCAGCGGCCGACTGCGGCGGGGTCGGCCCCCGGGGGCGAGGACGTGGCGGCTCCGGCGAGGGACTGATCGGGCACGACCGCAGACCCTAGTGCCCCGGGGCGCCCGTCACGGCGGACTCGCGACGGGTGTCACGCACATGTTCGATGCGCGCGCATCAAGCCCGAGGTGACCTGCCGGATGTCGTTCCCGTCACCCGCTCGGCGACGAGTTGTCGGGTGGGGCGGCGCGGCGACGCGGCCTCGGCTACCCTCTCGCCCCCGGGGGGACAGTCAGTACCGCGCCGCGGGCCGCGCACGCACGAAGACCTGTGCCGCGGACCGGGCCACTGCACTGAGACCGGCATCACGTCGAGGTCGGGCACAAACCCCGCGGTCGCGACGTTGTCGCGGCACGGCGAAGACACAGTGCAGAAGTTGAGGGTGGGAAAGATGGCGACCGACTACGACGCTCCACGTCGCAACGAGAGCGACGACATGGCCGAGGACTCGCTCGACGAGCTCAAGGCCCGCCGCAACGAGGCGCAGTCGTCCGCGGTCGATGTCGACGAGTCGGACACTGCGGAGAGCTTCGAGCTCCCGGGCGCGGACCTGTCGGGCGAGGAGCTCACGGTCAAGGTGCTGCCCAAGCAGGCCGACGAGTTCACGTGCGCGAGCTGCTTCCTCGTGCACCACCGAAGCCGGCTCGCGGAGACCCGCGGCGCGCAGTTCATCTGCCGCGACTGCGCGGCCTGACAGTCGACCGGGAGCCCGGTCCCGTCCTCTCGCAGGGACGGGACCGGGCTCTCGACGTTCCCGTGCCGCTCCCGGCAGGTCAGCGGCGCGCGGCGGCCAGCACCGCCCGGAGCTTGTCCGGGTCGCGGGTGCTGACGATCCAGTACGGCTCGTCGATGGTCGGGTCGACGTTCTCGATACGCACCACCGGGCCGACCCACGCGCGGTGCATCAGGAACGCCTGCGGGTCCAGCTGCGGCCCCAGCGCGACCTGCTTGTCCCGCTTGTCGACGGTGTCGGTCCGCCCGACAGCGCTCAACGGGATCGTCTCGCCGGCGATCGTCAGGGACTCGTCGTCGACCCGCACACGGGTGCGGCCCAGCCAGAACAGCGCCCCCAGCAACAGCGGGACCGCGATGACGTAGCCGATCCACGACCGGAAGCCCGGGTAGCCCATGTGGATCTCGGCGCCGATCAGGACGCCGATCGCCGCAGCGACCAGGTACCACCACACCGGGACGTACAACCGCTCGTCGAACGCAACACGGCCGGACGTCGCAGATTCCGGGGGTGACGGGTGCTCGCTCACGGAGGCCAAGGGTAGCGTCGTCCGTCGTGCCCGGCTCCCTCGACGCTCCCCAGCCCGAGCCAACCGCCGCGCCGCTGCCCGAGCCGTTCCCCGAGCCGCTCGCAGGCCCGGCGCTCGAGGTGGCGCTCGTCAGGCTGGACGCCGCCGTTCCGCTGCCCGCCTACGCCCGCCCCGGCGACGCCGGGGCCGACTTGGTCACCACGTCCGACGTGGCACTCGGTCCCGGTGAACGGGCCGTGGTCGGCACCGGCGTCGCGGTCGCGCTGCCCCCCGGCTACGCGGGCTTCGTCCACCCACGCTCCGGGCTCGCCGCCCGCGCGGGGCTGTCCGTCGTCAACACGCCGGGCACGATCGACTCCGGATACCGCGGCGAGATCCGTGTGTGTCTGATCAATCACGACCCTCGGACGGAACTCGTCCTGAGAAAGGGTGACCGGATAGCCCAGTTGGTCGTTCAGAGAGTGGAACACGTCAGGTTCGTCGAGACCGACGTCCTGCCCGGCTCCGAACGCGGAGCCGGAGGCTACGGCTCCACAGGGGGCCACGACCGGCTGTCCCAGCACGCCATCGAGGAGATTGCGTAGTGGCACGACGCGACCGCACAGGGCTGCGTTCCGCCGCTCCGGCAGCCGGCCCGGACGACGAGTACGACGACTACGACTACGACACCCGCGACCGGGCCGGCCGCGGTCGCTCCTCGGAGCGGTACGCCGACGACGACCGGTACGACGACCGGTACGCCGACGACGAGTACGACGGCGAGTACGACGACTACGACGACGAGTACGCCGACGACGAGTACGACGGCTACGACGACGACCCCGAGCCGCGGCGCCGCACCTTCGACCCCGACGCGGTCGGGCCGTTCGACGTCGAGGACCTGGAGGCGCCGATCCCCGACGCCGGCGCCGACGACAACGTCGACCCGAAGGAGTACGAGCGCCTCCACAACGGCGGCGCCGCCGACGACGACTTCCGCGACGACCCGGCCCACGCCGAGTGGGCCCGGGAGATCCTCACCGGCCTGACCGACTTCGGCGCGGTGCGCGTCCCCGTCCCCGCCGACGGCAACGTCGACCTCACCGTCCCACCCTCGGGCACCATGCAGGCCGTCCACGTCCTCATCCCGCAGGGCAAGCTGTCGGTCAGCGCGCTGGCCGCGCCCCGCTCCGAGGAGCTGTGGCCGACGCTCGCCGCCGAGATCGAGGCGTCCCTGCGCGACGGCGGCGCCACCGTCCGCCAGTCGTCGGGCCCGTGGGGCCTGGAGCTGCACGCCCACACCGACGTCGCCGGCTCGGTGTTCGTCGGTGTCGACGGTCCCCGCTGGATGGTCTACGGCGTGGCGACCGGCCCGCAGGCCTCCGCCGCCGAGCTCGACGCCGCGCTGCGGCTGATGCTGCGCGGCATGGTCGTCGTCCGCGGCCGGCTGCCCTACCCGCCCCGGACAGTCCTGCCGCTCGAGCTCCCCGAGGACCTCAAGCTGCGCCAGGACGAGCAGGTCGCGGCCGCCGAGAAGGCCAAGGCCGCCGGGGAGGTCGTCCCCGAGCCGCCCGAACCGCGCGACCTGCCCACCACGGCGATCCCGGTGCGACCCACCCCACCCCGCCCGCCGCAGGGCCGTCGTCCCGCCGGTCCGCGTCCGCCGCAGGGTCCGGGCCGTCGTCCCGACGGCCACCCCGGCGCGGGTCCGCGCCCGGTCGACCCGGCCCGCCGCCCCGCCGCGAACGGCGCAGGCAACGGGACCGGCCCGAACCGGCTGCCCTTCGACGGTCGCGCCGCCGCGTTCCGCCCGGCGGTGGACGGCCGCCCCGCCGGCGTCAACGGCGCTCCCGACGGAGTCGCCGGCACCGGCATGAACGGTGCCGTGCACGGTGGTGCGAACGGTGCCGTGCACGGTGGTGCGAACGGTGCCGTGCCCGGCGGTGCGAACGGTGCGCCGGTCAACGGGCGCGCCAACGGCGGCCGGGCCAACGGCACCAACGGGTCCGGTGTCAACGGCACCGCAGGCCACGGGATCGACGGCACCGCCGCCTACCGGCCCGCGACGAACGGCCACGGCCCCCACGGTTCCGGCAACGGCGTCAACGGCTCCGGCGCGCCTACCGGCCGCGGCGCCGACGGCCGCTCCTTCGACGGGCCGCCGCCCAACGCCCGCCCGGTCGACGGCCGGGGCCGCCCCGACACGTCCGGGTTCGCGCCCGGCGCGGACTCGGGCCGCCACGAGACACCGCGTCCTCAGTTCGGCGACGCCGCTCCCGTCGACGGTCGCGGTCCCGCCCCACGCGACGCCCGGCCCGCCGCGTCGGCCGACCGGCCGTACCCGGGCGACCCCGGTCGTCTCCCCACCCGCGGCTCCGACAGCGGGTCATTCCGCCGCGACGACGCTGCGGCCCGCGGCGACAGCGGCGGCTACCGGCGCCCGGCCGACGTCCGCCCCGCCGGCCCCCGGCCGTCCGACACCGGCGCGTACCGCGGCGACGCGTTCGCGCCCGCAGCCGACAGCGGGGCCTTCGCCCCGCGCGACCGGCACCCCGCCCGCCGCGACGACGTACCCGCCCGCCCCGCGGACGGGTCCACCGGCGGCCACCGCGCGCCCGCCGCGACCGGCGGCTACGACGTCCCGGATGCCACCGGCGGCCATCGTGCCCCCGCGGCCACGGGCGGCCACCGTGCACCCGACCCGACCGGCGGATACCGGGCGGTGCCCCCCACGGGCGGCCACCGCGTCGACGGCCCCGGTCCCGACGGGATCCCGACGCCCCCACGCGCGTACGACAACCGTGGCGGCGACCCGATCGCGGGCAGGCCGCTCGACGGCCCGCCGCGCACCGGCCGCCGCGCCGCCGACGACGGACGCTCCGCCTTCCGACCCCCGGCCGGTGCCCGTCCGGGTGGGCGCCGTCGCGCCGAGGACCGCGACGACCGGCGCGCCGTCGACCCGCAGACCGGCATGCCGGCCGGCGCGCAGCCGCCCGCGAGCGGCCGTCGCGCCGCGCCCGAGGGCGTGAACCGGCACGGCTCCACCGGGTTCGGGGAGTTCGGCAGCGGCGCCTACGGCCTGCGTGAGCCTGCCGGTTCCCGATCCGACCGGGCGGTTCCGCCCGCCGCCGGCCACCGCGCGCCCGCCGATCACCGCACGCCCGCCGATCACCGCGGCGCCGCAGCGAGCCACACGGCGCCGGTCGACCGCGATGCGGACCGGGGACGCCACGGTGCTCCCGCGGGCGGCCCCACCTACGCGGCGTCGTCGTACGAGCCGGCCGGGCGGGACCCGTTCGGGTCCGAGCGCGGATCCGTGGGTGGGTCGCGCGACGAGCGCGATACGTACGGCCGTGACGGGTACGGCCCCGACCCGTACGGCCGGGACTCGTTCGCCCCGGGCTCCTCCGGCCAGGACTCGTACCGAGCCGATTCCTCCCGGGCTGATTCCTCCCGGGCCGATTCCTCCCGGGCCGACTCCTACGGCGCCGAGTCCAACAACGCCGACTCCTACGGCACCGATCCCTACAGCGCCGATCCCTACAGCGCCGGGTCATACGGCGCTGACTCCAACAGCGCCAGGCGCTACAGCGCCGATCCCTACAGCGCCG
>NZ_BJVJ01000054.1 GCF_007989085.1 Pseudonocardia sulfidoxydans NBRC 16205
ATCGCCAAGGCGCTGCAGACCTACGGCGCCTACGTCGGCGACAACGGCGGCGCCCGGATGGCGTTCATCGCCGAGTACGCGCCCGACTCCGACGCCTACGAGAAAGCCGGACTGTCCGGCGACTACGTCGGCCTCAGGTCGATCCCGTGGAACAAGCTGCGGGTCCTGTCGGACTGGAGCGGCGGCACGCAGCCGACCCCCGCCGACCCCGACTCGTCCTCGTCCTCCGACGACTCCGCCGACACCGAACAGGTGCCGCCGACGACCCCTGCCGCGCCTACGGACTGCGTCCCGGGCAGCGGCGCGGCCGTCGTCCCGGATGCTCCGGCCACGCCTGGCGCGCCCGCGGTCCCTGGGGTGCCGACCGTCCCTGGTGCCCCGGCCGCCCCTGATGCTCCGGCCGCCCCCGGTACTCCGGCCGCCCCTGGCACTCCGGCCGCCCCTGGTACTGGTGCTCCTGCCGTGCCGCCGACGGCGGTGCCGGTGGCCCCACAGACTGTGGTGCCGCAGGCGCAGCCTGTGATGCCGCAGACCGGACCGGTGACGCCGACGACGACCGCTCCGGTGGTACCTGGCGGGGTGCCGGTCGGCTGAGGCCTTCCCTAGTGCACGAACGGCCCTTTCCTGCAGCTCAGTTGCGGGAAAGGGCCGTTCGTGCGTTTCGAGGGTCGCGGCGCCGGCACCGGGTGGGGTGGGGTTGACCCCATGATCACCGCTTCCGGCGCCTGAACGACGAATACGACGCCGATCCGCCAGGAACGACGATCACGCCGGGTCTGGGGTCACCGCGCTGGGTTCGGGCACGTGGTCTCTGCTTCCGGTGTCGGATCACCGGGCCCCTGGGCGACGATCACCCGCGCGCAGCCAGAACCTGGGCCGCAGGAACCCGGTGCCCCCGCGCGCCCGGCAGACTGGGACCGTGGCGGACCGGTGGGTGGAGGTCGGGGACGGCGTGCTGGCCCGGCGGCACGAGGAGCTCGACCTCACCACCGGGCTGGTGGTGGGCGGGGAGCGGGCGCTGGTCGTCGACACCGCAGGCGACGCGGCCCAGGGTGCCCGGTTGTACGCGGCGGTCCGGGAGGTGACGGCGTTGCCGCTGGTCGTCGCGATCACGCACGCGCATTTCGACCACTGTTTCGGCACGGGCGCGTTCCCGCCGGGATCGGTGCATGCGCATCCGCGGTGCCGGGCGGCGATCGGGCGGACCGCGGCGGCGCAGCGCGAGGAATGGACGAGGTACTACCGGGACCGGGGCGAGGACGCGACTGCCGAGACCCTGGCCGCGACCGACCCCCCGCTCCCGGACGCGACCGTCGACCCGGAGCGTGTGCTCGACCTCGGTGACCGCACCGTGACGCTGCTGCACCCGGGACGCGGGCACACCGACCACGACGTCGTCGCCGTCGCCGGGGACGTGGTGGTCGCGGGCGACCTGATCGAGCAGGGCGCTCCGCCGGACTTCGGCGACGCGGTCGTCGCGGACTGGCCGGCGACGGTCACCCGGCTGCTCGCGCTCGGGGTGACGACGTTCGTCCCGGGCCACGGCGACGCGATGTCGCGGCCGGAGGTCGAGGCGCAGCGCGACGGGTTGACGCAGGTCGCCGCCCTGTACGCGGCGGTCGGGCGCGGAGAGCTCGACGCCGCCGGAGCGGAGGCAGGTTCCCCGTTCCCCGGTGTCCGCTGGCCGGGCTGAGCCTCCCCCGAGCGTGTCACCAGCGCCGACCGACCGCTCTGATCACACGCTCGACGGCGACACCGGACCCGAGCGTGTCACCAGCCGCGACCGACCGCTCTGATCACACGCTCGACGGCGACTCCGGACCCGAGCGTGCCACCAGCGCCGACCACCCGCGCCCATCACACACTCCACGGCGACACCGGACCCGAGCGTGTCACCAGCGCCGACCACCCGCGCTGATCACACGCTCGGCGGGGGCGCGCCAGGACCCGGCAGGCGCCCCTTCCGAGGTGCCGATACCGGGCCGCCGGCCCCGGCGCACCCCACGGACTCGTGAGTGGCGATAGTCGCTATAGCGACTATCGCCGCTCACAGGTGGAGGTTGTCGGGGGGTTGCGCCGGCGGGCGACCTCGTCGTCAACTCGTCGCGGGGGCAGTCAGACAGGGGACGGGCATGTGCGGGATCGCCGGTGAGATCCGGTTCGACGGCGGGGGTGCGGACGTCGCGGCCGTCGCGAGGATCACCGACGCGCTGGCGCGGCGCGGCCCGGACGGGCACGGCATCCACGCGGCGGGGCCGGTCGCGCTGGGGCACCGGCGGCTCAAGATCATCGACCTGTCGGAGCGGGCCGCGCAGCCGATGGTCGACCCCGAGCTGGGGCTCGCCGCGGTGTTCAACGGCTGTGTCTACAACTTCCGGGAGCTGCGCGCGGAGCTGGAGGGGCACGGTTACCGCTTCTTCTCCGACTCCGACACCGAGGCCCTGATCAAGGCCTACCACCGGTGGGGCGACCGCTGCGTCGAGCACTTCCACGGCATGTTCGCCTTCGCCGTCCACGAGCGGGACTCGGGAACCGTCGTGTTGGGCCGCGACCGGCTGGGGATCAAGCCGCTGTACCTGGCGGAGCGGCCGGGGCGGGTGCGGTTCGCGTCGTCGTTGCCGGCGCTGCTGGCGGGCGGGGACGTCGACACCTCGGTGGATCCCGTTGCGCTGCACCACTACATGACGTTCCACTCGGTGGTGCCGGCGCCGCGCACGATCCTCACGGGCGTCCGCAAGCTGCCGCCCGCGACGGTGCGCACGATCCTCGCCGACGGCACGACGACCGACCGGGAGTACTGGTCGCCACGCCACGAACGCCGGCCCGCCGACGCGGGGATGACCGCCGCGGACTGGCGTGACGCGCTCCTGGAGTCGCTGCGCACCGCGGTCCGGCGGCGGATGGTGGCCGACGTCCCGGTCGGGGTGCTGCTCTCGGGTGGGCTGGACTCGTCGCTGATCGTGGGGCTGCTCGCGCAGGAGGGCCAGTCCGGGCTGAGGACGTTCAGCATCGGCTTCCACCCCGCGGGGGGCGAGGTGGGCGACGAGTTCCGCTGGTCCGACCGCGTCGTCGCCGAGTTCGGCACCGACCACCGCAGGATTCTCGTCGACCCCGCGCGGATGCTCCCGGCCGTCGACCACACGGTCGCGGCGATGGCCGAGCCGATGGTCAGCCACGACTGTGTCGCGTTCCACCTGCTGTCGGAGGAGGTCACGAAGAGCGTCACGGTGGTGCAGGCCGGCCAGGGCGCCGACGAGGTGCTGGCCGGCTACAACTGGTACCCGCCGCTGGCCGGGGTGCCGCGGGAGCGGGCCGTCGAGGGGTACGCCCGCGTGTTCACCGACCGCCCGCACGCCGACCTGGCGTCGATCCTCGAACCGGAGTGGTTGCTCGGCCACGACCCGAGCCGGTCGTTCATCGCCGACCACTTCCGGAGGGAAGGCGCGACCGACACCCTCGACGCCGCGCTGCGCATCGACTCGACGGTGATGCTCGTCGACGACCCGGTGAAGCGCGTCGACAACATGACGATGGCGTGGGGCCTGGAGGCGCGGGTGCCGTTCCTCGACCACGAGTTCGTCGAGCTGGCCGCGGCGTGCCCGCCGGGGCTGAAGCTGGCCCACGGCGGCAAGGGGGTGCTCAAGGAGGCGGCCCGCGGGGTGGTCCCGGACGCGGTGATCGACAGGCCGAAGGGATACTTCCCGGTACCGGCCATCAGGCACCTCGAGGGGCCGTTCCTGGAGCGGGTCCGCGACGCCGTCACCGACCCGGCGGCGAAGGCGCGGGGCCTGGTCCGGGGCGACTGGCTCGAGGCCATGTTGGCCGACCCGAACACACGGCGCACCAACCTGGGTTCCAACGCGTTGTGGCAGGTGGCGTTGCTGGAGATGTGGCTGCAGGAGAGGGGGGTGTAGATGACGTTGGCGGATCGTCGCCTGGACCGTCTCGTGGCCGATGCCGGCCCTGCCGCGGACGTGTTGCGCGCCGTGTCGTACCGGTCCCCGCGGCCGGGTCCCGACGGGCGGCTGCTGGCGTGGGTCTCCGACCGCGACGGCCGGCCGCGGCTCTACGTCGGCGCCCTCGTCGACGGGTCGGTCGTCGAGCCGCCCGGGTTCGTCCCCACCGATCTCGACGACCCGGACCTCCCGCCGGCGGACGTCGGTGGTGTCGCCTGGTCGCCCGACGGGTCGTGGCTGGCCTGCCAGCTGGCCCCCGGCGGAGGTGAACGCACCCGCGTCCTGCTGGTCTCCCCCGACGGCAGCCGCCGCCACGAGATCGCGCCCGGCGCGGCGGCGGTCGTGCTCGGGTCGTGGTCGCCGAGCGGCTCGCACCTGGGTGTCACGGTGTACGGCGAGGGTCGCGGCGAGGGGCAGGCGTGTCTCGTGGATCTGCGCGACGGCACGTCGACGGTGCTGGCGTCCGGGCCCGCCGCGGTGGTGTGCGCGGTGTCGGGCGACGGGCACCGCGTCGTGGTCCGTCACGGCCGCCGCGGCGACCGCCATCTCGAGCTCGTCGACCTGCGCACCGGCGTCCGCGCCGAGCTCGTCCCCGGCGGCGCGACCGTCGCCGAGGCCCGGTTCGGCGTCACCGGCGGCATGGTCTACCTGCACACCGACGCCGACCGCGACCGGCCGGCGTTGCTCGCGGTGCCTCTGCACGCGGGCCGGCCGGGTATCGCGTCACCGGTCGCGGAGCGCTCCCACGACGATCTCGATCTCGTCGCGCTCGACCCGGCCGGTGCCCGCGCGGTGCTGGTGTGGAACGTCGACGGCCGCAGCGAGGCCGAGATGCTGGACCTGCGCAGCGGGATGTTGTCGCCGCTGCCCGACCCGGCGGGCGACGTCGTCACCGATGCGGCGTTCACCCGCGACGGGCGCGGGCTGGTGCTGGCGAGCGAGGGGCCGACGGTCGCACCGCACCTGTCGCTGGTCCCGCTGGTCGACGGGCTGCCCGGGACCGAGGCGGAGGCGGTTCTGCCGCCCGGGGCCGACGACGCCCCCGACGACGACGTCCTCGTCTCCCCCACCCTGCACGAGTTCCGCGCCGACGACGGCCTGACGTTGACGGGGTGGTTGTTCCGCCCGCGCGGCACGCCGGGTCCGACGCCGACGCTGGTGTGGCTGCACGGCGGGCCCGAGGCGCAGGAGCGGCCCGTCTTCCAGCCGCTGTTCCAGGCGCTGGCGGCGGCCGGGGTCGCGGTGTTCGCGCCCAACGTGCGGGGCTCCGCCGGGTTCGGGCGGGCCTTCTCCCGCGCCGACGACGTGCATCTGCGGTTCGCCGCGATCGACGACGTGCGCGCCGTCGTCGGGTTCCTGTCGCGGTCGGGGCTGGCCGATCCTGCCCGGATCGGTGTCGCGGGCCGCTCCTACGGCGGCTATCTGACGCTGGCCGCGCTGGTCCGGCACCCGGATCTGTTCGGCGTGGGTGTCGACGTGTGCGGGATGGCCGACCTGCACGCCTTCTACGCCGGGACCGAGCCGTGGATCGCCGAGGCCGCGACGAGCAAGTACGGCGATCCCGGCGCCGACGCCGACCTGTTGCGGCAGCTGTCGCCGATCCACCGCATCGACCGGCTCGTCGCCCCGCTGCTGGTGGTGCACGGCCGCCACGACACGAACGTGCCGGTGTCCGAGCCGGAGCGGGTCGTCGCGGCGCTGCGTGAGCGGGGCGTCCCGCACTCGTACCTGGTCTTCGACGACGAGGGACACGAGGTGCACGACCTGGGCAACCGGGCGGTGTTCGTGCGCGAGGTCGTCGGCTGGGTCGGCGGGCACCTCATCGGGGCGTCCACCCGGACGGCGTGAGTCAGCCCGTCTTGGTGAACGACTCGATCTTCTGCGAGCCCGGCCCGCCGGAGATCTCGAACCGGTAGGGCTCGCGGGTGGTGCTGCCGTCGGGGCGCAGGAACACGATCGTCGCCGTGACGGTGTCGGCGTCGACCGCGCGCAGCGTCTCCGCCCACACCTTGCTCAGCCCCGAGTAGAAGCCCTTGAACCGGTCGTACCCGCCGGAGGCGTCCCGCGCCTGGGGGCCGAGCAGGTTCCAGGCGCCGTCGACGTCGCCGGGCAGCATCCCGTAGTACTGCTGCACGAACTCCACCGACGCCATCCCGGAGCCCGGGGTGCTGACGGTCGTCGTCGGCGGGGGCGGGGTGGTGGTCGGTGGGGTGCCGCTGGGTGGGGTCGCCGAGACCGTCGGCGCGCCGCCGAGCGCGCCGGGCTCCTGCCCGCTGCCGGACGACCGCACGAGCCCGATGACGACGCCCGCGCCGACCACGAGGACCGCCAGCACGGCGACGACGGCGATCACCAGGGGCCGACGGCGACGCCCGCCGTCGGACGGACCGGCGCCCGAGGGGCCGGTGGACGCCGGGGGCGCGGGCGGGGCGGTGAGCGTCGGCGTCGCGGCGGGCGGGGCGACCGTGGGCCGTACCGACGGCGCGGCCGGCCGGGTCGCCTCGGGGTCGGCGCTCTCGCCCGTGGCGAACGCGGTGCCCGCGGGCAGACCCGACGGCTCCCGCCCGGCGGCGACGGCCGCGAGGGCTGCCCGGGCCTGGCCGGCGGTGGGCCGGTTCGCGGGGTCGGGCGCCAGCAGCGTCGACAGCACCGGCGCCAGCTCACCCGCGGACGACGGCGGGTGCACCGCACCCGTGGCGACCTTGTGCAGCAACGCGTACGCGTTGTCGTCGAGGCCGAACGGGGGCTGGCCCTCGACGGCGGTGTAGATCGTGGCGCCGAGGGCGAACACGTCGGACGCGGGCGTCGGCTGGCCACCGCGGGCGATCTCGGGCGCCAGGAACGCCGGGGTACCGGCGATCATGCCGGTGCGGGTGAGCTGCACGTCGTCGACCGCGCGGGAGACCCCGAAGTCGGTGATCTTGGCGGTGCCGTTCTCGGCGATCAGCACGTTGCCGGGCTTCACGTCGCGGTGCACGACACCCGCCGCGTGCGCGGCCGCCAGCCCGTCGGCCACCTGTTCCCCGACGGCCGCCGCCTCGCGCGGCACCATCGGGCCCTTCTCCGCCAGCACCGCCGCGAAGGACCGCGACGGCAGGTACTCCATGACCAGCCACGGCCGGTCGTCGTGCACCACGACGTCGAACATGCTGATGACGTGCGCGTGCTGCAGCCGCGCGCCGATCCGGCCCTCGCGCAGGATCCGCTGGCGCGACTCCTCGAGGGTGTCCTCCTCGCCGGGGGACGCGGCCGCGAGGAGCTCCTTGAGCGCGACCGTGCGGTTCAGCAGCTCGTCGGTGCCGCGCCACACCGCACCCATGGCTCCGGCGGCGATCCGCTCGTCGAGCCGGTACCGGTTCCCGATCCGCCGGACGGTGGAGTTCTCGGGGCGGACGTCGGACTCGGGCGGGCTCATCGAACTCCAGCGTGGAGGGTCGCGGTTCGGCTCCCCACGATCCTATCGAGCGACGCCGGGCCGCCCGGGCGGGGATGCACCCCGTCCGGTTCGGCCCGGTTCGTCACGCTCAGCGACGCCGTCCGTCGCCCGGATGCGCCAGTCTCAGCGTTGGATGGCCTTCGTCTCCAGGAACTCCTCGAGACCGTATCGTCCCAGCTCGCGACCGTTGCCCGACTGCTTGTAGCCGCCGAAGGGCGCCATGATGTTGAACGCGCCGCCGTTGACGTCGACCTGTCCCGCCCGGATCCGCCGCGCCACGGCGAGCGCGTGGTCGTCCTCGCCGAACACCGCGCCGGCGAGGCCGTAGACGGTGTCGTTCGCGATCGCGACGGCCTCCTCCTCGTCGCGGTAGGGGATCACCGACAGCACCGGCCCGAAGATCTCCTCCCGGGCGATGACGGCGTCGGGGGCGACGTCGGCGAACACCGTCGGCCGGACGTAGGCGCCCGCCTCCAGGCCCTCGACCTGTCCGGCACCGCCGAACACGACGCGCGCGCCGTCGGCGATGCCGCGCTCGATGTAGCCGTGCACCCGTTGGCGCTGGGTCTCCGACGACATCGGGCCGATCCGCGTGGTCTCCTCGGCGGGGTCGCCGACGGTGTACTTCGCGGCCGCGGCCTCGACCATCTCGAGGATCTCGTCCTGGCGGTCGGCGGGGACGAGCATCCGCGTCCACGCCGTGCAGGTCTGGCCGCCGTTGATCCAGGCGTTGCCCATGCCGAGCTTCACGGCCTTGCCCAGGTCGGCGTCGGGCAGGATCACGTTGGCGGACTTGCCGCCCAGCTCCAGCGCGACGCGCTTCACCGTCTCCGAGGCGACGACCGACACGCGCTTGCCCGCCCGCGTCGAGCCGGTGAACGACACCATGTCGACGTCCGGGTGCCCCGCGATCGCCTCGCCCACGACGGGGCCGGTGCCGTGCACGATGTTGAACGCCCCCGCGGGCAGGCCGGCCTCCGCGGCGACCTCCGCGAGCAGCTGCGCCGTGAGCGGCGCGATCTCCGTCGGCTTCAGCACGACGGTGTTGCCCGCCAGCAGCGCGGGCGCGACCTTCGCGACGATCTGGTGCAGCGGGTAGTTCCAGGGCGTGATCGCCCCGACCACGCCGATCGGCTCCTTCACGACCAGGGAGTTGCCGATCTCCTCCTGCCACGGGAAGTCGGCGGCGAGCTTCGCGAACCCGCGCGAGGACCCGACCGGCATCGTGGCCTGCACCTTGCGCGAGAAGGTGATCGGCGAACCCATCTCGGCGGTGATCGACGACGCGACGTCCTCCGCGCGGGCCTTGAGGCCGTCGGAGATGCGCTGGACGACGGCCGCGCGCTCGGCGACGTCGACGTCCGCCCACTCCCGCTGCACGGCACGAGCCGCGCGCACCGCGCGGTCGACGTCCTCGGCGGTGCCCGCGGGCACCGTGCCGACGACCTCGCTCGTCGCCGGGTTGACGACGTCGATCGTCTCGCCCGTCGCGGCGACAGTCTCTCCTGCGATCCAGTGTCCGGCTGTGTTCAGCGTCGGTGCTGCCATGCGCCCGATCCTCACACGGTTGCCCGGGGTCGTGCCGTGTCGGGCGGGGCCGATCCGCGCCCCGGGGCACGACATCGGTCACAACCGGGGCCGGTCGTTGCGCAGCCGCTCGCCGGTGCGACACGGCGTGCCCGATCAGTACGGTTTGGCAGGATCGTGTGCGTGCAGGTCCTCGACGCCGTCGTGACGGTGCTGCTCTTCGTGGTGTTGCTGGCCTGGGTGTGGATGAGCCTCGCCGTGGGGACCTCGGCCGTGATGCTCTCCGACAGCGGGACGCCGGGGGTGGCCTGGCTCGGGGTCGCGCTGGCGGTGGTCGGCGTCCCCGCCACCGTGATCGCCGCCTACGTGACGGCCGTCGTCCTGGCCCTGCGCACCGACGGCGTCACGTTCCACCTCCCGCTGCTCGCCCTCGTCGTCGGCACCCTCGCCGCCGTCGTGGTGTACGCGCTCGGACTCGGGATCGTCGTGGTCAACGTCCGGGTGTTCGGCACCGACGAGGAGCGGCGTCGCCGTACGGTCCCCACCGAGCCCACCGGACCCACCGCTTCTCCCCCGACGTTCACCTACACCGCTTCGCACCGCATCGACGACGGGTCACTGCACCTCGAGGTCGGGGTCGAGCAGCACACCGGCCGGCGGTACCTGCGGACACCGATGCCGCAGCGCGACGGCGAGTACCGGGAGTACTTCGGCATCGACATCGCGATGTACACGACGTTCGGCGCGGAACCGGACGCGGCCCGCCGCTTCGCCGCGCAGTGCCGGGCCGGACAGCACGCCGATCGCTGGCTCCCGCCCGCCGGGTTCCCCGGGCTGACCCCGATCCCGCGGGACGGCACCCGGCTCGCGCGCAAGCTCGTCACCGTGCTCACCGACCGTCCGACGACCGCGGACGGCGCACCGGTCGGCGGGCTGCCACCCGGCACACCGTTCGTCCGGATCGTCGACGACGCCGTCGACGAACGGGGCGACGTGGGGGTCCGGCTGCCGGGGACCACCGGCGAGGTGGTCCGGATCGCCGCCCACCACCTCGGCCGCGGCTGAGCGCCGTCGTCGGCGTGGTGGCCCACGTCCCCCGGACGGCCGACCGGGTCCGCTCCGAATTCACCCGCGTCGGTGAGGCGGACCGCCCCGCGCGGGAGCAGTCTGGCCGTCGGCCCCGGTCACCGGGGCCGCGCCACCGCGAGGAGGAACTCATGAACATCGCAGACGTCCTCGATGCCAAGGGGCGGACCGTGCACAGTGTGGTGCCCTGGGCGACCGTGGCAGAGGCGGTCGAACGCCTCGAGAAGCACCGGGTCGGAGCGCTGCTCGTCAGCGACGGCGACGGCCGCATCAACGGCATCGTCTCCGAGCGCGACGTGATCCGGGAGCTGGCCCGGCGCGGCACGCGCCTGCTCGCCGCCAACGTGGAGGACATCATGACGCGCAACGTCTCGACCGCGTCCTCCACCGAGTCGCTCACGCACGCCATGGCCCTCATGACCCGCGGCCGCTACCGGCACCTGCCGGTCGTCGACCGCGGGCAGCTGGTCGGGCTGGTGAGCATCGGTGACCTGGTGCAGCACCGGGTGCGCGAGATGGAGCTGCAGACGGGCGTGCTGCGCGACGCCTACCTCGCCGCGCGCTGACACCTCGCCGCGCGCTGACACCTCGCCGCACAGGGAACGGCCCGCCACGCGGGGGTGGCGGGCCGTTCCGGGTGTGCGTGGAGCGTCAGTAGTCGAAGTGCGGGTCGTCGGTGCGGGTGCGCTTGAGCTCGAAGAAGTACGGATACGCGGCCAGCAGCCGGGCGCCGTCGAACACCGATCCCGCCTCCTCCCCCTTCGGGACCCGCGAGATCACCGGGCCGAAGAACGCCACACCGTCGACGTGGATCGTCGGCGTGCCGACGTCCGCGCCCACCGGGTCCATGCCGCGGTGGTGGCTCTCGCGCAGCTCCTCGTCGAACTCGGTGCTGGTGGCCGCCTCCGCCAGCGTCTCCGGCAGGCCCAGCTCCGCCAGCGACTCCTTGATCACGAGGTCGAGGTCCTTGATCTGCTTGTTGTGCAGGCGCTCCCCCATCGCCGTGTACAGCGGGCGCAGGATCTCCTGGCCGTGCTCGCGCGCGGCGGCGATGCACACCCGCACCGGGCCGAAGCCGGGGCCGAGCATCGCCCTGTACTTCTCCGACAGGTCCTCACGCTTCTCGTTGAGGACCGACAGGCTCATGACGTGGAAGTTCACGTCGATGTCGCGGACCTTCTCGACCTCGAGGATCCAGCGCGACGTCAGCCAGGCCCACGGGCACCTCGGGTCGAACCAGACGTCGACTCGCGTCCGTGCGGACTCGGTGCTGCTCACGTTCTCTCCGTTCGTCCTTCTCCGGGTTCGTCGTGGGGGTCCGCGAACGGGCCGGGATGCGGAGCTCTCTGACCTGGACGTGCCTCCCCGACGTTGACAACCCCGGGGTGTCGCGACGTGTTCCCCCCGGCCGGCCGGTCACCACACGGCCCCGCCGGCGCTCACGAAACGTAATCGGCGTCCGATCCGAGTCCAGACGTGAGACACGTTCGGCCGACCGGAGGAACCGATGACGTCGTCGACAACCGAGCGCGCGGCGGGCACACCCGTGCTCGAGGTCGCGCTGAGCTGCCGGCTCTGCGGCTCGACCGATCTGCGGAGTTTCGTCGACCTCGGTGCGACGCCGCCGTGCGAGCTGTTCCTCACCGCCGAGGCGCTGGAACGGGCCGAGGCCACGTTCCCGCTGCACGCGCGGGTGTGCGCCGACTGCCTGCTCGTGCAGCTGCCACCGCTGATCGACCCCGGTGAGACCTTCACCGAGTACGCCTACTTCTCGTCGTTCTCCTCCTCGTGGGTGGAGCACGCGCGACGGTTCGTCGACGCCGCGGTCGAGCGGGCGGGCCTGGGCCCGGACTCGCTCGTCGTCGAGGCCGCCAGCAACGACGGCTACCTCCTGCAGCACGTCGTCGCCCGCGGCATCCGCGCGCTCGGGGTGGAGCCCAGCGTCAACGTCGGCGAGGCCGCGCGCGAGAAGGGCGTCCCGACGCTCACCGCGTTCCTGTCCCCCGGCACCGGGGCCCGGGTCCGGGCCGAGAACGGGCCAGCCGGGCTCGTCGTCGCCAACAACGTGTTCGCCCACATCCCCGACGTCGTCGGGTTCGCCCGTGGCCTGCGGGCGATGGTCGCCGACGACGGCTGGGTGTCGATCGAGGTGCAGCACCTGCTGACGTTGGTGGCGCTGCGCCAGTTCGACACGATCTACCACGAACACTTCCAGTACTACACGGTCGCGACCGCGCAGAAGGCGCTCGCGGCGGGTGGCCTCGACGTCGTCGACGTGGAGCTCGTCCCCACCCACGGCGGCTCGATCCGGCTGTGGGCCCGGCCGTCGGAGCTGGGTGCGGCGCCCGCGCCCGCCGTCGCCGAGGTACTGGCCGCCGAGGCCGCCGCCGGGCTGGACACCGTCGAAGGTCACGCCGGGTTCGCCCACGACGTGTCCCGCATCCGCAACGACCTGATGCGCTTCCTCATCGACGCCGCCGACGCCGGGAAGACCGTCGTCGGCTACGGCGCGCCGGGCAAGGGCAACACGCTGCTCAACTACTGCGGCATCCGGCCCGACCTGCTCGCCTACACCGTCGACCGCAACCCGTACAAGCACGGCCGGTACACCCCCGGCACCCGGATCCCCATCCACGCCCCCGCGCGCATCGAGGCCGACCGCCCCGACTACGTGCTGGTCCTGCCGTGGAACCTGCGCGAGGAGATCACCGCGCAGCTCGCCCCGGTCGTGGGTGCGTGGGGCGGCAAGCTGGTGTTCCCGATCCCGGCGCTCGAGGTCGTCGACCCCGGGGCGCGCACCTGATGCGCGGCCTCGCCCCCGAGACACTCGACGAGCTCGTCCTGCTCGGCGCGCACTGCGACGACATCGCGATCGGGGCGGGCGGGACCGTCCTGTCGCTGTGCCGGTCACGGCCCGGGCTGCGGGTGCGCTCGTTCGTCCTGTCCGGCGCCGGCACCGACCGCGAGGCCGAGGAACGTGCCGCGCTCGCGGCGTTCTGCCCGGACACGGACCTCGCCGTGACCGTCCTCGACGTCCCCGACGGCCGGCTGCCCGCGCACTGGGACCGGGCCAAGGAGGCGCTGGAGGAGTTCCGGCGGACCTGCGAACCCGACCTGGTGCTGTGCACGTCGCGCCACGACGACCACCAGGACCACCGCGGCCTCGCCCGGCTCGCGCCCACCGTCTTCCGCGACCACCTGGTGCTGGGCTACGAGATCCTCAAGGCCGAGCCCGACCTCGCCCAGCCCGCGGTGCTGTGGCCCCTCGACGCCGACGTCGTCGACGAGAAGGTGCGGCTGCTGCACGAGCACTACCCGTCGCAGAAGGCCCGGCACTGGTTCGACGAGGAGACGTTCCGCGGTCTGGCCCGGATCCGCGGCGTCCAGTGCGGGCGCCGCTACGCCGAGGGCTTCCACCCCACCCGGATGATCGTCGGCGCTCCAGGCGCCTGAAAGGGGAACTGCGCGATGCGCGTCCTGCTCACCGGCCACCAGGGCTACCTCGGCACGCTCATGGCCCCGATCCTCACCGACGCGGGCCACGACGTCGTCGGCCTCGACTCGGGCCTCTACGCGACGTCCGTGCTGGGCCCCGCACCGTCCGACCCGCCGGGCATCGCCGTCGACCTGCGCGACGTCGAGGTCGACGCCCTCACCGGGTTCGACGCCGTGGTGCACCTCGCGGCGCTGTCCAACGACCCGCTCGGTTCCCTCGCGCCGCAGCACACCTACGACATCAACCACCACGCCTCGACGCGGCTCGCGCGGCTGGCGAAACAGGCGGGCGTCGGGCGCTTCGTCTACGCGTCGACGTGCTCGGTGTACGGCGCGTCCGGTACCGACGACATCCTCGACGAGAACGCACCCATGCGGCCCGTGACTCCGTACGCGGAGTCGAAGGTCCGCGTCGAGGGCGACCTCGTCGACCTCGCCGACGCCGACTTCGTGCCCGTGTCGCTGCGCAACGCCACCGCGTTCGGGTTCTCGCCACGGCTGCGTGCCGACATCGTCCTCAACAACCTCGTCGGGCACGCCGTCCTGTCCGGGACGATCAAGGTACTCAGCGACGGCACGCCCTGGCGCCCGCTCGTGCACGCCCGCGACATCGCCGGCGCCGTCGTCGCCGCGCTGGCCGCACCGGCCGACGTCGTGCGCGGCGAGGCGTTCAACGTCGGGTCGACCGACAACAACGTGCAGGTCAGCGACATCGCAGCCGAGGTCGCGAAGGTCGTGCCCGAGGCGGAGCTGCTGGTCACCGGCGAGACCGGTGGCGACCCGCGCTCCTACCGCGTCGACTTCACCAAGATCGGCAAGCTGCTGCCCGACTTCCGCGCGGCGTGGTCGGTCGCCGACGGCGCCGCCGAGCTGGCGCAGGCCTACCGGACGCACGGTCTGACCCAGGAGGCGTTCGACCGGCGCTTCACCCGCCTCGCGGTGCTCGCCGACCGCCAGGCCGCCGGAACCCTGGACGCGACCCTGCGCCCGGCATGAACCCCTGTGAGCGGTAATAGTCGCTATAGCGACTATTACCGCTCACAGGGGTCTCGCGGCCGGCCCGGCGCTGCTGACGTCGCTCACGTCGCCGCGACGAGGGCGGCCCAGCTGCCCGCCGCGCGGTCGCGGTCGCTGATCGCCGTGACCGGCAGCGGCCAGGCGATCGCGAGGTCGGGGTCGTCGTGGGCGACCGACACGTCCTCCCCCGGGGCGTGGGGGCGGTCGATGCGGTAGCAGACGTCGGCGACCTCGGTGAGCGCCTGGAACCCGTGCAGCAGCCCGGCGGGGACGTAGAGGTGGTGGAACTCCTCGTCGTCGAGCCGGAACGAGGCGACGGTGCCGAACGTCGGGGAGCCGGGGCGGGCGTCGACGAGCACGTCGTGCACGGCGCCGTGGGCGGCGCGGACGAGCTTCGCCTCACCCTCGCCGCGGCGGCCGTGCATGCCCCGGATCGTGCCGAGCCGCGACCGGGACTGGCTGTCCTGGGCCAGCGGGCCGAGGTCGACCCCGTGGGCCGCGCCGACCGCCGCGTCGAAGGTGCGGGTGAACAGGCCGCGGTCGTCGCGGAACGGGGTCGGTACGAACAGCAGTACGCCTTCGATGGCGCAGGTGCGAACGTCCACGTGGCCACTCTGCTCCACATGTGGAGGGGTAACGCAGTGGGGTCGGACAGCGAGTGACCCGGTGCCGGCCGGGGTCGCCGGCACCCGCTGCGGAAGGACCGGTCCGTGTCGTCGATCGTGTGCCGCTGGTGCGGCGGCGACCGTGGCGAGCTCGTCCTCGACCTGGGCGCCCAGCCCGCGAGCGAGTACTTCCCGCCGATCACCGAACCGGGCCCGGACCCGCTGTTCCCGTTGCGGCTCTGGCTGTGCGCGGGCTGCGGGCTGGCCCAGCTCCCCGACGACGACGAGGTCCCCGAACAGCCGGAGGGCGTCGAGCCGCGGGCCCTCACCGACCAGCGCCGCGACGCCGTGGCCGCCGCCGCGGCGGCCGGTCTGCTGCCGTCGGGCGGGACCGTCGTCGAGGGCCCGACCCCGCACGGCGGGTCGTGGCTGCCGGAGCTGTCCGCGCGCGGCATCCACCCCGCCGGGCCGGGCGTCCGTGCGGACGTGGTCGTCGACGGGTCGTTCGGGCTGATGCACGCCCGCGACCAGGCCGCGGCACTCGACGGGCTGCTGGCGCGCCTCGCCGACGACGGCGTCTTCCTCTTCCAGTTCCACACGTTCGCCGCGATCCTGCGCCACGGGCAGTGGAATGCGGTGCGGCACGGCCACTTCGCCTACTACTCGGCGCCGACGGCCGTCGCGATGCTCGCCGGGCGTGGGCTCACCGTCACCGACGCGTGGACCTTCCCCCTGTACGGCGGCACGGTGCTGCTGGCCGCCCGGCGCGGGGGCGCCGCGGGGCCGTCGGTCGGCGAGGTCGTCGACGCCGAGCTGGCCGGTGGGGTGCACGACCCGGTCCGGGCGGCGGCGCTGCAGGAGTCGGTGGGCACGTCGGCGACGGCGCTGCGCGAGACGGTGGACGCCGCGGTCGCCTGCGGGGGCCGGGTCATGGGCTACAGCGCGGCCTCGCGGGCGGTGGCGTTGCTGCACATGGCCGGGGTCGGGCCCGACACCCTGACCGCCGTCGCCGACGCCTCCCCCGCCAAGCACGGCTGCCGGATGCCGGGGTCGGGGATCCCGGTGGTCCCGCCCGCCGACCTCCTGGTCGCGGAGCCGGGGGTGGTGGTGCTGTTCGTCCCCGACCTGATGGACGAGGTAC
Source organism: Pseudonocardia sulfidoxydans NBRC 16205 (assembly GCF_007989085.1). GTDB lineage: Bacteria > Actinomycetota > Actinomycetes > Mycobacteriales > Pseudonocardiaceae > Pseudonocardia > Pseudonocardia sulfidoxydans. The sequence continues at coordinate 16,264 of NZ_BJVJ01000054.1, forward strand.
GCCGCGCCCTGCCGGAGGTCGAGGCCGCGGGCGGACGCTGGGTGGCCGCGGGCGCCACGGTCTGACCGGGTAACGGGGGTCACCTCCGCGGCGGGATCGCGCGCGACGCGGCGTCCGTTCCGTGATTGGATCGCACCCGTCGCAACCGCCCCCCGGAGGAGTTCCGAGAACGCATGGCCCCGCCCAACCTGACCCGTGCCGACGCCGAGCTGCGCGCAGCCGCGATCGAGGTCGACTCCTACACCGTCGACCTCGACCTCACCGACGGCGCGGGCGCCCCGGGCGAGACGACCTTCGCGACGACGACGACGGTCCGGTTCCGCGGGGTGACGCCCGGGTCGTCGAGCTGGATCGACTTCGTCGGCGACTCGGTCGAGTCGGCCACGCTCAACGGCACGGCGCTCGACGTCTCGGGCTACCGGGAGGACGACGGGATCGCGCTGCCCGACCTGGCGGCCGACAACGAGCTGACGGTCGTCGCCACCGGCCGGTACATGAACACCGGTGAGGGCCTGCACCGCTTCGTCGACCCGGTCGACGACGGCGTGTACCTCTACTCCCAGTTCGAGACGGCCGACGCGAAGCGCCTGTTCGCCTGCTTCGACCAGCCGGACCTCAAGGCGCGCTACACGATCACGGTGACGGCGCCGCAGAGCTGGAAGGTCGTCTCCAACGCCGCGGCCGACAGCGTCGAGGGGGGTGTGCACCGGTTCGCGACGACGGAGGTCATGTCGACCTACCTGGTCGCGCTGATCGCGGGCCCGTACGCGGTGTGGACCGATGTCTACTCCGACGGCGACGGCCCCGACATCCCGCTGGGCATCTACTGCCGGGCGTCGCTGGCCGAGCACATGGACGCCGAGCGGATGTTCACCGAGACCAAGCAGGGTTTCGGCTTCTACCACCGCAACTTCGGGGTGCGCTACCCGTTCGGCAAGTACGACCAGCTGTTCGTGCCGGAGTTCAACGCGGGCGCGATGGAGAACGCGGGCGCGGTGACGTTCCTGGAGGACTACGTCTTCCGGTCGCGGGTGACGCGGTTCCTCTACGAGCGCCGCGCTGAGACGATCCTGCACGAGATGGCGCACATGTGGTTCGGCGACCTCGTGACCATGCGCTGGTGGGACGACCTGTGGCTCAACGAGTCGTTCGCGACGTGGGCGTCGGTGATCTGCCAGGCCGAGGCGACGGAGTACACGAACGCGTGGACGACGTTCGCGAACGTCGAGAAGTCGTGGGCCTACCGGCAGGACCAGCTGCCCTCGACGCACCCGGTCGCCGCCGACATCCCCGACCTGCAGGCCGTCGAGGTCAACTTCGACGGGATCACCTACGCCAAGGGCGCGTCGGTGCTCAAGCAGCTGGTCTCCTACGTGGGGCAGGACGCGTTCATGACGGGCCTGCGGGCCTACTTCGAGGCGCACGCGTGGGGCAACGCGACGTTCGGCGACCTGCTGGGCGCGCTGGAGAAGGCGTCGGGTCGCGACCTGTCCGACTGGGGCGCGCAGTGGCTGCGCACGACCGGGCTGAACATGCTGCGCCCGTCGTTCGACGTCGACGAGCACGGCCGGATCGTGCGTTTCGAGGTCGTGCAGGGCGGTGCCCGCCCGGGTGCGGGTGAGCTGCGCACGCACCGCATCGCCGTCGGTGTCTACGACGACGAGCCGCAGGCCGGCGACGCGAAGGGCAGCCCGCGGCTGGTGCGCACGCACCGCGTCGAGGTCGACGTCACGGGCGAGCGGACCCCGGTCCCGGATCTGATCGGGGTGCCGCGCGGCAAGCTCGTCCTGGTCAACGACGACGACCTCACCTACTGCGCGCTGCGGCTGGACCCGGACTCGCTGACGGTGCTGGTCGACCGCATCGGCGACATCGCCGAGCCGCTGCCGCGGACGCTGTGCTGGTCGGCGGCGTGGGAGATGACGCGGGAGGCCGAGCTGAAGGCCCGCGACTTCGTCTCGCTCGTGGCGGGCGGGTTCGGCGCGGAGACCGAGATCGGCGTCGTGCAGCGGCTGCTGATGCAGGCGCAGACGTCGGTCGCGTCCTACGCCGACGAGACCTGGGCGGCCGAGCGCGGCTGGCCGCTGCTCGTCGATGCGCTGCGGTTCCGCCTCGACACGGCCCCGCCCGGGTCGGACGCGCAGCTGTCGGTGGTCAACTCGCTCGCGGCGTGCGTCCTCGACGACGCGACGCTGGAGCGGTTCCGGGGCTGGCTGCTCGACGTCGACGTGCCGAACGGGCTCAGCGTCGACACCGACATGCGGTGGCGGCTGCTGCAGGCGCTGTCGGCGCACGGCAAGGCCACCGACGCCGAGATCGACGCCGAGCTGGAGCGCGACCCGACGTCGACGGGGCGCCGGCAGGCGGAGCGGGCCCGGGCCCTCGTGCCCACCGCGGAGGCCAAGGCCACCGCGTGGGAGCGCGCCGTCCACGACGACGACCTCCCCAACGCCGTCAACGAGGCGATCATCGGCGGCTTCTCCCACCCCGGCCAGCGGCCGCTGCTCGCGCCGTACGTGGAGCGCTACTTCGCCGAGGTCGCCGACGTGTGGGAGCGGCGCACGTCGGAGCGGGCGCAGTCGGTCGTGCTGGGGCTGTTCCCGTCGTGGGCCGTCGAGAAGTCGACGGTCGACGCCGCCGACGCGTGGCTGGCCGACGAGTCGCACCCGCCGGCGCTGCGCCGGCTGGTGTCCGAGGGCCGCGCCGGGATCGTCCGGGCCCTGGCTGCCCGCGAGTTCGACCGGTCGTGACGGGGGCGGAACGGCTGCGGTCCGAGGCGCGGGAGGCCGTCACCACCCTGCGCTGGGACCGTGTCGTCCTGCCCCGCCCGTTGAACGTGATCGCGGTCGTCGTGATCGTGCCGGCGCTGGTCGTGCTCGTCGTGGGCGCGGTGCTGGTCGCGGGCCACGACTACGGCAGCGCGCTCGACGAGCGGATCGAGGAGTCGCTCGGCGCGGTCCGGGCCGGCCGGGCGGGTTTCTTCCCGGTGGTCATCGCGCTGGGCAACGTGGCGTCGATGGTCGTGCTGGTCGTGGTGGTGACGGCGGTGTGTCTGGCGGTGGGGCGGCCACGGATCGCGCTGCTGGCGCTGTTCGGGCCGGCCCTGACCGGGGTGCTGACGTCGATCGTGCTCAAGCCGGTCGTGGGGCGCACACTCGACGGCGCCGACTCCTACCCGAGCGGCCACACCGGCGCTGCGACGGCGTTGACGCTGGTCGTGGCGCTGCTGCTGGCGTCGGCGGTGCGGGCGACGGCGGCGCGGATCGTGATCGTCGTCGTCCTCCCGTCAGTGGTGGCGGCGACGATGGCGACCGCACTGGTCGTGCAGAACGTGCACTACCCGACCGACACCGTCGGGGGCGCGTGCACGGCGCTGGTCGCGGTGCTCACCGTGGCACTGGTGATCGACCGGACCGCCGGCCAGGTCCTCGCCCGGCGCGCCGGGAACGCGGCCTGACGCCGGTCAGGCCGCCCGCGCCACCGCGGGACGCCGGATGCCGGTGACGAACGCGCCCCAGGGCAGCCGCTCGATCTCCGTGTCCCTGACCGCCGAGCGCAGCTCGCCGCCCGTGCAGCGCACGATCGTGCGGATCCGACGGGGAACGATGTGCGTGACCGGTCGGCGTGTCGGACCCGAGTGTGACCTGCACCCCATCGGGTTCACCGTCCGTGATCTCCTAGCGTCGCGCCGTGCGCATCGCAACCATCGGCGGGGGCCCCGGCGGGCTGTTCTTCTCCATCCTCGCCGCGCAGCTGCCCCGGGTCGACGAGGTCACCGTCGTCGAGCGGTCGCCCGAGGGTGTCACCTACGGGTGGGGCGTCGTCTTCTGGGACGAGCTGCTCGACGACCTCGCCGCCGCCGACGCCCCGACCGCCCGTGCCCTGCGCGACGTCGCCTTCACCTGGCACGACCAGGTGATCGGTGTCGCGGGCGGCGAACCGGTCAACCTCGGCGGGCACGGTCACAGCACCGGCCGTGCGCAGCTGCGTGAGCTGCTCACCGCGCGCGCCCGCGAGGTCGGCGTCGACGTGCGGTTCGGCGCGGAGCTCGACCCGGCGACGCTCGCCGGCTACGACGTCGTCGTCGGTGCCGACGGGGTGGGCAGCGCCGTGCGCGCGGCCGGGAACTTCGGCACCACCGTCACCCCGGGCGACAACCGCTACGTGTGGCTGGGCACGAGCACGGTGTTCGACTCGTTCACGTTCCCGTTCGTCGAGTCCGCGCACGGCTGGCTGTGGGCGCACGCCTACGGCTACGCCCCCGGGGCCAGCACGTTCGTCGTCGAGACCACCGCGGCCACCCACGCGGCGCTCGGCCTCGACACGATGCCCACCGCCGACGCGCTCGCCCTCGTCGGCGAGCTGTTCGCGGCGCAGCTCGACGGGCACCCGTTGCACGCGCCGCAGGGCACCGGCGAGACGCTGCCGTGGCTGCGGTTCCGCACGGTGCGCAACGAGCGCTGGTACGACGGGAACGTCGCGCTGCTCGGCGACGCCGCGCACACCACGCACTTCACCATCGGCTCCGGCACCCGGCTGGCGCTGGAGGACGCCATCGCGCTGGCCGCCGAGCTCGGCCGCCACGACACCGTCACCGCCGCGCTCGCCGCCTACGGGCTGCGCCGCACGTCGGAGATCGCGCCGCTGGTCACCGAGGCCCGCGGCAGCGCCCGCTGGTTCGAGGACGTCCCGCGCCACATCGCCCACCCGGCTCCCGACTTCGCGCGGCTGCTCATCAACCGCCGCCGGCCGATCGTGCGCCGGCTCCCGGGCGCCTACCTCGGCTACGGCCGGCTCCGCCGCGCCGCCGCGGCGGCCCCCGTCGCCCGCCCGGCCCGTGCGGCGCTGCGCGCGTTGCGCAGTCGTCACGGCTGATCGGCCGCCCGACCGCTCAACCGTTCGACGCATCGGCTCAGCCGTCGGACGACGCCGCGTGCGAGCTGCGACCGTCCCGGTAACGCCGGGTGCAGCACCTCGCGAACCTGAGCCGTCCGCGCTCGCGAGACCGAGGAGTTCCGGCTTGTCGTTCCACCAGCCGTCGTCAGGGCCGTCGACGACACCGCCCCCCACCGTGGACGTCCGGTGACCGCCGCGCTCGTGGCCTCACCGGGCACCTCCGTCCTCGCCGACGACGCGCTGCTCGCCGAGTGGGACGACCTCGCCGACCGCGTCGGGGCCGGCCCCTTCCAGCGTCCCGGCTGGTACCGGGCGTGGTGGTCGGCGTTCGGCACCAGCTCGGTGCGGCTCGTGCAGGTCCGCCGCGAGGGCCGCCTCGCCGGGGTGCTGCCGGTGACGCGCCGCTGGGGCCGGGTCACGACGCTCGACAACTGGCACAGCTTCCTGTGCGGCCCGCTCGCCGAGGACGCGGCGACGCGGTCGTCGCTGGTCGACCGCGCGATCAGCGCCGCCGGGCTGTCGGCCGACCTCGGGCACCTCGGCAGCGACGACGCCGAGCACGTCGCCGCGCTCGCCGCCGACCGCGGCTGCCGGGTGCGCCGCTCGATGATCCAGCGCTCGCCGTACGTGCCGCTCGACGGGACGTTCGACGCCTACCGCAGCGGTCTGAGCTCCAAGTTCGTCGGCCGCATCCGGTCGCGGCGGCGCAAGCTGGAGCAGTCGGGCGAGCTGCGCCTGGTGGTGCACACCGCACCGGACGAGGTCGAGCCCGCGCTGCGCGAGCTGCTGCGCATCGAGAACCTCGGCTGGAAGGCCGAGCAGGGGTCGTCGATCCTCGCCCAGGCCTCGACACACCGCTTCTACCGCTCGGTCGCCGGCTGGGCGGCCACGGCGGGCCTGCTGGAGCTGTCGCTGCTGACGCTCGGGGGCCGCGCGATCGCCGGCGAGCTGGCGCTGGTCGACGGACAGTCGCACTACGGCCTGAAGATGGGCATCGACCCCGGGTTCCGCGCGGCGGGCCCCGGTTTCATCCTCGCCCACGACCTGATCGAACGGTCCTTCTCCCAGGGGCTCGCGACGTTCGAGTTCATGGGGTCGGCGTCGGAGGACAAGATGCGCTGGACCGGTGAGACCCGGTGCATCGAGCAGGTCCGGCTCTTCCCGCCGACCGTCGGCGGACGCGCCGCGCGGCTGGCAGGTCTCGGCGAGACGGCGGGGCGGCGGGCCGGCACGGTCGCGGGCCGGCTGGCCGACCGCCCGGTGCGGGCCATCGGTGCCGTCGTGAGCAGGGGATCCCGGTCCGGGGACAGGACCCCGCAAACGGGTGCCGACGGGCCGGGTCCCGCGCCCTCGTAGGCTCGCCGCGTGCGCGCAATCGTCACCGGCGGTGCCGGGTTCATCGGGTCCAACCTCGTCGACGGGCTCGTCGCCGCAGGCGACGAGGTGCTCGTCCTCGACGACCTCAGCCACGGCTCGGAGGCCAACCTCGCCGCGGCGTTCGCCGCCGGGACCCGGCTGGAGCAGGTCGACGTGCGCGACGGCGCGGCCGTCACCAAGGCCGTCACCGCCTTCGCCCCCGAAGTCGTGTTCCACCTGGCCGCGCAGATCGACGTGCGCGTCTCCATGCGCGAACCCGCCCTCGACGCGACCACCAACGTCGTCGGGTCGGTCAACGTGCTGGCCGCCGCGGCGGAGGCCGGGGTGCGGCGCGTGATCAACACCTCCACCGGGGGCGCGATCTACGGCGAGACCACGACGGTGCCGACGCCGGAGACCGAGCCCGCGCAGCCGCTGTCGGCCTACGGGCTGTCCAAGCGCACCGCCGAGGAGTACGCCGCCTGGTTCCGGGCCGCGCACGGCCTCGACACCGTGACGCTGCGCTACGGCAACGTGTACGGGCCCCGGCAGGACCCGGCGGGCGACGCGGGCGTCATCGCGATCTTCTGCGACCGCGTGCTCACCGGCCGCCGCCCCACCGTGTTCGGCGACGGCGCGCAGACGCGCGACTACGTGTTCGTGGGCGACATCGTCGCCGCCAACCTCGCCGCCGCCCGCGCCGAGGCGCCCGGGTTCGACCGCTACAACGTCGGCACCGGCACCGAGGTGAGCGTGCTGGAGCTGGTCGAGGCCGTCGGGACCGCGGCCGGGCTCGCGCCTGGGACGTTCGCCGCCGAACTCGCCGAGGCCCGCCACGGCGAGGTGCAGCGCAGCTGCCTCGACGTCACCCGCGCCCGCACCGACCTGGGCCTCGGGGCCCCGACACCGCTCGCCGACGGCCTGCGCGCCACCCTCGACTGGGTGCGGACGGTCACACCGGGCGCCTGAGCCCCGTCACTCACGCGGGGGCACACGCGCGGATGCGCGTGGTGATCTCCGTGACCGCGCCGCGACGCAGCGCACGCATCGCGGCGATCCGCCTCACACGCCGGCGCGGTCGAGTCGGCGGTCGCGCCAGATCTGGCGGACCCGACGACCCGCGGCGGTGATGACGAGCGGGCTGACCGCGTGGCTGACCCGCGGGCCGAGCCGCTCACGCAGCTTCAGGGCATGCCACTCCGGCAGCGACGCCAGATCGTCGACGGCCTCACGGGCGAACTCGACGAGCTGACGGTTGGCATCCTCGTCGCGGGCGCCCTTGTCGTAGGAACGGGACACGCGCAGCAGCGCGTCGGCGGCGAGCCTGCGCCGGACCGTGCGGTCGAGCTTGTCGGCGTCGGGAAGCATGACTCCGGCCTTGTCGAGCAGCACGGTGCAGGCCAGCAGCCGCATCCGCAGGTCGCCCACGCCGCCGTTGCGCTCCTCGGCCTCCACCGACATGTTCTCGCCGTGACCACGGCAGTAGGCCTGGTCGACATCGGCGAGGAAACCCACCGAGCCGTACAGCGACAGCCGCATCCACATCTCGAAGTCGCTGGTGTGCAGGCACGCCGCGTCGTAGCCGCCGGCCTTCTGCTGGGTCTCGGTGCGTGTGATCACGGCGGGCGATGCGGCGCAGTTGGCGCCGACGGCGAACCGGCGGCGCAACCAGTCGCGGCCGTCGTACACGATGTGGCGCGCCGGGCCCGTGCGCGCGGTCGGCATCGGCTCCCCGTCGTCCCAGTAGATGGCGTTGCCGTAGACCAGCACGACGTCGGGGCGCTCGCGGAAGAGGTCGGCGGCGCGGCGCAGGGCACCCGGGGTCAGCGCGTCGTCGGCCGACATCAGCAGGGTGTAGTCACCCGTCGGGAAGTCGATGACACCCTCGGTGAACGTGGCGATGTGGCCCTTGTTCACGGGATGCTCGACGACCTCGACCCGCGGGTCGGCCGCGGCCAGCTCACGCGCGACGTCGGCGCTGCCGTCGCCGGACGCGTCGTCGATGATCCGGATCCGGACCTCGACGCTCTCCTGGTCCAGCACGCTGCGCACCGCCGTCGGGAGCATGGTGCCGTACCGGTAACACGGGATGGCGACGTCAAACGTCGGGAGTCCCAACATTCCTCCGTAGCTCGGGGCGGGACCCGGCGGAGCGGGGAGCGACCCGGGTCCCGCCCGCGACTCTGTGCGCGTCGAGGCCCGGGCCCGCCGGTGCGGCCTCGGGTCACCGCTGCGGGCGGAGACGACCGCGAGGGGCCACGCGGCCCGCCGGTCGGCATCTCCGACCCTCACCTTATCGTTGGACCGTCGACGCCGACGCCGCACGGCGGGGGTTCCGCCCCGGACCCCGTTCCCTCCCCGAACCGGGCCTGGCGTAGGAAGGACCAACGTGACCACCGAAAACCCACAGATCGGGATCGCCGTCGTCGGAGCCGGGTACTGGGGACCCAACCTGGTGCGCAACGCGCAGGCAACACCCGGCCTGCGGCTGCGGTACCTGTGCGACATCGACGAGAAGCGAGCCCGCACCGTCCTCGGTGAGTACTCGACGGTGACGACGACCCCGTCGCTCGACGAGGTCCTGGCCGATCCCGAGGTCGACGCGGTGGCCATCGCCACCCCGGCCGCCACGCACTTCGCCGTCGCCACCGCTGCCCTCGAGGCCGGCAAGCACGTGTTGGTCGAGAAGCCGCTGGCGCCGACGTTCGAGGAGGGCAAGGCGCTCGTCGAGACGGCCGACAGGCACGGCCGCATCCTCATGCTCGACCACACCTACTGCTACACCTCGCCGGTCGGCTACATCCGCGACCGGCTACGCAGCGGCGAGCTGGGCGATCTGCAGTACCTCGACTCCGTGCGGATCAACCTCGGGCTGGTGCAGCCGGACGTCGATGTGCTGTGGGACCTCGCCCCGCACGACCTGTCGATCTTCGACGCGATCCTGCCCGACGACCTGTTCCCCGTCGCGGTCTCCGCGCACGGGTCCGACCCGGTCGGCGCCGGCCACGCGTGCGTCGCGCATCTCACGATCCAGCTGTCCAACGGGGCGCTCGCCCACGTGCACGTCAACTGGTTGTCCCCCACCAAGATCCGCACGATGATCGTCGGCGGTTCGAACCGGATGATCGTGTGGGACGACCTCAACCCGACGCAGCGGCTGTCGGTGCACGACCGGGGCGTCGACACCTCCGACCCGACGACGCTCGGCCCGGACAACCGCGGCCGCACGATCGTCTCCTACCGGACCGGCGACACCGTTGCGCCGGCACTGGCCAACACCGAGGCGCTGCGCAGCGTGATGGTCGAGTTCCGTGACTCGATCACCGAGAACCGCGCGCCGTTCACCGACGGCCGCTCCGGTCTGCGGGTGCTGGCGCTGCTCGAGGCCGCCGCGACGAGCCTGGCCAAGGACGGGGTGTACGTCCCGGTGCCCGACATCGTGCGCGAGCGGACCCCCCGGCCCATCGGCGGCGCGCCCGCCACCACGATCGACGAGGCACGGCGCGGCCGCGGAGAGGTGACGGTGTGAGTACCGCCTCGAACGCGGGCCGGCGCATCCGCGTCGCCATCGGATGGGCGTCCGCGTGATCCCCGTCATGAAGCCGCTCCTCGGCGAGGAGGAGGCCGAGGCGATCGCAGAGGTCGTGCGGTCGGGCTGGGTGGCACAGGGCCCGAAGGTCGCCGAGTTCGAGAAGGCGTTCGCCGCGTCGGTGGGCGCCGAGCACGGTGTCGCGGTGTCCAACTGCACCACCGGCCTGCACCTGATGCTGCACCTGCTGGGCGTCGGCGCCGGCGACGAGGTCGTCGTGCCGTCGTTCTCGTTCATCGCGACGGCCAACTGCGTCCGCTACGTCGGGGCCACCCCGGTGTTCGCCGACGTGTGCGAGTCCAACGGCAACCTCGACCCGGCCTCGGTGGCGGCGGTCATGACGCCGCGGACGAAGGCCGTGCTCGCCGTCCACCAGGGCGGCCAGCCCGCCGACATCGCTGCGCTGCGCGCCGTCGCGGGCGACGTGCCCGTCCTGGAGGACGCCGCATGTGCCGCGGGGTCGACGCTGCGCGGCGCGCCGGTCGGCACCGGCGCCACCCTCGCGGCCTGGTCGTTCCATCCCCGCAAGCTCCTCACCACCGGTGAGGGCGGCATGGTCACCACCGACGACGCCGAGCAGGCCGCCCGGCTGCGCCGGCTGCGCGAGCACGGCATGTCCGTCTCCGCGGCCGACCGGCACGCCGCGGGCAACACGGTCAAGCTCGAGGCCTACCTCGAGACGGCGTTCAACTACCGGATGACCGACATGCAGGCCGCCATGGGCCTGGTTCAGCTGGGCCGGCTGCCCGGCCTGATCGTGCAGCGCCGCGAGCTCGCCGCCCGCTACGCCGGGCTGCTGGGCGAGGTCGGCCTGCGCGCCGTAGGCGACCCGGAGTTCGGGACCAGCAGCTTCCAGTCGTACTGGGTGCACCTGCCCGACAACGCCCCCGACTCCGTCGAGGTCCTGCAGGCACTCGCCGACGCCGGCGTCTCCGCCCGGCGCGGCATCATGGCCTCCCACCTCGAACCGGCCTTCGACGGGCACCCGCACGTCCCGCTGCCCGTGACCGAGTACCTGACGCGGCGCACGATCATCCTGCCGCTGCACCACGAGCTGACCGAGTCCGACCAGGACCACGTCGTCGGCTCGTTGACCGCCGCACTCGCCGTCCCGACTGGAGCATCGTGACCGACACCCCCGTTCCCCTCGTCGATCTCGGCGTCCAGCACCGCCAGGTGGCCGACGAGGTCGCCGAGGGCTGGGCCGCCGTCCTCGCCCGCACCGCGTTCGTCGGCGGTGCGGCGGTGAAGGAGTTCGAGGAGGCCTACGCCGCCTACACCGGCGCCGCGCACTGCATCGGTGTCGGCAACGGCACCGACGCGATCGAGATGGCCCTGCGCGCGCTCGGCGTCGGCCACGGCGACGAGTGCATCGTCCCGGCCAACACCTTCATCGCGACGGCCGAGGCCGTGGCCCGCACCGGCGCCACCGTCGTGCCGGCCGACTGCGACGAGGCCACCGCGCTGCTCGACCCCGCTGCCGCCGGCGCCGCCGTCACGTCGCGCACCAAGGCCGTCCTGCCGGTGCACCTCTACGGCCAGGCCGCGCCCGTCGAGGCCATCCGCGCCGCCGTCGGCGACGTCCCGATCGTCGAGGACGCCGCGCAGTCGCAGGGCGCGCGTCGCCACGGGGAGCCCACCGGCACCCTCGGTGCACTCGCCGCGACCAGCTTCTACCCGGGCAAGAACCTCGGCGCCTACGGCGACGCAGGCGCGGTCCTCACCTCCGACCCCCAGCTCGCCACTGCGGTCCGGCTGCTCGGTGAGCACGGCTCGCCCCGCAAGTACGAGCACACCGTCGTCGGTTTCAACAGCCGGATGGACGCGCTGCAGGCCGTCGTCCTCTCGACCAAGCTGCGCCGCCTCGACGAGTGGAACGCGCAGCGCCGCGCCGCCGCCGACCACTACGCGGGCCTGCTCGCCGACGTCGACGGTGTCGTCGCCCCGGTCACGGCCGAGGGCAACGAGCACGTCTGGCACCTCTACGTGGTCCGCGTCGCCGAGCGCGACCGCGTGCTCGCCGACCTGCACGCCGCCGGCATCGGCGCCGGCATCCACTACCCGACGCCCGTGCACCTCACCGGCGCGTTCGCCCACCTCGGGCACGGCGCGGGCGCGTTCCCCGCCTCCGAGACCCTCGCCGGGGAGATCCTGTCGCTGCCGCTGTTCCCGGGCATCACCGAGACCCAGCAGGAGCGCGTCGTCGAGGCGCTGGCCAAGGCCGTCGTTCGATGACCGCGGTCGCCGGGGTGCGCGTGCATCCGCAGGGGCTGTGCGAGAGCGACGACGTCGGCGAGGGCACCCGGGTGTGGGCGTTCGCCCACGTCCTGCCCGGCGCCCGCGTCGGCCGCGACTGCAACATCTGCGACTGCGCGTTCGTCGAGGACGGCGCGACCCTCGGCGACAACGTCACCGTCAAGAACGGCACCCTGGTCTTCCGCGGCGTCACGTGCGAGGACGACGTCTTCCTCGGGCCCAACGTGCTGTTCACCAACGACCTGCGCCCCCGCGCCGCCAACAAGGTCGACCCCGACGCCCTGGTCACCACCCTCGTGCGGCGCGGAGCGTCACTCGGGGCGGGCACGGTCGTTGTGTGCGGCACGGAGATCGGTGAGTACGCGTTCGCCGGCGCCGGAGCCGTCGTCACCCGCGACGTCCTTGCGCACTCGTTCGTCGCCGGTAATCCTGCCGTCCACAAGGGATGGGTCTGCCGCTGCGGCGCCCGTCTCGACAGCGAGCTCACCTGCACCGAATGCGGCGAGCGCTACCGCGAGAGCGACAAGGGGCTCGTCCAGGCATGAACGAAGGTCCGAAGGTCGACGTCGTCATCCCCTGCTACAAGTACGGCCACCTCCTGCCCGAGGCGGTGCGCAGCGTACTGGCCCAGAACGACGTCGACGTCCGGGTACTGATCATCGAGGACGCCTCCGACGACGGCAGCGCCGACGTGGCACGCGAGCTCGCCGCGCAGCACGAGCGCGTGGAAGCCCAGATCCACGAGACCAACAAGGGCCACATCATCACGTTCAACGAGGGCATCCTCGACTGGGCACAGGCCCCCTACACACTGCTGATCTCCGCCGACGACGAGCTCACCCCCGGCGCCCTCGCGCGTGCGACCGAGGTGATGGATCGCAACCCGAACGTCGGTTTCGTCTACGGACACTCCGTCCGCTGGGTCACCGGCAACCCGCGCCCCGAGGTCCGCACCGGTCGCTGGAAACCCGTCGTGCACACCAGCGAGTCCTGGCTGCGGCGCGTCTACAGCCGCGGCTCGAACCCTGTGTTCTCCCCGTCGGCGGTCATCCGCACCGAGCTGCAGAAGCGCGTCGGCGGGTACGACGCCCGCATGCTCCAGACCTCCGACCTGCACATGTGGCTCAAGCTCGCCCTCTACTCCGACGTCGCCTTCGTCTCCGGCGTCGACCAGGCGTGGTTCCGGGTGCACGGCGCGAACATGTCGCAGGCCTACTACGACAAGGACGCCGGCCTGCCCGACCTGAAGATGCGCAAGCTCGCCTTCGACGCGACGCTCGACCACGGCCGGACCGTCCTCGGCGACACCCAGGCGAACGACCTCGACGAGCGCATGCGCCGCGCTCTCGCGCGCGAGGCGATGCTGCGCGTCGAGCGTGCCGAGGAGAAGGGCTGGGAGCTGGGCGACGCCGCGCAGCTGCTGACCGACTGGGCCGCCGAGATCACCGGCGACGTCACGACACTGCCCGAATGGCGGACCCTGAGACTGCGCCGCTGGCTGGGCCCCCTGGGCCAGGTCGTCCGCCCACCCGTTCTGAGCAAGGCCGGCCGGCGCATCCGCCAGGAGGGCCGCACCGCCCGCCTGGTCCGCGTCGGCATCTGATCGCCGTTCATCTCCGGAAAGCCGAGGGACAACCGTGTCGCTCATCGAGCGCGTCCGTCACTCCGCCGAGTGGCGCACCGAAGCCGCCCGCGACCGGGCGGCCCGCGGCCGCGCCTACGCGGAACGGCAGGTCATCGCACGCGCGACGACGCCGAAGCCGCCGACCAGCCGCATCCTCTGCTACCACACGGTCGGCATGCCCAAGATGGGGCTCAACGACGTCTCCCTGCAGCGCCTCCGTCGACAGCTCGAGATGGCGCGCATCGCCGGGTACCGGTTCGTGCCCGCCTCCGAGCTCGTGGCGGAGCCGACCGACCCGACACCCGGCGACCGCCGCATCGCACTGACCTTCGACGACGGCTTCCGCAGCATCCTCACGACTGTCGAGCCCTTGCTGCGCTCCCTCGACATCCCGTGGACCGCGTTCATCGTCAGCGGGTTCGCCGACGGGAAGAAGGGCCACGAGGACTTCCTGAACTGGGACGAGGTCGAGGGCCTCCACGACCGCGGCGTGACGATCGCGAGCCACTCCGTCACCCACCCCAACTTCGCGACGCTGTCCCACGGGCAGGTCGTCGACGAGCTGGAGACGTCGCGGGCCGCCCTGCGCGCCAAGCTCGGCATCGAGACCACCGAGTTCGCCATTCCCTTCGGGCAGTCCAAGGACTGGCCGGAGACAGCGCGCCGCGCCGCCGCCGACGCCGGCTACACGACGGTCTACGCACAGTCGATGGACCGCCGCCCCACCGGGACGGTGCCTCGTACCTTCGTGACCCGCTTCGACGACGACCGCATCTTCCGCGCCGCCCTCGGTGGTGCGTACGACCGCTGGGAAGAGTGGTACTAGCCTCAGCAGCAGCCCTGTCCTGCCGGGTGCCCGTCTCGCCGCGCGAGGCGGGCATTCGCGTCTCCGGGCCCGAGCGGCTGCGTGTGGTGGTGGCGGTGGTGGTGGCTGCTGGAATCCGGGCGCAACCTGACGGTCGTGCTCGCGCTTGCGACAGCAGTGAGGTTGCGCGCGGCGGGAGGCGGCCGCGCGTCGAGGCTGGGCCGTCGCGATCGCTGGAACAGGGACCTGCACGCCGATCGTGACGCCCATGCCCCCCGCACGACGAACGCCCGGTGTCCGTGCGCAAGGACTACTTCTGGGGGTTGCCGTCCGGCGGGGTCGGCCGCGGACGAGGGCGCGGGGAGGGCCGGCGCGGAGCCGAGCCGTTCTCGTCGGCACCGCCGTCACGGGCGGCGCTGCTCCCGCGCGGGGTGCCGCCGTCGCGGGAGGTGCCGTCTGTCCGTCCGTTCCCGTTGGCGGCGTTGGGCCGGCTGCCGTTGGTTCCGGGCAGCGCGCCCTTCTGGACCGGTGTCCGCGGCTGAGCGCCGTTCGACCCGGTGCCCGTCGGCGGGGCGCCGTTGGGGTGCCCGCTCGTGGGCGGGACGCCATTGAGGCCTCCGCTCGTGGGCGGGACACCGTTGGGGCTGCTGCTCCTGGGCGGGGCGCCGTTGGGGCTGCTGCTCCTGGGCGGGGCGCTGTTCGGGCTGCCCTTGCTCGGGCCGCCACCGTTCGGGCTCCCGCCCGGGGTGGTGCCGTTCGGTCGGCCGGGAGTCTGCGGTGTGCCGCTCGGGCCGGCGGGCTTCGGCTGTGCGGTCTTCGGGCCCGTCGGCGGCACCTGGGTTCCGCCGGGACCAGCGGTGCGGGACGGCACACCGTTCGAGCCCGGCCTGTGCGGCGCCGGGCCGTTCTGGGTCGGGGCCTGCTTCGTCGGGGCCTGCTTCGTCGGGGTCTGCTTCGCCGGGGCCTGCTTCGCCGGGCCCTGCTTCGTCGGGCCCTGCGGAGGCCGGGCGGCCAGCTTCCGGGTCTCCTCGTCGGCGGGGCCGCTCGCGGGCGAGGGCGCGGGACGGTCGGCCGGGGCCTGCGCCGGCGTGCCGGGGGCAGGTCCGGGAGCTTTCCCCGGCTGCGCCGACTTCTGCTCGGTGGGCCGTTCGGTCGCCTTCGGCGGCTGAACCGGCTTCCCCGGAGCCGCGGGGACCTTGGCCGTCGCCGACGAGTCCCCCGGCGGCTGGGCCTTGTCGTCGCGCGGGGTGGGGCGCGGCCGCGGCGAGGGACGCCGGGGCGCGGCCGCACCGGACGGCGGGGGCGGGGTGACCGAAGGCGTGACCGTCGTGGCCTCGGCGTCGGCGCCCTGCTTCGGCGACACCGGCGCCTGGGCGCGGGTCGCCTCCGGATCCGCGGCCGGGCCGGGCTTCGCGGCGCCGGACGTCGCGTCGCCGCGCGCCGCAGGACCGGACGTCGCAGGTGCCGCAGGGCCCGGCTTGCCCGCATCGGGCACGCCCGCGCCGGACTTCCCTGCGCCGGACTTCGCTGCGTCAGGCTTCCCTGCGGCGAACTTCGCTGCGTCAGGCTCGTCTGCGTCAGGCTTCCCTGCGGCGCCCTTCGCCGGGTCCGAGCCCGAGGTCGGCCGCAGGCTCTCCAGCTGTCCGCTCCAGCGTCGGCCGTCGCTGGTGACGGTTGCGTCGCGGGAGGAGTCGTCGGGTGCCGCGAACAGGTCGGAACCGCTGCTGCCCGCGGCCTGCGTCGTGACGGTCTTCTCCGCATCCACCGGTCCGGCGGGCGCCGGTCCCGCGGCGGCGGGCGACGGGCCGTCGGGTGTGACCGCCTTCATGACGATGGTCTCGTCGGTGGCGTTGCGGCCGTCGTCGGCGCTGGTGCGCTGCGGCAACGGGGCGAGGGGGAGCTTGCGGTCGCTGCGGTTGCGGGACCGGACCGTCGGCATGGGCTGGATGAGCCGCATCTGGACGGTCGCGTCGTCGAGTCCTTCGGAGATGACCTGGCGCGCGAGCCCGATCATGCCGCTGGCGGTCATCGGCGGCAGCTGGATCGTCATCTCGGAGGCGCCGGGTGCGGCGCCGACCAGCTCGCGATCGGGGCCGGTGGGGCGGGGGCCCGAACCGACGCCGGCGTTGTCGTCCTCGTCGCCGTCCTCGTCGTCCTCGTCGTCGCCACCGCCGCGGCGGACCTTGTTCATCACCGCGCCGATCAGGGAGCGGCCGAGCTTGGGGGCGATGACGGTGAGGACCGCGAGGTAGATCAGCGCGAAGATGATCGTCTCGAGGATCAGCAGCAGGATGCCGAGGATGACGCCGTGCTCGTCGGCACCGAAGACGTTGCGGTCGAGCCACCAGACCGCGGCCATGGCGATCGCGGCGGCGATGGCGGGCGGGACGAGCATCCAGGCGAGGCGTCCGACGGAGAACTTCACGACGCGCCGCGACAGGATCAGCACGACGATGCCGACGACGATCTCGGTGATCGACATGGCGATGCCGACGCCGATGAGGCCGAGCGGGAGCAGCGCGACCAGCGAGCCGATGCCCAGCACGAGGCTGGTGGCGGTCGTCCAGTTGAGCATCTTGGACGCGCCGACGGCTTTGACGACCTCGCTGCCGACGGCCTGCAGCGCGATGCCGACGCCGTAGCCGGACATGACCATGAGCGCGACGCCGGCCTCGCGCCATTTCTCGCCGAGGAGTACGACGACGGCGGGTTCGCCGACCGCGATCATCAGCCCGGCGAAGGGTGCGGCGCCGACCCAGGTGACCTGCAGGGCGCGTTCGACGGCGCGGGCGAAGCGCGGCGGGTCGGACTGCAGCCGGGAGAACGCCGGGAACAGGACGTAGGAGCCGATCTGGACGATCACCAGCGACGGCAGCTGCGCCAGGCTCATGCCGTAGCGGTACTGGCCGAGGGTGTTGGCGTCGAGGCGGCGGCCGATGAGGGCGGTCTCGGCTGCGGTGCGGACCCGGTCGACGATGCCCTCGACGAGCAGCGGGGCCGCGTAGGCGGCCATCTGGCGCCAGAGCGGGAACGAGAACTTGCCGACGCCGGGGCGCCAGCGGGCGTAGCGCCAGCTCAGGAACAGCCAGATCGCGATGCCGACGTAGTTGCCGATGACCATGGACCACACGCCGAACCCGAGGGCGGCGAGGGCGATGGTGACGACGGCGTAGCCGAGCACACGGGTGGGGTCGACGATGAGGCGCCGTTTGAAGTTGAAGCGGCGTTGCATGAGGCCGTCGGGCACGTTGGTGAGCGCGTGCAGGACGACGGCACCGGAGGAGACGGCGGCGATGGTGCCGGCGACCTCGCTCTTGAACACCATGCCGACGATCGGCGCCGTCGCGAGCGACAGCAGGGCCAGCCCGAGACCGGAGACGAAGGTGACCCAGAAGACGGTGTCGGCGGCGTCCTCGACGTCGCCCTCGCGCTGGATCAGCGCCCCGCGCAGTCCGCCCTCGGAGAACCCGAGGAGGAAGCCCATCAGGACGGTGCCGGCCGCGTAGAGGCCGATCTGTTCCGGGTCGAGGATGCGGGCGAGGATCAGCGTCTGGACGAACGAGACGACCTGCACGAGGCCGAGCGCGAGCGCCGACAGCATGGCGCCGCGCTTGAGCGTGCTGCCGAGTGTGGAGATGTCCGGGTCACTCGTCGCTTCCCGCGTGGTGGCGACGCTCGCCCGGTGCTTCCCGAGAGCCACTCAGCACCGCCCTGCCGGAGCGACGACGGGACGGCCCACGGCCGTTCCACGTGCACTGGTCAACTCGGCATCCTCGGATCGCCTCGGCGAAGTGTTACCCCGAGCAGGGTAACGGCGTGCCCGTTCGACGTTGCGACGGCCGGACCAACTCGCCGCGGGCGTCACCGCTTCCGGTGGTCGAGGTCCTGGTAGAGCCGGTCGAGGTTGCGCGCGGTGACGTCGGCGGCGAAGTGCTCCTCGACGCGGCGCCGGCCCGCGGCACCCATCTTGCGACGGACGGCGACGTCGCGCACGAGGGGTTCGAGGGCGTCGGCGAGCTTCTCGGGGTCCTGCACGGGCACGACGCGGCCGGTGACGCCGTCGTCGATCGCGCGGCCGATGTCGCCGACGTCGGTGCCGACGACGGGCAGGCCTCCGGCCATGGCCTCGAGGATCGACAGCGGCATGGCCTCCCACCAGGACGGGAGGCTGAAGATGTCGGCGGCGGCGTACTCGGCGGGCATGTCGGCGGGGTCGCGGGTGCCGAGCAGGGTGACCCAGGGCGGCAGGTTGTCGCGGACGGCGGCCTCGGCCTCGGGGCCTTCGTCGGGGGCGCCGCCGAGCAGGTGGAGCTCGTGGTCGGCGCCGCGTTCGCGCAGGATGCGGGAGGCCTCGACGAGGTCGAGGACGCCCTTGCGCGGGGTGAGCAGCCCGACGTAGAGGATGCGCGGCGGGTCGTTGGGGGCGCCGGGTTCGGGGACGCGGTCGAGCGGCACCCCGTTGTCGATCAGCGTGACCTTGCCCGCGGGCAGGACGTCGCGCAGCGCGGTCTCGCCGGCGGTCCAGACGGCGACGACGCTGTGTGCGGGCGCCATCGCCAGGCGCATGATCGCGCGCCGCAGCGGCGTCGTCAGCCAGGTCTGGATGTTGCCGCCGTGGGCGTGGACGACGACGGTGCAGCCGCGGCTGCGGCCGGCGAGGGCGAGCAGCCCGGCACGGACCACGGTGACGGCGGGCGCGAGCGCGGAGTGGATGTGGACGACGTCGGCGCGGCGGCCGTGCTTGCGGACGTCGAGTGCGTCGCGCACGGTGCGGCCGATGTTGCCGGTGGTGAACTTGCCGCCCTCACGGACGCCGGAGTGGGCGACGTTGAGCAGGCGGACGTCGTGGCGCTCGGCGAGCGCGCCGCCGCGCAGCATCTCCAGGAAGGTGGGGATGCCGCCACGGTCGGGGTAGGACTTGCCGACGAGCAGCACCCGCATCCGCCGCCCGGTCGGCTCGACGGCGGCCTCCGACGACGTGGTGTCCTGGGCACTCATCGAGACACCCGTTCCTTCACGGCGTCGGCGACGCCCGTCCAGAAGCCGATGCCCCAGCCGATGTGCATGGCGAGGAACGCGGGCGCGACGTGGCGGCCGTCGCCGGGTTCGAGGGCGCGGGCGGTGCGGTGGGACGCGGCCGCGACGGCGGCGGCGTAGGGCGCGACGAGCACGGCGCCGAGCGCCGGGCGCTTGAGGGCGACGGCGGCGGCGCCGGCCAGGTAGGCGACGAACGCCGGCACCATGAGGTGGCGCGGGCGCATCGACCTCGGGTGCAGCAGCGCGACGGCGACCTTGCCGCGGCCGTAGCGGCGGTACTGCTCGTAGAGGTCGCGGACCGTCTGGCGGCTGTGCCAGCTGATCGTCATCGACGGGTCGAACAGCAGCTTGTGGCCGGCGAGGCGGAGCCGGTGGTCGAACTCGAAGTCCTCGTTGGCGACGAGGTTCTCGTCCCAGCCGCCGAGCTCGCGCACGAGCGCGGTCGGGTAGGCGCCGAACGGGATGTGGTCGACCTCCTGGCGTTCGGTGCCGTGGTGGTAGACCGACCCGCCGACGCCGAAGGGGCTGCCGAGGGCGGCGGCGATGGCACGGCCCTCGGGGGTGACGCCGCGACCGTCCTTGCGGCCGCCGACCCCGCCCCACTCCCCCTCGCGCAGGAGTGCGACGGCGGTGGAGACGTAGTCGGCCGGGACCGTGGAGTGCGCGTCGACGCGGACGAGCCAGCGGCCGCGGGCGGCCGCGACGGCCATGTTCAGGGAGACGGGGATGCCGCCGCGGTCGTTGCGGTGGATCTCGATCCGGGGGTCCTCGGCGGCCATCGCGGCGACCTGGGCGGCGGTGTCGTCGCGGCTGCCGCCGTCGACGACCACGACGATCTGGAGGTTGCGATGGTCCTGGGCGCGGACGGACGCGAGGCAGGCTCCGATGAAGCCGGACTCGTCACGCGCGGGGACGAAGACGGTCACCAGGTCGCCCGCCGCGGCGGGTGTGGTCTCCGTCACGGTCTGCGCGACCGTTTCCGGGTCTGTCACGGACTCCACCTTCCGGCAGTTCGTCGGGGCGGCCCGACCGTACTCGGCAGCACCGACCGGGCGATCCCGGCCCCGACGCCGACCTGGCACGTTGCCGCGGATCCGGCGACGACCTGCGGATTCGCCCGGGCCGGCCGCGCCGCGCCGCGCATACGGCCGATCGCCCGAACGGGTAGGCCGAACGGTGTACGCCGGAGACCGACCGTGACTAGACCCCCACTGAAGGGGGCACCGACTAGCCCGATGGGTTGTTCAGGAACCGGAAGCAACATCCCCGGCGGTGAAACGTCTTTAGGGATAGCGGCGATGGCCGTCGTGAGTGCCCGGGTCGTGTGGACGTCGAAGACGCGCCGCACAGCAAGGGGGCCCGGAGCCTTCTCGAGGAGGAACGTAGTTGACCGAGGTATTCGATTCGGCGAAGCGTCCGACGGCACCGCCGACGGACCCGTCCGCCGGGGGGAGCACATCGGCGATGGGCAGGCATGCGCGCGGGGGCAGCGCGGCTCGCAACAAGTTCACGGTCATCGTGAACAGCCTCGAGGTCGCCGCGCTCGTCGCGGTGGCCGCTCTGTCGGCGTGGCTGCTCGCGCCGCTGCCCGCCGTGGCCGTCACCGCCGCCATCGCGATCGGCGTCCTCGTGAGCCGTCGCAACGCCTGGCGCTTCGCCCTGTCCGTCCTCGACGACCTGCCGGCCACCGCGCTGCTCGTCGCCGTACCGACGGTCCTGGCCGACGCCGTCCTCGTCCCGCTGGGCCTGGCGCGCCCGCTCGAGGTGCTGCTCACCGGCGCCGCCGCGCTGGTCGCGCTCACCCTGGCCCGCACCGTGGCCTTCGCCGTCGTGCGTCGCCGCCGCAAGGACGGCCGTGACCACCTGCGCGCCCTGATCGTCGGTTCCGACGAGGCCGGCACCCGGCTGGGCAGCAGCCTCGACCACGGCCTGCAGTACGGCATCCGCGTCGTCGGGTTCGTCGACGACGACCGTCCCCTGCTCGCCGACCTCGGCCCGCAGCTCGGATCGGTCGAGCTGCTGCCGCAGCTGGTCGACGAGCACCGCATCGACGTCGTCCTGGTCACCTTCGGTGCCCACCGCGACGACGCCGTCGTCGACGCCGTGCGCGAGCTGACCGGCTCCGGCGCCGAGGTCTACGTCGTGCCGCGCATGTTCGAGCTGCACCAGCGCAACAAGGTCTCGGAGATGGTCGACGGGATCCCGCTGCAGCGGCTGCGCCCGATCAGCCACCCCCGTGGCGCCTGGCGCATCAAGCGCGCGATCGACGTCACCGTCTCCGCCGTCGCGCTCGTCATGGTCAGCCCGGTGCTGGCCGTCATCGCCGCGGCCGTCCGCAAGGAGACCGGCCCGGGCGTCATCTTCAAGCAGGAGCGGATCGGCCAGCACGGCGTCCCGTTCACCCTGTTCAAGTTCCGCTCGCTGATCCCGGTCGGTGGCGAGGGCGACGTCCGCTGGAACATCGACACCGACACCCGCCTGGGCCGCGTCGGCAAGTTCATCCGCGCCACCAGCCTCGACGAGCTCCCGCAGCTGGTCAACGTGCTCAAGGGCGACATGAGCCTGGTCGGCCCCCGCCCGGAGCGCGGCTACTTCGTCGAGCGCTTCAACGAGACGATCCCCGGCTACCGGTTCCGCCACCGCGTCCCCGTCGGTCTGACCGGCTACGCGGCGGTCCAGGGTCTGCGCGGCGACACCTCGATCCACCAGCGCGCGCACTTCGACAACCTGTACGCCGAGTCGTGGTCGGTCTGGCTCGACGTCAAGATCGCTTTCTGGACGATCTCGCAGCTGGTCCCGAAGCGTGCCCCCGAGGCGGTCCTGCCGGTGCCGTCCCCGCCCGCCGAGGTCCCGGCCCCGCCGGCCCCGATGGACGACGCCCCCACCACGGTGCTGCCGCGGCTCCCGCAGCACACCAGCGTCCCCGACCCCGACGCTGTCCGCGACGCGCCCACCGCGGCGTCGCTCGAGATCACCCACGAGATCACCCTTCCCCGTGACTGACCGTTCGCTCCGCGTCCTGCAGATCATCGACACGTTCGCCTACGGGGGTGCCGAGCGGCTGCTCGCCACCCTCAACGGGGTCGCCCCCGACCTCGGGCTGCACATGTCGGTGGCCTCCCTCGCGCCACCGACCCCGGAACGTTCACTGAGCTTCCCGGTCCTGCAGGACGCGGGGCTCGATCCCAGCTACATCGGGATCAGGCTCATGCGCCAGCGCAACGCCGTCCCGCTGATCGCGAAGAAGATCCGCGAGTCGCGCGCCGACGTCGTGCACGCCCACCTGGGGACGTCGTCGGTCCTGGTGCCGCTCGCCGCCCGGCTGGCCAAGGTTCCGGTGCTGTCGACGCTGCACCACCTGCCCGCCCACGGCCGCGCCCTGCCGGCGCGGACCAAGGAGAAGCTCGCGATCCGCTCCGCGGGCCGCGGCCACTCCCTCATCTTCGTCTCCGAGGCCGCCCGCGCGGCCGCCGAGGCCATCCACGGCTCGCCCCGACCGTCGTGGCGGGTGCTGCACAACGGCGTCGACATGTCGTCGTTCCGTCCCGCCGCGGGTGGTGTCCCCGAGCCGCTGCCCGCCGACCTCGGCGTGCCGTCGGGCGTGCCGGTCGTCACGATCGTCGCCGCCCTGCGCAAGCCCAAGGGCCACGAGGTCGCGCTGCGGGCGTGGCCGTCGGTGCGCGAGCGCGTGCCGGGAGCGGTCCTGCTGATCGTCGGCGACGGCGAGCACCGCGCGACGCTGGAGTCGCTCGCGGGCGAGGGTGTCGTGTTCGCCGGCTCCCGCGACGACGTACCCGCCATCCTGCGCGGCTCGACGCTCGCTCTGCTGCCCTCCCTCACCGAGGCGCTGCCCACCGCCGTGATCGAGGCCGCCGCGAGCGGCCTGACCGCCGTCGCGACCACCGTCGGCGGCACCCCCGAGATCGTCGACGACGGCCGCACCGGCCTGCTCGTCGCCCCCGGTGACGCCACCGCGCTCGGTGACGCGGTCATCGCGCTGCTCACCGATGACGCACGCCGTGCGGAGCTCGGAGAGGCGGCCCGTAGACTCGCCGAGGATCGCTTCGACCTCCGCCGCTGGGCGGGTCGGCTGGCGGACCTGTACGACGACGCCCTCGCCGTGAAGGCGGCCGGTTCACGCCGGGTGCGCGTCTGACCCCGTCCCACCTGGGACGACACGACCGACCGTCCTCACCGTCGACCCATAAGGAGGCGACGTGAACGACCAGGGACTCAGTCGCAAGGCGTTGCTCGTGATCGCCGCGACCGGACTGGTCACCGCGCTCCTCGCCCTGCTCGTGACCCACCTCGTCGTCGGCTCCGCGCAGCCGACGTACCGCGCGACCACGCAGGTCGCCCTCGTGCCGGCGCCCACGGTGCCCGCCGAGCAGGTGCCCTCGTACTGGGAGTCGCTGGCGGGCGGTCAGGCCGCGACCATCGGGGCGGAGGTCCTCAAGCAGACGCAGTGGCTGGCCCCCGCGGCGCAGGCCGCGAACGTCAGCCCGGCCGACGTCACCGTTACCGCTGCCGCCACCGCCAGCACCAGCCTCATCACCGTCACCGTGACGACGACGAGCCCCGAGGGCGCCGAGGCGGCCGCGACCGCGCTGGTCACGGCGGCGACGCCGACGGTCCAGCAGGTGTCGGGCCCGTACGTGCTCCAGGTCGCGCAGCCCGCCGCGGGAACGGCCGTCTCGGCCGGCATCCCCGAGGGCCAGCTGCTCATGGTCGTCTTCGCGGGTGGACTGTTCATCGGTGCCGGTGTGGCGCTGGTCGTGACCCGTGCGCGTGCGCGCCGGCAGGAGCCTGCCGCGGCCGAGCCCGCCCCCGCCCGCCGCGTGCCCCCGCCCCC
>NZ_BJVJ01000055.1 GCF_007989085.1 Pseudonocardia sulfidoxydans NBRC 16205
GGCGATCGGCGGGATGAGGAGGGCGCCGAGGCGTCCGGCCCACGTGGTCGCGTTCAGGGAGACGTGGAAGAAGTAGGCGATCCAGTCGTTGATGCCCGAGAGCACCAGCCACACGTAGAACGAGATCGCCATGACGCCCAGTGAGGTACGGACGGGCGCGTCACGCGGGCGCTGCAGCAGGTTGTGCAGCGCGTTGTCCTTGGTGAAGCGCCGCTCCAGCGCCGGATAGATCCCGGCGATGACGTAGAGCAGCGGGAGGAACGCGGCCGTGCCCCAGAAGGCGGCGGGGATCGTGTAGTTCCCCAGGTAGATCTCCCACGGCGGGAAGATGCGTGCCATGCCCTCGGTGAACAGCACGTACCAGTCGGGCTGCGACCCCGCGGAGATGTGCGAGGGGTCGTAGGGGCCGATGTTCCAGATCGGGTTGATCTGGAACAGGCCCGCCATCAGGCCGATGACGCCGACGGTGACGGCGAAGAACGCGCCACCCTTGGCCGCGAACGCCGGGAGGATGCGGACGCCGACGACGTTGTGCTCCGTGCGGCCGGGGCCGGGGAACTGGGTGTGCTTCTGGTACCAGACCAGACCCACGTGCACGGCGATCAGCGCGAGCAGGATCCCGGGGATCAACAGCACGTGCAGGATGTAGAAGCGCGGGATGATCTCGGTGCCGGGGAACTCGCCGCCGAACAGCAGCCACTGCAGCCAGGTGCCGATGACCGGGGCGGTCATCGTGATGCCCGACATGATCCGCAGGCCGGTGCCCGACAGCAGGTCGTCGGGCAGCGAGTAGCCGGTGAGGCCCTCGAAGAAGCCCAGCAGGACCAGGACGACGCCGATGATCCAGTTCGTCTCACGCGGCTTGCGGAACGCGCCGGTGAAGAACACCCGGAACATGTGGACGACCATCGCCGCCATGAACAGCAGGGCCGCCCAGTGGTGGACCTGGCGCACGAACAGACCGCCGCGGACGTCCATCGAGATGGCGACCGAGCTCTCGAACGCCTTCGACATGTGGACGCCGCGCAGGTTGTCGAACGACCCGTTGTAGGTCGTCTCGGCCATCGACGGGTCGAAGAACAGCGCCAGGTAGGTCCCCGAGAGCAGGAGGACGATGAAGCTGTACAGCGCGATCTCACCGAGCATGAACGACCAGTGCGTCGGGAAGACCTTGTTGAACTGCTTGCGCAACCCGGCGGCCGGATGGAACCGCTGGTCCAGCTCGTCGAGCGCCACCGCGGCCTTGGCCTGCATTCCGCTGGGCGCGTTGGTGGGGGTCGTGATCGAACTCATGATCTCCGCTCCCAGAATGCGGGGCCGACGGCTTCGGGGAAGTCGCTCCTCGCCACGAAGTAACCCTGCTCGTCGACCGTGATCGGCAGCTGCGGCAGCGCCCGGGTCGCGGGCCCGAACACGGGCCGAGCGTACTCCGTCGCAAGGAACTGCGACTGGTGACAGGGACAGAGGATCCGGTTGTCCTGCGCCTGGTACAGCGAGGTGGGGCAGCCCAGGTGGGTACAGATCTTCGAGAAGGCGTAGTAGTCGCCGTAGTTGAAGTCCTCCTGGCCGGCCCGCTTGACGACCGGGGTACCGGGCCGCAGGCGGATCAGCATGACCGGGGCGTCGGACGCCTTCTGCGCGTGCAGGAGGGCCTCCTCGTCACCCCGCTCGCTCTCGCGGAACGGGAACACCGTCTGCATGGAGCCGGGCTCCATGTCCTCCGGGCGGACCCGGCGGATCTCGGAGAGCTCACCGGTGTCGGCGCGCAGGAAGACGGTCTCGCCGTTCTCCGGCCTCCAGCCCGTCACCCACAGCGGGGAGTCGGGGCCGTCCTTCCACGGGTTGCGGATCAGCGGCCCGATCGCCGCGATGCCGAGGCCGATGCCGAACAGGCCGGCCGCCGCACCCGCCGACCGCTTGATCAGCGAGCGGCGCGCGATCGTCGTGTCCTTGCCCGCCGAGGCGAGCTGGGCCATGACGGTCCGGCGGGCGACCTCGTCCGACGGCCCGTCGTGACGCTGCTGGACCGAGACCTCTTCGGGGAAGAACTTGCGGACGTAGGTGATGACGCCGACGCCCAGCGACAGCACGGCCAGCCCGAACGTGACACCGACGACCGGGGTGTACAGCGAGTACATCGTGTAGCCGGGGTCGGACGGCGGCACGTACTCGTGCGGCCACGCGATGAACGCGACCACGAACGCCAGCGCCGCGAGCGCCGACAGCACGAACCAGAAGGCGACGGTCCGCTCGGCACGCTTCTCGGCCCGCGTGCCCGGGACCGGGAACTTCGGGGCGTTGTGCTGGACGACGACGTCGTCGAGCTCGGTGGCGAGCCGGGCGAGCTCCTCGGGCGACATGTCGTCGAGTTCCGCCGCGGTCGGGACGGCCTTGGCGCCGCCGCCCTCACCCGTCGTGACGCCACTCATTGCTTGGCTCCCAACCACATCGCGAAACCGACGAGCGCGGCGATGCCGACGATGAAGGCGATGACGCCCTCGGACGTCGGGCCGATGCCGCCCAGCCCGTTGCCGCCGACGTCGTTGTTGCCGTCGGAGACCGACTTGATGAAGGCGATGATGTCCTCCTTCTCGTCGGGCGCGAGCTGCGCGTCGGAGAACTTGGGCATGTTCTGCGGGCCGGTGAGCATCGCCGCGTAGATCTGGGACTCCGACGCCGGGTCGAGCGCCGGGGCGTACTTGCCGGACGACAGCGCACCGCCGCGCCCGGTGAAGTTGTGGCACGACGCGCAGTTGAGCCTGAACAGCTCACCGCCGCGGGCCGGGTCGTCGCCGCGCAGCGCCTCACCGGTGGCCGCAGGCAGGGTGGGGCCGCCGCCGTTGGCCTGGACGAAGGCACCCAGCGCCGACAGGTTGTCCTGACCCTCCTGGGTGTGGGGGTCGAACGTGGCCGTCGGAGGCTTGCGGGTGGCCTGGGCCTCCTGGCGGGCCAGCGGCATCCGGCCGGAGGAGACCTGGAAGTAGACGGCCGCGTCGCCCACGCCGACCAGGCTCGGGCCGCGGTCCGTCACCCCCTGCAGGTTCGACCCGTGGCAGGAGATGCAGGCGTTGTTGTAGAGGTCCTGGCCCTTGGCGATGGTCGCGGCGTCGGCCTGCTGCGCGACCGCGGTCTGCGGTGCAGGCTCGACGACGGAATAGAGGGCGCCGACCGACAGCAGCCCGATTCCCAGCGCGAGCGCTCCGGCCAGCCGGCGCCGCACCTTGCCGTGCGGTCGTCGGCCGCGGCGGGACCGCGGCTCAGGTGGTGTGGTGGTCGTGGATTCCATCGTCGGCGTTGTCCAACCCTCGCGTCGTGTTCGGGGCGCTTGCGAAGCAGGCCTAGCGGATGAAGTAGATGACGGCGAACAGGCCGACCCACACCACGTCGACGAAGTGCCAGTAGTACGACACGACGATCGCCGCAGTGGCCTGCGCCGGGGTGAACTTGCTGAGCTTGGTACGGATGAGCAGGTACACGAAGGCCACGAGACCACCGGTCACGTGCAGCGCGTGGAAGCCCGTCGCGAGGTAGAAGACGGTGCCGTAGGCGCTGGAGGACAACGTCGTGTGGTGGTCCACGACCAGCACCCGGTACTCGTTCGCCTGCCCGAGCACGAAGATCGCGCCCATGATCAGGGTCAGGACGTACCAGCGGCGCAGGCCGAACACATCGCCGCGCTCCGCCGCGAACACGCCGAACTGGCACGTGAACGAGGAGGCGACGAGGATGATCGTCACGACGAGGGCGTACGGGACATTGAGTTCGGTCGGCGGCGGAGGCCATTCGCCGACGTTCTGCGCGCGTGCCGTGAAGTAGATGGAGAACAGCCCGGCGAAGAACATCAGCTCGCTGGACAGCCAGACGATGGTGCCGATGCTGACCAGGTTCGGGCGGTTCAGCGAGTGGATCCGCGCGCTGATGTTGGGGGCGGCTGTCGTCACCCGGGCATTATGACCCCACCCGAACTTCTACAGCGTGTCGGGGGACCAGGGACCTACGTCACTCCTCCTCAGGGGTAACGCCGGCAGGGGTGGCGCGGGTTCCCGCGCACCGCCGGAGCAGCGGGCGGGCGGCCGGTCACCGCGCGCGCCCGGGGGTGTGACGGCGCCCATTACGATGACGCGCGTGACCAGCTCCGTGCCCCGCAACGCCGGATCGGCCTCCGAGCCGCACCGCCCCCTCCACGTCCTGGTGTTCAGCCACCGCCCCGAGGTCCGGGAGGGGATCGTGTCGGCCGTCGGCCGCCGCCCGGCCCCCGATCTCGGTCGCATCACCTTCACCGAGGTCGGCACGATCGCCGACGTGCTCGCCGCGGCCGACGCCGGCGGCCAGGACCTGCTGATCCTCGACGGCGAGGCGCAGCCCACCGGGGGCATGGGCGTGTCGCGCCAGCTCAAGAACGAGATCACCGACTGCCCGCCGATCCTCGTCACGGTCCGCCGCCGCGACGACCGGTGGCTGGCCACCTGGTCGCAGGCCGACGCCGTCCTCATGCACCCGCTCGACCCGCTCACCGCGGCCGAGACGGTCGCCGACGTCCTGCGGCGCACCGCCGGCGTCGCCGTTCGTGGCTGACGTGGCGGCCGACGCGCCCGGGCAGCCCGAGGCACGGACCTGGCCGCGGCTGCTCGCCAGCCTGATCGCCGGTCGCGACCTCGACACCTCCGACACGGCCTGGGTGATGGACCGGGTCCTGTCGGAGGACGCCACACCTGCCCAGCTGGCGGGATTCCTCGTCGGCCTGCGGGCCAAGGGGGAGACGGCGGCCGAGGTCGCGGGCCTCGCCGAGGCGATGCTGGCCCGCGCACAACGGGTCACCGTCAGCGGCCCGGCGGTCGACATCGTCGGTACCGGTGGGGACCAGGCGCACACCGTCAACATCTCCACGATGGCGGCGATCGTCGTCGCGGCCGCCGGGGTGCCCGTGGTCAAGCACGGCAACCGGGCCGCGACGTCGAAGTGCGGGGCGGCCGACCTCCTGCAGGAGGTCGGGGTGGCCATCGCGCTGCCCGCGCCCGGGGTCGAGGCCTGCGTGGCCGAGGTGGGCATCGGCTTCTGCTTCGCGCCCGTCTTCCACCCGGCGATGCGGCACACGTCGGGTCCGCGCGCCGAGCTCGGCGTCCCCACCGCGATGAACCTGCTCGGCCCGCTCACCAACCCGGCGCAGCCGTCGGCGGGGCTGGTCGGCTGCGCCGACGGGCGGCTCGCCCCCGTGATCGCGCAGATCTTCGCCTCGCGCGGGCAGTCGGTGCTCGTCGTCCGCGGCGACGACGGGCTCGACGAGCTCACCACGACCATGCGGTCGACGGTGTGGGTGGCCGGTGCGGACGGGGTCCGCGTCGCGGGCGTCGACCCCGCGGCGCTCGGCATCGAGCCCGCCACCCGCGAGCAGCTGCGCGGCGGCGACGCCGCGTTCAACGCCGCCGCCTGCCACGCCCTGCTCGCGGGCAAGCACGGCCCCGTCCGTGACGCCGTCCTGCTCAACGCCGCCGGCGCCCTGGTCGCCGCCGACGGCGTCGCCGCACACGACGGTGGCACGCCCGACGGCGCGCCCGACCTGACGGGCCCGCTGCGGGGTGCCCTGGAGCGCGCGGCCGCGGCCGTCGACTCCGGTGCCGCCGCCGACCTGCTGGCCCGCTGGGCGGCGGTGTCGTCGCGGCTGGCGGCCTGACGCCGTTTCCGTTGTGACGTCGTGTGGCGGGCCGCCCGGGCCCGCCACACGACCCGTCATCCCATGCCGGCCGTGAATATCGCGTCGTTCTCCGTGCTGGAGTAGGAACGGAACGCGATGTGGGTGTCGGTGCGCACGACGCCCGCCACCTTGCTCAGCCGGCCCGCGATGACGTCGGCGAGGTCCTCGTGGGCCGCGACCTTGACGACCGCGATGAGGTCGACGTCGCCTGCGCACGAGTACACCTCGCTGACCCCGTCGAGGTCGGCGATCGCCTGGGCGGTCTCGGGGATCCGGTCGGCGGCGGTGTGCACCATGACGATCGCGGTGATCACGGTTGCCCTCCTGGGGGACGTCGGGGCGGCAGCTGTCGGCGCGGGCGGCGACCGGGACCGAACACTAGCCGAGGGTGATCTCCGACGGGCTGCCGAGCGGCACCGGCCGGGCGCGCCGCGCCCAGTCCTCCCAGGCAGCCGCGCCGCGCGCCGGTTCGGCCCAGGCCGGCTCGCTGTACACCAGCCGGGTCCCCCCGGTGGTGAGCCAGCGGCGCACCAGGTTCACCTCCTCGGCCGACGCCCCGGCCAGCGGCCCGTCGGCGGGCAGGATCGTCTGCGCCGTGCCGCGCACCGACTCCACGACCGGCATCGGCGGGGTGCCGCGGCGCGCGACGTCGGCCGCCGCGAGCCGCCCGTGGCGCACCACGGCGAGCTCCCAGCCGCCCCGCCCGTCGGGACGGGCGCCGACGACCTCCGGCAGCGCGGCCAGCGCGGCCAGCTGCTGCGACCGCGCCAGCGCCGACGCCAGCGCCGCCAGCCGGTCGCGGCCGCGGGCCGCCGACTCGAACCGCTCCCGGGCGGCCAGCTGCTCGACCCGGTCGGCCAGCAGGCGCAGCGGGGCGTCGTCGGCGCCGGTGACCAGGCCGCGCAGCGCGTGCACGCCGGGGGCGTAGGACTCGATGCTCTGCAGGCCCGCGCACGGTGCCCGGCAACGGTCGAGCTCGTGGAGCACGCACGGGCTCGCCGCGGGCGAGCGGGCCGGGATGCGCTGGGTGCAGCTGCGGATCGGCAGCGCGTCGAGCAGCGTCTCCACCGCCTCGGCCGCGCCGCGCCGCGACCCGAACGGGCCCAGCGCCTGCCCCCGCGGTGCGGTGACCACCGACAGCCTCGGGAACGCCTCCTCGGTCGGCGCGACCCACCACGCGCGACCCGGGTTGCGGGAACGCCGGTTGTAGCGGGGCCGGTGCGCCGCGATGAGCCGCAGCTCCCGCACCCCGGCCTCCAGCGCATGTGCGCACACCACGGTGTCGACGCGCTCGGCCAGCTCCACCATCTCGCGCACCCGCCGGCGCCGCTCGCCCGCGGTGAAGTAGCTGCGGACCCGACGGCGCAGGTCACCGCTGGTGCCGACGTAGAGCACCTCCTCGCGGGCCCCGCGGAACAGGTACACCCCGGCCGCCGACGGCACGTCGCGGGCCAGGGTGCGGCGCCGGCGCACCCGCTCGGGCGGCCGGTGCGCCGACGACTCCCGCGCCAGCGACAACAGCTCCTCGAGACTCTGCACCCCGAGGTTGCCGATCCGCTCCATCAGGTGGTGCAGCACCTCGACGGTCGCCCGCGCGTCGGCCAGCGCCCGGTGCGTCGGCTGCGTCGACGTACCGAACAACCGGGCCAGCGCACCCAGCCGCACACTGGGGGCCTCCGCGGGACTCAGCACCGCCCGCGCCAGCCGGGCCGTGCACAGCACCGGCGGTCGTGGCCACGCCCGCTCGTGACGCTCGCACGCCGCCCGCAGGAAACCGGCGTCGAACGGTGCGTTGTGGGCGACGAGCACGGCGCCGCCCAGAAACTCCAGCAGCGCGGGCAGCACCTCGCCGAGCCGCGGCGCGCCCGTGACCATCGCCGTGGTGATGCCGGTCAACGCCACGATGTTGGGCGGCAGCCCCGTCCCGGGGTCGACGAGCGTGGCCAGCTCGCCCAGCACCTCCCCGCCACGGACCTTCACCGCCCCGATCTCGGTGATCGCGTCGTTGTTCGCCGAACCGCCCGTCGTCTCGAGGTCGAGCACCACGAACGTCACGTCGCGCAGGGGCGTTCCGAGCTCGTCGAACGACAGCTGCGCTC
Organism: Pseudonocardia sulfidoxydans NBRC 16205; assembly: GCF_007989085.1. Taxonomy (GTDB): domain Bacteria; phylum Actinomycetota; class Actinomycetes; order Mycobacteriales; family Pseudonocardiaceae; genus Pseudonocardia; species Pseudonocardia sulfidoxydans. The sequence continues at coordinate 7,792 of NZ_BJVJ01000055.1, forward strand.
GTGCGCCGGGACGTGCGGATCCGGGGGGAGCGGACACGGCGCGGACCGTATCCGGGGGCACCGACAGGATCGCCGGAGCCCGCGCTGTGTGGCGGTCGCGGCAGTCGGACGCACCCGGATAACCTGGTCGGATGTCCGCGGAGGAGAAGGAGCCGGCCGGGCGCGGGCCCGCGCCCGCCTCCCCGGACGGTGCGGCCACGGCGGCCCCGCTCGACGGGGACCGCCTCCCCGAACCCGTCCGGAGCCGCCTCGCCGAGCTCGCCGCGGCCGCCGTCGCCGGCCTGCCCGACGCCGACGTCCCGCACCGGCTGCGCCGCTTCGCCCGGTTCACCCCGGCCAAACGGGCCCGCCTCGGCGGGCAGGCGATCCTGCAGGAGCTGCGCAGGTCCGCGGCCTTCCGGGCCGCCGTGCTGGCCTGGTGCCACGAGCACCACCCCGCGGCCGCCGACGTCGACGACCCGCTGGGCGCCGCCGCCCTCGCCGTCCTGGGCAACGCCCCCGACGCCGCGACCCTCGTCGCCGACGCCGCCCGCCGCGGCGAGGCCGGGGGGCTGCGCGCCGAGCTCGACGCCGCCCTGTCGCGCGCCGACAAGCTCAGCCTGGAGCTGGAGCGCATGCGCGCGGAGCTGGCCGAGGCGCGGGAGGAGGCCCGCACCGCCGGGCACGCTCGCGACGCCGAGTTCGCGCAGCTGCGCCGCCGCGTCGGGGAGCAGGGCGCCCGGCTGCGGTCGGCCACCGACGCCCTCGACGCCGCCGCGGCCGACGTGGAGGCCGTCCGCGAACAGGCCCGCCAGGAGCTCGCCGCGGCCGTCGCCGAGCGCGACCTGGAACGGGCCCGCGCCGACCGTGAACGCGCCCGTGCCGAGCAGGCCGCGGCCCAGGTGGCGGCGGCCCGGCAGTCGGCCCGCGAGGCCCGGCAGGCCGACGAGGTGCGCCTCGAACTGCTGGTCGAGACCCTCGGCGGGGCCGTGGCCGGGCTGCGCCGCGAGCTGGCGCTCGGCGGGGGCGGGCCGCGCCCGGCCGACCTCGTGGCCGGTGCCCGCGCCGTCCGGGCCGGTGCCCCGGTCGACGACCTGGCCGCTCTCGACGCACTGCTGGCCGTGCCGTCGGTACACCTCGTCGTCGACGGGTACAACGTCAGCAAGACCGGCTACCCGGACCTGCCGCTGGCCGACCAGCGCACCCGCCTCGTCCGCCAGCTCGCCACCCTCGCGGCCCGCACCGGGGTCGAGGTGACCGTCGTGTTCGACGGCGCGGGGGTCGTCGCCGCGCCCACGCGGGGCTCCCGTGGGGTGCGGGTTTTGTTCAGCGACGCCGGAGTGCTCGCCGACGACGTCATCCGCTCGCTGGTGGCCGCCGAGCCCGAGGGCCGGCCCGTGCTGGTCGCGACGTCGGACCGGGCCGTGGTGGCGTCGGTGCGGCAGCGGGGCGCGCACGCGCTGCCGTCGGCGGTGCTGCTCGCGCGGCTGCGCGGCTGAACCGTCCGCCGGTCTGCGCGTCCCTGCTGTTCCTGAAAGCGCTGCTGTTCCTGAAAGCGCTGCGGTCCCTGAAAGCGCTGCGGTCCCTGAAAGCGCTGCGGTCGCTGCAGCCCGCTGGTGTCGCGCGGAACTGTCGGTGCGCTGCCCTAGCGTCCGCGCTGTCCGAACGACGACAGTGAGGGGAGGCCGGGATGATCATCGACTGTGACACCTGCGCGGTGCGGGGCGACGCCTGCGGCGACTGCGTGGTGGGCGTCCTGCTGGGTGCGCCGGACCGGACGACACGCCCGGAGAGCGTGCCGTCCGGCGCGTCAGTCGTGCAGCTCGACGCTCCGGAGACGCGCGCGATCCAGGTCCTCGCTGATCAGGGCCTCGTCCCGCGGTTGCGCCTCGTGTCCACGCGTCGTCCGGCGGCGCCGGGAACCCCCGAATCCGGCGATCCCTCCCGCCACGCAGGGTGACGGCGCGCCGAGGCGCACGCGACGCGCTCGACGCTGTGACCCCTGTGGGTGAGAACAGTTCGGCGACGCACCGGCCCGCCCCGGTGATGGATCGCCCGCCGCACTGTTCGTAGTCTCCCGGCGATCTCGTGATCGGCATGACGCTCGTCCGGAGCGCAGGCACGGGACCACCGCACCGCTCCCGCGGGAACGTGCACGACTCGTGGGGCGCAGCGGTCCGCGAGGAGGGGGCACGTCCGGGTGGTGGCGCCTCGTCCCGACGAACGGCACAGTCCCGACGACCGGCAGAGTCCTGACAGCGGGCACAGTCCCGACGACGGGCGACGTCCCGGCGACGGGGAACACCGAGGTCGCGGAGGTCCACGCCGCAGCCGTCCGGCCCCCCGCTCGGTGACCGTCGTCCTCGTCGCCGCGATCGTCGGTGCCGGGCTCACAGCCGTCGTCGCCGGTGAGGCCATGGCCGACCCGACCCCACCACTGCCCCCGGGCGTGACGGTGCCGCTCGTCCCGCCGCCCGTCGGGTCGGACCTGCCACCTGCCCCCGAGGTCCCACCCCCGCCCACCGACGCCGCGCAGGCCCGCGACCAGTACCAACAGGCCCAGCGCGAGGCCGAGGCGCTCACCGAGCAGTGGCACGCCGCCACCGACGCCCACGACACCGCGGAGGCCGACGCCGACACGGCCCGCGAGGCCGTCGGGCCCGCCCAGGAGGCGGCCGCCCGCGCCGAGGCCGACGAGGAGCAGTACCGCAGCCAGCTCGACGTCATGGCCCTGGCCACGTTCGAGAACGGCAAGCTCGACCAGTTCGACGCGCTGCTGTCCAGCACGTCGCCGCAGAACTTCCTCGACCAGATGTCGGCGCTCGAGTCCCTGACCGCCGAGCACCGTGTGCAGCTGCAGGAGTTCGAGGCGAAGGTCGCCGCCGCGCGCCAGGCCCGCGCCGACGCCGACGCGGCCGTCGCCCGCGCCCAGCAGACCGCCGACGCCGCCCGGCGCACGGCCGACGACATCAAGGCGCGCAAGGCCGCCGCCGACGTCCGGATCACCGACGTCGAGCGCATGATCTCCCGGCTCGGCCCCGCCGAGCGGGCCACGCTGCTCAGCCCGGACGAAGGAGCCCCGATCGGGATCGTCCTGGGCAGCGGCATCGGGGCGAAGGCCCTCGCGATGGCCGCCACCAAGCTCGGCAGCCCGTACGTGTGGGGCGCGAGCGGGCCCCGCAGCTTCGACTGCTCGGGGCTGACGTCGTGGGCGTTCGAACAGGTCGGGATGACGTTGCCGCGGTCGAGCAGCGCCCAGTCACGGATCGGCACCCCGGTGGCGTGGAACGACCTGCGGCCCGGTGACCTCGTCTTCTACTACTCGCCGGTGAGCCACGTCGGCATCTACGCGGGCGGCGGCAAGATGATCAACGCGCCGGAGTCGGGCGACGTCGTGAAGTACCAGACCGTGTCGCGGTCGGCCTTCAGCGGCGCCCGCAGGCTCTGACCCGGCGCGGCCGGGCCCCGACCCGGCCGCGCCCTGCAACGGCCGCTCCCCGGCGCAGGGGCGGCGACCCGGACCGGTCGCCGCCCCGCAGCAGCGCCCCTGCTCCCGCCCCCGGCTGCCCCGGGTGCCTACCCCGGGTGCCCCGGGTGCCTGCCGCCTGGGTGCCCCGTGTTGCACGAACGGCACAGTGGGGCAACTGAGTTGCGGGAAAGGGCCGTTCGTGCAGAACCTGCCGCGCCGGGCCACCCCCGCCGCCCGCCCCCGGTGGGTGCACGAACGGCACAGTGGGGCAACTGAGTTGCGGGAAAGGGCCGTTCGGGCAGAAGTGGCAGCAGCCCGAGGGGCCGCCGGCGCGGAGGCGTGGGCGGGGTCGGTAGCTTCACCGGCCGTGGCCCGCACGTTGCTCGTGACCAACGACTTCCCGCCCCGAGCCGGTGGCATCCAGACCTACCTGCAGGCCCTCGCCGACCGCCTCCCCGCGGGTGAGCTCGTCGTCTACGCCCCGGCGTGGGAGGGCGCGTCCGCGTTCGACGCCCGGCGCGGCTATCCGGTGCACCGGCACCCGACGTCGCTGATGCTGCCCACCCCCGACGTTGCGCGCCGGGCCGCGGATCTGGCCCGCGAGCACGGCGCGGAGACCGTCTGGTTCGGTGCGGCGGCCCCGCTGGCGCTGTTGGGGCGGGGGCTGCGGGAGCGGGCGGGGATCGGCCGGGTCGTGGCCAGTACACACGGCCACGAGGTGGGCTGGTCGATGCTTCCCGGGGCCCGGCAGGCGTTGCGGCGCATCGGTTCCGACGCCGACGTCCTGACCGTGGTCTCCCGGTACACGCGGGGCCGGGTGGCGGCGGCGTTCGGGGCGCGGGCGGCTCTGGAGCATCTCCCGCCGGGCATCGACGCCGACGTGTTCCGGCCCGATCCGGCTGCCCGGGCCGAGCTGCGCGCCCGCTACGGGCTGGGGGAGGCCCCCGTCGTGGGGTGCGTGTCCCGGCTGGTGGCGCGCAAGGGCCAGGACATGCTGGTCCGCGCCTTGCCGGCGCTGCGGGAACGGGTCCCCGGCACCCGGCTGCTGCTCGTCGGTGGCGGGCCCGACGACGACCGGCTGCGCCGTCTCGCCGCCGACGCCGGCGTCGCTGAGCACGTGGTGTTCACCGGTGCCGTCCCCGCCGACGAGCTCGCCGCCCACCAGGCCGTCGCCGATGTGTTCTCGCTGCCGTGCCGTACCCGGGGCCGCGGCCTGGACGTCGAGGGTCTGGGCATCGTGCTGCTGGAGGCGTCGGCGTCGGGGGTGCCGGTTGTCGCCGGGGACTCGGGTGGCGCGCCGGAGACGGTGCGTGAGGGCGTCACCGGCCACGTCGTCGACGGCCGCGACCTCGACGCACTGGTCACGGCCCTCGGCGGGCTGCTGGCCGACCCCGACCGGGCTGCCGGGATGGGCGCGGCGGGCCGGGAGTGGATGCTCACCGACTGGACGTGGGAGGCGGGCGTCGCCCGGCTGCGGCACTTCCTCGCGGGCACGCCCGTCGGCGGCTGAGCCGCGGGGTCAGGCCGGCTGGCGGGTGCCCCGGTAGATGCCGGCGATGACGTCGGCGTGGTTGCTCGCGACGACGGCCCGCTTCACCTTCATCGTCGGTGTCAGCTCGCCGGTGGCCTCGGTGAAGTCACCCGGCAGGATCCGGAACTCCCGGATCTGCTCGGCGCGCGACACGGCCTTGTTGGCATCGGCGACCGCGGCCTCGATCTCCGTGCGCAGGTCGGGGTCGTCGACGACGTCGGCGGCCGTGGCGGCGGGCTTGCCGTTGCGCTCCAGCCACCCGGGCAGCGCCTCCGGGTCGATCGTCACGAGCGCGGCGATGAACGGCTGCGCGTCGCCGACGACCATGCACTGGCTGATCAACGGGTGCGCCCGCAGCCGGTCTTCCAGCACGGCGGGGGCGACGTTCTTGCCGCCGGCGGTGACGATGATCTCCTTCTTGCGGCCGGTGATGCGCAGGAACCCCTGGTCGTCGAGTTCGCCGATGTCGCCGCTGTGGAACCAGCCGTCCTCGATCGCCTCGGCGGTCGCGGTGGGGTTCTTCCAGTACCGCTCGAAGACGATGCTGCCCTTCAGCAGGATCTCGCCGTCGTCGGCGATCTTGACGGTCTGCCCGGGGACGGGGCGCCCGACGGTGCCGACGCGCTGCGCCGACAGGGCGTTGACGGTGATCCCGGCGGAGGTCTCGGTGAGGCCGTAGCCCTCGAGGACCGGCAGGCCGATGCCGCGGAAGAAGTGGCCCAGCCGTTCGCCGAGCGGCGCGCTGCCCGAGACGGCCCCGACGACCCGCCCGCCGACGGCCGCGCGGAGCTTGCCGTAGACGAGCCGGTCGAACAGTGCGTGCTTGAGCCTGAGCACCAGCCCGGGCCCGCCGGTGTCGAGGGCGCGGCTGTAGGCGACGGCGGTGGCGTCGGCGGCGTCGAAGATCGCGCCCTTGCCCTCGGAGTGGGCCTTCTGCCGGGCGCCGTTGTAGACCTTCTCGAACACGCGGGGGACCGCGAGCAGGAACGTCGGGCGGAAGGACGCGAGGTCGGCGAGGAGGTCCTTGACGTCGGGGGTGTGCCCGATCGTCGTGCGGCTGGCGATGGCGCCGCACTGGATGACCTTGCCGAAGATGTGGGCCAGCGGCAGGAACAGCAGCACCGAGCCGTCGGCGTTGAGGAGCTCGGTCAGGACCTGCCGGGTGCCGTGGACCTCGGAGACGAGGTTGCGGTGGGTCAGCTCGACGCCTTTGGGCCGGCCGGTGGTGCCGGAGGTGTAGATCAGGGTGGCGAGGTCGTCGGCGCCGACGGCGTCGTGGCGGGCGCGGACGTCGTCGTCGGGCACGTCGGTGCCGAGTGCGGTGAGCGTGTCGACGGCGCCGTCCCCGGAGCCGGGTTCGATCGTCCACACCTTCTCGAAGCCGGGGTCCGCCTCGGCGACCAGGCCTGCGTGCCGGTCGGTCTCGACGACGGCCGCGACGGCTCCGGAGTCGGACAGGATCCAGGCGATCTGCTCGGCCGAGGACGTCTCGTAGATGGGTACGGTGACCGCGCCGGCCGACAGGATGGCGTAGTCGAGCAGCGTCCACTCGTAGCGGGTGCGCGACAGCAGCGCCACGCGGTCACCCGCGCCGACCCCGGCGGCGACGAGCCCGCGCGCCACGGCGCGGACCTGGGCGCCGAAGTCGGCCGCGGTGACGTCGCGCCAGATCCCCGCGGCGTCGGTGCGGCGGATCAGTACCGCGGCCGGGTGTTCGCGCTCGGCCGTGAGCACCGGATCGAGCAGCGATTCACGCGGGCCGATCTCGATCGTCGTGGGCACGCTGTACTCGCGCACGCAGACCTCCTGTGCCGCACCGCCGGGGTAATACTCACAAAACTATCGTGATCGACGCCTGCGTCGCACCGTCGCGGCCGGGTCGTCGGTGGCCCACGCGGTCCGCCGCCCACGAAGGGGGAGCCTCGCACGATGCCGACGGTCGACGTGATGGACGAGACGTTCCTCGTCGTCGCCCGCCCCCGCCTGGCCGCGGTGTTCGCCGATGCGGCGGGCTGGCCGCGGATGTGGCCCGATCTGGCGTTGCGCGTCGTCACCGACCGCGGCGACCAGGGGATGCGCTGGACGGTGACGGGCGCGCTCGTCGGCAGCATGGAGGTGTGGCTGGAGGAGGTGCTCGACGGCACCGTTCTGCACTACTACCTGCGCGCCGACGCCTCCGGTCCCGGCGGGGCGCCGGTGCCGCTGCCGCCGCGCCGGGCCGCGGCGGAGGCGCTGCGCCGGCACCACGCGGCGAAGGCGCTGGCGTTGGCGCTGAAGCGGTCCCTGGAGAACGGCCGCGCTCCGGGCGAGCCCCCCGCGCCGGGAGGTCGTGAGTGGCAATAGTCGCTCCAGCGACTATTGCCGCTCACAGGGGTCTGTAGCGTCGGGGGCATGCGCGTGCACGTGGTCTCCGACGTCCACGGCAATGTCGAGGGGCTCGCCCGGGCGGGCGACGGTGCCGACGCGCTCGTCGTCCTCGGCGACCTCGTCGACTTCATCGACTACGGCGACCCCGCGGGCGGGATCGTCGGCACCGTCCTGGGTGCGGAGGTGAGCGGCCGGCTGGCGCAGCTGCGCCGCATCGGTGACCGGAACGCGTTGCGCGAGTACGCGACCGCGGCCTGGGCGGCGGTCCGCGACCCGCGGGCGCTGGTCGAGGAGGCGATCGCCGAGCAGTACGCGCGGATGTTCGCGGTGCTGTCCGCGCCGACCTGGGCGATCCCCGGCAACGTCGACGTCCCGCACCTGTGGCCGGCCCACGCCGGCCCGGACGTGCAGCTCGTCGACGGCAAGGTGGCCGAGATCGGCGGGCTGCGGTTCGCGTTCGTCGGCGGGGCGCCGCTGCCGCCGGGCGTGCCCTTCCGGCCGGGTCCGGCGTGGCGGCCGCACCTGGTGTCGTGGGAGGAGTACGCGGCGGTCGTCGACGGGTTCTCGAACGTCGACGTGCTGTGCAGCCACGTGCCGCCCGCGATCACGGAACTGGCCTACGACACGGTCACCCGTGGGCCCGAGGTGACCGGGCCCGGCCTGCTCGGGGTGATCGACCGCGACCGGCCGCGCGCCGCGCTGTCGGGCCACGTCCACCAGCCGCTGTCGCGGCGGGTGCGCCGTGGACGCACCGAATGTGTGAACGTCGGCTACTTCCGCCGCAACCCGGTGCCGTACGTGCTGCGGTGGTGACGGTCGCGGCGGCCCCGGGGCGGTAACCTCCGCGCATGGCCGACGCGACCACGTCCTCGATCTCGATCGCCGCGGACCCGCAGCGGGTGATGGCGGTCATCGCCGACTTCGAGGCGTACCCGAAGTGGGCGGAGCAGATGAAGACGGTCGAGATCCTCGACGAGGGCGCCGACGGCCGGGCCCGGCGCGTGAGGTTCACGATGGACGCCGGCCCCATCAAGGACTCCTACACCCTCGACTACGACTGGGCGCCCGACGGGAGCTCGGTCAGCTGGAACCTGGTCAAGGGCCAGATGCAGAAGGCGCAGAACGGCTCCTACGTGCTCGAGGGCGACGCCTCGTCGACGACGGTCACCTACTCGCTCGCCGTGGACCTCAGCATCCCGATGATCGGCATGCTGCGCCGCAAGGCCGAGAAGGTCATCATCGACACCGCGCTGAAGGGCCTCAAGCGCCGCGTCGAACAGGGCTGACCCACCCCGCCGCTACGCTGGCCGGATGCGGGTCGTGCTGTTCACCGGCAAGGGCGGGGTCGGGAAGACCACCCTGTCCGCGGCCACCGCCGCCACGCTGGCGCGGTCGGGCCGCAAGACGTTGGTCGTGTCGACGGACCCGGCCCACTCCCTGGGCGACGCGCTCGACGCGGACCTCGACGGTGAGCCTCGTGAGCTGCCAGGCGTCGGTGGGTTGTTCGCCGCGCACGTCGACACCCGGACGTTGCTCGACGGCGCGTGGGGCACCCTGCAGGGACACCTGCGGGCGTTGCTCGCCGGGATCGGGGTCGACGAGATCCTCGCCGACGAGCTGACGGTGCTGCCCGGGGTCGAGGACCTGCTCGCGCTCTCAGAGGTGCGCCGCCTCGCCGAGACCGGGCCGTGGGAGGTCGTGGTCGTCGACTGCGGGCCCACGGCGGAGACGTTGCGCCTGCTCGCGTTGCCAGAGGCGCTGGCCGGCTACCTGGAGCGGCTCTTCCCCGCGCACCGGCGCGCCGTCCGCGGGATGCTCGCGGGCCTGGCGGGCAAAGGCCCGGCCGAGTCCGCGGTCCGCCTCGACCGCACCGTCGACGCCCTCGACGCGCTGGCCGAGCAGCTCGGCGGGCTCGCCTCCCTGATCACCGACCCGGCCCGCAGCAGCGTGCGGCTGGTCCTCACCCCGGAGCGGGTCGTCGCCGCCGAGACCCGCCGCACGCGTACAGCCCTTGCGCTGCACGGCATCCGGGTCGACGGGCTGGTCGCCAACCGGGTCGTGCCGGCGCCGCCGCCGTCGCTGCGCGGGCCCGCCGCAGCGTGGCTGCGGGAACGCAACGCCGAACAGCGGGCCGTCCTCGACGAGCTGGCGCTGGGTGCCGACGGGGCCGCGGTCCGGATCGTCGGGTACACCGCCGCCGAGCCCACGGGCGTCACCGCTCTGCTGGAGCTGGCCGACGACCTCTACGGCGACGACGACCCCGTCCCGCCGCCGGGAGCCGTCGAGCCTGCGCTCACCGTGCGCCGCACCGCGGGTGAGGGCACCGCGCTCGACTCCGAGTTCGCGCTCGACCTGCGACTGCCCGGCGCCGACTCCGGCCCGCTCGATCTGGTCCGGGTCGGCGACGAGCTGGTCGTCACCGTCGGGTTCGCGCGCCGCCCGGTGACGCTGCCGTCGGTGCTGCGCCGCTGCGAGGTCGTCGACGCCCGCCTCGACGGCGCCGGTGACGCGGCGGTCCTGAGCGTGACGTTCCGGCCCGACCCGGCTGCGTGGATGCGATGACCTCTCCTGATCCGGAGGCCGGGCCGACCTGCGACGGGCATTCGGGCGTCGCGGGGGAGGCCCGCGCCCTGCTCGCGGGCCTGATCGACCGGCTGCAGCCGATGCTCGACCGGTATCTCGGCGGTCCCGTGACCCCCTCGGAGAACACCACGTGTGCCTCCTGCCCGGTGTGCGCGCTCGTCGCGGTGCTCCGTGGTGAACGTCCCGAGCTCGGGGCCCAGCTCGCCGAGCACGCGTCCGGGCTGCTCGCCGTCCTGCGCGCGGCACTCGACGAGGGCGCCGGCGCCACGGCCCCGCCCGGCCCGCCCACCGGCGACGAGCAGCCGTGCCGACCCACGGTGCAGCGCATCACCGTGACCCGCGGATGAGCGCCGCGGACCCCGAGCAGGTGCTCGCTGTCGGCGTCGACGTCGGCGGAACCAGCGTCCGGGCGGGTGTGGTCGACGCCGAGGGCCAGATCCTCGACACCGTCCGCGCACCCACCCCCGCCGGGGAGGAGGCGCTGGAGGAGACGATCGCCGGCGCCGTGGGCGAGCTGGCCCGCCGGCACCCGGTGCGCGCCACCGGTCTCGCGCTCGCCGGGTTCGTCGCCCCCGGCGGCGACACCGTCCGCTACGCACCACACCTGTCGTGGCGCGACGCGCCCGTCGCGACCCGGGTCGGCGCCCGGCTGGGCCTGCCGACCGTCGTCGAGCACGACGCCAACGCCGCCGCGCTGGCCGAACGGCGATTCGGGGCGGCCGCGGGCGCGTCGACCGCTGTGTTCGTCGCCCTGGGAACCGGGATCGGGGCGGCCCTGCTGATCGGTGGGGAGCTGTTCCGCGGTGCCCACGGCGTCGCTCCCGAGCTGGGCCACGTGCGGGTGGTGCCCGACGGGCGGCCGTGCCCGTGCGGCAAACGTGGCTGCTGGGAGCGCTACTGCAGCGGCACCGCGCTCGCCACGACCGCGCTGGAGCTCCTTGCCGCCGACCGGTCGGGCGGGTCCGTCCTCGCCCGCGACGCCGCCGCCGACCCGGGGAGGATCAGCGGGCAGCGTGTCGCCGCCGCCGCGCGCGAGGGCGACCGGGTCGCCCGCCGGGCCGTGGCCGAGCTCGGGCACTGGCTGGGGGAGGGCCTCGCCATGGTCGCCGACGTGTTCGACCCGGAGCTGGTCGTCGTCGGGGGCGGGGTGTCGGGGTCGGCGCCGCTGTTCCTCGACGCCGCCCGCGAGCGGTACGCGCGCGTCGTGACCGGTGCCGGACACCGGCCGCTCGCGCGGATCCGCACGGCCCAGCTGGGCGACGCCGCCGCGGTCGTCGGGGCGGCGCAGCTGGCCCGTGAGGCCGTCACCGCGGAGCCCGGTGCCGCGGTGGCGGGCTGACCCGCAGCGTCAGAGGACCGCGCCGTCGTCGTCCTCGTCGGGGTCGTCGTCGGCCGGGGTGGGCCACAGCCGCAGCACCAGCCAGCCCAGGCCCGCGGCCAGCGACAACAACCCCAGGGGCAGGCCGTACACCGACGACATGCCCAGCACGCTCGGCGCCACGACCAGCAGCAACCCCAATGCGAGCAGCGCGATGCCGACGATCGCGGGCGGGCCCAGCCGCGGCAGCGGCGGCGGCTCGGGCGGGACGAAGTGCTCGTCGGGGTCGATGTCGGTGTCGGAGCCGGGGTCGGAGCCGGTGTCCGGGGGCCGCTCGTCCGCCTGGGGACGGGTGACGCCGCGAGCGGGGGTCGTCTCGTCGTCGCGGGGAGCGGTGGGCCGCTCGGCAACGGGCGCGACCGCGGCGGTCGGCGCGTCCTCGTCGGGCCACTCGGGGACCGAGCCCTCGCTGCGCCACGCCGCGACGATCCGGTCGAACTCGTCGATCTCGTGGTCACGATCGGACCCGCCGGTACCGGGGGCGCCGCGATCGTCGGGATCGTGGTTCAACCGGCACCTCCCGTGCTCGTCCTGCCCCGGCTGGGGTCCGGGACGACGCTGTCCGCCCATCCTGACACGTCGGGCGCCGAATCGGTCAGCCCCGATCGCCATCGTGACCGGACGGCGTCCGTTTCGTCCCGAACACGTGCATCGGACGCCTGGCGCCACGCCGCGCCGACCCGGGTGCGCCATCGGCTGGCGGCTGCCGGGGGCCGTCCGTAGGCTGTGCGGCGTCGAGCGGAGGGGAGCCCGCGCCGGTGCTGTACTGGTGGTCGAAGTTCGTGCTGCTCGGACCGTTGATGCGGCTGCTGTGCCGACCGACGATCGAGGGCCTGGACAATGTGCCGGAGCACGGCGGCGCGATCCTCGCGAGCAACCACCTCGCCGTCGTCGACTCCTTCTTCCTGCCGCTGCTCGTGCCGCGGCGCATCACGTTCCTCGCCAAGCGCGAGTACTTCACCGAGCCCGGCGTGATCGGGTTCCTGAAGAAGCAGTTCTTCACCGGCGTCGGCCAGGTGCCGGTCGACCGCTCCGGCGGGTCCGCCGCCCAGGACGCCATGGACACCGCGGTGCGGCTGCTGCGCGAGGGCAGGCTGCTCGGCATCTACCCCGAGGGCACCCGCTCACCCGACGGCCGGCTCTACAAGGGCAAGACCGGTGTGGCGCGGATGGCGCTCGAGGCGGGCGTGCCCGTCGTCCCGGTCGCGATGATCGGCACCGACAAGGTCAACCCGATCGGCTCGCGCATGTGGAAGCCCCATCACGTCCACATCAAGGTGGGGGAGCCGCTCGACTTCTCGCGCTACGCCGGCATGGCCGGCGACCGGTTCATCGAGCGCTCGATGACCGACGAGATCATGTACTCGCTGATGGAGCTGTCCGGACAGACCTACGTCGACCTCTACGCCGCGTCGGTCAAGGAGAAGGCCGCGGCCGAGGCGGCCGACCGCGTGCCCGGCACCCGGGCGGGATGAGCCCCCGAGCCGGACGAGCGCCCGACGCAGCACCCGGCGTGCCGAGTCGGTCACGTCCGAATCCTGACGAGGATTTCGTCGCGGCGTCGTGACCTGCGGGGATCGTCGCGGAATCGGTGTTGCGCCGGGGTCGGACCCGGGCACGCGGGGCGCCGTCTCGGACGGGTCCGTACGCTCGTCGGCGGCCCGGAGCACGCGGCCGACCTGTCCGGGCGACCGGCCGGGCGCACGAGGACCAGCCAGAACGGAACGGAATGCGGTTCTTCTACGACTGCGAGTTCATCGAGGACGGCACGACGATCGACCTGGTGTCGATCGGTGTGGTGGGCGAGGACGGACGCGAGTTCTACGCCGTCTCCACGGAGTTCGACCCGGGCCGGGCCGGGGCCTGGGTGCGGGCCAACGTGCTGCCGAAGCTCCCGTCGCCCTCGGACAGGGCGTGGCGGTCGCGTGCGGCGATCCGTTCGGACCTGCTGGCGTTCCTCACCGGTGCGCCCGGGGACGTGGAGCTGTGGGCGTGGATCGCCGCGTACGACCACGTCGCGCTGTGCCAGCTGTGGGGAGCGATGCCGGCGCTGCCGCGGGCGCTGCCCCGGTTCACCCGCGAGCTGCGCCAGCGCTGGGAGGACGCCGGGCGGCCCCCGCTGCCGCCGCCGTCGTCGGACGCCCACGACGCGCTGGCCGACGCCCGGCTCAACGTCCGGCGCTGGGAGGCCATCGAGTCGGCGGTCGCGGCCCGCTGAGCCGCGACCGCCGACCCCGCATCAGGTGAAGATGCTCACCCCGCCCGGGCCGACGAGCAGACCGACGATGATCAGCACGATGCCCCACAGCAGCTGACGACGGACGATCGCCACGATGCCGGCGACGACCAGGATGACCGCGAGGATCCAGAGGAGGGTTGCCATGCCGGAGGGGTACACCCCGAGTCCGATGTGGAATCGGTCCGTCCGGGTGACGACTGCCTCCGGTCGGAGCAGCGGCTCCACGGACGGCGTACCCCGAACGGTCGGCCGGACAGCGCCGGGCCGCGCGCCGTGCGGCTTCCGTCACGGCTTAACCTGACGGGTGTGAACTGGTCGGTCGACGCCCCCGTCGAAGTCCTGCCCGAGCTGCCGCCGCTGCCCGCGGACCTGCGCGGCCGTCTCGACGAGGCGCTCGCCCGTCCCGCGGCCCAGCAGCCCGACTGGCCCGACGCCGAGCAGGTCGCGCACGTGCGCACCGTCCTGGAGAGCGTCCCGCCCGTCACGCTGCCGGCCGAGGTCGACCGGCTCCACGAGCGGCTCGCCGACGTCGCCGACGGGCGCGCGTTCCTGCTCCAGGGCGGCGACTGCGCGGAGACGTTCGTCGACAACACCGAGCCGCACATCCGCGCGACCATCCGCACGCTGCTGCAGATGGCGATCGTGCTCACCTACGGGGCGTCGCTGCCCGTGGTGAAGCTGGGCCGCATCGCCGGGCAGTACGCCAAGCCGCGCAGCAGCCCGACCGACGCGCTGGGCCTGCCCTCCTACCGCGGCGACATCGTCAACTCCATCGTCGCCGACCCGGTCGCGCGCATCCCCGACCCGTCGCGCATGGTCCGCGCCTACGCCAACGCGAGCGCCGCGATGAACCTCGTCCGCGCGCTCACGGCCACCGGCATGGCCGACCTGTCGATGGTCCACGACTGGAACAAGGACTTCGTCCGCACCTCGCCCGCGGGGGAGCGCTACGAGGCGCTGGCCGGGGAGATCGGCCGGGCACTGCAGTTCATGGACGCGTGCGGCGTCGAGGACTACCGCATGCACACCACCGAGTTCTACGCCTCGCACGAGGCGCTGCTCGTCGACTACGAGCGCGCCATGCTGCGCCTCGACACCCGCACCGACACCCCGCGCCTCTACGACCTGTCGGCGCACTTCGTGTGGATCGGGGAGCGCACCCGCCAGCTCGACGGCGCCCACGTCGCGCTGTTCGAGCTGCTGGCCAACCCGATCGGGCTCAAGATCGGCCCGACGACCACTCCGGAGCAGGCCGTCGAGTACGTCGAGCGGCTCGACCCGCACGGCGTCCCCGGCCGGTTGACGCTGGTCAGCCGCATGGGCAACGGCAAGGTGCGCGACGTGCTCGCGCCCATCGTCGAGAAGGTCACCGCGTCGGGGCACAAGGTGATCTGGCAGTGCGACCCGATGCACGGCAACACCCACGAGTCCACGACCGGTTACAAGACCCGCCACTTCGACCGGATCGTCGACGAGGTGCAGGGCTTCTTCGAGGTGCACCGCAGCCTGGGCACGCACCCGGGCGGCATCCACGTCGAGGTCACCGGTGAGGACGTCACCGAGTGCCTGGGCGGGGCGCAGGAGATCTCCGACGCCGACCTGTCGGGCCGCTACGAGACGGCGTGCGACCCGCGGCTCAACACCCAGCAGTCACTGGAGCTGGCGTTCCTCGTGGCGGAGATGCTGCGGGGCTGAGCCCGGATTCAGAACACCGTCAACGTGATCGTGGTGCCGCGGGGCAGCGCCTCGCCCGCGTCCGGGTACTGCGCGACCACGCGGCCGTTGTCGCGGTCGCCGAAGGGGAAGTCGGACTCGGTCTCGACGTCGAACCCCGCCTCGCGCAGCGCCTGCGTGGCCTGCTCGACCCGCATCCCGACGACGTAGGGCACCTCGACGTTCTTGGGCTGCTCGCCCTTGCTCAGCACGAGGGTGACCGGCGCACCGATGGGCAGCGCGCTGCCGGCGACAGGATCGGTACGCAGGACCGCGCCCTCGGGGACGCTGTCGCTGAACTCGGTGGCCGCGACGGAACGCACCGGCGTGAGGTCGTTGTCGCGCAGCTGCTGCTCGACCGCCGCGACCGCCGCACCCGGCGCCACGGCCGGCACCACGGGCCGCCCGCTCGACACCGTCAGCGACACATGCGCGCCCCGCAGCAGCCGCGACTGCGGCGCCGGGTCGGCCTGCGCGACCACATCGGCCGCGATCGAGTCGTGGTGCTTCTCGCTGACCGTCACGACCAGGTCGGAGTCGGCCAGCAGCTTCTCCGCCGCCGACCGGTCGAGCCCGACGACCGACGGCATCGCCGTCCACCGCCCCGACCCCAGCCACCACGCCGTGCCCGCCACCGCGAGCCCGAGGACCAGCACGACCGCGATCCACAACGCCAGCCAGCGCCTGCTGCGCCTGCGGGCCGCGTGATGGGCCGGCGGTGCGGGCGGGGTGGCGTCGGGGCCGAACGGGTCGGCCACCGGGGGACGTTCCATCGTGCGCGTGCCGCTCGGCCCGGCCAGGCGCGCCGCGGGCACCGTCAGCTGCTCCTCCACGGGACGCACCGGCGGGCGCACCGGGACCTGCGGGACACCGAGGCGGTCGCGCACCGCCCGCAGCGCCGCGAGGAACGCCGCCGCGTCGGGCGGGCGGGCCGCCGGGTCGCGCCGGGTGGCGGCCAGGACCAGCTCGTCGAGCTCCGGGGGGACGTCGCCCGCCACCTGCGACGGGGCCGGGACGTCCTCGTTGACGTGGCGCAGCGCCACCGTGATCGGGACGTCGGCCACGTACGGCGGGGAGCCGGTGAGCAGCTCGTAGAGCACGATCCCGGCGGAGTAGACGTCGCTGCGGGCGTCGGCCGCGCCGCTGGCCACCTGCTCGGGGGACAGGTAGGCGAGCGTGCCCATGATCATGCCCGCGTGGCTCGCCCCGCTCTGCGCGGCCGCGGTGACCAGGCCGAAGTCGGCGACCTTCACCTCGCCGTTCTCCGAGATCAGCACGTTCTCGGGCTTCACGTCGCGGTGCACCATGCCGAGGCGGTGCGCCTCGGCCAGCCCCGCCAGCACCGGCTCCATGACCGCGAACGCCGTGGGCACGCCGACCGCACCCCGCACCCGCAGCACATCGCGCAGCGTGCCGCCCTGCACCAGCTCCATGACCAGGAACAACGCACCGTCCGGGCCGTCGCCCTGGTCGTGCACGTCGACCACGGCCGGGTGGTCGATCCGGGCCGCGAGCCGGGCCTCGCGCTCGAAACGGGTCCGGAACGCGGGGTCGGCCGCCATGCCGCCGTCCATCACCTTGATCGCGACGGGACGGTCCAGCCGGGTGTCGACGCCGTGGTAGACCGTCGACATGCCGCCCTTGGCGATCACCCCGCCGACGCGGTAGCGCGCGTCCAGCAGCGCACCTGCGAATCCGGTCGGGGCGTTCACCCCCCGACGGTACCGTCCGGTCGGACGCTGCCCGCCATCGCCGCTGTTGTGGCATCCTTTCGCGCTGTGAGTGAGCGTCAGCGAACGAACCGACGGCACAGCGTGTCCGCGAAGCGTCGGCCGAGCTTTGGCGAGGCCGGACGATGAGTGAGCGTCAGCGAACGAACCGACGGCACAGCGTGTCCGCGAAGCGTCGGCCGAGCTTTGGCGAGGCCGGACGGTGAGTGAGGTATCGGGTGCCGAGTCGGTGCTCTCCGATGATGTCGTGACCGTTCCGGTCGCCGACGTCGCCCAGAAGTTGTCCGTCCCCGTCTCCCGTGTGCACCAGCTGGTGCGCGACGGGCAGCTGTTGTCGCTGCGCCGCGAGAAGGCCACAGTGGTTCCCGCGGACTTCCTCGACGACGAGCACGGGATCGTGAAGGGGCTCAGCGGCACCATCACTGTGCTGCGCGACGGCGGCTACCCCGACGAGGACATCCTGCGCTGGCTGTTCGCCGACGACGACTCGCTGCCGGGCACGCCTGTCGCGGCTCTGCGGGCCGGGCGGCACAAGGAGGTCAAGCGTCGCGCGCAGGCGATGGCGTTCTGACCCGGTCGTCGTTCCTGGTGGCGTGGAACGGTGTCCGCGCCGCCACCGCCCTGACCAGGCCCGGCAGCGCGACGGTCGCGCGCCGGGCGGTGCCGACGCGTACCCGGCGGTGCAGCACGGCGTCGTAGCCGGCGTCGGCGACGCGGTCGAGGATGCCCCCGTAGAGGGTCGCGGCCGCGCCGATGCACGCCCGTGACACCGGCTCGAGCATCCCGATCCCGGGTGCGGCGCGCCGGTACACCGCGCGGGTGCGGGCGACGAGGTGCGCGATCGCGGCCCGGACCCGCGGGTCGTGGGCGCGCCGGTGCCGGCACCAGTGGAGCAGGTCGCGGTCGACTCCGAACGCGGCCAGCTCGTCGGCGGGCAGGTAGACCCGGCCACGGTCGAGGTCGTCGCCGACGTCGCGCAGGAAGTTGGTCAGCTGGAACGCGACGCCCAGTGCGGCGGCGTGGGGTTCGGCGGCCTCGCGGGGGACGACGGTGCCCAGGATCGGCACCATCTGCAGCCCGATGACGGCGGCCGAGCCGTGCATGTAGCGGGCCAGGTCGTCGTAGGTCGCGTACTCGGTGACCGCGGTGTCCATCCGCATCGACGCGAGGAAGTCGCGGAAGTGGACGGGGTCGATGTCGTAGCGGTGGGCGGTGTCGGCGAGGGCGAGCAGGACGGGCGCAGCGGCCGGCCCGGCGTCGGTTCCGGGGTCGGCACGGGTGAGGGCGGCTTCCAGGGCTCGGCCGAGTGCGTCGATGCCCGCTGCCCGGTCGGTCGCGCAGCGGCCGTCGGACAGGTCGTCGACGATCTCGTCGGCGAACCGGGCGAACCCGTACAGGGCGTGCACGGCGGGCCTGCGTTCGGGGGGCAGCAGCCGCGTCGCGAGGAAGTAGGTGCGCCCGTGCGCGGCGTGCAGGGCACGGCACGCCGCGTACCCGGCGCGCAGGCCCGGGTCGTCCAGGCCCGCGGCGTCGAGCTCAGCTCGGCCGCTGCCCGGCACCGGTCGCCGTCACGGGATCGCCCGGCTTCTCCGACAACGCCACCGGCGAGTGCCGGCCCGGGCCGAGGGGGTCGGGCCGGTGCAGCGACCAGGCGGCCAGCAGGCACCCGAGCGCGCAGACCGCGAGGTAGCCCCAGTTGTAGAGCGCGTCCTCGCCGTTGGGGTAGTAGACGATCACGAGCCACAACGAGCCCGCGACCAGCCACGACAGGTGCTTGCGCGACCACGGTGCCATGGCGAGGAACGCGATGCCCCAGCTGAGGTACCAGGGCAGTGTCGCGGGGGACAGGACGGCGACGGCGAGCAGGACGATCCCGGCCCGGCGCAGCGCATCGGGTCCGCCGTCGCGGGCGGCGAGCCACTGCTTGACCGCGATCCACACCAGCAGCGCCGCGCCCACGATCCGCGCGACGTTGATGAACGGCTGCTTGGGCACCGTGAACACGAGGTTGATCACCCAGTGGACCAGTTCGCCCGCGCCCGTCGGCCAGGACAGCCAGTTCACGATCATCGACGGTGCGCTGAGCGCGGGCAGCCAGCCCAGCCCGACACCTGCGGCCACGCTGATCAGGCCGAACGTCACGACGAAGACGCCGAGGCCGGCGCCGATGGCCTTGACGATGCGGACCGTGCGTGTGGGGCCGGGCATCTGCATCGCCCAGATCAGCACGACGAACGGGAGGGCGACCGCGGCACTTGCCTTGACGGCCATCGCAGCGCTGACGATCACGATCGCGAGCAGGCACTTCCCGCGCAGCGCGAACAGTCCGCCGACGGCGAGCAACCCCATGACCAGCAGGTCGTTGTGGCCGCCGCCGACCATGTGGATGATCATCAGGGGGTTGGCGACCGCGACCCACAGGGCCACCGGCACCGAGCCGCCCATGCGGCGGGTGAGCTCGGGCAGCGCCCAGACCAGCATGACCAGCCCGAGACACAGCATCAGCCTCATGAGGATGACGCCGAGGATGATGTTGTTGCCTGCGAGCGCGGCGGTGCCCTTGGCCAGCAGGATGAACAGCGGCCCGTAGGGCGCCGGGGTGTCCTGCCAGAAGAAGTGCACGTTGTCGGTGAAGACGCCCGGCATCACGTCCGGTCCGACCGCGTAGGGGTCGAAGCCGTGCAGCGGGAGGGCGCCCTGCGCGAGGTAGCTGAAGACGTCGCGGGTGAACAGGGGTGGCGTCACCAGCATGGGGATGAGCCAGACCACCGCGGTGGAGAGCACCGCGCGCCCGCCCACACGTCCGGCGAGGACGTCGCGTCCCAGCCGGATCCACGCCCAGGCCAGCAGCACGACACCGATGTAGACGAGCGCCGTCGCGATCTCGGAGCCGTGGCCGTAGCGCCAGAACCCGACGGGGGAGTTGGTCAGCCAGGGGTCGCGGATCAGGGTGCCGCCCGCGCCGAAGCCGCCGACGAGCATCAGCAGCGACGCGCCCAGGCCCAGCAGCAGCGGGCCGCGGGGTGGGTTGCCGAAGCGGGAGCGGCGTGCCGCGGGTGCCGGGTCGTGGCCGTCGGGGGTGGTCTGCGAGGTCTCCGGGAGCGTCGCGGCCGGGCGCACCGTGGCCGGCTCCGCCGTCGGCTGGGCGGACGACACCGCTTCCGATGTCGTCGGCTCGGGCGCCGCCGGCCGGGGGACCGGGGTGGAGGGCTGGGCGGTCATGTCGGCGCCCATGCTCGCACGCCTGCCGTCAAGGCCGTGTCGGGACCCTGCGGTCCCGCGCCGTGGTGCCCCGCGACCACGGTGGCGAGGTGGTGGCGCTGCGGCGTCGCGACGGCCCGGTGATCCGTTCCGCGGCGAGCCGCCCCGACAGCACCACCGGCGGGATGCCGACGCCCGGCGTCGTCCCGCAGCCGGCGAGCACCACGTTGTCGAGGCCGCGCACCAGGTTGCGCGGGCGGAACGGGCCCGTCTGCGCGAGCGTGTGGGCCAGCGAGAACGGGGTCCCCGCGCCGAGGCCCTGCGCGGCCCAGTCGGCGGGCGTGACCAGCTGCGACACCTCGATCGACGACGACAGGTCGCCCCAGCCGCGTTCGGCCAGGACGCCGAGGAGTTCGTCGCGGTAGGCCGGGCCGACGCGTGGCCAGTCGATCGACGACGTCACCGTGTTCGGGCACGGCGCGAGCACGAACAGCAGGTCGCGGCCGTCGGGGGCGAGGCCGGGGTCGGTCGCGGACGGCCGCGTCACGAGCAGCGACGGGTCACGCATCAGCCGGCCCCGGTCGATGACCTCCTCGAACGTCTCGTCCCACGCGTCGCCGAAGGAGATCGTGTGGTGCGCACTCGTGTCCGGGGTCGCGTCGAGGCGGCGGTCGAGTCCCGCGTGCAGCACGACCGCGCTCGGCGACCAGCGCAGCGGCACCGGCCGGCGCGGCGGACGGCCCAGCAGCCGGTGCACGACCGGGAGATCGGGGGTCAGCACGACGGCGTCACAGCCGAGCCTGTCCAGGTCGTCGCCGTTGCCGTCGCTCGCGCGGTGGCGCACGGCGTCGACCCGGCCCGACCGCCGGTCCAGCCCGGCCACCGTGCGCCCGTACAGGATCCGCCCGCCCGCCGACGTCACGGCGGCGGCCAGCGCCGCGCCCAGCGTGCGCATGCCGCCGCGCGGGAACCACACCCCCGCCACCGTGTCCATGTAGGCGATCACGCCGTAGGCGCCCAGCGCGTGCCGCGGCGCCACCCCCGCGTACAGCGACTGGAAGGAGAAGACGCGGCGCAGCCGCTCGTCGGGAATCCGGCGTGCCACCTGCGGGCCCAGCCGACCGAACCCGCCCGCCGCCGCCAGTCGCGCCAGGTCCGGGACCAGCAGGTCGAGCGGGGAGTCCAGGTTCGCGCCGATGAACGTGTCGATCTCCGACCGGTACAGCCGCGTCAGCCACGCCCGCAGATCGCGGTACCCGGCCGCCGCCTCGGGGCCGCACGTGCGGCGCACCTCGGCCTCCATCGCCTCGCCGTCGGTGTGGACGTCGATGACCGAACCGTCGGCGAACCGGGCCCGGTAGGCCGGGTCCAGCGCGACGAGGTCCAGCCGGTCGGCCATCCGCTCCCCGACGGCGGCGAACGCCTCCTCGACCAGCTCCGGCATCGTGAGCACCGTCGGGCCCGTGTCGACGCGGAACGTCCCCGACGGGCCCTCCAGGTCGAGTGCCCCGGCCCGGCCGCCCGGGCCGGTGTCGCGCTCGACGACCGTCACGTCGCGGCCCGCGCCCAGCAGGTGCAGCGCCGCGCACAGACCCGACAGGCCCGCACCCACGACCACGACGTGATCGGACGGGCCGGGCAGCGTCCGGGGGCTCACCGTCGGCGTCGGGTCGCGCGGTCGGCGAGGTCGGCGAGCATCGCCGCGGCGGGCTCGGCCACGTCCGCGCCGTCGAGGGCGTCGAGCGCCGACGTCGTCAACGTCGCGATCCGGTCCTCGACCGCGTCGGTCGCGCCCAGGTCGACGAGGACCTGCCGGACCCGGTCGACCCCGGCGTCGTCGAGGTCGGCGTCGCCCAGCGCCTGCGTGACCACCTGCGCCGCCGCCGCGTCGCCGCGTTCGTCGGCCCGCTCCAGCGCGAGCGCCACCAGCAGCGTCCGCTTGCCCTCGCGCAGGTCGTCGCCCGCCGGTTTGCCCGTGACCTCCGGGTCGCCGAAGACGCCGAGCATGTCGTCGCGCAGCTGGAACGCCACGCCGACGTCGGCGCCGAAACGGCGGTACGCGTCGGTCAGGGCATCGTCGGCCCCGGCGAGGGCCGCACCGATGTGCAGGGGCCGTTCCACCGTGTACGCCGCGGTCTTGAAGCGGTTGACCCGCATCGCCGACGCGCTCGTGGTGTCGGCCCGGGCCTGCGCCAGCACGTCGAGGTACTGCCCGCACAGCACCTCCGTGCGCATCGCCCGCCACGGCTCGCCCGCCCGGGCCAGCGCCGCCGCGTCGAGCCCGGAGCCCTGCAGCATGTCGTCGGCCCACGCCAGCGCCAGGTCGCCCAGCAGGATGGCCGCCGCCGCCCCGAACCGTTCCGCTTCTCCCGTCCAGCCCGCGTCGCGATGGCGCGCCGCGAACTCCACGTGCACCGTCGGGCACCCGCGGCGGGTCGCGGAGGCGTCGATGTAGTCGTCGTGGACCAGCGCGCACGCCTGCAGCAGCTCCAACGCGCTCACCGCGCGCAGCACCACCCCCGCCCGGGCCGGGTCCCCGCCCGCGCCGCGCCAGCCCCACCAGGCGAACGTCGGCCGGATCCGTTTGCCGCTGCCCAGGACGAAGCGCTCCAGCACCTCGACGGCGCCGTCGACCTCGGGCGCGACCGCCGCCGCGTCACGACGGCGCTCGGCCAGGCAGGCCGCGAGCTCGCTCTCGACGGCCGCGGGAACGTCGGCGTCCGCGCGGGCGAGGACCTGCCGCGGGTCCGTGGGGTCGGCGGGGTCCGGGGCATCGACGCCCGACGCGGGGGACCGCGTCAGATCGAGGTCGGCGGCGCCGGAACGGGCCGTCAACCCGGTCCCCGGCCGCTCGCGATGGTCATGGGCACGACCCGAGACTATCGGCGGTTCCACGGCTCGGCGCGGCGACGGGAGCGCCCGGCGATCCGGACCAACCGGACGTGGCGCCCTCGCGTCGTCGCCGCACAGGGCCGGTGATGGGCGGCGGCCCTGGCCGTACCCTGTGCCGGTGAGCACCACCCCAGCCCCACGCGCGACGGTGGTCGACCGGCTCGACGTCGACCACCCCCTCTTCTCCGTGGAGTTCTTCCCGCCCAAGGACGCCGCGGGCGAGGCCCAGCTGTGGGGCGCGATCCGGCGCCTCGAGCCGCTCGACCCGGCATTCGTCTCCGTCACCTACGGGGCCGGGGGCACCAGCCGCGACCGGACGATCCGCACCACCGAGCGCATCGCCTCCGACACGACGCTCGTCCCGATGGCGCACCTCACCGCCGTCGCCCACTCCCGCGCCGAACTGCGCCACGTCATCGGGTCCTATGCCGCCGCGGGCGTACGCAACGTCCTCGCCGTGCGCGGCGACCCTCCCGGCGACCCGTTGGGCGACTGGACCCCGCACCCCGACGGCCTCACCTACGCCGACGAGCTCGTCACCATGGTGCGCAGCCTGGGCGACTTCTGCGTCGGCGTCGCGGCCTTCCCCTACGGCCACCCGCGCTCGGTCGACGCCGACACCGACTTCGAACACCTCGTCGCCAAGATCCGGGCCGGTGCCGACTTCGCCATCACGCAGCTCTTCCTCGAACCCGGCGGGTTCCTGCGGCTGCGCGACCGGCTCGACGCCGCGGGCTGTCACGTCCCGCTGCTGCCCGGGATCATGCCGCTCACGACGGTCCGCACCCTGCACCGCGGCCCCGAGCTCTCCGGTGCCCCGCTGCCCGAGGACCTCGTCGCCCGGCTCGACCGGTTCGCCGACGATCCCGTCGCGTTCCGCGCCGCGGGCATGGACGCCACGGCCGAGCTGTGCGAGAAGCTCCTCGCCGAGGGCGTGCGCGGGCTGCACTTCTACACGCTCAACCGCTCACCGGCGACGGTCGAGCTCGTCGGCCGTCTCGGGCTGGCGGCGGCGCGCTCGTAGCCTGCGCCCCGCCGGGACGGGTCAGCGCCCCGACGGGGTGAGCGGGGGGTTGCGGGTGCGGCGGGCCAGCTGCACCACACCCACCGACGCCGCCAGCACCACCAGCCCCAGTCCGACCGTCCACGCTGTGGCCGACGGGGCGTCCGGGTCGTCGTAGGCCACCGACGCCCGCACATCGCCCACCTGGCCCGGCGTGAACGTCCAGCTGATCGTGCCGGAGTCGGTGTCGCCGTTGGTGTCCAGCACCTCGCCGGGCACACTGATCTTGAGCTGGAAGTCCGCCTTGTCGACGGCGATCGTCGTCAGGTCGACCTTGCCGGTGACCAGGACCCGGTTGCCCGCCCGGCGCAGCGTCAGCTCCGTGCGCTGCTGCCCCACCGGCCCGGCGACCGCGGCCAGCTCCGACACCTGGTCGAACGACAACCCCGAGAACCGCAGCAGCGACCCCGTGTAGCCGTCCTGCCGGTAGTCGGACACGTCGATCTTGTCGCTGATGTCCTCGGGCAGCGTCAGCGCCGGGCCGCGGTCGTCGGGGGAGGTCTGCGGCGTCGCGACGACGATCTCCCCGGTGACCGTGTCGTCGGGCTGCAGGGCCAGCGCCGTCCGCACCCGGGCGCACCCGCCGAGGGCCCCGAGCACGAGCACCGCCAGCAACACGACGGCCAGCACACGACGGCGGGGGGAGCGGACGCCTGCGACGGGCGGGGACTGCATGCGGCCATCGTGCCATCGGGTCGCCCGCGCGCCGTGACGGCGGGGCCCCGTGTCCCGCACCGGCTTTGCGTGCCGTGTGCCGCACAGGGTGCGGTCAGGTCGGTGGGCCCTGGGGCGCACCGGTGTCCGGCGGGTCCAGCGGCAGCGTGCGGCCCAGGACCGCGAACGGACGTGCGTCGCCGGTGAACCGGTGGTGGCGCAGCACGTCGACGAACCCGGTCCGGCGGTACAGCCGCCACGCCCGGCCCGGCGGCCGCTCGCCGTACTCCGGCGTCGACAGCAGGACCCGGCTGTGCCCGGTGTCGGTGAGCAGCGCCCGCAGCAGACCCTCGCCCAGCCGCGCGCCCTGCGTGTCGGGCCGGACGTGCAGCTCGGTCAGCTCGAGGTAGTCCGACAGCCACAGCGACGCCGCCGGGTCGTCGTCCAGCCCGCGGCGCACCTCGTCGTACCACCACTGCCCGGCCCCGCCGGAGTAGCCGTAGGCGATGCCGACGAGCGCACCGGCCGCGTCGAGCCAGCCCACCGCACGCCATCCCGGCCGGCGCCCGTGGTCGAGCCAGAGGCTGCGGCGCTGGCGGGCGGTGCTGCGCGGGTAGCCCATCGCAGCGACGTAGACGGCCAGCGCCTCGTCGACCCGCGCGGCGAACTCGACCGGTCCGAGCTGGACGAGCCGGTGCCGCGGGGGTGCGGCGGTCATCGGTGGGCCCGATCCCGTGCGGGCGCGGACGCGGCGGTCGGCCGCACCCGACGGGGGTGCGGCGAGGGTGGGTGGTCCGGGCCGTGCACCGCGCCATCTCATCACGTCGCCCGGTGCCCGTGCAGGGGCGGGCAGCCCGACTTGACGCCACGAAAGGGGGCGGCTCTACTGGAACGGTCGAACATGTGTTCGATATGATGGTCCGGTCGCGTCGACCGGCGAGCGAAGGGAAGCGCTCGCCGGCGGCGTGGCCCGGAAGGGGTCGTGAGAAGCATGGTCGAGGTGAGGGCGCCGTCGAGGCCGGACCCGGGCGGGCCGGTGGCCGGTGCGGCGGCCACTGCACGGGGCGGGCCGCGATGAGCGGGTTCAGTCGCGTGTTCGGGCCGCGCCAGCCGATGCCGATCCAGGTCCGCTGGCAGGACGGAGAACCCGTCGAGTTCTCGCGCAGACCGGTGCGCCGCGGGCCGCGCTACCTGATCACCGACGTGCGGGAGCGCTGGATCGAGGAGTCGCCGTGGCCGTTCCCGTCGCCGATGCCGATCGGTGGCGACAGGTTGCGCTGCTGGCGGGTCACGGCCCGGTCGGCGGAGGAGCCGCACGCGCCGGAGATCGAGTTCGTGCTGCGGATGCGGGCGGGGCCGGGCGTGTGGGACCTCGTGCGGGTGCCGAGATGAGCTCGCCGGTACGGGTTGCGGCGGCTGCGGTGCAGGTGGGCGGGAACGACGGGAACGGCACGGAAGGGGTGACGACGGTGGACCACGTACTCGAGCACCTGCGGGAGCAGGCAGCCGGCCGGGAGCGCGACCGCGAGGACGGCCGCACACCGGGGCAGACGGTGCTGCCGTTCGTCCCCGGGCCGCGGCGGTCGCGGCAGGCCGGACGAGGCCGGGGTGGGGAAGCCCCGGCACGTCCCGCCGCCACGGGCCGCCGCGCCGGATCCGACGGCACGCGCGGCGCGCGGCCGCCGCGGCGCACACCGCCGGCCGCACCGCCCACGTCACGGCACGGGAGCGCGCTGCTGCGCCAGGCGCAGGAGGGGTTGGCCGAGGCCCGCACCCTGGACGACCCGTTGCGCCGCTACCCGGCCGCCTACCTGTCGGCGCTGCGCGCGGCCGCCGCGGTGCTCGCGGTGCGGGCGCGTCCGCAGCCGCGCCGGGGCGCCACCCGCAACGTGTGGGACCTCCTCGCCGGGGTGGCGCCGGAGCTGGGGGAGTGGGCCGCGTTCTTCGCGTCCTGCTCCGCGACGCGGGCCGCCGCCGAGGCCGGGATCGCACGCCTGGTGAGCCGGCGCGACGCCGACGACCTGCTGCGTCAGGCGGAGCATTTCGTCGCGCTCGTCGCGGCCGACATCCCCGGCCGATGACAGCGCACGTACCTCGGCGTGGGGTGGGGTCAGGAGATCGGGGGAGGGGGCGAGGTGCCGCGGCCGGAGCTGCGCCCGCTGCGCAGCACCCGGGCCAGCAACGTCGTGAACACCGCCGAGACCTCGCGCGCCCCCGGGGTGTCCCACGCCTGGATCGGCAGGCACGCCCCCTGCGCCTGCTGCACGGCCGAACGGTCGGGCACGACGCCGCTGAACACGAGCGGCCCGAAGATCTCCCGCAGCTCGGAGATGCGGTACTCGTGCTCGGCGTTGCGGGGACGGACCCGGTTGATCAGCACGCCCAGCGGCTGCAGCTCGGGGTTGCCGCGGTGGCGTTCGGTGTGCACCGCGTCGAACGCCCGCTGCACACCCGACACCGCGAACATCGTCGGATCGGTCACCAGGATCGCCCGCTGCGCCGCCGTCAGCGCGCTGCGGGTGAGCTGCCCCAGCGAGGGCGGACAGTCCACGACCACCAGCCGGTAGGCGTCGGGATCGTCGGGGTCGTACCCCGCGGCGTGCCCGATCGGGTCGTCGTCGTCCGGGTCGGCGTCCGGCAGGTCGTGCAGCCGCGACAGCGCCCGCGCCAGCCGGTTGAGCTGCTTCGGGCCCGGATCGGGGTGGTTGTGCCGCTCCGTCTGCTCCGCCCCGACGACGACGTCGAGACCCTCACCCCACCCGCTGGGCGCGATGGCCCGGTGCAGCACGGAACGTCGCGGATCGTCGAGCACGTCGGCGATGGTCGCCGTCGTGGGCTCGACGTCGAGGGCGATGGTGGCGTTGGCCTGCGGGTCGAGGTCGACCAGCAAGGTCCGGATGCCGTGGTGCAGGGCCGCGCCCGCGAGACCGAGGGCGACAGTGGTCTTCCCGACACCGCCCTTGAGGCTCAACGTGGCGACGACGTGCACGCGATCAACTTACTCCGTCGTGCCGACCACTACGCTGCGGTCCGTGACTGCGGCGGCGGGAGATCTGCTCGGTGCGTCCGGCGGCAGCCGGGTGGGCCGAGCTCTCGAGACGGAGCTGGATCGAGTCCGGGCGGCGCACCCCGCCCGCCGACCACTGGTGGTCGACGTGGGCGGCGGAAGCGGCGCGTGGGCGGTACCGCTCGCGGCCGCGGGCTGCACGGTGACGGTCGTCGACAGCAGCCCCAACGCGCTCGCCGCCCTGCAGCGGCGGGCCCGTGAGGCGGGCGTCGGCGAACACGTGACCGCGGTGCAGGGCGACGTCGACGCCCTCACCGAGTGCATCGAGCCCGGCAGCGCCGACCTGGTGCTGGGTCACGGGCTGCTCGAGGTCGTCGACGACGCGCACGGCGCGGTCGCCGCCCTCAGGGCGGCCGCCGCCCCCGGCGCCGCGGTGTCCGTGCTGGTGGCGGGCCGGACCGCCGCGGTGCTCACCCGTGTCCTCGCGGGCCGGCTCGCCGAGGCGCGCGCAGTCCTCACCGACACCGACGGCCGCTCCGGCCCCGACGACAAGCTCCGCCGCCGCCTCGACGGCCCCGGCCTGCGCGCGCTGCTCGACGGCGCGGGTCTCGTCGTGGAGGTCGTCCAGGGCGACGGTGTGCTCGACGGCTGGCTTCCCGGCTCCGTCCGCGACGGCGGCGCGGTCGAGGTCGCCGAGCTCGAGGCGCTCGCGGCCGGGGTGCCGGCCCTGCGCGAGGTCGCCACCCGGCTGCACGCCCTCGCCCGCCGTCCCTGACCCTGACCCTGACCAGCGCGATGCCCGCCGTGTCGGGCGCGGCGCCCGGGTCGCCCGGCCGGTGCCCGGGTCCGTGACGGATCTCCGGTGCGACGGCGGACCTCCGGTGCGACGGCGGACCTCCGGTACGACGACGGCGGACCTCCGGTGCGACGACGGGGTCGCCGACAGGGCGAACGGCGCGAGCCGTTCGAAGATCGGACAGTCGTGTTGGATACTCCGGCTAGTGGACCAGGCGTCGGACTCGTATCCTCTGCACTAGACGCCCACCCTGGGCGCTCGTCGTGTCGTTCCGGCACCATGGAAGATGACCCGACCGAACATCGTGTGCCGGAGGCGAAGACATGCCCCTCTCCGAGCACGAGCAGCGACTGCTCGACCAGATCGAGCGTGCTCTCTACGCCGAGGACCCCAAGTTCGCATCGTCCGTACGCGGCGGCCGACTGCGCAAACCGACCCGCCGCAGGCGCCTCCAGGGCGTCCTGGTGTTCCTGCTCGGCCTCGTACTGCTCGTCGTCGGGGTGGCCGTCCGCGCGTTGTGGCTGGCCAGCAGCTTCCCCGTCCTGAGCGTCGTGGGCTTCCTGCTGATGCTCGGCGGCGCGGTCCTGGCCGTGACCTCGGTGGGCGCGAGCGGCACCCAGGCCCAGCAGGGCGGCAAGAACACCCCGCAGCAGGCCCAGGAACGCGGCGGCATCACCGGGAAGATGGAGGAGCGCTTCCGGCGGCGCTTCGAACAGGAATGACCTGACGTTCCGGGACCGATGTCCCGCTCGACGGCGACCCCACCGGGGTCGCCGTCGTCGTCTTTGCGGAGCTGTCCCGCGCGCGGACGTCATCCGGGCGCAACCTGACTGCTGCGTTCAGACCCGGATAGGACCGTGAGGTTGCGCACGGATCGTCGGGCGCAACCTCACCGCTGTTCAGAGCACCCACGACCACCGTGAGGGCGCGCGGACGGACGCCTCAGGCGGGGGTGGGTTCCGTCGCGGCGGGCGCGGAGCGGCGGGAGGTCACCGAGCGGGGGAAGAGCCTGCGGCCCAGCCCGACCGGGGTGCCCTCGGCCATCGCCGCCCGGACGGTGCCGACGGCCGCCGTGAGGACGGCGCCGTCGGCCTGCGGCGGGGCGCCGGCGTAGCGGGCAGCCTCCACCTCGGTGACCAGCTCGCGCAGGGCGTCGCGGGCGGGGTCGCCGAAACTGTGCGCGCTCACCAGCCGCCGGGCGGCGCCGCGGACGGTGTCGGTGTCGGGGATCGTGACACCGCGGTCGGTCGACTCGGCCACGATCTCGGCCCAGGCCTGTTCAGCGGCGTCGGGCCCACCCCCACCGGCGGCGGCGAGCCGGCGTCGGCGTTGCCCGCGCCGCAGCAGCGAGGGCAGGACGAGCGCGGCGATCACCAGCAGGCCGACGACCGCCAGGAGCGGGATGGTCCAGGACGTCGACTCCTGCGCGGCGGGCTCGGGCTGGTCGGGGGTGAGGGGCTGGTCCTGCGGGGCGCCGGCGTCGGGCCCGTTGTCGGGGGTCGGGTCGGCGTCCTGCGGGGTGGCGGGTTGGGGGTCGGCGCCGCCCTGGTCGCGGGCCTGCTGCACGTAGGCGGGGACGATGGTGCGGCCGTCGGCGAGCGGGGTGGGGTCGAAGGCGGTCCAGCCGTAGCCGGCGAAGTAGACCTCGACCCACGCGTGGGCGTCGGAGCTCGTGATCAGCCGGTGGTCGCCGTCGACGGTGCCGCCGGTGAACCCGACGGCGACGCGGGACGGGACACCCACCGTCCGGAGCATGACGGCCATCGCGGTGGCGAACTGTTCGCAGTAGCCGGTGCGGCCCTGGGTGAGGAAGTCGACGAGCGCGTCGTCGCCGGTGCCGGGGGCCGTCTGCAGGCTGTAGTGGAACTGCGTCGACGGGCCGGTGAAGAAGTCGGTGACGGCCATGGCCTTGTCGAAGGCGTTGACGCGGCCCCGGGTCACCTCGGCGGTCAGCTCGCCGACGCGGGGATCGACGCCGGCGATGTTGAGGTATCCGATGTCGACGGCGCCGGTCGCGGCGGTCGCGGCGCGCAGCTCCTCCGCGGAGGGGGTGCTGAGCACCGCGGACTGGGTCCAGCCGCTCTCCTCACGCTGGCGGGTGCTGTAGGCGATACCGGAGGTCGGGTCGAACGACCACTCGTCGGACAGGCCGTCGATGCGTTGCGGGGTGCCGTAGAGGGGCAGCCAGTAGTCGCGGAAGCCGACGTTCTCGACGCCGACGGTGGCGCGTTCGGCGTTGCCGGTCGGCAGGTCGGGCAGGTCGGCGTCGCCGATGCGGACGCCGGGCGCGGGCGCGGTGGCGACGAAACCGCGGTCGGCGGCGAAGTCGCGCAACGTGAGTGCCCGCATGTACTGGGCCGTGGGCAGGCCGGAGACCTCGAAGAGGTCGGTGGGGGTGCCGCGGGTGAGCTGACCGCGCAGCGCGGTGAACGGGTTGAGCCCGATGGCGCCGGTGGCCCCGGCGTTGCCGCTGGAGAAGCGGCCGGTGGTGCCGACGGCGGTGAACAGCGACCCGGCCAGCAGCGCGACGACCACGGCGGCGGCGGTCATGACGACACCGGCGGGGAGCTGGCGGCGGGCGCCGCGGCGGGTGAGCAGAAGCAGGGCGAACCCGGCGGCGGGCCCGACGACGGCCCACCACGGCAGCAGCTGGCCGGTGAGCGCGGTGGGGACGGCGTAGACGGCGAGCAGCGGGACGCCGGCGGCGGCGGGTGCCTGCCCGACGACGGCGATGAGCTGCACGACGACGGCGACGAGACCGAGGGCGACCGTCGTCAGCAACAGGATTTCCGGGGTGCCCGCGATGGGCGGGACACCGGCGCCGATCTGTTCGCCCGCCCCGGCGACGAGCCGGCCGAGCTCGGCGAAAGCGGCGGGGCCGGGCCACCACTCGGGGGTGAATGCGACGACGACGTACTCGAGGACGGCGACGAGGGCGACGACGGCGCCGATGACGGCGTGGGTTCGGCGCAGCGCGAGCCCGACGACGACGCAGACGGCGATGACCCCGGCGGCGTGCCCGAGCCAGCCGAGTCCGGAGACGACGGCGGCGATGGGCGCGGCGGCGAGCAGGACGGCGACGCCGGCGGCGACGGCGACGAGGGGGCCCGCGCGGCGCGGTGCGGGCCGGGCGGGCGGCCGTCGGTCCGTGGGGGAGGGGGGC
>NZ_BJVJ01000056.1 GCF_007989085.1 Pseudonocardia sulfidoxydans NBRC 16205
GGGGCGGGGCGGGGCGGGGCGGGCAACGGCACGCGTCCCGCGCTCGTGAGCGGCAATAGTCGCTATAGCGACTATTGCCGCTCACAGGGTCTTACGCGGCCGAGCGGGCCAGGGCGCCCGAGTAGCGGGCCAGGATCGTGTCGACGACGGCCGGGTGCGTGCCCAGGGGCGCGGCGACGGCGTCGGCACCGCAGGCGGCGACGCGGTCGGCGAACACGCCCGGCGCCAGGAGCCAGGACGCGACCGCCACCCGCTCCTCCCCCGCTGCCCGCAGTCCGGCGACGAGCGCATCGACCCGCGGCGCGGCGGACGCGGCGAAGCCCACCCGCACCCGGCGACCCGTCGCGACCTGCAGCATCCGCGCTGCCTGTCGCACCTGTCCGAGCGCGACCGCGTCGGCCGATCCCGCGGCGGCGAGGACGACGGCGTCGCCGTGGCGCCACCCGGCCTCCCGGAGCCGGTCGAGCGCGGCCGTCGCGAGCGCGGGGTCGGGGCCGATCGCGGGCGTCACCGGGAACGAGGACGCGCCCGCGGCGGCGAGTTGGGCGGGCAGGTCGCGGCGGACGTGGTACCCGGCGGCCAGGAACGCGGGGACGACGACGGCGTGCGGCATTTGCGCGGCGACGGACGCGATCGTCGGGCCGCGGACGTCGGCGTAGGCGAGCCGGACGTCGAGCCCGGACTGTTCGGCGACCGCGAGGGCCAGCGGCCGAGCGGCGTCCCCCGACCGGGTCCCGTGCGCGACGAGCAGGAGCGGGGTCACCGAGAGCCCCCACAGTGCCCACCGACGGGGACGGGCCCAGCTGTGGGGTCGAGGGCGAGCCGGTATCCCCGTTTGACGACGGTCTGCACCAGTTTCGGCTCCCCCAGCGCCGCGCGCAGCCGGGCGACGGCGGTCTCGACGGCGTGCTCGTCGTCGCCACCTCCGGGCAAGGCGCGCAACAGCTCCGCCCGCGCGACGACCCGTCCCGGGCGGCGCGCGAGCACCCGCAGCAACGTCATGCCGGTGGGCGGTACGGGCCGCAGGGCGCCGTCGACGAGAACGGCGTGTCCGCGCAGTTCCAGGACGTGCCCGGCGACGGGTAGCCACCGCGCCCGCGCGGGTGCGACGGCCTCCAGCTCGCGGACCATGGCGCCGAGCCGGGAGCGATGCGGTTGCACGGTGGGGACGTCGAGGTCCTGCAGCGGCGCAGCGGTGACGGGCCCGACGCACATCGCGAGGACCGGGCCGCGCAGCGCGGTGAGCACGTCCTCGCGCAGGCCGCGGGCACCGGCGCGGGCGAGCAGGCTGGCGGCGGCGGGGGCGCTGGTGAAGGTCAGGATGTCGATGCCGCCGGTGAGGACGGCGTCGGTGAGCCGGTCGAGCGGGCCGATGTCCAGGGGTGGCAGCCACCGGTAGACCGGAACCTCGACGACTTCGGCGCCCGCCATCACGAGCGCCTCGGCCATGTCGGGCAACGGTTCCCCGTGCAGCTGGACGGCGATCCGCAGACCGTCCACACCGGACTCCAGCAGGTGGTCGAGCACCTCGGCCGACGACTCGGACTCCGGCGACCACGCATCCGTCAGCCCCGAGGCCCGGATCGCCCCACGCGCTTTGGGGCCCCGGGCGAGGACGGTTCCCTTGCCCAGCACCGTGACCAGCTCCGTGCCGAGCCCCCAGCCCTCGGCGGCCTCGATCCAGCCGCGGAACCCGATTCCCGTGGTCGCGACGGTGACGTCCGGTGGGCGGGCGAGCAGCGCGCGGGTGCTCTCCAGCAGCTGTGCGTCGTCGGCCAACGGGACGATCCGCAACGCGGGACCGTGCTGCACGACGGCGCCGCGGCGCTCCAGCATCGTCGCCAGTTCATCGGCGCGCCTGGCCGCGGTGACGCCGACGGTGAAGCCCGCGAGCGCGGGCACGGCGGCGTCGCCGCGCTGCCCGGCGACCGCCACCATCATCGCCCCACCCGCAGTGACACGGTCCCGGAGTCGACGGACACGGCGTACACCTCGACGCGCACCGTCGGGTCGTCGAGGCACGTGCCGTCCACCAGCGAGAACACCTGCTTGTAGACGGGTGAGGCGACGGTCGGGACGCCACCGCGGTCGCCGACGATGCCGCGCGAGAGCACCGCGGCCCCCGAGAACGGGTCGACGTTGCCGATCGCGTGCACCGCCCCCTCGTGCGTGCGGAACAGTGCGACCTGCCGCCCGTCGAGCAGCGCGGCGACCCCGCGCTCGGGTTCGAGCTGGTCGACGCGGCACACGGGCGTCCACGTCGCCACGACGGCTGCGGTCACGAGCCCACCTCCGGGATTCCGATCAACACGGGTGTGCGGGGCGCGGGAACCGGCTGGCCGCGCTCGGTCACGAACGAGATCGTCGGGTCGGGGGTACCCGGCGCGTTGACGAAGGACACGAAGCGGAGGAGCTTGTCCTCGTCGGCGAGCACCCCGGCCCACTCGTCGGCGTACGACGCGACGTGCGCGGCCATCGCCGCGTCCAGGTCCGCGCAGATGCCGAGCGCGTCGTCGACGATCACCGCGCGCAGGTGGTCGAGCCCGCCGTCCATGGCCTCGATCCAGGAGGCGGTGCGCTGCAGGCGGTCCGCGGTCCGGACGTAGAACATCAGGAACCTGTCGACGAGCTGTACGAGTGTCTCGGTGTCCACATCGGACACCAGGAGGTCGGCATGGCGCGGGGTGAAGCCGCCGTTGCCGCCGACGTAGAGGTTCCAGCCGGTCTCGGTCGCGATGATGCCGAAGTCCTTGGAGCGGGCCTCCGCGCACTCCCGCGCGCACCCGGACACGCCTGACTTGATCTTGTGCGGGCTGCGCAGCCCGCGGTAGCGCAGCTCCAGCTCGACGGCCAGCCCGACCGAGTCCTGCTGCCCGTACCGGCACCACGTGCTGCCGACGCACGACTTCACCGTCCGCAGCGCCTTGCCGTAGGCGTGGCCGGACTCGAACCCGGCGTCAACCAGGCGTCGCCAGATCGCCGGGAGCTGTTCGACGCGGGCGCCGAACATGTCGATCCGCTGCCCGCCGGTGATCTTGGTGTAGAGCCCGAAGTCGCGCGCGACCTCGCCGATCACGATCAGCCCGTCCGGCGTGATCTCCCCGCCCGGCACCCGCGGCACGACGCTGTAGGTGCCGTCGCGCTGCATGTTCGCGAGGAAGCGATCGTTGGTGTCCTGCAGCGACGCCTGCTCGCCGGCGAGGATGTGGCCCCTCCCGAGAGAGGCGAGGATCGACGCGACGACCGGTTTGCAGACGTCGCAGCCCCGCCCGGTGCCGTGGCGCGCGATGAGCTCGCTGAACGTCGTGATGCCGGCGCCGGCGACGACCTCGAACAGCTCCGCACGGGAGACGGCGAAGTGCTCGCAGAGAGCTTTCGAGACCTCGACGCCTTCCTGCACGAGCAGCGTCTTCAACAGGGGGACGCAGGAGCCGCAGCTGGTTCCGGCTCTGGTGCAGGCCTTCAACGCCGCGACATCGCACGCCCCGGCCCCGATCGCCGTCTTCACAGCCCCCTTGGTGACCGCGTTGCACGAGCACACCTGCGCGGAGTCCGGCAGCGACTCGGCGCCCAGCTCGACCGCGCCGGGGGCGATGAGCGCCACCGGATCGGCGGGCAACGCGGACCCGACGAGCGGACGCAGCGCCGCATACCGGGAAGCGTCGCCCACGAGGACCCCACCGAGCAGCGTCGACGCGTCGTCGCTGACGACCAGCTTCGCGTACGTTCCCGCGACCGGGTCGTTGATCACCACGGGCAGCGCGCCCTCGGTCGTCGCGTGCGCGTCACCGAAACTGGCGACGTCCACGCCCAGCAGCTTGAGCTGCGTCGACATGTCGAGCTCGGCGGGCGTCATGCGGGCGTCGCCACCGAGCAGCCGGTCCGCGACGACCTGGGCCATCGCGTACCCCGGCGCCACCAGGCCGTACGTGCGGCCCTCCAGCGCCGCGCATTCGCCGACGGCCCAGACGTGCTCGTCGGCGGTGCGGCACCGGTCGTCGACCAGCACCCCACCCCGCTCACCGACGGCCAGCCCGGCGTCGCGCGCGAGACCGTCGGCGGCACGGATGCCCGCGGAGAACACGACGACGTCGGCGTCCAGCTCGATCCCGTCCGACAGCTGCGCGACGAGCCGCCCCCGGTCGGCGACGATCCCCGCCACCGAGACGCCGCAGCGCACCGCGATGTCCTGGCGCTCGACGAGCGCACGCAGCAACGCGCCCCCGCCCTCGTCGACCTGCACCGGCATCAGCCGCGGCGCGATCTCGACGACGTGGGGCGACAGCCCCAGCGACCGCATCGCCCGCGCCGCCTCCAGCCCCAGCAGCCCGCCGCCGACGACGACCGCCGACCGCCGCCCCGGAGTGGGTCGCGCGAGCGCCGCTCGTGCGGCCGCCGTGATGGAGTCCAGGTCGTCGAGGGTGCGGTAGACGAAACAGCCGGCCAGCTCACGCCCCGGGACGGGCGGCACGAACGGCACCGACCCCGTCGCCAGGACGAGGGCGTCGTAGCGGAGGGTCTCGCCGGTGGCGGTGCGGACCAGCCGGTCCGCACGGTCGATGCCGACGACGGAGGTACCGCGCCGGACGTCGACCCGCGGGTCGTCGTGGGTGCCGAGCGACAGCTCGTCCTCGGTACTACCATCCACATAGGACGACAGTGCGACGCGGTCGTAGGCCGGCCGGTCCTCCTCACCCAGCACCGTGACGTGCCAGGTGTCCTCGGTGTCGCGGTCGCGGAGCGCCGACACCAGCCGGTGCCCGACCATCCCGTGTCCGACGACGACCAGCTCGCGGGTCATGCCGC
Organism: Pseudonocardia sulfidoxydans NBRC 16205; assembly: GCF_007989085.1. Classification (GTDB taxonomy): domain Bacteria; phylum Actinomycetota; class Actinomycetes; order Mycobacteriales; family Pseudonocardiaceae; genus Pseudonocardia; species Pseudonocardia sulfidoxydans. The sequence goes on from NZ_BJVJ01000056.1 coordinate 4,807, forward strand.
CCCCTCCGTGCGCTCGTGCGTGCTCTCTTCGGAACGAACGGCACAGTCGGGCAACTGAATTGCGCGACTGTGCCGTTCGTGCAACTCCCCGCTCTCTGCACGAACGGCCCTTTCGCGCAACTGAGCTGCAGCAACGGGCCGTTCGTGCGATTCGTCGCGCGTAGGGGCCGGGGTGTCGGTGGCGGCCAGCCACGCGCAGATGCCCTCGACCGTCCCGGCGCAGCTGCCGCAGCCCGTCGCGGCGCGGGTCGCCCCTCTGAGCGCGGTGAGGTCCGTCGCCCCCGCGCGCCAGGCCGCGACCAGCGACCCCTTGGTGACGGTGTTGCACCGGCACACGACCGCGGCCGCGGGGAGGTGCCCCGGGTCGGAGGTCGGGGTCGCCTCGCCTGGCAGGGCACGACCGAGCAGCAGCGCGAGGCGGTCGGACGGGGCGGGGGATCCGTTGTCGTGCAGCTGGATCATCGACGCCGCCGCGTCGGGGAAACCGATCATGATGCCGCCGACGACCCGGTCGTCGCGCAGCGCCAGCTTCGCGTACCGGCCACGCCGGGAGTCGGTGAGCCGCAACAGTTCCACGGTGTCGTCGTCGGCGTGGACGTCCCCGACAGCGGTGAGGTCGATCCCCGACGCCTTGAGCCGGGTGACGGCACGCGTCCCGCGGTAGCGGGCGGTCGGGTCGGCGCCGGTGAGCAGGTCGGCCAGCACGGCGGCCTGGTCCCACCCGGGCTGGACGAGCCCGGCGGGAGCGCCGTCGTGCTGGGCGCAGTCGCCGATGGCGTACACGTGCTCGAGTGAGGTCCGCAGCCGGTCGTCGACGACGATCCCGCGGTCGACCCGGGCTCCGGCGTCGGACGCGAGGGTGGTCTCGGCGCGCACCCCGGCGGCGACGACGAGCCCGTCCGCGGCGATCACGGTTCCGTCGTCGCAGGTCAGCCCGGTTCCAGCCGCCCAGGAGACGGCGCCGACCCCGAGCTGGACCTGGACCCCGAGCTCGGCGACGACCTCGGCCAGCACGGCGCCGGCGCCGGCGTCGAGCTGGCGTTCCATGAGGTGCCCGGCGGGGTGGACGACGGTGACCTCGACGCCCCTGGCCGCGAGCCCGCGGGCCGCCTCCAGCCCGAGCAGTCCACCGCCGAGGACGACGAGCCGCGCACCGGGGCGGGCCATGTCGAGGATGGCGAGGCAGTCGTCGAGATCCCGGAATCCGACGACGCCCGGCCCCGGCACCCCGGCCACCGGCGGCAGCCAGGCCCGCGAGCCGGTCGCGAGGACGAGGTCGTCGTAGGGCAGCGGTGTGCCGTCGGCGAGGGTCAGGGTGCGCGTGGCCGGGTGGAGGGAGACCGCCGCGGTACCGGACCGCACGTCGACGTGGTCGGCGACCGGCAACGCGATCGCCGCCGGATCGATGCCGCCGGCCAGGACGGTGGACAGGAGCACCCGGTTGTACGCGGGATGCGTCTCGGCGCCCACGACGGTCAGCCGTGCGCCGCCGCGGCGGCGCACCTCGTCGGCGAACCGGGCGCCGACCATCCCGTTGCCCACCACCACGATGCGCCTCACGTCGCCACCGCCTCGACGGCCTGTGAGTGGCGATAGTCGCTATAGCGACTATCGCCACTCACAGGGTGTATTCGGACTGCGGCGACCTTGAACTCCGGCATCCGGCTGACCGGGTCGAGGGCCGGGTTGGTCAGCAGGTTCGCGGCCCGGTCGTCGGCGAAGTGGAACGGCAGGAACACCGTGTCCGGTCGTGCAGACAGGACGAGGCGGACCCTGGCGAGGACGCTGCCCCGGCGGGACTCGACGCGCGCCCAGACGCCGTCGGCCAGTCCGGCGCGGGCCGCGGTGTCGGGGTGGATCTCCACGAACGCGTCGGGTTCCACGAGCGCCAGCTCGTCGACCCGGCGCGTCTGCGCGCCCGACTGGTAGTGCACCAGCACCCGGCCGGTGGTGGCGCGCAACGGGTAGGCGTCGTCGGGGAGCTCGGCGGCGGGCACGTGGTCGACCGGCACGAGCCGGGCACGGCCGTCGGGGTGGGCGAAGCGGTCGAGGAACAGGCGCGGGGTGCCGGGGTGGTCGGTCGAGGGGCAGGGCCAGTGCAGGGCCTCGCCCGCGTCGAGCCGGTCGTAGGTGATGCCGGAGTAGTCGGCCGGGCCGCCTGCCGACGCCGCGCGCAGCTCGTCGAACACCGCGCGCGGCGTCGTGGGGAAGCCGCCGCAGCCCAGTCCGGCGGCCAGGTCGGCGACGACGTCGAGGTCGGTCCGGACGCCGGGCGGCGGATCGAGCGCGCGCCGTCGGCGCAGCACCCGGCCCTCCAGGTTGGTGAGCGTGCCCTCCTCCTCGGCCCACTGCGCGACCGGCAGCACGACGTCGGCGCGGCCGGCGGTCTCCCCGGGCAGGAAGTCGGCGACGACCAGGAGATCGAGCGCGTCCAACTTCGAGGCGACCCGGGCCGCGTCCGGCGCCGACACCCGCAGGTTCGACCCGAAGACCAGCAGCGCACGCGGCCCACCGGGGGTACCGATGGCGTCGATCAGCTCGACCGCCGACCGACCCGCGCCCGGGATCGACGCGGGATCGACGCCCCAGACCGCGGCGACGTGCGCGCGGGCGACCGGATCGTCGATGCGGCGGTACCCGGGCAGCTGGTCGGCCTTCTGCCCGTGCTCGCGCCCGCCCTGCCCGTTGCCCTGCCCGGTGATCGTCCCGAAGCCCGACCCCGCCGTCCCGGGGAGCCCGAGCGCGAGGGAGAGGTTGATCCACGCCGTCACGGTGTCGACGCCGTGCGCGTGCTGCTCGGCACCCCGCGCGGTGAGGACGTAGCGGCGCGACGAGCCGGCGAGCCAGGAGACGACGGTCCGCATGTCGGCGGCCGCGACCCCGCACACTCGTTCCGCGCGCTCGGGCCACCACTGCGTCGCGAGACGCCAGGCGTCGTCGAAACCGGAGGTCCGCGCCCCGAGGTACGCGGTGTCGACCGCGCCCGACTCGACCGCCGCGTGGAGCATGCCGAGCGCGAGGACGAGGTCCGTCCCCGGCACCGGCTGCAGGTGCAGCCCGCCGGACGCAACGGCGCGCTCGGCCGTCGGCGTCCGCCGCGGGTCGACGACGACCAGCCGCGCCGACCCGAGGTGCCCCATCAGCGGCGGCATGGTCTCGGCGACGTTGGCCCCGGCCAGGACGACGACCTCCGCGTCGTCGAGGTCGGTCACCGGGAACGGCAGCCCGCGGTCGAGGCCGAACGCCCGGTTGCCCGCCGCGGCCGCCGACGACATGCAGAAGCGGCCGTTGTAGTCGATCTGCGACGTCCGCAGGGCGACGCGGGCGAAGCGCCCCAACAGGTACGCCTTCTCGTTGGTGAGCCCGCCGCCGCCGAAGACGGCGACCGAGTCCGGACCGTGAGAATCCTGGATCTCCCTGATCGATGAGGTCACGTGCGCCAGCGCGGTCTCCCACGTGACCGGACGACCGCCCAGAAGAGGGGCCGACAGCCGGTCCGGGTGCGACAGCAGCGACCCCGCCGTCCACCCCTTCTGGCACAGCCCGCCGCGGTTGGTCGGGAACTCCCGCGGCGCGACCTCGCCCGCGGCGCCGACCGTCATGCCGCACTGCAGTGCGCAGTACGGGCAGTGGGTGTCGGCGGTCATGCGGGCCATCGTCGGACGGCCCGGTACCGGTCGTGGTTCGGCGAGGTTTCCAGCGCGTGACACCGGCAAGGTCACACCGCCACCGCAGCCCCGGCGGCCGCGCGCGCCGGCGCCCGCAGATAGACGACGACCGTCACGACCGTGCAGACCAGGTAGAACGCGAAGAACACCCAGAACGCCGGCGCCCCGGACTTCGTCGCGGCGAACGACTGCCGGAACGCCAGGTTGATCAGCAGCCCACCGAGCGCGCCGACGGCCGCGATGAGCCCGATCGCCGCACCCGAGACGCGCCGGGCGTGCAGGAGCGCGGCGTCGGCGGAGGCGATGCGCGCCAGCGCCTTCCGTCGGAAGATCGCGGGGATCATCTTGTAGGTCGACCCGTTGCCGACGCCCGAGAACACGAACAGCGCGATGAACCCGGCGACGAACAGCGGCAGCGACCCCGCACCCGACGCCACGATGCAGACGACGGTCGCGGCGGCCATGGCCACGAAGTTGACGGCGGTGACGCGGGCGCCGCCGAAGCGGTCGGCCAGCCAGCCGCCGAGCGGCCGGATGAACGACCCGAGCAGCGGGCCGATGAACGTCAGCGCCGCGGCCTGCAGCGGGGTGCGGCCGAACTGCGTCTGCAGCACCAGGCCGAACGCGAAGCTGTAGCCGATGAACGAGCCGAACGTGCCGATGTAGAGAAACGACATGATCGCGGTGTCGCGGTCGGCGACGGCCAGCCTGAACGCGCCGGTGTCGTTGCGGACGCTCGACAGGTTGTCCATGAACAGCGCCGCGCACACCGCGCAGATCACGATCAGCGGGATGTAGACGACCAGCAGCAGCCTCGGCTGCGCAGCGCCCGCCGTCGCGATCACCAGCAGCGCGACGAGCTGGATGACGGCGACGCCCAGGTTGCCGCCCCCGGCGTTGAGCCCGAGCGCGGTGCCCTTGCGGCCCTCCGGGAAGAAGGTGTTGATGTTCGTCATCGACGACGCGAAGTTGCCGCCGCCGAACCCGGCAAGCGCGGCCATCAGCACGAACACCGCGTACGGCGTGCCGGGCTGCAGAACGAACGCGGCCGCGACGGTCGGAACGAGCAGCAGCAGGCCCGACACGATCGTCCAGTTGCGGCCGCCGAACCGGGCCACCGCGAACGTGTACGGCACCCGCAGGACCGCGCCGACGAGCGTCGCCGTCGCGCCCAGGAAGAACTTCCCGGCGGCGTCGACGCCGTATTCCGGGCCCATGAACAGCACGAACACCGACCACAGCGTCCACACCGAGAACCCGACGTGCTCGACGAAGATCGACGCCCACAGGTTGCGGTTCGCGACCCGACGTCCGGTGCGTTCCCAGAAGCCGGGGTCCTCGGGCTCCCAGTCGTCGATCCAGCGCCCGCCGAGCCGCCCCCGGCCGCTCGACTGCTCGTTCGTGACGTCCGTGAGGGTCACGCCTGGCCTCCCGCCGCTCGCCGATCAGATCGGTGGCAGACGTTAGGAAGCGCGGATTACCTCGTCGTGGCCCCGCGTGTCATCGACGCAACGGGGCCCTCAACGTGACGCGGTCGACGCTGTGAGGCCCTGGTCGACCCTTGTGAGCGGCAATAGTCGCCATAGCGACTATTGCCGCTCACAGGGGTCCCTCGCATCAGACATCAGAGGCGGGCGCTGATCAGGCCCGCGGCCCGCTCCAGGCCGCCGAGCGAGCGGACCGTGCCCTCGGGATGCTGGGCGTGCAGGGCCAGCCGGTAGAGCAGGGCGCGCAGCAGCGCCTGCGGCCACTCGGCCAGGTGCGACCAGCGTTCGAGGATGCCCGCGTCGGCATTCCCCCAGGCCAGAGCGTCGATGACGACGACCGCCGCCGCCCACTCCGCCGGCCGCCAGAACGGCACGAGATCGAGGACCGCGGGGCTGCCGTCGGAGTCGAACAGGACGGCGCCGAACAGCTCGCCGTGCACGACCTGCGGGACCAGCTTCACCGGGCGCCGGTAGGCGCCGAGCTCGGAGAAGAGGTCGCCACCCGTGGCCGGGTCGAGCGTGAGCCTGCGCTCCCCGAACGCCGCCGACACCGAACGCGACAGCACGTCGTCACGGTCGTCGAGCAGCCGTGGGCGCAGCACATGGGCCGTCGCGGCGTGCAGGCGCATCGCGGCGGCGACGACGTCGTCGTGACGGGGCTCGGCGCTGCCCGGCAGGAACCGGCACGCCGCCCACCCGGCGACGACCCAGCGCCCGTCCGACGACCGCAGCGGGCGGGCGAGGCGCACCCCCTCGACGGTGAGGTTCTCCAGCACCCCGGCCGACCACGCCGCGACGGCGTTGTCGGACACCGGCCGGATCAGGGCCTCGCCGCACTGCCAGGCGCGCTGGCCGGCCCAGGCGACAGGTCGTGGCGGGGCGTCGGCGACACCGAACGCGGTGCGGACGTGTTGGGGCAATGCCTCCCCCGCTCCGGGCGCGCGCGGCCCCGGGTCAGCGGAGGCTGTGTGAGCTGCGGTCACGCCCCGCACGCTACCTGCGACGGTCGTGGGCGTCCTGCCGCCACGCGGGCGCGACCGCGGTGACTAGGAGGGTGCCGAACCACTGTCCAGCACCCTCCGGGGCTCAGCCGACGACCCGGTCGGGGTCGTCGGTGGCGGTCGCAGCCGTGTCGGCGGGCGGTGGCGGGTCCTGCTGCGCGGCCGCGCGACGGACCTGCTCGGCCTCCGCGGCGCGCACCGTGTCGGCCATGCCGGGGTACATCCAGTCGACCCCCGGCGCGACCATGTCGACGGCGCGGGCCGCGGGCCCCTGCGGCGCCGGAGCCGTCGACGTGACCGGTGTGGGCGCGGGCGCCTGCACCGGCTCGGACGGCGGGGGAGCCTGGGCCGCAACGGGTGCGACGGTCTCGGCCGGGGCCTCTCGCGGCGGCGCGTCGACGGGCGCCGACCGCCGCTGCGGCTCGTCGGGCGCGCGGTCGGGCCCCTGGTCGGGCACCCGGCCGGCCCCTTGGCCGGAACCCGGGCCGGCCCCTTGGCCGGAACCCGGGCCGGCCCCTTGTCCGGACCCTTGACCGGGCACCGACTCGACGTGCGCGACCGGCACCACCGGACCGTCGCCACCTGCCGCGAGACGGTCGACGGGGCTGCTGCCGGGGTCCGGCGGCGCGCCCGTGCCGACCTCGACCGACGGCATCCCGTCGCGCTGCGCGGGCCGGCCGGGGACGGCCTCGGGGCGGTGGTCGTCGGAGACGTCGTGGGGTGCGGGGGCCGTCGGGTCGGCGACGATGCGTCGCACGTCGGCGGTCGCCCTGCGCGTCGCCTCGGGGTCGTCGAGGAGCGGGACACGGGCCGCGGTCGCGACGTCGGCCGACAGCCCGCGCATCTCGTCCTGCTTCGCATCCCGCCGCCGCTCCAGCGTCCGGTGGTTCTCCTCCAGTGCCGCGACCAGCGCCGACTGCGCGGGCGTGCGCCGCGCCGGGTCGGTCGCGATCGTCAGCTCGCGCTCGATGTAGGCCAGCTGCTGCTGGGTCTGGCGCAGCTCGTCGCCGGCGCGGGTGAGCGACCGGTAGGTGCCCAGCTGTGTCTGCAGCAGCGTCTTCTGCGTCTCCAGATAGGCCTTGCGACGCAACAGCGCCACGTAGGTCGCGGCGCGGCGTTCGCGCACCTGCTCGGGCAGGGCCTGCCACTGCGCCTCGGCGCGGGCGACGTCGTCGAGCTGCCCCCCGACCGACGCCAGCACCACCTCGGCCTGCGCCGCCCAGCCGCGCTCGTCGGCGAGCTGCGGGACGGCGAGGACCGACGGGTGCGTCGCCGCCACGTCGGGCCCCGACGCCGTGATGCAGTAGCCGGCGACGAGCGCGCCCGCCGCGCCGAGCACCGCGATCGCGCGGCGGTGCCGGCGGTCCCGCCGGGGCGGGACGTCGGCGGGCGGGCGCGGGCGCGCGGGCCGGGACCCGATGTGCGACACCACGACCGGCTGGGCAGCGGCGGCGGGCTCCTCGACAACCCCGGCCGGCGCCACGGCCACCACCGCGACGCCGGCCGGTGCTGCCTCACCCCCGGCAGCCCCCACTGCCGCTCGGGCGAGGCGGTTCGCGTCGCGACGTGCCTGACGCGCCGACTCCCGGTGCACCGGGCTGCAGAACCGACGCTCGGGGCGGCCGGGCAGGCTGGTGACCACCTCGTCGCACCCGGGCAGGGCGCACAGCCGCTCGCCGTCCATCGTCCGCTCCCCCGCCACACACAGACGGCGGACGCGACAGGCCGTGACCCGGCGGCGCCCCGTCGCGCAGGCCGGCGCCGGCGCGCCCGGAATCCGTCTTGATCTTCGTGACCGAACGATATCGGCCGAGCGGATCAGCTGTCGATGCTCCTTACGGCGCACTCGCGACGATCACGCGTCACGCTCCGTACCTCCCGAACGCCGGAAACGCGCACACGACGGCGCCGCCGGCACCCTGTGGGGTACCGGCGGCGCCGGGGCCGGTCGCTCACCGCCGGGACCACTCCCGCGGAAGCGCCCGGGACGATCAGTAGACGGGCTGCGACGGGTCGATCTGCTTGACCCAGGCCAGCACGCCGCCACCGACGTGCACGGCGTCGGAGAAACCGGCCTTGTGCAGCGCGGCCAGCGCCTCCGCGGAACGCACACCCGACTTGCAGTGCAGGACGACGGGCTTGTCCTGCGGGATCTCGGCGAGGGCGTCGCCGTTGAGGATGCGGTCCTTGGGGATCAGCGTCGCACCGGGGATGCGGACGATGTCCCACTCGTTCTGCTCGCGGACGTCGATCAGCGAGAAGTCCTTGCCCGCGTCGATCATCTCCTTGAGCTCGGTCACCGTGATGGTGTGACCGGCGGCGGCACCCGCGGCCTCGTCGGTGACGACGCCGCAGAAGCTGTCGTAGTCGATGAGCTCGGTGATCTTCGGCGTGGCCGGGTCCTTGCGGAGCTTGATGGTCCGCCAGGTGGTCTCGAGCGCGTCGTAGGCGACGAGGCGGCCCAGCAGCGGCTCACCGATGCCGGTGATCAGCTTGATGGCCTCGTTGACCATGATCGAACCGATCGACGCGCACAGCACGCCCAGCACGCCACCCTCGGCGCACGACGGCACCATCCCGGGCGGCGGGGGCTCGGGGTAGAGGTCGCGGTAATTGAGGCCCTTGCCGTTGGGCGCGTCCTCCCAGAACACCGACGCCTGGCCCTCGAACCGGAAGATCGAGCCCCACACGTACGGCTTGCCGAGCAGCACCGCGGCGTCGTTGACCAGGTAACGGGTCGCGAAGTTGTCGGTGCCGTCGAGGATGAGGTCGTAGTCGCGGAAGATGTCGAGGACGTTGTCGGCCTCGAGCCGCGTCTGGTGCAGCCGGACCTCGACGAGCGGGTTGACCTCGAGGATCGAGTCGCGCGCGGACTCGGCCTTGGGCCGGCCCACGTCGGACTGGCCGTGGATGACCTGGCGCTGCAGGTTGGAGGCGTCGACCTCGTCGAACTCGACGATCCCCAGCGTGCCCACACCGGCGGCGGCGAGGTAGAGCAGAGCGGGCGAGCCGAGGCCACCGGCGCCGATGACCAGCACCTTCGCGTTCTTGAGCCGCTTCTGACCTGCCATCCCGACATCCGGGATGATGAGGTGGCGGCTGTAGCGCTCCACCTCTTCCTTGGTCAGCTCGGCTGCCGGCTCCACGAGCGGCGGTAGGGGCATGCTGTGCACTCCTCGTTGTCACGTGCTGTTCGCGCGTTCCGATGACACCGGCGTGACCTCGGTGTCACGACTCGACGTGGTCAACGCGCACGGCTGCCTGCATCTTCCCATCCCGGGCGACGTCACCGGCCCATTCCCCGGACTCGACGGCGTCCCACATGCCGGCGACGGCGCGGGCCACGACGTCGGGGACCTCCATCTGCGCGATGTGCCCCACACCCGGCAGCATCAGCAGCCGCCCGTCGCGCAGGGAGCGGACCGTGCGGGCGGCGTGGCGGGGCGCGACGAGACGGTCGCGGTCACCCCAGACGACGAGCGTCGGCACCGTCACCGCACGCAGCGCCGCCCACGGCGACGCCTGCCCGCACCGCAGCCAGCTCGCGAACATCGCGAACGCCGCCCCGTTGACCGCGTCGGCCGCCCAGGGCACGGAGCCGCGGGCGAGGATCTCCTCGGCCGCCTCGGCGATACGGTGCTCCGGGGCGCGCGCCGGGTCGCCGAAGCACAGGGCGAGGACCTGCTCGGCACGCTCGCGCGGGCCCAGCGCGGCGAGCGCCGCCCGGGCGCGCCTGCCGGGGGCCCCCGGGATCATCGCGAGCGCGAGCCGCGGATCGGAGAGCCGTCGCGGGTCGGGGCGCCGGTCGGGGACGGCGGGCGAGACGAGCGTCAGGGTGCGGACGAGGTCGGGGTGGCGCGCGGCGAGCAGCACGCACACCGAGCCGCCGAGGGAGTTGCCCAGCAGGTGGACGGGCTCGTCGCCGGACGCGCGCAGGAACCGGGCGAGGGCCTCGGCGTTGGCGTCGGGCGTCCAGACGCGGGGGTCGAGCGGCGGGGACGACCCGAACCCCGGCAGATCGACCGACATGCCGGACGCGCGACCCGCGAGCAGGCCGGCGAGGTCGGTCCAGTTCGTCGCCGACCCGGAGAGCCCGTGCACGTAGACGGCACGGGTCGCCGGCCCCGGCGTCTCCCGGACGTGCATCGTCACCCCGCCCGCGGTGACCTCGCGGCCGGGCCACGGACGCCGCGCGAGGTCGAGCGGCGGCAGGGTGGTGGGGTCGGCGAGCGGGGGCGCGGGCCGCGACGCGTCGGGGGTGGGGGCGGGTCCGGGCATCCGTCCAGCATCGCTCATCGTGGCGTCGCACACCACGAATCCCTGTCGGGATACCCCCTGGTGGTATCGTCGGCCTCGCGAGAGCGACCGCACAGCGACCGACGGGTCATCGTCGGTGGGGTCGCCGCGTTGCAGGAGACAGAAACCGGCGGAAGGAACCAGATGAGCACCGCAGGACGGCTGGCCGCGTACGCCGCGGTCCTCATCCTGCTGTTCACCGGCGCGTGGGCCACCGGCGTCGCGGTCGGCCCGGTCACCGACGCAGCCTCGGCGCAGCCGGCCGGCCCGACCACGCCCGGTTCCGACCCGAACCACGCCTCCGAGCACGACCACGGCGGCGCCGGCGCCACCGCCCCCGGCGTCCCCGACCGCGGCCCCACCGGCCAGGACCCGGTCGCCACTGTCGAGTCGCTCGGCCTCTCGGCCACCCAGGCCGGCTACACCTTCGCCGTCCAGAACACGACGTTCGGCCTCGGCCGACCCGGCGAGCTGGCCTTCACGATCACCGGCCCCGACGGCCGGCCCGTCACCTCCTACGCCGACGCCCACCACGGCCCCATGCAGGTCGCCGTCGTCCGCCGCGACGCCGCCGGCTTCCAGCACCTGCAACCCGCCCTCGGCGCCGACGGCGTCTGGCGCGCCCCGCTCACCCTCCCCGGCGGCGGAATCTGGCGCGCCTACGCCGACTTCGCCCCCACCGACGGCCCCCCGCTCGTCCTGGGCACCGACCTGTTCGTGCAGGGCGACTTCACCCCGTTCCGGTTCGCCGACTCGCGCACCTTCGACGTCGACGGCTACCAGGTCCGCCTCGACGGCAACCTCGTCCCCGGCACCCAGTCGCAGATCTACGCGACGGTCAGCCGCAACGGGGCGCCCGTCCTCGACCTGCAGCCCTACCTCGGCGCGTTCGGCCACCTCGCCGTCCTGCGCCAGGGCGACCTCGCCTACCTGCGGGTCCAACCCATCACCTCGTCGACACCCGGGCCCGCCGACCGCGCCGGGCCCGGCACCGCCTTCACCGTCGACGTCCCGTCCGCCGGGTCCTACCGCCTGTTCGTGGAGTTCGTCCACGGCGGCGTCACCCGCACCGCCGAGTTCTCCGTCTCCACACCGGAAGGGAGCCGCTGATGAGCACCCTGACCCCCGAGTCGCCGGGCGCCGCCGTCACCGTCGCGCCCGAGGCGCTGCGCATCGAACTCGCCATCGGCGGCATGACCTGCGCGTCGTGCGCCAACCGCGTCGAACGCAAGCTCAACAAGATGGACGGCGTCGTCGCCTCGGTGAACTACGCGACTGAGAAGGCGCACGTCGAATACCCCGCGGGGGTCGAGCCCGAAGCACTGGTCGCGACGGTCGAGGCCGCCGGCTACACCGCCACGCTGCCCCCGCCGCCGGCCGCCCCCTCCGAGACTCCCGCGCCCACCGACGAGATCGACCCGACCGCCTCACTACGGCACCGGCTGCTCGTCAGCGCCGTGCTCGCCGTGCCCGTCGTCGTCGTGTCGATGGTGCCCGCGTTCCAGTTCACCTACTGGCAGTGGCTCGCCCTCGTGCTCACCGCACCCGTCGTCGTCTGGGGCGCGTGGCCCTTCCACCGCGCCGCCTGGGTCAACCTCCGCCACGGCGCCGCCACCATGGACACCCTCGTGTCCGTCGGCACCCTCGCCGCACTCGCCTGGTCCGTGTACGCCCTGGTCTGGGGCACCGCCGGCATCCCCGGCATGGTCCACCCCTTCACCCTCGCCGTCTCCCGCGGCGGCGGCGCCGGCCAGATCTACCTCGAGGTCGCTGCCGGCGTCACCGTCTTCGTCCTCGCCGGCCGCTACGCCGAGGCCCGCTCCAAACGCGCCGCCGGCGCCGCCCTGCGCGCCCTGCTCGAGATGGGCGCCAAGGACGTCGCCGTCCTGCGCGACGGCGTCGAGGAACGCATCCCCGTCGCCGCACTCGCCGTCGGCGACCGGTTCGTCGTCCGCCCCGGCGAGAAGATCGCCACCGACGGCACCGTCGAAGACGGCACCTCCGCCGTCGACGCCTCCATGCTCACCGGCGAACCCGTCCCCGTCGACGTACAGCCCGGCTCCGCCGTCGTCGGCGGCTGCGTCAACACCTCCGGGCGGCTCGTCGTCGCCGTCACCCGCGTCGGCGCCGACACCCGGCTCGCCCAGATGGCCAAGCTTGTCGAGGACGCACAAACCGGAAAGGCCGCCGTCCAACGCCTCGCCGACCGCGTCTCCTCGGTGTTCGTGCCCGTCGTCATCGCGCTCGCCGTCGCCACCCTCGGGTTCTGGATCGGCACCGGCGAAGGCGTCGCCGCCGCGTTCACCGCCGCCGTCGCCGTCCTGATCATCGCCTGCCCCTGCGCCCTCGGGCTCGCCACACCCACCGCGCTGCTCGTCGGCACCGGCCGCGGCGCCCAGCTCGGCGTCCTCATCAAGGGCCCCGAGGTCCTCGAGTCCACCCGCCGCGTCGACACCGTCGTCCTCGACAAGACCGGCACCGTCACCACCGGCCGCATGGAGCTCGTCGACACCCACGTCGCCGACGGCGAGGACCCCGACGAAGCCCTCCGCATGGCCGGCGCCGTCGAGGACGGCTCCGAACACCCCATCGCCCGCGCCATCGCCGACGCCGCCCGCGCCGCCGACGGCGCCGGACTCCCCGGCGTCTCCGAGTTCGAAGCCGTCCACGGCCTCGGCGTCCGCGGCGTCGTGTCCGAACTCGTCGACAACCGCGTCGTCGCCCACGCCGTCCTCGTCGGCCGCCCCGCCCTCCTCGCCAACCACGACATCGAGCTGCCCGCCTCGCTGATCGAGGCCCGCGAGAAGGCCGAGAACGCCGGGCACACCGCCGTCGTCGTCGCCTGGGACGGCCACGCCCGCGCCGTCCTCACCGTCGCCGACGGCATCAAGCCCACCAGCGCCGACGCCATCCGCCGGCTCCGCGCGCTCGGCCTGCGCCCCATGCTCCTCACCGGCGACAACGGCGCCGCCGCCCGCACCGTCGCCGAACGCGTCGGCATCGACCCCGACGACGTCATCGCCGACGTCATGCCCGAGGACAAGGTCGCCGTCGTCACCCGGCTCCAGGGGGAGGGCAAGGTCGTCGCCATGATCGGCGACGGCGTCAACGACGCCGCCGCCCTCGCCACCGCCGACCTCAGCCTCGCCATGGGCACCGGCACCGACGTCGCCATCGAGGCGAGCGACCTCACCCTCGTCCGCGGCGACCTGCTCGCCGCCGTCGACGCCGTCCGACTCGCCCGCCGCACCCTCTCGACGATCCGCGGCAACCTCTTCTGGGCGTTCGCCTACAACGTCGCCGCCGTCCCCGTCGCCGCCGCGGGCCTGCTCAACCCCATGATCGCCGGTGCCGCAATGGCGTTCAGCTCCGTATTCGTGGTCACCAACAGCCTGCGGCTACGCACGTTCCGCAGCTCCACCGACCGGCCGGTGTGATCAACCCACGTCGCCTGATCGTGGCTACCGGCGGGTAAGCTCCGCGCCATGACGGAGACATCGGTCCACCGCGGGGCGAGGTTGTCCCGCAGTGCCCGGCGGGCGCAGCTCCTGCTCGCCGCGCGCGACGTCTTCGCCGCCCAGGGCTACCACGCCGCCGCCATGGACGACATCGCCGAGCGGGCAGGCGTCAGCAAGCCGGTGCTCTACCAGCACTTCCCCGGCAAGCTCGAGCTCTACCGGGCGCTGCTCACCACCTACGCCGACGAGCTGGTCGACTCCGTCCGCGGCGCCATCGCCGCCACCCACGACAACCGCGAACGCGTCCACGCCGCGGTGAAGGCCTACTTCGACTTCGTCGCCGGCGAAGGGCAGGGCTACCGGCTCGTCTTCGAGTCCGACCTGCGCCGCGAACCCGAGGCCGCCGCCGTCGTCGACGGGGCGCTGACCCGCTGCATCGACGCTGTCGCCGAAGTCGTCACCGAGGACGCCGGACTCGACGACGCCCGCGCCCGCCTGCTGGCCGTCGGCCTCGTGGGGTTGAGCCAGGTGACGGCGCAGTACTGGCTCGACTCCCAGCAGTCGGTACCGCGCGAGGAAGCGATCGACCTGATGTCGGCTCTGGCCTGGAAGGGCCTCGCCGGTTTCCCGCTGATCCACGACTGACCCCGCGCGGTAGTCCGCGCGCAACCTCACTGCTGCTCCCACGCGCGTTCACGACGGTGAGGTTGCGGCCGATAGTCCGCGCGCAACCGCACTGCTGCTCCCACGCGCGTTCACGACCGTGAGGTTGCGGCCGATAGTCGGCGCGCAACCGCACTGCTGCCCGAGCAGCGTCAGCACAGCAGTGGGGTTGCGCTCGGGTCGGGGACGTCCCCCCGGGGAGCGCCGGGCGCAGTGGGTCAGGCGGCGTGGGTGTGGCGGGTGGCGGCGGCGACCAGTGCGGTGATGCGTTCGGCCGTCCCCGCGGCCCGCTCGACGGGCAGCATGTGGCCCGCGCCCGGGAAGATCGTGAGCTCCGCCGACGGGAGGCCCTCGCGGATGCGACGGGCCAGCCGCAGCGGGGTGAGCCTGTCGCGCGAGCCTGCCAGCACGGCGGTGGGGATCGTCGCGAAGGCGGCGAGGGCGGCGTCGCGTTCGTGGGCGTCGAGCGTCGGGCGGAAGCCGGAGACGGTGGCGGGGCGGCAGTCGGCGATGGTGCGCGTGGTGAGGCGGACGGCTTCCCGCGAGGGGTGCTCCCCCAGCAGCAGCCAGCGGAGCCCGGGGCCGAGGAGGGCGGGGACGCCGCTGAGGTGCTCGCGGCCGGTCCAGCGCCGCGACCGGTAGAGGCGCTGTTCGACGGCGCCGACCCGGGCGAGGGCGTCGGGGCCGAGGCCGAAGGCCTTCTCGGTGAGCCCGCCGCTCGCGGTGGCGACGAGCGCGACGCCGGCGACGCGCGAGGCGACCAGGGCGGGGTGCCGTTCGGCGAGGGCCATGATCGTCATGCCGCCCATGGAGTGTCCGGCGAGCACGAGGGGCCCGTCGGGTGCGCGGTCGGTGATCAGCTCGGCCATGTCGTCGGCGAGCTGGTCGATCGTCATGGTCGACGGGTCGCAGGCGGCGGAGCGGCCGTGGCCGCGGTGGTCGTAGCGCAGCACCCGGACGTCGCGGGGCAGCCGGTCGGCCACCGGCGCCCAGGTCCGCGAGTCGAGGGTCCAGCCGTGGGCCATGACGACGGTGACCCCGGAGTCCGCGGAGCCGTCGGCGGGCCCGGAGACCTCGACGTGCAGCGAGCTCATACGAGGTGCGCCTTGCGCCACAGGATCTCCGACGGTCCGCCGATGAGCCCCTGCTCGCGCAGGAACGGGACGAGCTTGCGGGCGGACCAGCGCAGCGTCTCGCGGTGGTGGGGGTTGGCGAGGGCGGCGGCCTTGCCGACCTTCGGGTCGATGCCGACGCTCGCGTAGACGTCGGCGTGGATGAGGTTGCGCGCGACCACGAACGCGATCCGTGATGTCAGGTAGCGGCCGATCTGCTTCTGGGCGCCGTTGACCTGCGGCATGATCCGGATGAGCTCGTCGCGGGCGTACCGGACGTGGCGCGCCTCCTCCGTCACGTGGATCGTGTTGACGGCGCGGGTGAGCGGCTGGACGGTCTCGTCCTTCATGGCCTCGCGCTGCAGCTGGTCGAGGATCTCCTCGACGAACAGGGTTCCGGCGAACATGGCGGGCCCGTAGCCGATGGTCTTGAAGAGGCGACCGAGCTCGTGGGTGAGGCCGGTGGGGGCGTAGTCGGGCACGCCGTAGCGCTCGGTCATGCGCGCGAACATGATCGAGTGCCGGCACTCGTCGGCGATCTCGGTGAGCGCGTACTGGATGTGGCTGCGGCGGGGGTCGCGGTCGTAGGCGTAGCGCAGCAGCATCTGCATGAGGATGATCTCGAACCAGAGGCCGATGCGGGCGACGCTGCAGACCTCGTGGATCGACAGGGTGCGGCGCGGTTGCTCGGTGAGCTCCTCCCACAGCTCGGTGCCGTAGAGGGAGACGCGGTGCTCGGGCAGGCCCCACGCGCCGTCGACGAGCGGTGCGTCCCAGTCGATGTCGATCGTGGGTTCGTAGGAGTGGTCGAGCGAGGAGCGCAGGAGCCGGTCGGCGCCGGCCTCGCGGTCGGTGACACGGGTCATCGGGGACTCCTCTCCTGGGTGGGCTCCGCAATGGTGGACAGGATGTCCCGCCCGGTGAGCCTGCGGACGAGACCGGCGGCGAGGGGCGACGAGTCGTAGTGGCCGGAGGCGGCCCGGGCCCGGAGCGTGCGGGCGACCCCGGACGAGACGAGTCCCGGGAGGTGGCGGCCTGCCCAGAGCTCGACCTGCCCGGCGAGGGTGCCGGCGGTGTCGCGGGGCGGCCGCTTCGCGCCGAGGACGCGCAGGACGGTGCCGACGATGTCGTCGACCTCCTCGCGGCGGACCTGTCCTTCGAGGGCGAGCCCGACCGCGCGGCCGGCGTCGTGGATGGGGGTGCGGACGTAGCCGGGGTAGACGGTGGTGACGTGCAGCTCGGTGCCGTACTCGAGGCGCAGGGCGTCGGCGTAGGCGGTCATGCCGCGCTTGGCGACGCTGTAGGCCGAGACGAACGGCAGCGTGAGGTAGGCGAGCTCGCTGGCGACGAAGACGACCCGGGCGCGGGAACCACCGCGCTGCGCGCGGGAGGCCTGGAGGGCGGGCAGGGCGGCGGCGGTGACCCGCCAGGCGCCGAGGAGGTTGACGTCGATGACGCGCATGGCGTCGGGCTGCAGCGGGCCGCCGGCGTCGTTGGGGATGCCGATGCCGGCGTAGTGGGCGACGGCGTCGAGGCCGCCGAGGCGGTCGACGGCGGCGGAGACGGCGCGGTCGACCGCGGCGTCGTCGGTGATGTCGCAGGCCAGCACGCCGTCGCCGGGCTCGCGGTCGAGGCCGATGACGTGGGCGCCCGCGTCGCGCAGCCGGGCGGCGGTGGGTGCGCCGAAGCCGCCTGCGGCGCCGGTGATCAGGACCCGGCTGCCTGCGGGGATCGTGCGTGACATGCCACCCCTCTCCCTTGCTGTTACCCCCGGTAACTGTTACCACTGGTAACGTGCCTGACCCCGAGCCTCCTGTCAAGCCGGAGCCCCCGTCCGTCCCGCCCAGCAAGTCCGTCCCGCCCAGCAAGTCCGTCCCGCCCAGCAAGGAGGAGCGACGCGCCCGGCGGCGGACCGAGATGGTCACCGCCGCCGTCGAGGCCGTGCGGACCCACGGAGCCGGCGTCTCCGTCGCGGACATCGCCGCACGGGCGGGCATCACCAAACCCGTGCTCTACCGCTACTTCGACGACCGCGCCGACCTGCAGCGCGCCGTCGGGCAGCACGCCGTCGAGATGCTGATGGAACGCATGGCCCCGGCACTGTCGGCCGAGCTGGCGCCCCGCGAGCAGGTCGCCGCCGTCGTCGACGCGTTCCTCGCCGGCATCGAGGACGAGCCGCAGCTGTGGCGGTTCGTCGTGCACAACCTCACCGGTGGCGCGGCCGAGCGCGACGCCGGCGCCGAGATCGTCGACGACGCCCGTGAACAGATCGCCCGGCTCCTCGCGATCCTGATCGGCGAGCGGCTGCGCGCCGCGGGCCGCGACTCCGGTGGCGCCGAGGTGTGGGCGCACGGTCTCGTCGGCATGGTGCAGAACGCGGGCGACTGGTGGCTGGAGCGCCGCACGATGAGCCGCGCCACCGTCACCGCGTACCTGACCAGCCTCATCTGGGGCGGCATCTCGGCGGCGCTCGAGGAACGAAACACAGTTTCCCCGGAAAACGACTCATCTGGTGTGGACATGGGCGACGCCGCCGACCGGGCCCCGCGCCCCGGCACCAGCGCGCTGCGCGCCGTCCCCGACCCGCCCACTGCCGGAGAGGTTCACCGATGAGCACTCACGACGCCAGCCACGACGACGACGGCTACCGCGGCCCCGCCACCCTCACGGTCGGGGACCGGGAACTGCCGGTCCAGGCGTTGCTCGACTCCCGCCACGAACCCCTTGACGGCCGGATGCACTGGTTCGGCCGGCTCACCGGCGACGATCTCGCCGAGGCGCTGGGCCACCGCGCCGCCGACGCGGTCCTGACCACGCCGCAGGGCCGGTCGCGGGCCCGGGTCGGTGACGTCGACGCCTGGGGCCGCTACCGGGTCACCGGCATCGGCACCCCGCCGTTCGGGCTGCCCGTCGTCGATGTCGAGAGCTGAGCCGTCGAGAGCTGAGCCGTCGAGAGCTGAGCCGAGGCCACCCGGGGACCTCCGGACACATCGCGGGCCCGGCAGTTCACCTGCCGGGCCCGCGACGAGCGTTGCGACGTGTCAGCTGCCGACGCCGAACCCGACCTTGCGGACGTCGGCCGGCGCGATCTCGATGTAGGAGATGCGCGCGGCGGGCACCACGAACCGGCTGCCCTTGTCGTCGACCAGGCTGACGAGCCCGTCGTCGGACTTCAGCGCGTCGCGGACCAGCGACTCGACCTCCTCCGGGGTCTGGTCGCTGGACACCACGAGCTCCCGCGGGCTCTCCGCGATGCCGATCTTGACCTCCACCGGAGACCTCCAGGTCACGAGTAGTCGTATGGCTGCCGCACCCACGGACCGGAAGACTCCGGGGGCCCGGCGCGGCCCAGGCTAGTCGAGCGTCGCCGGGCAGGAGGCGGCGGCACGTCCGCCCACGGCGAACACGGTGATCTCCGGCTCGAGATCGCGCTCACGACAGGCCGAGGTTCGCCATCCGCTTGCCGTGGTTGGACTGGACGCGCTTGATGAGCGCCGCGATGCCGGCGAGGTCGCCGGAGCCGCGGACGATGAAGTCGGCCAGTTCGTCCCGCTCGGCGACGATGTGCTGGGCCTGGGTGACGGCCTCGCCGAGCAGCCGCCGGCCCCACAGCGCGAGCCGGTCGCGGACCTGCCGGTTCTGCGCGCAGGCGGCTTTGACCTCGCGTTCGGCGAACGCGCTGTGCCCGGTGTCCGCGAGGACGCGCTGGACCAGCTCGCTCGTGCGCGGGTCGACCCAGCCGGCGACCTCGCGGTAGAAGTCGGCGGCCAGCCCGTCGCCGACATAGGCCTTGACCAGCGACTCCAGCCAGGTGCGGGGCGCGGTCGTCGCGTTGTAGGAGTCGAACGGGACGACGAACGGCGCCATCGCGTCCTCGACGGGCACGCCGTGGCCGACGAGGTACTCCTCGAGCAGCTTGTAGTGGCCCATCTCGGCGGCGGCCATGGCCGACAGCGCGGCACGACCCCCGAGGGTGGGCGCGGACCGGGCGTCCTCGGCGAGCCGGTCGAACGCCGACAGCTCCCCGTAGGCCAGGACCCCGAGGAGGTCGACCGTGGCCTGGGGAGGTCGCGCCCCGGATGCGTCGACCGGAGCGTCGCCCGGCGCGTCCGCCGTCTCACCCACCATGGTCGCCAACCCTAGTGTCCGCGGTCCGTGCCCGGTGCGGCCGCGCAGGCAGCGGTGAGGCTCACGTCGTCGTCGGCGTGTCCGCGCTCGTGGTGACGGGGTGCGAGCAGGTATGATGTGGCCAGCGCAGCGCCCTGCACGACGTTCCAGACCTTTTCCCGGGTGCGCGCCCGACCCGGCGGAGCCGACTTTCACGGAGCCGACCCGTCGAACGACATGGTGCGTGCAGCGCCTCGTCCGGTTCTCCCGCCCGAGCGTCCCCGACGCCGGTGGTCGACGAACCGAGAACGGCTCCTGTGCGCGGAGAGAGGCGATCCCCCTGTCAGTTCCGAACGACAACTCCACCGACAACCCCGAGACCGCCGGCCCCGAGGCCGCTGTCCCGGCCGAGACCGACGTCGAGCAGCCTGCCGAGGAGGCGCACCCCCTCCAGGCGGGCGCCCCGGTCCGGTCCGACTCCCCCACCTTCGCCGAGCTGGGTGTCCGCCCCCAGATCGTGCAGGCGCTGGCCGAGGCCGGCATCGAACGCACCTTCGCGATCCAGGAGCTCACCCTCCCGCTGGCGCTGGCGGGCGAGGACCTGATCGGTCAGGCCCGCACCGGCACCGGCAAGACGCTCGGCTTCGGCGTCCCGCTGCTGCAGCGCATCGTCCCCCCGTCGGAGCGGCCCGCCGCCACCGCCGAGGGCGAGACGGCCGACCGGGCCAAGGACGTCCCGCAGGCCCTCGTCGTCGTCCCCACGCGTGAGCTGTGCGTACAGGTCGCCCAGGACATCGCCGACGCCGGCAAGCACCTGGGCGTCCGCGTCACCGCCATCTACGGCGGTCGCGCCTACGAGCCGCAGCTCAACGCGCTGCGCAAGGGCGTCGACGTGGTCGTGGGCACCCCGGGCCGGCTCCTCGACCTGGCCGAGCAGCGCCACCTGGTGCTGGGCCGCGTCGGAATGCTGGTCCTCGACGAGGCCGACGAGATGCTCGACCTGGGCTTCCTGCCCGACGTCGAGCGCATCCTGCGCATGCTCCCCGAGGAGCGGCAGACGATGCTGTTCTCGGCCACGATGCCGGGCCCGATCATCGCGCTGTCGCGGGCGTTCCTGAACCGTCCGACCCACATCCGCGCCGAGGAGTCCGACCAGGGTTCCATCCACGAGCGCACCAAGCAGCTCGTCTACCGCGCCCACGCGATGGACAAGGTCGAGCTCCTCACCCGCGTCCTGCAGTCCAAGGACCGCGGCCTGACGATGATCTTCGCCCGCACCAAGCGCACCGTGCAGCGCGTCGCCGACGACCTCGCCGAGCGCGGGTTCGCCGCCGCGGCCGTCCACGGCGATCTCGGCCAGGGTGCCCGTGAGCAGGCGCTGCGCGCGTTCCGCTCAGGCAAGGTCGACGTCCTCGTCGCCACCGACGTCGCCGCGCGCGGCATCGACGTCACCGACGTGACGCACGTCGTCAACTACCAGTGCCCCGAGGACTCGAAGACCTACGTCCACCGGATCGGCCGTACCGGCCGCGCCGGCAAGGAGGGCGTGGCGGTCACGCTGGTCGACTGGGACGAGATGCCGCGCTGGAAGATGGTCAGCGACGACCTCGGCCTGGGCATCGACGAGCCGGTCGAGACCTACTCGACGTCCGACCATCTCTACACCGACCTCGAGATCCCCACCGACGCGACGGGGCGGCTGCCGCTGTCCAAGCGGACGCGGGCGGGTCTCGACGCGGAGTACGTCGACACCGAGGGCGACCACCAGGGCTCCGGGGGTCGTCGCCGTAGCGGGCGTGACCGCAACGACGGTCCTGCCGAGCGCCGTCAGCGGCGTTCGCGCAGCCGCACCCGCACCCGGGGCGGCGTGACGGTCGGGGGCGAGGCGGCTCCGGCTGCCGGGGCCCCGGTCAGCGCCGCGCCGACGACCGGCCCGGACTCCTCGTCCGTCTCCGACGACGCGGGCGAGGGCGCGAAGCCGCGCCGCCGTCGTCGCCGGGGTGGCGCCCGCCGTCGTGGCGCCGGTGGCGCCGAGGGCGAGTCGGCCCCGGACGCCGCCGCCAGCTGACGGTCGTAGTCTCCCGGGGTGCTGCGCGCTCGGAGCTCGGTCCGCCCGGAGAGGTGGCGTCGCGCCGACGTGGTGGTGGCCGTCGTCCTGGCGGTCGCCCTCGTCGCGGGCGGCGTCCTGTTCTGGCGGACGAGCGCGGCCGCGACGACCCGGTCGGTGACCGCGCCCACCGGGTCGTTCCCGCCGCCGCCGCTGTCGCAGACGTCCCCGCCCGCGGCGTTCGCCGAGACGTGGCGGGCAGCGAGCCAGGGCACCCCGGTGCCGCTCGTCGCCGGCCCGGCCGTCGTCACGGCGGCCGACGGTGAGGTGGCGGGCCGCGACGCGGCCACGGGCGACATCCACTGGAGCTACACCCGCGACGACACGATCTGCACCGCCGCGACCGGGTTCGGGCAGGTCATGGCCCTGTACCGCAACGGGTCGGGCGACGCGTGCAGCGAGCTGACGGTGCTGGTGCCGGCGACGGGCGCGCGCCGCGTCTACAGCAACCCGAAGGCGCTGCCCGGCACGCGGCTGCTCGACTCGGGCACCCTCGTCGCGCTCACCGGGTCGCGCTACCTGCAGGTCCTGCGGTCCGACCTGGTGAAGACGACGGAGTTCGGCACCGTCGACACCCCCGACCAGCCGGGCCGCCAGCCCTACCCCGACTGCTCGCTCGACTCGTTCGCGATCACGCAGGGCCGGCTCGCGATCCTCGAACGCTGCCCCGGGGAGGACCAGGACCGGCTGACGGTCATCGCCCCCGACGGCGGGTCCGACGCGACGTCGCCCGAGGTGGTGTTCTCGGCGTTGCAGCCCGGCGCGCACGGCCAGGTGGTCGCGGCGGCGGGCGACCGGGTGGCCGTCGCCCGGCCCGGCCCGGCCCGGCTGGAGGTCGTCGACGGGCAGGGTGGGGTGCTGTCGGCGACGCCGCTCGCCGTGCCGGACGCCGACCTGGCCGCGCCTCCCCCGGGCGGGGTGGCGGCGACGACGTCGGACGACCGGCGCATCTACTGGTGGACGGGGTCGGCGACGGTCGCGCTCGGCCGGGCCGACCTGCAGCCCGTCTGGACGTTGCCGGGCACCCAGGGCCCGGGTGTGCGCTACGGCGACGCGGTTCTCGTGCCGGTGCCGGGCGGGCTGGCGGTGGTCGACCCGGTCACCGGCGCGGTGCCCCGGACGATCGCCGTCGACCGTGGTGGGTTCGCGGGTGCGGTGCAGCCGGCGGTGGCGGGGTCGGTGCTGCTGGAACAGCGCGGCCCGGACCTGGTGGCGCTGCGCCCGGCCTGACCCTGTGTCGCGCCGAGTTCGACAGGAGACTGGTCCCGACCATGATCGAACCAGTCCGGTGTCGAGCTCGGCGGCGTTCTCGGGGCCGCGCCTGCCAGGCCGGTCGGAGTCAGAAGAGCCAGTAGCCGCACAGCACGACGATCGCCAGCGCCAGGATGCCGAGCGAGCAGAGCGTTGCGACGCCGTCGCGGCGTCGGTCGGCCACCACCTGGGCGACGACGGCGGCCACCGCGGCGAGGCCGTGCCCGACGAGCATCCCGGTCCCCGGCCCGGCCGAGCCGGTGCGGGTGGTGAGCGTCCAGCCGACGAGCAGCACCACGAAAAGGGCGACGAGCCCACCCGCCGCGATGCCGGACAGGCCGCGCAGGAACCGCCCCGAGGTAGCCGGGCGGGTCATGAGGCACCTGGCGGGTCACGCAGGAACGCCCACGGCTGCGCGGCGGGGGCGGCGGCGCGGCCCTCGGGGCAGTGCCGGCGCACGTCGCAGGTGGTGCAGCCCGGCGAGGTGCGGGGCGGGAACAGCGCGTCCGGGTCACCGCCGCCGGCGAGGGCCTCGGCGGCGTCGTCGGCCTCCGTCGCCAGCGTGTGGGCCCGGTCGAGGTGGGCGCCGAAAGTGGCGGCGTCGTGCTCGAAGACGGCGACGTGGCCCGTCGGCACGTGGTGGAGCTCGACGCGGCGGCAGGGCCGGTGCAGGGCCGCGCCGGTGGCGGCGGCGTAGAGGGCGAGCGCGCGGGAGTCGCGGGCGTCGTCGTCGGTGGGGACGTGCCTGCCGGTCTTGTAGTCGACGACGACGGCCTCGCCGCCGCGGGTGTCGATGCGGTCGACCCGCCCCTCGGCGACGAGCCGCCGCTCCCCCGTGCCGACGGTCTCCGACACCCAGCGTTCGACGCCCGCAGGGGCGGCCGTGGGGTCGTCGAGCTCGTGGTCGGCGGTGTACGCGGCGAGCCAGCCGCGGGCGGCGGCCCGGTAGCGGTCGGACTGGGCGCGGTCGCGGTAGCCCTCGGCCGACCAGTTGCGGTCGAGCAGCGCCTGCGCGGCGTCGGGGGTGCGGGCGCGGGCGGGCAGGTCGAACAGGGCCCGCAGTGCGAGGTGGACGACGGCGCCGAGGGTGTGGTGGGCCCATGCGCCGCCGCGGGTGGGTGCGGGCCGGTCGAGGTAGGCCATCCGGAACCGGCGTGGGCAGCTCTCCCAGTTCGCGAGCCGGGCGGGGGTGGCGCGGGGCAGGGGGCGGACGTCGACGCCGAGGTCGAACCCGAGCTGCCCGGTGTCCGCACCCATGCGCGCCACGGTAGCGCGGGGGTCGTGTCCGCCCGTGAGCACGTCAGCCCGTGAGCACCTCGACACCGTCCGCCTTCGCGACGAGGGCCTCGAACTGCTCGGGGTCGGTGGTCTCGGCGGCGATCGGGATCGTCTTGTTGGTGCCGTGGTAGTCGCTGGACCCGGTCATGACCAGCCCGGTCTCGGCGGCGAGGCCGCGCAGCAGGGCGCGGTCGTCGGGGGCGTGGTCGCGGTGGTCGACCTCGACACCGGTGAGCCCGGCCGCGGCCAGGTCCGCGATGACGGACGGTTCGACGACCCGGCCCCGCTTGCGCGCCAACGGGTGCGCGAAGACGCTGACCCCGCCCGCGTCGGCGATCATCTCGACGGCCCGCGTGACCGGGGTGTCGGCCTTGGGCACGTAGAACGGGCTTCCGGTGTAGAGGAGCTCGGCGAAGGCCTGGTCGACCGACCCGACGACCCCCGCCGCGACGAGCGCCCGCGCGAGATGCGGCCGGCCCGCCGTCGCACCCGCGGGCAGGAACGAGAACACCTTCTCGGTGTCGACGGGATAGCCCGCGTCGGCCATCTTCGCCGTCATGGCGCGCAACCGCTCGACGCGCTCGCCGCGCAGCCGTTCCTGTTCCGCGGCGATCGCGGGATGGGCGGGGTCGAACAGGTAGCCCAGCAGGTGCACCGACACCCGGCCGCCGCGCCCGTCGTCGGACACGCAGGAGAACTCCGCGCCGCGGACCAGCCGCATACCCGTGGGCAGTACGGCGGCGGCGCGGTCCCAGCCACCCGTCGTGTCGTGGTCGGTGAGGGCCAGGACGTCGACGCCGGCGGCCGCGGCCGTCGCGACCAGCTCCTCGGGTGTGTCGGTGCCGTCGGAGGTGTTGGTGTGGGAGTGCAGGTCGATGCGGGGCACCGCCCGACGCTATCCCGCGCTCGTCCCCGACGTCCCCGCCGCTCGGCCGGGACCGGTCAGCGACGCCACCGCGGCTTGGACAGCATGCCCGTCGCGCGGGTCTTGCCCTTCTCCCCGAAGACGAGCTCGGAGAGGGCCTCGTAGATCTCCTCGGGCCGCGGCATGTAGTCGATCTTGTTGAGCGCCTGGATCTGGCCGGCGGACTCGACGACCATCGTCCCGTAGCCCAGGGTGCGGCCCGCGAGCGTGCGCCGGAACGTCAGGTCGGTGACCTTGCCCAGCGGCATCATGCCGACGTTGTGGACGATGATCCCCTGCGCCAGCATCACACGCTTGTCGGTGATGACGATCCGCTCGATCCACCACAGCATCGTGAGCACCGTGAAGCGCAGCAGCGCCACCAGCGACAGGTAGAACGTCAGGTTGTCGAGGATGACGCTCTTCGGGACGTTGACCTGGATGACGATCATCAGGGCCAGGAACAGCCCCGTCTGCAGGATGTGCTTGCTCATCACCGCCCAGTGCTGGCGCACACGGATGACCCGCCGCTCCGTGGGGAGCAGGTACTCGTCGATCTCCCGGGGCGCGAGCACGGGATCAGAACAGCTGCTGGAAGAAGGAGATGACCGAGGTCGCCGCGTTGCTGAGGATGCTGCCGAGGTTCGACAGGAAGCCTGCCGCCCCCGACGGCGACGTGATGATGAAGAAGATCACAAGAGCGATGGCGAGGATGCCGACGATCTTCTTGACGTTCACCAGTACCACCGTTCCGGCACGAGTTGCGCTGACCTGATCATTTGTACCGGCGCCTCGGGCTGTGAGGTACCGGCCACAAAGGGCAGCGTACCGTTCCATTCGATGACCGAACGTAGCCGACACGTGCCCTGTGTGGGTGCAATCGTCCATGACACCGATGGCCGATTGCTCCTCGTCAAACGGGCCAACGAGCCCGGTGCCGGGCTGTGGTCGGTGCCGGGCGGCCACGTCGAGGCGGGCGAGACCGACACGGAAGCGCTGGTCAGGGAGCTGGCCGAGGAGACCGGGCTCGTGGTCGAGCCCGGTCCGCTCGTGGGCCGGGTGGTCCGTGGGCACTACGCCATCGCGGACTACTCCGCCCGTGCGGTCGGCGGCACCCTGCGCGCCGGCGACGACGCCGCCGACGTCCGCTGGGTCGACGCCACCGAGTACGCGGCGCTGCCGCTCGTCGACGGGTTGACCGAGACGCTGGCCGGCTGGGGCGTGCTGCCCGCTCAGACCTGAGGCGTCGGGCGGCCCGGCTGCTCGCCGCCACGGGTCTCGCCGTACTTGCGCTTCGGGACCATCACCTTGCGCCGGAACGTGCACACGACGGTGCCGTCCTGCTTGTAGCCGATCGTCTCGACGTACACGACGCCCCGGTCGTCCTTCGACTTCGACTCGGTCTTGTCGAGGACGCGGGTCTCGCCGTAGATGGTGTCGCCGTGGAACGTCGGCTTGGTGTGCTTGAGCGACTCGACCTCGAGGTTGGCGATCGCCTTCCCCGAGACGTCGGCCACCGACATGCCCAGCAGCAGCGAGTACACGTAGTTGCCGACGACGACGTTCTTGCCGAAGTCGGTCGTCTCCTCCGCGTAGTTCACGTCCATGTGGAGCGGGTGGTGGTTCATCGTGATGAGGCAGAACAGGTGGTCGTCGTACTCCGTGACCGTTTTGCCCGGCCAGTGCTTGTAGACCGCCCCGACCTCGAATTCCTCGAAGTACCGACCGAACTGCAACGTCCCCGCCTCCAGTGCCGAGTAACAAGGTGGACGGGTAATCTAACTCGCGGAACAGCGCTGGTCCGGCCCTCGGCCGGCCGCTTTCGTCACACATGCGGAGCAGCGGGGAGGAGGTGGGCGCGGTGCCGACGGCACCCGGTTGTAGTAGTTGCCGCGTCCCCGTGGACAGGCGCTCGCAGGTCGGCTGAGCCGGCCACGGCCGCCCGACTGGGACGCGAGTCACGTCGTGTCCCGTGCAGGGCCCGCCCGTCGACGATCGACGGCGACACCGCCCTGCGCCTCGCCAGGCCTGGAGGTTCCCATGCCGCCGCTGTCCTCGATCCGCCCCGTGATCCGTGCGAGCGCCCGCAACCGGCTGGGCGGCAGGCTGCCGACGACGCTGCCCAAGAAGCTGCGGGTCCCCATGTCGGCCTACGTCGTCGACTGCGCGGTGTACGTCGACGGCACGCGGGTCGAGGGCCGGTGGGCGCACGACGCCGCCATCGACGAGGTCCGCCGCCGCGGTGAGGGCTTCGTCTGGATCGGCCTGCACGAGCCGTCCGACGAGCAGATCAACGGTATCGCCGAGACCTTCGGCCTCCACGAGCTCGCCGTCGAGGACGCGGTCAACGCCCACCAGCGGCCCAAGCTCGAACGCTACGACGACACGTTGTTCATGGTGCTCAAGACGGTCTGCTACGTCGGGCACGCCGAGCCCACCACCGCCAACGAGCTCGTCGAGACCGGCGAGGTCATGGTCTTCGTGGGCCGCGACTTCGTCATCACCGTCCGCCACGGCCGCCACTCCGGGCTGCGCGACGTGCGGCACAAGCTGGAGGCCGACCCCGAGCAGCTCGCCCTCGGCCCGGCGTCGGTGCTGCACGCCATCACCGACCACGTCGTCGACGCCTACCTCGAGGTCACCGAAGCCATCGAGGACGACATCGACGAGATGGAGGCGGAGGTCTTCACCCCGCGCTCGACGATGGACGCCGAACAGATCTACGTCATGAAGCGCGAGGTCCTCGAGCTCCGCCGCGCAGTGATGCCGCTGGTCGCGCCCATGCGCAAGCTCACCGAGGGCTACTCGTCGCTCGTGCCGCACGAGGTGCGGTCGTACTTCCGCAACGTCGACGACCACCTGTCGACGGTCGCCGAACGCGTCGCGGGCTTCAACGAGATCCTGACGACGCTGGTCGACGCCATGCTCGCCCGGATCAGCATGCGGCAGAACAACGACATGCGGAAGATCACCGCCTACGCCGGCCTGATCTCGGTGCCGACGATGATCGCGGGCATCTACGGCATGAACTTCGACGCGATGCCCGAGCTGCACTGGAACTTCGGCTACCCGATGGTGATCATCCTGATCGGGCTGATCTGCGGCACGCTCTACCGCAACTTCCGCAAGAACGGCTGGTTGTAGGGTCCTGCCTCCGTCGGGGCGCGCCGCGTGCGGGGCGGCGCTAGCCTCGCGCAGGTGAAGGACCGGCCGACCAACCCGCTGCGGCGGCTGCGCACACCGGCGTGGGAGCGGCAGGAGCCCGCCTGGCGGGAGGCCTCCCCCGCGCTCATCGACGCTGCGCTGCACCGCGCGCTCGACCGGCCGGGTGGTGGCTGGTTCGTGCTCGCCGGCAGCCGTGAGGTGACGCGCGGGCGGGCGTTCGGGCGGATCGTCGACGGTCGCGAGGTCGTCGCGTGGCGTGACGACGACGGAACCCTGCACGCCGGGCCGGGAGCGTGCCCGCACCTCGGCGCCGCGCTGTGCGACGCCCCCGTCCACGACGGCGCGCTCGTCTGCCGCTGGCACGGGCTGGCGCTGCCACCCGGTGGGCGTCCCGGATGGCGCACCTACCCGGCCCACGACGACGGCGTCCTCGCCTGGGTACAGCTGCCCGGCACCTCCCCGTCCGACGCCCCGTTCCTCGGGCCGCGGCCGCCTCTCACCGGTTCGCTCTCCGCGGTCGCGACCGTCGTCGGACGCTGCGAGCCGCAGGACGTCGTCGCCAACCGGCTCGACCCCTGGCACGGGGCGTGGCTGCACCCGTACTCGTTCGCGTCGCTGCGCGTGGTCTCGGCGCCACCGCGCGACTGCCCGCCCGCGCAGGACCGCTTTCTCGTCGAGGTGACCTTCCGGGTGTCGCGGAGGTGGGGGGTGCCCGTGCACGCCGCGTTCACCTGCCCCGACCCGCGGACCGTCACCATGGAGATCGTCGACGGCGAGGGCACCGGCAGCGTCGTCGAGACCCACGCGACGCCCCTGCGCCCCGGCCCCGACGGCCTGCCCCGCACCGCGGTGATCGAGGCGACGATCGCCAGCTCCGACCGGGCCGGGTTCCGCCACGCACGCCGCGTCGCCGGCGTCGTCAGGCCCCTCATGGAACACACGGCGCGCCGGCTGTGGCGCGACGACATCGACTACGCCGAACGCCGCTACGCGGTCCGGACCTCCTAAACGACCGGCACACCGTCCGGCGGCGTCTCCACCTCGGCGACCTCGGGATCGAGCAGCGGGTCGTCGGCGGCGAGCCCTGGCCGGCGTCCCAGGAACGTGTGCACGACGTGGGTCTGCCAGCCGTCCATCGTCTGCACCCGGATGTCCTCGAACCCGGCGCGGCTCAGCCGCTCCGAGAACGTCGTCACCCCGTCGAACTCCACCACGCTGCGCCTCAGGTACCGGTAGATGTCCCCCGACCCCGTGCGCAGCGTGCCCATCGGGATGATCACCATGGCGCACACCAGGTTCCACTTCAGCCTGCTGCGCGCCGAGTCCCGCACCGAGTACTCGTGCACCGCCACCGGCGCCCCCGGCGCCAACAGCTCCAGCATCCGGGCGAGCCCCGCGTCGCGGTCCTTCAAATTGCGCACCAGATAGGCAGCCAGGATGCCGTCGAACGGCCCCTGCACGCCCGCCCGGTCGAGGTCCTCCATCCGCGAGTGCACGAACCGCACCCCCGGCGGCCAGTTCTTGCGCCGCGCCTGCCCCAGCATCTCCGCCGACGCGTCCACCGCCGTCACCTGCGAACCCGGGTACGCGTCGAGCAACGCCGCCGTCGACGCCCCCGTCCCGCACCCCAGGTCGAGCAGCCGCAACCCGCTGCCCTTCAACCCCATCCGCTTCGCCGACAACCGCAGATGCTCGTGGTACCCGGGGTTGGCGCCGACGAGCTTGTCGTAGCTGCGGGCGTGCGCGTCGAACGCCTTCGCGACCGACGACGCGTCCACCGCCCGCGAACTCCCGGATCCGGCCACGCCCGCATCCTGACGTACCGACGGCTGCGACGCCGACCGGACGCGCCGCTCTACGCTTGCGGGTGATGGTCAGAGCACTGGCGGTCAGCGACGAAGAGGTCGCCGGTCTGCGCACCGACGCGGTCCGGCGCCTCGGCGTGGACGTCGTCGTCGCCGCGGGCGACCTCCCCTTCGACTACCTCGCCGAGCTCTGCGACCGCACCGACCGGCCCGGCGTCCTCGTCCCCGGCAACCACGACGCCGACCTGACCGGCTACCGCCGGCACCGCGGCATGTGGACCCGCGCCGGACTGCCCTGCCCCTGGCCCGGCCCCGCCGGATACGTCGACGCCGACGGCCGCGTCGTCGACGTCGCCGGGCTGCGCATCGCCGGACTCGGCGGATCCGTGCGCTACCGGCCCGGCCCCAACCAGTGGACCCAGGCCGAACAGGCCCGCCGCGCCCGCCGCCTCGTCCGCGCCGCCCGCAGGCTCCGCCGCCGCGACGGCCGAGCCGTCGACATCCTGCTCACCCACGCCCCACCCCGCTCCTGCGGCGACCGCGAGGACCGCCCCCACCACGGCTTCGACTGCCTCCACGACGTCGTCGCCGCCCTGCGCCCCCGCATCCTGCTGCACGGACACATCCACCCGCACGGCCAACCCGTGCCCGACCGCCGGATCGGCACGACGCGCGTGGTCAACGTCGTCGGCCGCAAGGTCCTGGAGCTCTGACGCCATGGAGACAGGGTTCGGCCAGGTCGACGCCGAGTACGACTTCCTGCGCGTCCGGCGCCGCGCCGTCCTCTCCCGGCTCGCCACGTGGCTGCGCCGCGAACCCGACGACGTCTCCGAGATCCTCCCCTTCGACGAGGTCGTCGCCGCGCTCGGCCGCACCGGCGAACGCCGCCTCGGGCTGCGCGTCATCGACCTCGACTCCATCGTCGGCTCCGTCGACCGCACCGGCGACTTCGACCGCCGCTTCCGCCCCCGCAACCAGCGCACCCGTGAACGCTGGGAACGCCTCGCCCGCGCCCAGCGCCGTGGCGAGACCATCCCGCCCATCGACGTCTACCGCGTCGGCGGGCTGCACTTCGTCCGCGACGGCCACCACCGTGTCTCGGTCGCCCACGCCCTCGGGCTGCGGTCGATCGAGGCGAGGGTCACCGAGGTCACGACGCGCATCGCCCCCGACGGGCTCGTCCACCGCGGCGACCTCATCACCAAGGACCTGCGACGTGTCTTCCTCGAACGCGTCCCGCTCACCGGTGCCGCGCTCGACTCCATCGAGGTCCGCGACCCCTGGAGCTACGCCGAGCTGTCGGAGACCGTGGAGGCGTGGGGGTTCCGGCTGATGCAGCACGAGAACCGCTTCCTCGACCGCGCCACCGTCTCCCGGCGCTGGTGGGCCGAGGAGTTCATGCCCGTCGTCCGGATGCTGCGACAGGCCGACCTCATCGGCGACCGCACCGACGCCGAGGCCTTCCTCCAGCTCGCGTGCCACCGCTACCGGCTGATGCGCACGCACCGCTGGGACGACGAGGTCGTCGCCCGCCTGCAGGCCGACCGCGGCCGCTGAGCTCCCGGCCCAACATCCGCGCGCAACCTCACTGCTGCCGTGCGCCCGACCCGGAGCGCTGAGGTTGCGGCCCACCATCCGCGCGCAACCTCACTGCTGTTTCTGCGCCCGCCGGCAGCGCTGAGGTTGCGCGCGGTCTGTCAGTTGCGGAACAGGGCGCTGTAGGCGTTGATCGCCGGTTGGCCGCCGAGGTGCGCGTACAGCACGTTCGAGTCCTTGCCGATCTCCCCGGAGCGGACGAGGTCGATCAGCCCGGCCATCGACTTGCCCTCGTACACCGGGTCGATGATCACGCCTTCCAGCGAGCCGGTGAGCCGGATCGCGTCCAGCGTCGACTGCACCGGGACGCCGTACTCGTCGCCGGCCCACCCCTCGAGGACGACGATCTCGTCGTCACGCAGGTCGCGGCCCAGCCCGATCGTCGCCGCCGTGTTCCGGGCGATCTTCGCGACCTGGGCGTGCGTCTCCTCCCGCTTCGCCGAGGCGTCGATACCCAGCACGCGACGCGGCCGGTCCTGCCCCGCGAACCCGGCGATCATCCCGGCCTGCGTGGAGCCCGTGACACTGCAGACGACGATCGTGTCGAAGAAGACCCCCAGCTCCTGCTCCTGCGCGGCCACCTCGTCGGCCCAGCCCGCGAACCCGAGCCCACCCAACGGGTGGTCCGACGCCCCCGCCGGGATCGCGTAGGGCACCCCGCCCTGGGAGCGGACGTCGTCGAGGGCCTGCTCCCAGCTGGACTTGAACCCGATACCGAAGCCCGCCTCGACCAGCTCGACCTCCGCGCCCATGATGCGCGACAACAGGATGTTGCCGACGCGGTCGTTCACGGCGTCGGGCCAGTCGACCCAGCTCTCCTGCACGAGCCGCGCCGTGAGGCCGAGCTTCGCCGCGACCGCCGCCACCTGCCGGGTGTGGTTGGACTGCACCCCACCGATGGAGACGAGGTGCGTCGCGCCCGCCGCCAGCGCGTCGGGGACGAGGTACTCCAGCTTGCGGGTCTTGTTGCCGCCGTACGCGAGACCGGAGTTGCAGTCCTCGCGCTTGGCCCAGACCTTCGCGCCGCCCAGATGCGCGGTGAGACGCTCCAGCGGATGGACCGGGCTGGGGCCGAAGAGCAGGGGGTGACGCGGGAAGTCGGAGAGCGCCATCAGTCCTCCAGGGTGTCGACGAGGGCGGCCAGGGTGAGCCAGTTCTCGCGGGCGGCGGCCGCCGCGCCACCGACGTCGCCCGCGGCGCAGAGCTCGACGATCCGATCGTGCTGGGCGACCGAACCGCGGCCCGCGAGCGAGCCGAACCGCATCCGTTCGACGCGGCGCAGCACCGGACCGAACTGGTCCAGCACGGCGCGGACCGCACCGTTGCCCGAGGCCGCGACGGCGACCCCGTGGAAGTCGTCGTCGGCCTGGACGGCGGCGTCGATGTCGTTGTCGCGCAATGCCTCGGCGAAGCAGGCGTTGGCGACGCGCATGGCGTCGAGATCGGCTGCCGAGAGCAACGGGACGGCCTCCCGGGTCGCGAGCTCGTGCATGGCGGCGACGACCGACTGCGCCGCCGCCGTCTCGCGGGCCCGCACCGGGCTGACGACGGTCGAGTGCCCCGGCCTCGTGAGCACCAGCCCGGAGCGTTCGAGCCGGCCCAGTGCCTCCCGGATCGGGGTGCGGCTGACGCCGAGCCACGACGACAGCTCGGCGTCGACGAGCTTCTCTCCCGGAGCGAGCGTGCCGTCGACGATCGCGTCGCGGATCGCGGTGTAGGCGCGGTCGCGCAGCAGCGACGTCGCGAGCAGGCCGTCACGGCCAGGAACCGGCATGCAAAATATTGCACACTGCACACCGCGGTCCGTCAACCCCGCAGCTGCCGGGAGCCTCCCCGCCGAACGTCTGGCACCGTGTGCAGGTCAGTGCTGACACCACCCGGACCAGGAGGGCACCCTGGTGTTGGTGGGAGTTGACACCACCCTGGCGGGCGCGCAAGCGGAGCTCGTAGTGCAGGCCAAGTGGCGGGAGCACCCCAATCGGGACGCCCCCGAGCACGTCCGCGATCAGGCCGAAGTGTGGGCGGGACACGCACGCACCGAACTGGAGTGGGCGAAGAGCCTGAGCAAACGACTGTCTGAGGGCGCCTACACCATGGCCGATGATCCGGGTTCGTGGCGAACGGTCCCCGATCACCTCAAGATGCGCACCTAATCAACCTTGACTAGATGTTTCCTCCTCGTGTACTACTGGCCAAGTAGTCAAACTGGACTAGTCTCTACCAATCCGTTCGCAACACCGGGAGAAGGAATCGAACCCATGGGAAAGCTCGCGATCGAGACGAGAGGGTTGAGCGGAGGTGGGCGCACGTCGGCCACGAAGCTCCTGGTACTCGGTATCGTGCACCTCTCCGGCGGCGCGCATGGTTACCAGGTGCGGTCCGAACTGCAGAGCTGGGGTGCGGAGAGTTGGGCCAAGATCAAGCCCGGCTCGATTTATCACGCGCTGAAGAAGGCGGCGGCTGATGGCCTCCTCACCGAACACGCCGAGCGGGGCAACTCTGGGCCGGAGCGCGTTCTGTACCGCGCGACAGCTCGGGGACGTGACGAGATGGTCGAACTGGTCCGCGACGGTCTGCGGCGCACCCACGACGCGGACATGCTCAACGCGTCCATCGCCATGTTGCCCATGCTGACCAGGACAGATGCCATCGCGCAGGTTGACGAGCGGGTCGCACGCCTGGAAGCGGAGCTCGTAGTGCAGGCCAAGTGGCGGGAGCACCCCAATCGGGACGCCCCCGAGCACGTCCGCGATCAGGCCGAACTGTGGGCGGGACACG